>CAYXXK010000015.1:0-37779 GCA_964469045.1 uncultured Klebsiella sp.
CTGCGGTAGAACCCGGCTGCACTCTCAATCTCGGCCACTTCGATCCACGCGTCAGCTGTATGTGCTTGGGCAATCGAACCAGGACCATACACCACGCAACAATCGGCCAAATCGGTATAGGCATAAGCGTTCGTACCATAGGGCGCAATGGTGGTCTCGTTGGCGTGGTACTGCGTAATCTCACTGACCCATGGGTGTGTGGGATCCTGATAAAAGGCATTGGCGTGGATGACCTGCTCGACCGTCACCGGCAGCGGCGAAGCCGCATGACAGATGGCCTCGATATCTGCAGCGACCTGCGCCACATCTTCGCCATCAACAACACGGCGGTCGATACCAATCCGACAATGATCGGGCACGATATTCATCCCGCGCCCACCATCAATCAGTGACACCGTCAGCGTGCCATGACCGAGTCCGGCCGGTGGAAGCTGTTGCAGGCGTTCGTGCTCAGCCACCAATGCGCTGATAATATGTGCCATCGCCGCAATGGCGTTTTGGCCCAAATGCGGTTGCGCCGTATGCGCTGCCACCCCTTGCACACTGATGAACTGGCGCACGAGACCTTTGTGGCCATATACCGGCTGACACAGCGTCGGCTCAGCCACTACCATCGTGCGTGGGCGCCAATTGCGCTGTTTGAGCCACTTGGCCAGTGCTAATGC
The DNA here is from genome assembly GCA_964469045.1 of uncultured Klebsiella sp. GTDB lineage: Bacteria > Chloroflexota > Chloroflexia > Chloroflexales > Roseiflexaceae > UBA965. The sequence goes on from CAYXXK010000015.1 coordinate 666, forward strand.
TCCAGTGCCGCCCTCTTCTTCGTCAACTGTGGCCGCAATCATGATGGTATACGGCAACGGCTTGCCGCTCGCAAGATGTTCTTCGATGACGCCAAGCGCAATCGCTAGGCTGGCTTTGGTGTCAACTGCGCCCCGTCCGTACATTTTGCCATCACGAATCTCACCACCAAATGGATCAATGGTCATCTGTTCGACACCGACCGTATCCATGTGCACGTCGAGCAGACAGACCTCGGGCGATTGGCCGTACCAGATTGCATAGACGTTGTCTCGTTTGGGGAGTACTGGGTCATACACGAGTTCGTCAGCTTCAAGGTCTTGAAAAACCCGTGCCACGTAGGTACCCATAGCAGCTTCGCCTGGCGTCAGTGCTTTGGGCCCGGCGTGATTCGGCGTCACACTGGGGATCTGCACCAAACGTTGTAACCATGTCAAAATATTCGTTTGCATCGCTGCCCTCCTCCTGTGATTAATTCAATGCATCTATGGCGCGTATCATCATCGTGCACACGCGCACACTCCGCTCGAGCATCGACATACTCACTGCATCAACAATATCTTGTGGCGTTCCTTGAAGAGGTACATACCCCGCATCATCAACACACGTGATGTCAATACATCGTCGTTGTTGCCGCATGAGTGGGCGCAAGACACTGGGTTGTTTGTGGGTGCGGGCATCAATCTCAATATATGGCTGAAGCTCAGCCATTATCTCCAACATCAACGGATCAATCGCACGATCGCGATCATACTGGTCATGAATCACATAACTCAACGTCCCCCGACCAAGACCACTTAACCCCACAAAAAACGTTGACTTCGCGTCAAACGGATAGCGTTGCATCAAATCACTAATGCCTGCGCTGGTGCTCCCAGCCCCCGTCGCAACTGCCCATATCTCCGTATGCCGCAAATCGTCAAGCTCATCCATCACACGCGCTAACACCGCTAACGCGCCAGCATGGCTCACCGCACCGCGCGTTGGCAACTGGCGCAGGCGTTGCTCAGCCATAGCTGCAAATCCCAAATAGATTGTCACAATCAAGCCTAGCCACGCAATATTAAAGCCGGCTAACGGGATCGATACTAATGGGTTGGGATCAAGGGCTGCGAGCAACACCAACCCCAACTGCACGACCATAGCCACAAAGCGCTGTCGCGGCTGACTAAATCGATCCATCGTACGAAACGTGTCGAGTGGAGCAATAAAGACGACCCGCCGCCGTGGCGGAGTTTTTGTTTTTCGAATGGCAATCACGTTTTGGCTACTGTCACGGCGCCCACGCGCCACAGGCACATCACGATACACCGGCCAAAAGGCGATTCCTGCCCCAATTATTGCCACAAATAATGCGAGCGGTGGATTAACTAATGCCACCAGCGTCACAATCATGCTCATCACAGCAACTATCACCGTAGTACTCTGTGGTCGTGGAGGCACCACAAATGCATCACTCCAGTGCAACACATCAGCCATCTGCCACAATGATGCAATATATGAAGCGGTCTTTGCTTCAGCATGACTCCCAGCCGGTCGCATCCCTATTTCGTTGGCAATTACATGCACAATGTCAGGAATCGTTATACTATGCCGACCAAAGCGCAAGTGCTGTGTGTCACGCACTGTGAGTAATTCAGCCAACAAATCAATTCCGTTATTGTCCGCACGTTGTACCTGTGTGTACCGCCGCGCATCACGTATCATGACATCCGCCTCTATTGCGTGCTTGTCCCCTCTGCTTTCTATTATAGACTGCAATCCATACGAAGGTCTGCATACCTGTTTGATGACAGTTTGTGACAATACACATTGTTATGAGTTATCGTATGATAATACATAGTAATCAAACTATCTATTGTTCATACTACTATTGTTATCTACGATGTAACGGTTCGTCATAGTATATTCATCAACGCCTTATTGACGTTCAACTGCAACAACGCATCATGTAATTGTTTTTATTAAATGCACAGACTCTCAAGGATTTTCAACAAATTACTACCAACAACTTGTGTAATCTAAGCAAGATTACAACTCCCCACAGACATGATGAACAAATGATGTCAGTGGATTACAGTCCACATATCAAGGTATAGATGCGTAACTTTACTTTTTTGCATTTACTACTATAATCAATCGTACTAAGGTATGACAAAAGGTTAACGGCATGAAACAAGGAGTCATTCTCATCTTGCTCATTGCCACGGTGGCCACCGTTGGGTATGCGTTGTATAGATACAACCAGGTACGGGTCAACAGTATTATCGATGCCACCTATGCATCGTTGCGACCAACACAGACCGCGACTCGCACACCTGATACAACACCTACGCCGCATGCCACCATCACACCTACGTCGACCTCAATTGTTATCGTTATGCCAACGACACGATCTGGGCCGAGCCGCCTGCCAAACACAGGCGTTGCAGATGCATCCACTGTCTGGCTTGACGCGCCAACAACAGCACTTCTTGCCGGGTTATTCATTACAACAACCACACTGATATGGTTAGGAAGGAACCAGTAATGCAAAACGTACACCCAGCTTCACGCGGTATGCATCCCACCCAAACCACCATTGAGACAACCACACAAATTGTGACACTTCACCCGCGCCGCATCGCATTACATCACCTCAAACGCTTTGCAAAGCTCAGCTTGATGGTTGCAACAACAATTACCGCGATACTATATGCACTTGCATTGGTTGTCGGGGTCTAAGTAGTCAACATTTTACAAACGCACGTGCCGCGGCTACTATGGTAGTCGCGGCACGTTGCATATTAGCGTAGCGGAATAACAAAGTGCCCCTCTGGCACAAAGAAGCTCCCTTCTGTCGTGCCACTCGGTGCCGCTTGGCGCAGACTACGGCCGACCTCATGCCAACTCATAGCACCACTCAAGCCATTACGAAAGAGCTGAATCACCTGTGTCACTTCGGGCGCACCTTCTTGCACAAACTCAAGCCGGATGTGGCGCACACCAGCAGCCAACCAACTCGCCATATGCTTGCTCCCCTCTTGAGCCTCGCTACCAAACACGGTATTACGACAGCCAACATCCGCAATTACTGGATGTGCTCGACCGTTGCGATCGCGTAACGCCACTTGGTGTTGCTCACACGGGCGCCCACAGTCTTTGTAGCTCGTACCCTTCGACAAAAAGCGACAAAACACACAATGCTCGGTATGGAACACTGGCAAATGATGATAGGCTATCACCTCGAGCGCATCGCTGCCCAAATGACGCACCATATCGCCGATTTGTACCGCATTACAATCATGTGTGGGCGCTAATCGACTGACGCCCGCATCACGGAGCAATTGTGCTGACAATACATTCGCTGCATTCAAACTAAAGTCACCAATCATCTCAGTCACACCATGCGCCTGCAACTCATGCAACAATCCAGCACCACGCACCAAAATCGGGCAGTCGAGTTTGCGCAAGAAGTTGATTACACGCTCCTCGCCCGGTTTAATCACGCGCGGACTCGCCACCTGTACGGCAATCCCTGCCGCACGCACCTGCGCAACTGCATCTTTGAGTCCATACAACTCGAGATAGTCAAGTGTAATACTTGCTGGCTTTGCCGCAATTGCCGCCTCAAGTTGCCATGACTGACGCACCAGCACATGGAGGCTCGGCGCCTGGTCGCGTACGCCTGTCGATGTTACCTGCTGTTGCGCCTGTGAGAGCATCTGTTGTGGATTATTGGTTGCATGTCCCACCACATTATGCTGTTGTGATTCGAGTGCCTCAACGGCTTCGCGGCGTAACTGATTCAGCGTCGAAAGTGGCACACAGAACGGAGCATCTCCGTGGAATTGCACATCATCAAGGTGATAGACCGTCCCGCCCAATCGGCCTAACTGTTGGCGCACGACATCGATTGTTACTGGGCGCGCATCCGTACTAGTGCTCTCAACCTGTTGTATATAAGAAATCGTCGGTCGATGCACTAGTCGCCATGTCAAACGCACCGGCTGATTAGGCAACGCCTCAATCAGCACACGCACCGGTTGGCGCGTCACCGGTTGATTGGCCTCGAGATACGGCTTGACGATCTTGGCCATATCGGGGTCATGTGTACGCCAGACAATGTCACCAACACGAATGCGTTTTGGATTAATCGCACCACGCCCAAAGGTCAAGCGCTGACGTTGAGCACCATCTGATTGCATCGCAAAGATACGACCACCTTCTTCGGGCTCTTCGGGGCTACGCCAATCAGCTGCATCAAAGACGAGTCCATCGCCCGCTTTGAGTGGAACATGATTCGTGGTAATCACAATCGTGTCACCTTGAATCGCCACGACACGCCCGACTTCGACACCACGATGGCGTGGCGCCCGGCCATGCACAACGGTTTGGTGATTAGTGCCACTTATAAACGATGGCGCCAACCCGCGCGAATAGACCTGCTCAAGCGCAATACGCTCTTGAGGAGTGGGCGTATGTGATTGCCCAGCGAGTGCCGCATCGACTGCTTGTCGATACGCGCGCGTCGTCATCGCCACATAATCGGCATCTTTGTAACGCCCTTCAATCTTGAGGGATGAAATGCCGATATTCACAATCTCGGGGACCAAATCGAGTGCCATCAAGTCACCAGGTGACAACAAATACCGTGCATCACCAAGCGGACGTTGGGCGCCATCAACCAACAAGTCATAGGGGAGACGACAGGCTTGTGCACACTGGCCCCGATTCGCACTGCGACCACCCCACGCTTCTGATGAAAAACACTGCCCCGAATACGAGACACACAACGCACCATGCACAAAAATCTCAAGCTCAAGATCAGTTTGACTTTTGATGGCACGAATTTCAGCTAGCGATAATTCACGCGCGAGCACAACCCGATTCACCCCGAGACGGCGCGCAAACTCAACACCAGCCGCGTTGGTGATGCTCATCTGGGTGCTACCATGTACCTCAAGTCCGGGCGCAATCTGATGCGCTAACTGCGCCATACCAATATCCTGCACAATTACGGCGTCGGTACCTGCTTTGGCGATGGCCTCAATTGCGCGACTAGCCTCTGCAAGTTCGTGGCCAAAGATAAGCGTATTAAATGTCAAATACCCGCGCACACCACGACGATGCAGAGTTTTCATCACGTCGGGCAACTCATCAAGGGTAAAGCCAACTTTGGCACGTGCCGTAAAATGCGTCAACCCAAAGTAGACTGCATCAGCACCTGCTTCGATTGCAGCTTCGAGTTGCGGCCAATACCCAGCCGGGCTCATCACCTCGGGGCGAAAGATATGTGTCATGGGTAATCCATCCATTTCCTCATACAGCGCAATCTATACAATCTTTTCGAGGCGGGCAAAGCTAGCGATTAAACGCTTCTCACCGACCGCTTTATCCGCAAAATGCACGACAACTTCAACGTCGTCATCCACAATTTTTGCCTCCATCACAAGACCTTCTCCAAATCGTTGATGGCGCACACGGTCGCCCACTGCAAAATTCACATTGGCTGACGGTGTGGTCGGTTTGGTCTGAAACTTGGCAGCATCGCCCCAACCACGATACTCAGGCTTAGTCGTGGATGAAACCTGCGTACGCCCTACCCCGGCAGTTGGTGCAACACTACCCAAACCGGTCGTTACGTGCAACATCCCCTTCGGAATATCTTTGAGAAAGCGCGACGTCAGCGTCGGCTCATACCGTCCAAATGTCATCCGGCGTTGTGCGCGCGACAACATTAAGCGCTTACGCGCCCGTGTCACACCCACATACAAGATACGGCGCTCCTCATCGATCTGCTCGGGGAAGAGGTGCGTGCGGCTATGCGGGATAAGCTCATCCTCAAGTCCCACAATAAACACATTATCATATTCGAGGCCCTTAGCCTGATGCATCGTAATGCACACAACCCGATTATCACGTTCTGCAGATTCACCTGATGCCAAAGTATCCACATCAGCAACCAAGGCTACTTCTTCGAGAAAACGCAATAACTGCTCATCAACCGGCAATTCAAGATACTCGCCACTCACCCGACGTAATTCGTTTACGTTCTCGATGCGCGCATCCGCATCACCGTCGTCGTACATCGCAGTCAACGCTTGCGTAAATGTCGTTTCACTTAACACCGCATCAAACGCATGATTCAATGGGAGTGTGCGTACTCGCCCTCTCAGGTGATGGACTTTGGCACCAAACGCTATTACGCGCTGGCGTGCCGCACCTTTGAGCGCCGGAATCGCCTGGCTGTCAGTTGCAGCCGCCACCATCGCCCCAAACACTGATTGCGCATTGGCACGTGCCCATTGTTGGAGATGCGCCAATGAAGACTGACCAATACCACTGTTTGGAAAATCAAGTGCACGCTCAAGTGACACGTCATCATCGGGATTGGCCATGATACGCATCCATGCCAACAAGTCTTTGACCTCACGGCGCTCATAGAAGCGCATACCACCAACCAGCACATACGGGATGCGGCGACGACCCATGGCCTCTTCAAAGGCACGGCTTTGTGAGTTTGTACGGTACATGACTGCACAATCTGCATAGCGCGCAGTACCACTTTTGACCAACCGCTCAATCGCATCACACACGCGCTGTGACTCATCGTTTTGGTCGCTACACTCACGCCACAACACTGGTTCTCCACCAGGAGTTTGTGCCTGAAGAATCTTACGATGTGTTCGTTTTGGGGCCGCATCAATTAACTTTTGTGCCACATCCAAAATCGCCTGTGTACTGCGATAATTCTCAGGTAACACAATAACTTGCGCACCAGGAAAATCCACTTCAAACTGGCGGATATTTCGAATATCCGCTCCACGCCAGCCATAAATCGACTGATCGTCGTCTCCCACCACAAAAATATGACCGGATCCGCGTGATAACGATCGCACCATCTCATACTGTGCTTTGTTGGTATCTTGGTACTCGTCTACGAGCACATATGCAAAACGCTGCTGAAATCGCTCTTGTCGTGCTAATTCGAGTCCATACCACAACAAATCATCAAAATCCAACGCATTGGCGATGCGCAGTGCCTGTTGATATTGCCCATACAAATCGGCATAGATACGCGATTCGGGGCTTCGACTGGCCTTTGCATATGTCTGGACATCAAGTAATTCGCTCTTTGCGCCAGAAATTGCACCTAATACAGCGCGACTCGTGAATGTCTTTTCAGGAAGATTTCGCTCTTTGATGAGTCGCTTTATCAGGCGTTGTTGATCATCATCATCATATATCACCCACCCATCTGCAAGTCCAACACTCCGTGCATCGCGTCGCAACCAACGTGCAGACAAGCTATGAAACGTGCCAATTGCGACCTGTTCAGCAGTACGCTCGCCGATTAATTTGGCCATGCGCTCGCGCATTTCACGTGCTGCTTTATTGGTAAACGTCACCGAAAGAATGGCACTCGGGTGCACGTGCTTTTCGTGAATAAGATAGGCAATACGATGTGTCAACACACGCGTCTTACCCGAGCCTGGACCGGCTAAGGCCAACACGGGACCATCGACCGTAGTCACCGCTCGTTGTTGTGATGTGTTAAGTCCTGCCAGCAAATCGACTGGGCGATCCACAGTGCCGTCCTTTGTATACAAAAAACCAAGTGGGGCGTTGCCCCACTTGGTATTATCGCACGAAACATGATAGAGAAGCTAGGCACTACGGAAGATGAAGCCAACACGACCAAGGACGACTTGAGCCCCATCGGGCAACTGAGTCGGCACACCTGGGTCGATACGTACACCGTTGACGCGCGTATGATTGGTTGACTGAAGATCGGTAATCATCCACTGCCCATCGATGACGGTAAGCCGGACATGGCGGCGACTCACACCGCCACTCTCGGCGCCATACGGCGTCAAATCAATCTCAGGATGGACAGCACTGATTGGGTCACTACGCCCAATAATAATTTCGCGACGCCCCGCTGGCAACTGCAGTGTCGTACCAGACTCAAGTTGTAGGCGCGCAGGCGGCGCTGCTGGATTCATCACTTGACCAATTGCTGGCATGACATCACTGACCGTAGGTAACTGTGTTTCGGCACTTGCCACGGCACTCGCAACAACTGGCGCAGCCGCTTGTGATGGGACAAGTGGCGCAGCCACGCTACGCGGTACAACTGGTGGTGAATCGACGGTAGCCAACGGCTCTGGCGGAATAACCGTCGGCACCGGAGGTGGCACAGGCATCTCAGGCGCCGGAGTCGGAGCGTTTGCACTTGTTTGCGGGGTGAGTTGGACGCCGAGCGCCAATAATTCGTTACGCAGACGATTCTCGGTATCACGCGCCTCCACAATCCCTTGAATGACCGCACGTGGTGTCGCCAAACCAAAGGTGCGTTGGAGCTGCTCAAACTGATCGATAATCTCAAGCTGTCGCATGTGATCTTTGCGGAGGCGCTCAATCACCTGAGGGTCTACTTCAGGAGGCGTGGGCAAGCTGTCAAGCTCTGCCTGGGCTCCGTTCAACTTTTGTTCAGCTTCTTCGATGCCCATTAGGACCGCGTGTGGCGTCACCTCACGAAATGCGTTACGCATTTGGTTGAGTTGTTGAATGATGTCTTTCTGACGCTTGATTTCTTCTTCAAGCTCTTGACGCTTCTGCTTAATTGCCTTGGCATCAAGCTGTGCAGATGCACCCTGGTGAACAGACGGAGCAACTGGCGCTGCCGGGACATCCGGTTCACTTGCGACAGGCACATCGCTTGACTGCGGTTCATCGACCGCCGGTATCTCCTCGGCCACTACATCATCAATCACCGGTGCTTCGACATAATCATCATGTGAGTTGTCCATCTCAGCTGTGCTGACGGAAGTGGGGGCTTCGGTGTCAATAGCATCGACTGACTCTACCACTACATCAGCCTCCACAAACGACGGCGCTGTTACTGATTCATCAACTGGCGCCGGCACTTCATCAGCGTCCGTAATTTTGTATTGGATACCGGCCGACATGCCAGTAGGACTCTGATAGTATTCGTTCATGTTTTGGGCAGGTGCCACAAAACCACCGGACGGCAAATCGGGCATACGAATCTCACCACTAACGCTGGTCGGCGTAGGTGTCACCGGCAATGCCGCAGAAATGTGCGTTGGAATTACCCCTGATTGGCCAGTATTCTGCTTGAGTACATGCCCACAGTTATCGCAGAAGGTTTCGTCGAGGAGCACAACTGCACCACATTGTGGACACGTAAGCGCAGAAACAACCACAGGCTGTGATTGTGACACACTAGGTGCACCTGCTGAGATGCCTGATGTTGCAGGCTCTAGTTTGGTGCCACAATATTCACAGTAACGCGAATCCACCTTATTCATTTCATTGCACATTGGGCACAACATACGCACCTCACTTTGTTACCGGCCGTCAGACTCACATCGAACCAGCACGACACTGATATTATCATCACCACCCGCTTTGTTAGCGGCTTTTACTAACGACTTCACCACGGTATCAGGGTTGGTCGAATGCCGAAAGATGGTCGCAATATCATTGTCACGCACCAACTCCCATAACCCATCGCTGCACAACACCAACACATCATTGGGTCGTAACCGTTCGACATAGATATCGACCTCGGCAACCGACGCAACTCCCAATGATTTGAGTACACCATTACGATGCGGGTGGGTATAAATCTCGTCCTCGGCAATGTGCTCGAGCTCGACCAGTTTCATAACCAATGAGTGATCACTCGTCACGCGACGCAACTGATCATCACGCCATAGGTACGTCCGACTATCTCCGATATTTGCAATATACGCAACATCACCAAGCACCAGCGTCATGGTAAGTGTGGTACCCATATTGTTGCCAAGACGTTGTGCCTCTTGAATGACACGCGTATTCGCAAACTGCATTGCATCATCGATACACTGCACAACACCTGCAACATCACTAGCAAAATGCGGGTTACTGAGCGATGCAACATTCCCAGCAATCAAATGCTCAAACAACGCTTGAATAGCCGTAGCACTCGCTACCTCACCTGCTGCATGCCCACCCATACCATCAGCAACACCAAACAACCCCACTGCATAGTTGTTGCCGTCGCGTAGCCACGTAGTGCTATACATCAACACGCTATCTTCATTGCTGGTTCGTTTACGGCCGTTTTCGCTTGCCGCTGCAACTACCATTTGCATCCAGCGCCGTGACTCATATGGCACCAATGCAGTTTCTACACGAACACAACAGTCATCTAGTGTTGTTATTAACCCGGCACGCACATCAGCGATGATAATCAGTAACGGGTTAACATCAGCATCAGCAATATCAAATCGCCGCGTGATGCGCGGAACCTCAACAAATGCACTCAACGTATCAATAACCTGTTGCATGATGGCACTCTCAGTAAGTGTTGCAGTACTGAGGTGCGCTGCTGCACGCAATGCAACACTGCCATCTATTTGGAACACCACATCCGCCGGATTAAGGCGCCCAAGTTGATAGCCAGCACGAAACAAATCACGCGCTCCCCGGCATACTGCCCGTGCCATCAACAATCCGTCGTGCGCCGATAATGGCGCATACGTCGATCCATCAATCGGCTTGGCAATCACCACGGTGCCCTGCGCTGTTTCAAGCGTCTCATACATTTCTGGGAGCAACAGTAAATTACCTGTTATTTTACTATTTTTATATAATTCAAGCAACATGCCTGCGTGTGTTGATTGATGCAATTCGGCACGATAACGCCGTGGCGTGAACCGCGCACCACACTCACCACAAAACTCATGCGTGGGTTGCCCCTTACGCGCATCACATGCCCAACAACGATGCCACGGCTCATTATCGGTGACCCACAACAATCCATCTTGAACATCGCTCATACTATAGCGTGATGATGTACTTGCTTTTGCTACTTTATTCGCCACGACAACCTCGTTACTGATACACGCTTTATCCTACCATATCACCCTATGCTCGCCGATTCTGCTTCAATTACAGTGTGCTAACAGCACCCTTTATTAACTTAATATATTTAACAATTACCCTTTATTTTGCATTGTCTTGTTCACCATTTGATAATTATCGGTCGATCTAACCTGTACAGTACTATTCGATATACGCGATGACGTAAAGTCATGAATACGCCACTTACCTTACTTATAACCACACGTAATGCAATCACAGCACCCAATACATATCCCTAAAGATTCTCTAGAGGATATGGTACGTAGTTACCTGCTTGTTATACTATATCCGCATGCAAATAGCGGACACACATATCATTACGAACAATTGTAGTATATCGTAAATTTGCTCATATGTTGCACCTATCATACAGGCATCATGTATACTACCTAACTAACACAGCCTTAACATATCACAGGTAACCATGAGTACATCTCCTGCGCAGGCACCTCGGCCAGATAGTGTGTTATTCAAATTGATGTATCAGGCAGTCCGTCCACATTGGCGCCCGCTCGCAATTGCGTTTGTGCTGTTAAGTCTCACTGCTGCGCTCAACGTTGTACCACCAGCACTCCTACAATGGGCAATCGATGGTCCAATTACCACAGGTGACACTGCAGATTTACTGCCTATCACGATGCTGTATGGCGGTACCGCCATTGGCATGTTTGTTATCCAGTACATCTATACCTATTTTTTACAACAAGCAGGGCAACGGGCGCTTTCTGATATGCGCACGAATCTGTTTAATCGCATCATCACACAGGATCAAGCATTTTTTCATCGGAATCCAGTTGGTGACTTGGTCACGCGCCTCACAAGTGATATTGACACACTTAGTGCGCTCCTCTCCACGAGTGCCGTCACCATAATCACCGAGGCAGCCACATTAATTGTGGTAGTTGTCGTTATGTTCAGCATTAATTGGCGGCTTGCATTGCTTGTCGTTGCAATTCTGCCTGTATTGGTGATTGTGACACGGTATTTCAGTGGGCGTGTTCGTAGTTCATCTACCGGTGAGCGCACTGCACTAGCGCGTGTCAGCTCATATCTCAATGAACAACTCCAAGGCGTTCCGGTGATTCAAGTGTTTGGCGCACAACAAAGCAGTCAAGCACGATTCGACGAATACAATCATGGCTACCGCCGGGCATTGATTGTCCTGCGACGCCATAGTGCGATCTTTTTGATGACCCAAGAAATCCTCGCCGCCGTTGGACTAGCCATGCTCCTCTACGGCGGCGGGCAAGGCGTCCTCTCAGGTTGGGCCTCGCTCGGCATGCTTGTGGCGTTTATTCAATACGCTGATCGAGCATTCCAACCAGTCTTACGCTTATCTGAGCAATACAACGCCGTACAAATTGCATTTGGCGCTGCTGACCGCATCCAACGTACCCTCGAAGAAACGCCCACAATTACTGCGCCAACACATCCAGTCGCCCCACCAAATCCGCTCAAGGGTGATGTACTCCTCGAAAACGTGCACTTTGCCTACTTACCAGATCAACCCGTATTGCGTGGCATCGACTTGCACATCCCCGCAGGGCAACGCGTGGCTATCGTCGGTCCAACCGGTGCTGGTAAATCAAGTCTGATTGGGCTACTCGCACGTTGGTATGACCCACAACACGGACGAATCATGCTTGATGGCATCGACATTCGTCAGCTCGATCCGCTCGACTTACGCGCACTCGTCTCTGTAATCCCCCAAGACCCTATCACGTTCGAGGGCGATGTGGCGTTTAACATCAAGTTGTATCGCGATAGTGTACCCTATCAAACCATCGTCAAAGCCGCTCAACTCGCAAATGCCGCACATTTTATTGATCGCTTACCCAATCAATACGCCGCTGCCATCACGCCAAATGGTGCCAATCTTTCTGCAGGAGAACGTCAACTGCTCGCACTCGCACGAGCCATTGCCCTCCAACCACATGGCATTTTAATTCTTGACGAAGCCACGAGTAGCATTGATACAACAACTGAAGCATTGGTACAAGACGCGCTCGAACGCCTCTTTCAGGGCCGTACAAGCATCATCATTGCCCACCGACTCGCAACAGTACGCAGCGCAGACCGTATTCTGGTGGTCCAAAAAGGGCAGATTGTTGAAGACGGCAACCATGACACGTTGATAGCCCAGCAAGGCCTCTATGCGACGTTGTATGCACACCAACTGACCGACTAATGCACACAATTCTTCCTAATGAAAACACCTCGTCATGAGTACATGATGAGGTGTTTTTGACAATTGTTTTGCTGTAATTTACGATACACAAACCTCAGTATTTACAATACATACAATCACAAATCTTCTTATGAAATACCTATAAAATCAATTACTTGTATGGTTTTAAGATTTGCTTTTTGCAATATTTACATGCTGTTGATAACAATATATTGTTATCAAATGTCAACGGGAATCTTGATGTTACAAGGAGCAGTACGATGCACGAACGCATTCGAATTGGGATCATTGGCACAAGTCCATGGGCAGAATTCATGTATTACAACGCCGTAGCAAATCATCCACACGCCACCATCACCGCTATTTGTGGACGAAACCAAATACGTCTTCACGAATTAGCTACCAAATACGCAATTCCACATACCTTTACTGACTATCATGCCATGCTTGCTAGTGGCACCATTGATGCCGTACTGGTTGTATCACCCGATCACGAACATCATCCAATGACGATGGCCGCCCTATCACACGGGTTGCATGTGCTTTGTGACAAACCACTTGCTGCAAATACTGCGCTTGCCGTCGAAATGGAAGAAGCCGCACAACGCGCTGGTGTTGTCAATATGGTGACATTCACCTACACATGGCTACCGCACTACTTACACATCCGCGACATGATTAGCGCTGGCATCCTCGGCAACATCCAACACTATGTCATACAATTCAACTCAGGATATGCCCGTGATGGGGCGTATCAGTGGCGATTGGACCCACGCTACGGCAATGGAGTCCTAGGAGATCTCACTTCACACGCCATCTCACTTGCTCGACTCTTTGTCGGCGAAATCACCAGCGTCAGTGCTCAACTCGACGCACATACCACACGCATCGACACACACGGTATACAGGTTGCATCCAACAATGAATCCGCTCAGTTACTTGTTACCAATACGAACGGCGCCAGTGGTTATGTCCAATCAAATCTCATCGCCCACGTTGCAAGTCGCAATATGAGCATTGACATTCAACTCTATGGCTCCAAAGGAACAATCGAATCGCGGTTTAACTTGTTTGGGCCAGATATCGGCGTCGTCAGTTACCTCATGTCTGACGCCGATGCAGATCCAGTACGCATCGAACTCCCTGCGCATTATTTGTGTGGGGAAGCGACGATGGACATTGCAACGCATTACACAAAGCATGCCGGCGTGCCGTTATTCATTGATGCGGTACACAATAATACACCATCAAGTCCATCGTTTTTTGATGGGCGCAAAGTTCAAGAAGTAATTGATGCTGCGCTCGTATCACACAAAACAGGCATGCGCATTCACATCAAATAACTGCATCTCATGACACAGCACATCATCGCATCTCAACACACACCTGTTGTGCGCGGGTGATGTGCTGTCATAGTGCAATTTTGATGCTACACTAATACTCTAGCGATGAATTAGGTGAGTATGAGTGTAGTATGTTTATTGCACGGCATGATTTGATTTTTAATAATCTTGACCGATTGAGTTATGGTGTCGCCGTGTGTGATATTGATGGCGACGGTGAGTTTGAGTTTGTGGTGACCGGATTTGGCTACCACAATTTGGCCCTCAAATGGAACGGCCGCGGCCTACTTGATGCCGCAGACGCTGTCCTCGCAGATCAGCACGGTCAAGCCATTGGCGTCGCCGCAGGCGATATCGATGGCGACGGCATCGAAGAAATTTATGTACTCAACAGCGACACCTTTGCTGGCCCCAAACAACAACATGACCGACTATTTGCTTTGCACGGCGGTCAACGGGTTGATTTGTTTTCGCAACCCGAAACACAATCACTTGCAAACCGTAGTGCAGGTCGTTCGGTCAGTGTTATCGACCGCTTTGGGTTTGGCCGTTATGCCTTTTTTGTAGCAAATTACGGCGCAGTAATGCGGCTCTACGAGCTCGACAATAACTGGCGACTCAACGAAACCGCACGATCAGCCGGACTCAATTATGCCACCGGTGGGCGTGCAGTTGCAGCTGCTCCGCTGTTTGGCAACGATGTCGACCTCGTCGCTATCAACGAGCGTGGCGCCAATTTGGTCTTTGCCAATCGTGGTGACGGTACGTTTGTTGATGTTGCAAATGACTGTCAAATCGCTGATCGACAGCATCATGGGCGTGGTGTTGCGTTATTTGATGCAAATGATGATGGCTGTCTTGATATTGTGTATGGTAATTGGGATGGGCCACATCGATTGTGGGTACGCGCAGGTAACACATTGCCATTCCATAATATCGCCCCGATGGAGATGGCCGTGCCATCACACATTCGCACCGTCATCGCCGCCGATTTCGACAACGACGGTAATCCGGAAATTTTTTTCAACAATATTGGTGAGCCCAATCGGTTGTTCGGACGACGACAAGGGCAATGGATTGAGCTCGACATCGGCGATGCCCGTGAGCCAGATGGGCTTGGCACTGGAGCCGCAGTGGCCGACATCGATGGCGATGGCCGCCTCGAGTTGCTGATTGCCCACGGCGAAAGTGCGCCACAACCCTTGAGTTATTACCACATCCCGACCAACGGCAACCACTGGTTGCGCATTCGCCCACTCACCCGCAGTGGTGCGCCTGCTCGTGGCGCGCTCGTCACGATCCAACAAGGCGATCGTATCACAGCCAGCGTGATTGACGGCGGCAGTGGCTATCTCTGTCAAATGGAGCCCGTGGCACACTTCGGGCTCGGTCAAAATACCGCAATTGACCAGGTGAGCATTCAATGGCCGAGTGGTGCCACGACGATTATCACCCGACCACAAGCCGATCAACTGATTGTTGTGCCCCATCCTGCCGTCGATGATGACCAGATTTTGTAATTGCGAGACGAGAGAACGCCCATGACCACGCACCCACACAACCCTGAATTTACCGATGCTGAGCATTCGCTGTTGACGCCGTTTGTCACTGACATGACGTCGCCAATTTTTGGCTTGCGCAATTTGCCCGAGGTCGTCAAAGGGGCCTTGTTCTCACGCTATAGCCGGAGCGACAAAAGCATTCGGCGCATTTTGCTCGACGAATTCATCAATCTGCCCGAATCTGGGTTCGATCAACTCGTCGCCCATCAGAGCAGTGCAAGTCGCGATCAACTCGTCGCCACCCAACAAGCCGAGGCGTTCTACGACCGCGTACTGGTCGGCTACGGCGACGACTCAGTGGCCGAACTCGGCGGCGCCCATGTCGCCTGCGAAGAGATTAGCAACGTCGCCGCCAAAATCATCGAGGACGCGCGTATCGGCCTTAGCCCTCTCGAGAAATCGACGCGTTATGTCACATTCAACAAAAAAGTCAATGGCCAATACCGCTACGTCCGTGAGGCCAGCATCATGCAATCGCAGTGGGCCCAGACCTACGAAGCGACGCTTGACCATTTGTTTGATACCTACGATGCACTCCTCGAGCCAACCATCGCTTGGGTGCGTAGTCGCACGCCACGCGACGCCCAAACCAGCGAACGCGCCTACAACTCGGCGACGCGCGCCAAGGCCTGTGACATCCTGCGCGGCCTGCTCCCCATGGCCACCCGCACCAATGTCGGCTTGTTCGGCAACGGCCGCGCCTTTGAGTATCTGATTACCCGCGTCGGCTCACATCAACTTGCTGAGATGCAACAGGTGAGCCAAGGGCTCCAACATGCGCTCGACAACCTCATCCCATCATTCGTCAAGCGCGCCGCATCACCACGCGGTGCCGCCATGCGCGCATACTTGGCCGGTGCCCGCCAAGCAAGTCAACACCATGCCAATGTCCTACCCAAGCCGGCACCAACCCAAGCAAGCGCCCAAACCACACTCGTCGATTATGACGACGATGCCCTCATTCGCGTGGCCAGCGCTGCGTTGTATCCACACAGTCAGCACTCACTCGAAGAGATTACTGCGTATGTACGCAACTTACCCTATGCCGATCAAGTGGCAATTGTTGATGCCGCCGCCGGCGAGCGCGCCGTACGGTTCCACAAACCAGGCCGGGCATTCGAAGAGGCGCGCTACGTGTTCGACATCGTCGCCGATATCGGCGCCTACCGTGACTTGCAACGTCATCGCGTCTTGACCCAAGAACGACAGACGTTTGGCCCAGATCTCGGCTATATCGTGCCACCTGAGTTGATTTTGGCCGAACTCGATGCCCCTTATCGTGAGGCCATCGAGCGGGCTTGCGCACTCGCCCGCGAGATTGGTGCACAGATGCCCGAGTCAGCCCAATACGTGGTACCCATGGCCTGTTTGATGCGCTGGCGCTTCACCGTCAACCTGCGCGAGGCCTACCACCTGTGCGAGTTGCGCTCAAGTCCCCAAGGGCACCCGACCTATCGCGTAGTGGCACAACAGATGTATCAGCACATTGCCCGCGTGCACCCCGAGCTGGCTGCAGCCATGAAGTTCGTTGATCTCAACGATTACGAACTCGAGCGGCTTGAGTCCGAGAAGAAGCTCGATCGCAAACTCCAACAACACCAGCAATAACGCAAAATCCCCCGATGCGCACGCCACCACACGTCAGCATCGGGGGATTATTGAATTATTTAGTGGACCACGTCGTCTTCGTGATCCTGTTCGCTGTCAGCCTCAGCATGATCGCCAGTCGCAATAAACAGACACTCATTGGCACGGACCACAGTACGATAGCGCCGGCCGCCCGTCTGCTTGTCTTCCCATGATTGTGTCATCAGGCTGCCACGAATCATCACGCGACTCCCGGTGTTGAGCTTCTCCATGCACTGATCAGCCAAACGATTCCATGCCTCAATAGAAGTCCACTCCGTCTCGTACTGCATCCCGTGTTCGTTGCGTCCGGCCATACGCTTGGTTGCCACGTTAAACGTACATACCTGGCTCTCCTTGCCAATCTTGCGCAACTCTGGGGTCCCACCGAGCCAACCAATCAACTCCACATTGTTCAACGTACCACGTACTGTGCGCATCGTGCGCCTCCTTTAGTGCTGTCACATGAACCCCTGTCCATGCGTTCACAAGCACTACCGTCAGCACACCACAAAAAGGTACGCACCATCACCAAACTCGTCAGAGTTACTTGGTTGCGGTGCGTTTGCGCCCCGATTGCATGCGCTGAATCAACTGATTAGCCTCACCATAGGTCAAGGTCTCAATCGTTGCACTATCACCGATAACTTTGGTGATTGCCACCGCAACCTCGACGTTAAGTTCGCTTGCCTTACGCTTAATTGCCTCAATTTGACTGGCATGTGCCGGCGCAGCATCGCGTTGCTGTTCATCAATCAATCGACGCAGTTGATCCACCACCAGCGAGGCTTGACGGCGCGACAGCTTGCTACCGTCGAGACGACGTTCTGCCAAAAAGTCAGCAAGTTGTTGGGCATCCCAGCCCAAAATGCGTTGCAAATCGTTGATACGCTCGAGTTGGCTGGGCAAGGCAATCCGCTCGCGGTCATCGCCGTATGACTCACGTGCTTCGAGAATTTGGGCCTTGGCTGAGTCTTGTTGCGCCTTGAAAATCCGCCATCCAAGCTCGACCGCTTGAGCGATTTGCTCATCAGTGGCATCGACGTCGAGGGTAATCGTCTCTTCGATTGTCACATAATCCTCGCCGATTTTGACAGCAGCACGGTAGGTACGGCTGACACTCGGATCGCTCTGGGCTTTTTTGCTGGCCATGATTTTTCTCCTTGTGTCATTCAGCGAATCGGTGCTTGATCGAGGTCAATCACGGCCCCTGAGAATACAGCCGCTTCAGCGCTCGCATAAAACATGACGGCGTTGACGATTTCGTCAGGGCGAAGCAGTCGTTTAATCGGGCGCGTAGCCCCCGCTTTGTCGGCCCAATCATCACCATTGCCGAGTGATTTTTGCAGGCGATCCTCACCATCAGTATGCGTCCAACCGACGTTCATCACATGCACCCGAATCCCATCATGCCGATGGGCGGCCGCCAGATTGCGTGACAACGTCATCAATGCACCTTTGCTGGTGGCATATGCCAACAGGTTCGGCGCCCCGACATAGGCGTTAAGCGAGCCGATATTAATCACCACGGCGCCGGCAGGATTGGCCCGCAACGCTGGTAATGCACGACGAGTAATCAGCATCGGCGCCCGCACATTGAGCGCCATCATCGCATCAAAAAACGCTGCATCTGTGCTTTCGAGCGTACTACGCAACACGCTGGCAGCGTTATTGATAATCACATCGATGCGGCCATGGGTAGCAATAGCCGCGTCGACAAAGGCTTCGCATCCCTGTGGATCACACAAATCAACATCGACGTAGGTGGCCCGGCCGTGACTAGCACCAACAAGTGTAGCGGCCTCATCAACGCCAAACCCACAAAAAACGATATAGGCACCCTCGCGGATAAATCGCTCAGCGGCAACACGCCCAATTCCACTTGTGGCACCACTAATTAACACCACTGCATCGGTAAATCGTTGATTCATCGGTTGTACTCTGTTCGTGTGGCGGATTACCTGCATTATACTCCGTTGCATCACGAATCCTGATACAATGGCGTCGTTTTCCATAATTGACAAGGATACTCAATGCATGCACTTATGAAGCTCGCACGTGGCGTCGGCCATGTCGGCATCGGCACCATAGAACCACCAACGCTTATCCCGGGGCATGTCATCATCGAAGTCGCATATGCAGGGATATGTGGTACCGATTTACACATCTACCATGACGAATTCAAAACAACACCACCAGTTGTCATGGGGCACGAAATCGCTGGTCGAATTGCACACATCGCCGATGATGTGAGTGGACTCTCCATCGGCATGCGGGTCACTACGGAGACCTACTATCATACCTGTCGCCAGTGTCATCACTGCCGCAATGGACGGCCGAATTTGTGCCTCCAGCGCAAATCAATCGGCTCGGCAGTCAATGGCGGATTCACCAAGTATGTTCGCGTGCCCGCACATAATATTCACCACATCCCCGACCGTATCAGCGATCAGGCTGCCGCCTTGACTGAGCCACTCGCCTGCGTCATCAATGCCATCGACCTCAGTCGCATTCAGGCGGGCGATATCTGCGTGATTGCCGGGCCCGGTGCCATTGGCATGCTGACACTCCAAGTCCTCAAAGCGCACGGCGCATATGTAATCATGCTGGGCACAAGTGTTGATGCGCCACGCCTAGCAGTAGCACAGACACTTGGCGCAGACCACGTCATCGACATATCCACACACGACCCAGCTACCCTAATCGACGACATGACACGTGGACTCGGTGCTGATGTGGTGCTCGAATGCGCTGGTGCAGGTCCTGCAGCCCAACAACTACTCCAATTGGTCAAACGTGGAGGACGTTATACACAAATCGGGCTGTTCGGCAAAGCCATTAGTTGGGACATGGATCAGGTTTGCTACCGCGAGCTCATTGTTACTGGGAGTAATGCAAGTGTACCCCATGCCTGGGATCGGGCGTTACGACTGATGGACCAAGGTCTGGTGAATACCGAGGCCCTGATTAGCAACGTCTATACGATCCACGAGTGGCAAACGGCGTTTACTGCTTTTGAACAAAAACAAGGGCTCAAAATCCTCTTGGTACCAGAATAGTCATCGCCCCCACACTACTCATCACAACAGCGTGGGTTGACAGAAATGATATGATTATGTAGTCATCATAATTATTTACAGTTGAATAGAAGGCATTATATGTCTCATGTGTCATGGAACGAGAAGATTCGCTACGAAGTGGATAATATTCTCGCCAAAGGAACAGTAGCGTTAATCGGAGTCCTTGCGATTGCATCACTTGCCGTTATCATTATTGCGGCAATTATTGTGACTATTTTTCAGTTGAATCCGGAGTTCGACTTCACCGACTTAATTTGGATGTCATTGATGCGCACGCTTGATCCCGGTACGATGGGCGGTGACACTGGAAGTTGGGGCTTTAAGTTCATGATGCTTTCGGTCACCATCGGCGGCATCTTCATCGTTAGTACACTCATCGGTGTACTGAGTTCAGGTCTTGATGAACGCCTCGCCGACATGCGCAAAGGCAAATCAAAAGTCGTCGAGCGCAATCATACGGTTATTCTGGGATGGGGCGACCAAATCTATACCGTAATCAGCGAACTGATTGAAGCAAACGCAAGTAACAACTATGCCTGCATTGTCATCATGGCTGACCGTGATGCTATCGACATGCAAGACCTGCTGAACACACACATTGCCGACCGACGCACGACACGCATCGTGGTGCGGAGCGGAAATCCCGCTGATAGTACTGCCCTGCAGATGGTCAATTTGCCCGATGCCAAATCCATCGTCGTCGTGCGTCCCGAAACCAATGATTCCGACATGGCTGTCATCAAAATTTTGTTGGCCGTCATCAATGATCGCAATCGCCGTAATGCACCGTATCATATCGTTGCTGAAATTAACGACCCTAAAAATATCGCCGTCGCAAACATCATCAGTCGTGACGAAATCGAACTCATTGCGACTGGCGAGTTAATTGCCCGCATCACTGCACAAACCTGTCGTCAATCTGGGCTTTCGGTAATCTACACAGACTTACTCGATTTTGGCGGTGATGAAATTTACTTCAAGGCAATACCGTCACTGGCAGGACAAGCATTTGGGCAAGCAGTATATGCGTTTGAGACAGCAACTGTGATTGGGATTGTACGCCCCGATCAATCTATTCACCTAAACCCCAAACCGAGTACGCTACTGGGGACTGATGATCAGTTAATTTTTGTGGCTTCTGATGATAGTGTCATTCATCAAACAACCGTACCGGTCACACCATTAAACAAAGAAGCCATTCTCAAGAAGACACGTCGACGCGTTGCCGCAGAAAAAACGATTATCCTCGGCTGGAATTGGCGCACGAGCCTCGTCGTCCGTGACCTAGACACCTATGTTGCCGTTGGCTCTCAGATTACGGTAGTCTGCGACCGAGCGTTTGATACAATCCAACAATGGCAGACTACAGCGTCATTCACGAATATCACCCTAACAACAATCAACGCCGATACTACCGATCGCGCTATCCTCGATAGCTTACAACTGACCACGTATGACCATATCATCGTCATGGCTATGTCCGACAGTATGGATGTTGATGGAGCTGATGCGGCCACATTGATGACGCTTCTACACCTCCGTGATATCGCCGATCGCACGAAGCACCACTTCACCATCGTGAGCGAAATGCTTGATGTGCGTAATCGACGCCTTGCGGATGCAACTCGTGCCGATGATTTCATCATCAGCAATCGTTTAGTCAGTTTGTTGCTCGCCCAAGTCGCCGAAAATAAACGCCTCAACGCTTTATTTACCAACTTGTTCGACCCTGATGGGTCTGAGATTTATCTCAAACCGGTTACCCACTATGTCAAAGCCGGCGTAGAAGTAAATCAGGTTACTTTGATCGAAGCTGCCCAATCACGTGGCGAAATTGCTATCGGGTATCGCATTCATGCACAAAGTTTTGATAGTAGTGCAAACTACGGCGTAGTGCTAAACCCACCAAAATCACAACGCATGACTTTTGCCGATGATGACCGCATTATCGTCATCGCTGAGAGTTAAATTTCACCCACATCACACATACCTTGCACCGATTCTTTTATGGAGAATCGGTGCATTTCCTTTGCAAAATCGGTATACTAAACATGGGTTACCAAGAAAGGACTTCGCATGGAACTAACCATCAATGGCCAGACATACAAAATTGCCGACCTCGGCGATACGCGACCACTCCTGAATGTCATTCGCGATGAACTCAACCTCACCGGCACCAAAATCGGCTGTGCCATTGGCATATGTGGCGCCTGCACCGTCCACGTAGACGGCGTCGCAGTGCGCTCTTGCCAAACTCCGGTTAACAGCGTCATCGGCGCAGAAATTCGCACCATTGAAGGACTCGCTGATGCCGATGGCACACTTCATCCCGTCCAGCAGGCGTTTCTTGAACACCAAGTCCCCCAATGCGGCTGGTGTATGAGCGGCCAGATGATGACAGCAGCTGCGCTTTTGACAAATAACGAAAAGCCAACTGCCGAAGACATTGTCAACGCTATGGACAATAACTACTGCCGTTGTGGCACCTACCACCGCATCCGCCAAGCAGTCGCCCGTGCCGCTGCCATCCAACAGGAGCGCACTGCATGAGCACGCCCAAACCCAAACAACGCTGGCGCATTAGTCGCCGTGGATTCTTGATAGGCGCCGGTACCACCGGGGCTGCGCTCGCACTCGGTTGGATTGTTGGCCTGCCCAAGCTCCGTCTCGCCTTGTCTGACGTTGCCGAGGGGACAGAGAAAGCCTTTAGCCGTGGTGCACCAAAGGCGTCACCGACACAGTGGTTTGTCATCAACCCCGATAACACCGTCGAACTCCACATCCAAAAGATTGAAATGGGCCAAGGCATTCACACCGCCCTCGGCCAAATCGCCGCTGACGAGCTCGACATCCCTTGGGAGAATTTGCGCGTCGTCGCCGCTACCACTGGCTCAGCCGTCGATGACCCGAACGGCACCGGCAACAGCGAAAGCGTAGTGTCACACTACTTACCGCTCCGTCAGGCAGCGGCCACCCTGCGTGACATGCTCCGCACTGACGTCGCCGCCACATGGGGCGTCGATGTAAGTGCACTTATCATCAGCGACGGCGTCATCAGCTATAACGACAAGTCAATCACCTTCGGCGAGATAGTCGCGCAACATCAAGGCGAGTGGCAAGTGCCCGAGGGCGAGCCCACGCTTAAGAGCGCCGATCAGTTCCGCTATATCGGCCAACCACAAGCACGTGTCGACTTGCCCGCCAAAATCGTTGGCAAAGCTGGCTATGGTCACGATATGCGTCTGCCCAACATGTTGTGGGGCGTGGTTGCACGACCAACTCAAATCGGAGCGACTATCGCCAGCGTCGATGCCAAAGACGCTGCATCAATGCCGGGTGTCGTCAGCGTGATTGTCGAGGATCAGTTTGTGGCTGTTGCTGCCGAACACAAAAGCCAAGCCGCCGCCGCACTCGGTGCCATGCAAATCACCTGGAACACCCCGCAACCTCTCTTGCAACAAGCCGACATCGATCGCGCCACCACCGTCCAACCGGGGAGTGGCGTCGTGATTCAAACTGAAGGCGAGGTTGACTGGTCGAGCGAGGGCGTGATTCGCCGCGAGTTCCGCACCCCAATGGCCGTGCATGCCCATCTCGAGCCACAGGCAGCACTCGTCGATGTCAAAACCGATAGCGTCGAGGCCTGGGTCTCAACCCAAGTGCCGGTCGGGCTCCATGATGCCATTGCCGGCGCGCTCGGGCGTGACAAAGCACAAGTTAAGGTGCACCCGGTCTATCTCGGGGGAGGCTTCGGGCGCCGGCTCGAGCCAAACTTGGGCGTCGAAGCGGCGCGCTTGTCACAAGCGGCCGGACGGCCGGTGTATGTGAGTTGGAACCGCGCCGAGGAGTTCCGCAACGGCTATGTACGCCCACCAACACACCATGTGATGCATGGCAAAGTCAGCTCGGACGGCACCATTGAGGCAATTGAGCATCATTTCGCTAGTGGCGACGTGTTGTTGACCATCTTCCCACCAGCCGTTGGTACATTGCTCGGGTGGGACATCGGCGCCGCCCGCGGTGCCAAGTTATACTACACCGCCACCAAGGGCAAACGCACCATCGGTCAACGCGTGGCCTTACCAGTGGCAACGAGTTTCTGGCGTGGGCTCGGCTTATTGGCCAATGGCTTCGCCATTGAAAGTCTGATTGACGAGATGGCGCATCAGGTCGGTATGGATCCACTGGCGTTCCGCCTCAAGAACCTGCCCGACACGCGCTTTGGCGAGCGCATGAAGCGCACGCTCCAAGCGGCGGCTGACGCTGCCGGCTGGGGCACGCCACTCCCCGACGGACGCGCACGTGGCATTGCCTGTTCGGCTGATGCCGGCACCTGTGTCGCACAAGTCGCCGAAATCTCAATCGTCGACAACCAAATCCGCGTGCATCATGTCTTTGCGGCCGTCGATGCAGGGCTCGTCATCAATCCAACGGGCGTGCAAACCCAAACCGAGGGCGGCATTGTGATGGGCATCGGGTCAACATTGATAGAGCAACTCACAGTCGTCGATGGGGCATTTAGTGCCTTCAATTTCGACAAGTACCCGCTGTTGCGCAATAGTCAATCTCCCGACATCACCGTCGTCATCACCGGTGGTGAGGATGATCCAGGTGGCATGGGCGAGCCGCCAATTGGCCCAGTGGCTGGAGCAATAGCCAATGCGGTGTTTGCCTTGACTGGGCAACGATTAACCTCGTTGCCACTCCAACTCCCGGCCTAACATTCGACTCATAGTGGGAGGGTTCACACGACCATCGTGTCAATCCTCCCATAATTTATCACCGAGTTACCAACGATTTTAGGCATTTAGGTCAAATCCGGGTTGCATCGTGTAGTTTTTCACAGTATAATGTCACATGTTCGATGGTTTGGGTCAGTAGCTCAACGGCAGAGCACTCGCCTTTTAAGCGAAGGGTTGTAGGTTCGAATCCCACCTGACCCACCAGACTCCTTTCGACGGTTTTGTTTGTTGTGATTTGTAGCCATTTGTGCTACCTAGATTGGCCCGCATGACTTTAGTGTGAAATTGCATTCCCCAGGGGGGTATATGGTTATTTATTTTTTTTGTTGCATTCTGGTCGTTTTAAAGTACGCAAAAACACACCTCTGCCTTTGTGCAGGTGAAACATTTTTGAATCTCTCTCTGTTTGCGAACATATTTCCACTTACATCGTCATTCCAACCATTCTCAACACGCTCAACATGTTCGTCCTTTGTGTACCACACGTGGGTTCAATTGCCGTATGCGGCGTCATCATATGCAGTCCAATTAGGTGTACGCACCCCAATTGCAAGTAGATGTATTGATGTCACAACGCGCACCCATCATAAAGGAGGATTGCATGGATTCCACATCGGGGAACTCCCAACACGAGCACGAGGAATTTAATGCTATTGGCACACTGGTATTTGTGTTGCTGATGCTTCTCGGCTACGTACTCTACTGGGGGTATCTATGGTTCATTGTGGTGATTGAGCGTGGAGGAATTTCATGATTCACATTGATCGACTTGAGCGTTATTGGTTGATTGCCGTCGGCATCGTCTTTGGTGGTTTTGCAGCCGCACTGTTAGCGAGTGTCTTTATTTTCGGCATTCGACTACCAAGTCCTGTTGGTCGTATTGATCCTACCAAAATCGACCAAACCGAATTTGCTACGCCGGGTTTGACCCAAGAGGCCACAGGCGCGTATACCTTGCGTGTGGTCGCCAAAATGTGGGCATTTGATCTAGGAAAAGGTGTCGAAAAAGAAGGCATCATTCCAGTCATCAACATCCCTGTTGGCAGCAAACTAACCATCAAGGCCACCAGCAAAGATGTCACGCATGGATTCTATCTTGAGCAACATGACGTTAATGTGATGATGTTGCCGGGTCAAATCTCACAGGTCGAGGTCAAATTTGACCGAGCCGGCGCATACCACATCATTTGTCACGAATATTGTGGGCCTGGGCATCATGGCATGATCGCCAAAATCGTGGTCAAGTAGTAAGGCAGAGGATTATTATGCAAAACGCCCAATCTGCGCGCCCAGGAGCGATTTCGTTCCCCAAAGTAGGTCTGTTAACCAGTGAGCAATGGTTGATTGGTGCTCACATTATCACTGCATTGGTTGCTTTATCATTTGGCATTTTTCTCGGTCCATTCCAAGTCTTTCGGCGTGCACCGGCACTTGAATGGGACATTCCAGTCTTTTCGTATTATTACCAGGCACTTACCGTGCATGGCGTCATGAATGCGTTATTCTTTACGACATTCTTCATCGTTGGGTTTAGCTACTTTGTGACCACACGTTCGTTACAGCGCGATATGTGGAGTCCCAAGCTTGCCTGGACAGCCTACTGGAGTATGTTGTTGGGTATTGTGTTGGTGCTATATGCCTTGATTACCAATCAAGCTAACGTACTCTACACCTTCTACCCATCTATGGTAGCGCATCCTACGTTTTACCTCGGCTTAGTCCTGTTGGTCGTAGGTACATGGATTGTCACCGGCAACTTATTTATGACATACAGCCAGTGGCGCAAAGAGCATCCAGGTGAGCGCGTACCGCTTGCAGTCTATGCGACGTTAGTTAACTTTGTGGTCTGGACGGTCTCAAGCATCGGCGTGGCCATCGAAGTGTTATTCATGTTGTTGCCGTTGTCACTTGGGCTCGTCAACACCACCGACCCACAGACAGCCCGTGCGTTATTCTGGTTCTTCGGTCACCCTCTTGTCTACTTCTGGCTCCTGCCAGCCTACACATCGTGGTACACGATGTTGCCCAAGCAGACCAACAGTAAGATTTTGAGCGATCCACTTGCGCGCGTAGCGTTCATGTTGTTCATGATCTTCTCGATTCCTGTCGGCGTACACCACATGTTCACCGACCCCGGCGTCAGCGCCGTCATGAAAGGTATCCACACGGTATTCACGTTCGTGGTTGCATTGCCGAGCTTCTTAACTGCCTTCAACATCGGTGCCATGCTTGAGCGCTCAGGGCGTCAACGTGGTGCGACTGGTCTGTTTGATTGGTTGTGGAAGCAAGATTGGAAAGACCCCATCATTGCCGCACAGCTCTCAGGCATGATTCTCTTCCTCGGTGGTGGCTTCTCAGGCATCATCAATGCCTCATTGACATTGAACATCGCCTTGCACAACACCTCATGGATCCCGGCTCACTTCCACCAGACATTGGCTGGTGCAGTCACCATGACCTACTTTGGTATCTTGTACTGGTTGTTGCCAATGATTCGTGGGCGCAAGTTGTACAGCAAAAAAGTAGCATTGTGGCAGGTCTACACGTGGTTAGCAGGCATGGCCACGTTCGGTCACGCCTATGGCGCAGCCGGCATCTTGGGTGTGCCACGCCGCACTGACCTCGGCGCAGCCCCCTATGTCAATGAAGCCGCTGTTAGCTATCTCAACTACTCGATTATCGCTGGTGTCTTGTTGTTGATTAGCTCAGTCTTGTTGTTCATCAACATCTTCGGCACACTCTTCTTCTCCAAAGAAGTCGATGCTACTGAGCCACCTATCGACACTGTCGCCAAAACCAACTCACCTATGTTCTTGGAGCGCTGGAAGTTCTGGTTGGGGGTAGTGCTTATTCTGACGCTGTTTGCATGGGGACCAGTATTTGTGGAGACGGTTGATTTCGCCAATGGATTTAATGCACCCGGGCATCGACCCGAGAGTGTCACACCTCTGCCGTAATGATTCATCTGCCGTGTGCGCTCGTTGAGTGCACACGGCATGTCTCTCTTGTATGAGGTATATCATGGAACAAACGATTTCACCTGCTATCTTTCGCCAGATCATTGCCGGCACACTGATTGGATTCGGTATCATCTTTATCCTCATCGCCATGGCGTACTTCCAAGACCTTGCCGCCATCGCTGCCACACCTGGCATCGTCTGGCAGTTCGTGTGTGGTGTACCAGTCCAAGATACCATCACTGGTCCATTAATGATTACATTCGGTGCACTCGCAGTCTTCACAGGCACTGGTGCATGGTTTTGGCCAAACAAAAAATAATCGTATTCGATTGAGATAGCCGAGTGCATGTGATAGACTGAAAGAGAAGCGTGTGTTGCGCCTGTATGGTATGCCCCAGCAGGAGTTGTGTGTTATGTCATCCTCAGATTCGCGCCCCTCACAAGTCACCCATGCCATGGAGGATTACCTCAAGGCGATTTATGAGTTGGCACAAGATCACCAACAAGTCACAACATCTGTCTTAGCTGAACGAATGGGTGTACGCCCGGCATCGGTGAGCGGCATGGTGCGGAGTTTGGCTGACCTCAACTTTGTCACACACACACCTTACTACGGCGTTACCCTCACCGCATCTGGTCAACGTGTAGCGCTCGAGGTCTTGCGGCACCACCGTCTCATCGAGTTATATCTCGTCGAGGCACTCGGATTTGGTTGGGACGAAGTCCACGAAGAAGCCGATCGCCTTGAGCATGTCATCTCCGAAAAGTTCGAAGCACGCATCGCAGACCTACTGGGTCACCCTACTGTCGACCCGCACGGCGATCCCATTCCAAGTCTCGACGGCATCGTGCCACACCACCCCAATATGTGCCTCGCCGATATGCCAGCCGGCACCACCAAGCCCATCGTCCGCGTACGCGGCGACAATCATTCTGACCGACTCCAATACCTCGAGAGCCTTGGGCTCGTTCCCGGCAATTTCGTCACCGTCGATACCGTGGCGCCATTTGATGGTCCACTCGTAATCAGTGTGGCCGGTGCATCACATGCCCTTGATCGTCGCCTCGCACGCCTCATCTATGTCGCCGACGAAAGCACCACGTAATCGTATGTACCATCCACCTAGTGACCAGTTCATTGCCAAAATGCACACCATGTATGGCAATATCGGCAAACAGTGGTGCGATAACTTGCCACACCATCTCACACAATTAGCACGCCAGTGGAACTTGGAGCTCGGCCCCACCTTCGACCTGAGCTTTAATTATGTGTGCGAAGCAACGCGCCTCGACGATAATCGCCCCGTCGTCCTCAAGACAGGCGCTCCTACACCCGAATTCATGGGTGAGCTTACCATGCATCGCCATTATGCGGGACGTGGTGCGGTACGCTGTCTGGCCACCGACGCCGACAAATACGCCGTACTCCTCGAACGGGTCTACCCGGGCACTCGCCTGCTCGATGCAGTCACCGATGATGCAGAAGCAACTGCAGCAGTGGCACATCTCATCCAGGATAGTCTGTATCCCGCTGCCGATGACCTCCACATCCCTAGCATCTACGACTGGGCAAATGAAGCCTTTGCACATGCCATCAGCGTATGCACAACACGCCATGACCTCATCGACATCAATCATATCTACCGCGCCCAAGCCATATTTGCCGAAAACCCACAAACCACGCCCTATCTCGCACTTCATGGCGACCTGCATCACGGCAACATCTTGCGCGATGCCCACGGCTGGTGCATTATTGATCCCCAAGGAGTTCGGGGCAATGCAGCATACGAGTGTACGGCGTTTTTGCGCAACCCACAACCACAGCTGAGTCAACACCCTGACTGTGTAGGGCTAACCATCAGACGTATCACAATTATGAGTGAGATTATGGGCATACCGGCGCGCGAGATTGCCATGTGGAACTACGCCGCTATGGTGATGTCGGCGTGGTGGTGCTTTCAGGCCGATAAAGTGATTAAACACATGGAATTAACACTCGTCGATGTGTTTTATACCGTATGGCAGCACTATCAATCACGCTAATGGTTCGAAAATCATCCCACCGATCACCACCATCAGCGCTACCAACGAGATAAACCCAACAAAGAGTGTCAGTGCGAGATTCAGCCATGCACGCTCTTTGCGCACCAATACCGCATAGCCATTCACGACCGCCGCCATCATCGTCACAACGCTACTCATTGCAGGCATGAGCCAGCTATCCGTGATAGGGTATTGTTCGCGGTAATTCATCGTCACCATTGGGAACACAATCCACAGCGATAACGCCATCACACCAACCAGCACCGCCACAACCCCAAAACGCGTCCGTGGCAACCATGGGCGTCGATTCGGCATTCATGCCTCCTAGCGTGGTTGATGCGCATCAATAATAACGTTGCTCCCATTCAGACGCGTGTAATACAAATCGTCGCTCGTATTTGCGACAAACCCGATATCATCTAGCCAAAAATGACTAATATTCGTCGCATTCGTCGTTACATCAAAGGCCAATACCACACTGGTGCCACGGGCGCTACGCACATCGATATTCACTGCAGTCCACGAAGGCACGATGGTGCACAAATCAAATGTCTGCATCACAGTACCAGCAATAGAGACTGTGGCAGTATCGTTACCACAACTATCAACAGAATTCGTACGATAATAAAAACGCAAGTATGTAGCATCCGCAGGAATAGTCACCGTTTGCGATAGTGTGGTAATCTCATTGTTATTGCCACCTAACCACGCATACCAACTCCCCGATCGGGCACTATTACGCACATCATTCGTGATGACAGTTGGGTATGTCGACGACGATTCATACCACGTGCTATTGCCATCCTCAAAATCACCATTTGTGATACTTGTCATCCACATCGGTAATGGCGTGCGTGACGGCGTCATCGTTGGGAACGGAGTGCGCGTCGCAGTGCGGGTAGGAGTCCGCGAGCGAGTCGCCGTACCCGTAATTGTCGCAGTACGCGTAATCCGTGCCCCAAACTCAGATGATCCGTATACTAATACCTGCCCGTTCCGCAGACCAATGACGCTGTTTTGGTACCCGGCTGCAACACTCACCACATTGCGTATTGTTGAGGCAATATTGAGCTGGCCTACATTATTGCGTCCCCACGCACTGACTGTACCATTACGGAGTAGCGCCAATGAAAAATACTGCCCAGCACTAATTGCCTGCACCCCACTTATTCGGGGCAACGAACGCTGACCATATGCATTCCCACCCCACGATACTACTTGCCCATCTGCAGTGAGTGCGAGTGAGTGATCAAAACCTGCGCTGATAGCAACCACGCGCTGCAACGTAGCAGGCACACGAATCTGGCCAGCGCTATTATCGCCCCACGCAACAACCGTGCCGTTCCGTAGTAATGCGAGCGAATGCGCATGCCCAGCCGCAATAGCAATCACATCAGTAAGACCGCTTGGGATGCGCGTCTGACCACGATGATTCCCACCCCAGGCAATAACCGTACCGTTACTCTTGAGTGCAAGTACATGGCGCATGCCGGCAGCAACTGCAACTACACCGCTTTGTGCGGTAGGTGGCACGGCTTGTTGATTAAAGTCGTTTGCCCCCCATACATATACACGCCCGGCACGACTCAACGCCGTTGCATAATTACTCCCCACGGCAACATCACGCATCAGTGTGCCCAACAACCAGCGTGGAATCGTGGCCTGACCGTCACGATTATACCCCCATGTTACCAAACCACCATTCTGCATCACTCCAATACTAAACGAAGCCCCAGATGCAATATCAATCAACGCATGTGGTACTGCAGTTGGAGTATGTGTCGCAGTGAGGGTCGGCGTTTTGGTACTCGTCAAGGTCGGCATAATCGCAGTCGAAGTCACACTCGGAGCCGTATCATGCGTTATTGGTGCAATTGATTCAATCCATGGTCGCAGGTTTACAACATGCGTGTAGATACCAGGATAGCCTGGCCATGCACAACCATTCCCAGAACTCACAATACCAGTGAGTTTGTATGTGCCATTGTCATTCACAAAAATCGGGCCACCACTGTCACCTTGACACGAATCAATGCCACCAGAGGCAACGTTGCCTGCACAAAACATGCGATCAGTAATCGACCCATATGCACTATTACACGTAATTGAACTCACTACAGGAACATTGACTTTACGCAGTTTAATGGCCGCACTCCCACCATACGCTATATGCCCCCAGCCACTTACCGTCAATAACGTCCCGTTGTTGTACAAGCGACTATCACTGCTCGATGCCAATTGAATGGGAACGACCTGTGTGGTCAGCGTCATAGCAGATTGTAATTCGATGAGTGCAATATCATAATCAAGCGTACTATCGTTATAACTCGGATGGATGGTGATGCTCTTGATAGAGCGACGCTGCAAATACGGATTTGCTGAATCACTGGTGCGATCATGAATACCAGCCACCACTGTCAACGCGGCCGGACTAGTGCCGTATACACAATGCGCCGCTGTTAATATCCATGTCTCATGGATGATTGAACCGCCACAATAGGCGTTGAGCCCGCTATATGTCAACAAAATTTGCCACGGAAATTCGTTGGCAGTAGCCTCAGTACCACCCACAATTTGTGGCACTGAGATTTGGTCATCAATTGGTATAGTTGGTTGTTCCTCAGCGAGGAGCAGTTGCGGGGCCATGATAAGGGTTGCAAGCAACACCATGATGCCAAAACGATATCGCCACATGCAATATGACTCCTCTGCTCATCCTACCCGCTATTGTACTAGAGAACATGGAATTTTCATTGATAGAAAAGTGATAACACCGTGAGGATTCGCCATAAAATTGCACAAAATCAACAGATTGTGTATGCTTATAGACGTTATGTACACACCAGAGGAGTGTCGGCGTGAGCAACCACATAGATAATCAGGATTACGATATTTCGTTGGTCGTAGGCTCTATTTTCACATTTACCCCCGAAGAAGATCGTAAGGCCTTTGAGGAAGAACGCGATTGGGTGTCGGAGCTCCAAGATCATCTACGCGAATCCGGTGTGGTTGTTGATCTCCTTGCCAATCCGGGTACGGTTATTTGGGAGGGTGGCATCAGCTCGTACGGTGACCTGTATCGCCTACGTCAAGTAGCCGCATACATAGAGAACGGCCAAGACATCACACCACTGCTGAGCACCAAGGTAACTGAGGACGAAGATGTTGACCCTCTGTTGGCACGAATATTTAGCGATGAGTTGATGACACAATTCCCCCATCTCATCAAACATCAAGGTGACAGTGGCTACTATTTGCCAGTTGACTTCGCTGAGCCTATTTGGATCGTGGGCGAAGATTATATGGACGAACTCATCGACAAAGATTGGGACGATGAAGAGGAAATTTTCGCATTCGGTTCATCAACTGCACTGCAGCGCGAACTGCACCAGCTCTCGATGATTCTCAACCAAATGCGCGTCCCAGCCCGCCACCCCGTGATGCGTTGTCTCGAGGCATTCCGCGAAGCGGTGAGCATCAGCGTCCAAAACGATTTGCCACTTATCATCTGGTAAATGGGCAGAACTGACGAAGCTGTGCTATAATGACAATTTAGGAATATTGTGCAAGGACGAGCGATTTAATGCACGACATCCCATTGATTTTGAACGAACAACCAGGTAGCTCACGTGACGACACGCCGCGTGAGCGACGTTACTATGTATGGACCGTTGGTTGCCAGATGAATATCTCCGACTCTGAGCGCCTTGAAAGCGCCCTTCAGAGCGTCGGTTATGCACCCGCAAACGACCCCAACGATGCCAGTTTTGTGGTATTGAACTCATGTAGCGTCCGTGCATCGGCCGAAGAGCGCATTTTGGGCAAGCTCGGCGACTTAGTACGCACCAAGAAGAACCAACCCGATACCAAAGTCGTGTTGTGGGGGTGCATGGTCGGCCCACAGAACCAATCCATCTTCAAAGAACGCCTACCGATGGTCGATCACTTCGTATCACCATCAGCGGTCGACGAAGTCGTGGCCTTAGCGCCGAACTCTGTCTACCAAATGGACGAGCCAGCCTTACCCGTTTCGGATTGGTCAACGCCGCCTGTTTCAGTGCATGTGCCCATTCAATACGGCTGCAACATGTCGTGTGCGTTTTGTGTGATTCCGTTGCGCCGTGGCAAAGAGCGTAGTCGCCCACTCGACGAAATCGTCGAGGAGGTCACGCGGATTGTGGCTCGTGGTGCCAAAGAAATCACCTTGCTCGGTCAAATCGTCGACTCATGGGGTCATGATTTGCCGGGGCGTCCTGATTTGGCCGATTTGCTCAAGGCAGTCCACGAGGTTCCAGGTCTAGTACGATTGCGCTTCTTGACGTCGCACCCAGCATGGATGACCGATAAGTTAATCGAGACCATGGCGCAGTTGCCCAAGTGCCCGCGCGAGATTAACTTGCCGGTTCAGGCAGGGCATGATGCCATGCTCAAGCGCATGCGTCGCGGCTACACGGTCCAGCGTTATCGTGATTTGATTGGCAAGATTCGTGCCACCATGCCCGACATTTCGCTGACCACCGACATTATTGTGGGACATCCGGGCGAGAGCGACGAAGAGTTTGAGGGGACAAAGCGTCTCATCCAAGAGATTCGCTTCGACAAAGTTCACATCGCCGCCTACTCGGCCCGACCCGGTACACGCGCTGCCGTTATGGAAGAAGATCAAGCCATGGCGGTCCCTGAGGGTATCAAGCAGGTACGTCGTATCGAGTTAGAACGTGTTCAAGAAGAAATTGCCACCGAGCGCAGTGCTCGTTTGCTCGGGCAAACGGTAGAAGTCTTGGTGGAGGGCGAAAGCAAAGGCAAATGGCGTGGGCGCACACCCGGCAATTTGTTGGTGTTCTTTGCGAGCCCGCATGACTGGCGTGGCAAGCTGGCGCATGTGCATGTGACGCATACCAGCCCGTGGTCACTCCAAGGGACAGTTGTTGATGAGCAACCATTGGCCTAGTCGTGTTGCATTTCATGTGATTGATGTGGTCGTCATCGTGGTGCTTGTGTTCGGCATCACCACGGGTGTTGCAGGCGTATGGGCTTGGTGGCAGTTTGGCACGTGGCCAACTGGCATCAAAACAAGTGATGTACATACGTGGGTGGTCGTGTTGATTGTGTTGCTGCAAAACAGCGCACTTGTAGCATATGTGTGGTGGCGGGCACAATCACAAATTGACTTCGGGTGGCGTTTTGATCGCAACGCAGTAGTCTACACGTTGTTGGGCGTTCCGTTCCTCTTCGCCATCAACATTATCGTTGGTGCAGCGTTTGCCGTACTAGACCTGCGCCAAAACCAAATGGCGACCTATCCGATACAGGCAGGCGACATGACTGGGCAACTGATGTTTGGGGTGGCAGCGGCAGTCATCGCGCCACTCGGCGAAGAAATCGTCTTCCGTGGGTATTGGCTCGAACGGTTACGCAGTTGGTGGGGCGGCACGGTTGCCATTGCTGTCAGCTCGCTCTTGTTTGCCATTGCGCATAGTTGGTCTGCAACTGAAGGCGTAGGGGTGCTAGTTGTCCAAACCCTCATCATGGGGTGTCTGCTGGCGTGGTTACGCTTGGCAAGCGGGAGTATTTGGCCAGCAGTGCTCGCACATGCAGCTAATAACGCCCTAGCAATATCAGTGTTGATGGTTTGTCTGAATAATCCTGCGCTTGGATGCGCATTCACCGGCGAGTCGTGAGGGAAAGGAATCGACCGTGAGTAAACGTGATGATTTGGCGCTCTTGCGCCGCCGCAAACAAAGTGAAGCCATCGCATACGCCCAACGAGGCGAATGGAAAGATGCCGTCGATGCAAATGTTGATATTCTGCTCGATGAAGACATTGAGCTCACCAAAGACCCAGAATCAGAAGTAGAGCCAACCATTGGCGATATCGTGGCCAAAAGCACCGATATCGAAACCCTCAACCGTCTCGCAAAGTCTGAGTACGAACTCGGCAATGTTGAATTTGCACGACAAATTTATCAACGCGTGCTTGCAGTCAACGAGAACAACCCTATTGCCAAGCGCATGATTTCGTTGCTTGACCATACCGAGACCCGTGCCAGCAAAGAACGCAAATTCGCTGACATGCGCACCTTTGTCGTCGAAACCGGTAAATCAACAATTACCACCATGCACATCGACCAATCAGTGGCCATTGCGTTGGTCCCTGGCGAGATTGTCGAGATGCGCATCGTTGGGAGTAATGGTGACATCGAGCACGAAGGCATTCCAGCTGAGGCACATGCAATCGACATCTACGATGCAGGCAATACGCTGCTGGGACGCCTTGATCCACGCTTGGCTCAGCGCATTATCGACTTTATGCGTCAAGGGAACAAGTACATCGCTGTGGTGTGGCATCTCAGCGAGCACTATCACATGGTTGAGCTTATCATCCGCGAGTCATATCGTAACCCAGACCTCACTGGCAGTGTGTCGTTCCCAGGCAAATTGAATGACGAAGAGAAGGCCGCACTCATCGATCCAATTGACGAGGATATTGACGAGACCTCAGTCGATGATGCATATCCTCTCGACATCGAAGAAGAAGCTCCACGCCTTTCAACGTTTGATGATGACGATGATAGCTTCGACGGTGGCGACGACAATGCTGATGGCGACGACGAGGTTGAAGAATTTGCCCCCAAGAAGGGCAAAGCGAGTGGTC
>CAYXXK010000015.1:37789-61696 GCA_964469045.1 uncultured Klebsiella sp.
GACGACGTACAACGCGACGAAACACGCAAGAACACCGATCGCGACGCCGAAGACGAATAAATCTCCCTACGAAACCACCCGTTGCCTTGAGGCAACGGGTGGTTTGTGTTGGGCATCAGTGTGCACACCCCGTGCGATTACTTGTACTGCAATCTGTGTGATGCCAGCCATGCGCAACGCATCAATGGCAGCGTTCAACGTGGCACCAGTGGTACACACATCATCTACAAGTACCACGGGATCAGATATAACGCCACCTTGCCATGCAAAGACTCCTTGGACATTCTGTTGACGCGCATGTCGCGTCAGCTTGGCTTGTGTTGGTGTATTGCGGACTCGCACAAGGTGTTGTGCAACATACCCATGATGACGAACTGCTAACGCATGTGCGAGCAATACAGCTTGGTCATACCCACGTGCAATCACACGTTCCGGTGATGCAGGAACTGCAATATAACATGCACGTTGGCCAACATACATGGCCGGCATATACTGCGCAAATTGTGCCGCAATGCGTGGTGCACCTGCATATTTGAGTCGCAATACCAATTGTCGTACATAGCCGGTATACACAAATCGTACTGCAACATGCGGTACGCAGACGTCCGGAACGCCACCCACATAGCACGGACAGGTGGCTGCACACCGCGGGCACAATACGCTCCCATATACACCACATCCAATACACCGATCAGGAAAAAACGTTTGAAGAATCCACTCCCACATACTACACCTCCTCGACGTTTTACCGTGCTAAGAGGTCAAATAGGTACGCTGAGAGCTCACGATGGCGCTTCTACTCCAACCAATCCCTAGGATGTCACACCAGATTATGGTCAATCATCGCTATGAATGCAGTGCGAGAGGAGTTCCCTGTACCGCAAGTGATTAATACGGGAAGAGATCCACGACATTCACAACACGCAACGCGCCAATCGGACATACGCTGACACACGCCATATCGTCATGGCCAACACACAAATCACACTTGTCAGCATAGTAGAGCGGCTTCTTTGGGGTCAACGGAATAATCGGTTGATGGAGTTGCAACGGGTGTGCGACGAGTCGGCGATGGAGCGCCCCAAGCCAATTAGCATGACGTGGTTGCAGCGTCATGGCATCGTATTCACAAGAACGCACACAATCACCACACCCAGTACAACGCATAGCATCAACAACCAACGATTGTTGTTGCCACGTTATTGCCTGATGTGTACATGATTCGACACAACGCGCACCAACACGACACTGTCGACATGTGTCGACAATGACTGCCGTGTCAGTATGCACACCTTCGAGGCGCAACCGCGGCGCCCCATGCCGACTCACACATCCACGCACACACAGGTCACATCCTGGTGGGCATCGACTTGCATCACGCAACAATAACTTATCGCCACGTCGCACGCCATGCGAAGCAACATCATCAAGCACTGCTTGGTTTTGTTGATTATAGGCTCGTCGATTAGCAAGCACATGCTGGATTAGCTCAGGGATTTCGGGATGACGCTCAAGTAAATCATAAAATGTACTGCTCGGTAATGTCAGAATTTGGCATGGAGTGACGGCACGCACATGATCAGTCGACGGCATACGCTTAATCAGTGCTGTTGCACCAAAAAAGTCGCCTTCGTCGAGATGCCCCAACACATTTCCGTGATTTTCGATAACAAATTGCCCATGCTCAACCAAATGCAGCCCATTCGGGCGATCGCCAGCCCGCACGACGGTCTCACCGCGTGGCACCTCTCGGACAATCAAATCCTTGATGAGATGTTGCCGTTCGTCGGCACTGAGTGTTGCCAATATCGGAATACGCATGAGCGTGTAATCGATGAGGCGTTGCCGATAGA
Source organism: uncultured Klebsiella sp. (assembly GCA_964469045.1). Classification (GTDB taxonomy): domain Bacteria; phylum Chloroflexota; class Chloroflexia; order Chloroflexales; family Roseiflexaceae; genus UBA965. The sequence goes on from CAYXXK010000015.1 coordinate 39,643, forward strand.
TACCCTTCAATAGTTCATACAATGTGGGAATAAGATGTTGATTTGTACGAATCTGCTCCAACGAAAACTGAATAATCTGACAAGCAGACTGCGCAATCACGTTGGCGCCAGCAAAGCGATTCCCAAATAGACTACCTTCACCAAAAATTGATCCAACAGGGAGCACGCCAAGCGATACCTCGCGACCAAGACGGTCGTGCAGGTTACCAGTCACCGTACCTTGGAGAACCACATACAAATAATCATTCGACATGCGCTCGGTCACGATGGTGGCCCGATCGGCGAATAAGCGCAACACAGCATGTCGACCCAGCCAACGAATTTCGTTGACGGGCAACTCCGCAAAAAGTGCAATATCACGTAACGCACTATCGCGTTGTTCTTCGCGGATGCGCCGCATACGACGTTTGGATGGTTCTGAACGAGCAACTGGTGGCGCCATACCACAACCTCAATCTAGCATGGCATCAAGCGCACGAACGGTTTCAAATAATGCACGCACACTGTCACTATTATCGTCTGGCGCACTAAATTCTTCGGGGCAGTGACTCCGACCATCACGTGTACGCACAAAAATCATCCCCGCAGGGGCAATCAGCCCAATCATACTACCATCATGCCCAGCACCACTCGGCAAGCGCATGCTCGCACCAGCCACTGCCGTACATGCAGATTCAATCGTCGACACCATCTGCTCGCCAAAGACAACCGGTTGCGAATCATGCAAGGCATGAATCTCAAACGTTACACCGCGTTGCGCACACGCCGACACAAACGCCTCATGAATCTCGTGCCACATGGCCTCAACCTCGGTCATATCGAGACTGCGCATCTCAACACTAAAGCGGACCTGCCCCGGGATGACATTCGATTGATTCGGCAATACCTCGAGCGCCCCCACAGTTGCGACCGCGCCCGTACGACGACTCGCCGCCTGCTCAGCAGTTGCAATCAATTGCGCAACTGCCGCAAGGGCATCACGGCGCACATCCATGCTCGCCGTACCGGCATGATCCGGTTGGCCGTAGCAGGTGATATCAGCGCGTCGAATACCCACAATCCCCGTAACAGCACCGAGCACAAGATTGGCACGCTCAAGGCGCGGCCCTTGCTCGATGTGAATCTCGACGTATGCAGCAATCTCGCCCGGGCGACGCAACGGCTGCGCCACTGCCTCTGGGTTACCACCCACGCGGCGCAAGGCATCGGCGAGCGTGCCCCACCCAGGAACGTCACGTGACAATACATCGGCACTCAGCCCGGCAGCCATAGCAGTACTCCCAAGCAACGATCCAAGCGGTGTCGACTCCTCCGCCATAAAATCGACGACTTCGAGGGTATGTCGCAACGTAATACCATGATCAGTCAATGTTTGGGCAACCTCAAGTGCGCCGAGCACGCCAAGTGCCCCATCATAGCTGCCACCACCCATGACTGTATCCGTATGCGAACCAATCAAAATCGGTGGCAATGTGGCGTCACTGCCGGGCAATCGGCCAATTAAGTTGCCGCCAGCATCGATGGTCACCTGCAAACCAGCAGCGGCGAAGCGTGCCACCACCCAGGCGCGCCCCTCAAGATAGGCAGGGGTAAATGCGCGGCGAGTTGTACCTTGTTGTATCGCATCAGGTTCACGAATCTGGGCTAATTCTTCGAGATTTTGCCACAACCGTTGTTGATTCATCATCGCAGATTACATACATCTAGACTAATAAATCGATTGCACCGGGAACTGAGGTCACGACGATTTCGCGCGCAGTTGTACTAATCACCTCACCATCGATTGCCACTGGCAAATCATTGTCACAGGTCAATGTAATCTGCGGGATGCGCTCCATGCGCACCTCTTTGAGATTGGTGTGCGCACCTTTTTGGATGAGCGGAATATACTGTGCCACCTTAGGAATACTCAGCATGTCAACCATACACACATCGAGTTGCCCATCGTCAATATGGGCATCGGGAGTCAACCAAAACCCAGCCCCTTGACAACGGCCGTTGGCGATGGTGGTAAACATCATACGACGCTCGACCATTTCGTCACGAAAACGAATCTGCATCGGGAATGCCTTGTAATAAATCAAGGCCCGGATAATCGCCAAGTAATAAACCACCCACCCCTTAGCCCAGGTGATTTTGAGGGCTTCAGCGGCTGCTTGCGCATCAAATCCGACGCCAACTGCATTGAGCAGATAACGCGAGCCCTCACCTTTGACCTCGACCAAGCCAAGATCGATAGGACGCCGTTGCATCCGCTTCAGACGCGCGATGCCACCGGGGATGTCGTCAGCCTCAACCGTCTCAAGTACTTTGATGAAATCACTACCGGTGCCAAGCGGGATAACAGCAAAAGCCGCGTTGCGTCCACTCGCCTGATTCCCTTGCATCAGCCCATTGACAGTCTCGTTGAGTGTCCCATCCCCCCCAATTGCCACGACCACATCACTCCCACGTACCACCGCATCACGCGCAAGCTCGATGGCATGACCACGAGCGTTCGTGACGAGCAATTCGTATTGCAACCCTGCCTCGGTAAGCGCGTGTTCGAGCGCCGATCGGCGTTTGCCGGCTTTGCCACGCCCTGCCCAGGGATTCAGAATAATGCTAATTTTCGTCATCGAACGTCACTCCTTATGCTACGTTATGATGGGCGCCTAGTAATACACTAGTGAGCACCTGCTTGCAAGACACTTGTTAATGGATTGGTGATGCACGCATTATACCCGATTCAAGTGGATGCTTCACGGTATATACCACCTTGCAACAAATCAGCACAATCCTTCGTTGATGTATCTGTGAAAACAAAAAGGAGAGAATAATGCAACGCATTGAAGTTTCACAATCGCCCAATATCATCATCCGCATCATCTGGTTTGTGGTAATCGGGCTCTGGTTAAGTGGTGTATGGACCGTCGCCGCATGGGCAATCTCGCTCACCATCATCGGCTTGCCTATCGGTATGGCCATGCTCAATGCCTTGCCCCAAATCACCACCTTGCGGGCCCGCCAAAACAGCACCTATGTCGATGCCAACGGTCGCGTGGTTATCAACTACACCAGTCAATACCCGTTAATCATCCGCATCTTCTGGTTTATTCTGGTCGGCTGGTGGCTGAGCGCAATTTGGTTAGCCATCGCCTGGGCCTGTAGCGCCACGATTATCGGCTTGCCAATTAGCTTTTGGATGATCGACCGCGCGCCCAAGGTTATGTTACTGACTCGCAACTAATCCACCACTAGCCACATCCCCCCGCGTTCGTGCATGAACGCGGGGGGATTCGTGTACAATTCAAGGCAGATAGACGGCATACCGTGAGTATTTGCATGAGCATATCGCCTTTGCGCCCATCGCCACAGCAGCAACTCTGCTTCATTCATATTTTCAAAACGGCCGGCACATCACTGCTCGAATACCTGCACAGTCAATTTGCGCCCGACCAAGTCAGTCCTTTTTGTTTTTGGACGCCACGCAACGAATGGAGCGCTGCCGAGCAAGCAGGTCTCGATGTCGATTTACGCCCATATAGCCTGATTACTGGGCACTACTTCTATGCGCAAATTGCGCCGTTTGTGCGCAACCCATACTACATCACCATGCTCCGCGACCCGATTGAGCGCACCATCTCGGGCTATGCCCAACAGCAACGCGTCGAAGGCGCAATTCATGCTGACGAGGCCAACCGCCTCGCACTGCGTGATTTTGTCCGTGACGCCACCACCAGTCGCCTGACCAACAACTTACAAACCCGCGTCTTTGGCGGCGCCTTGCGGGGCACACCACGCCACCCACGAGACTTGATGCAGATGGGCGAAGATTGGCATGCAATGGATCTTGAGCTAGCCAAAGCACGACTCGACGAATGTGTCGTTGTGGGGTTCACTGAACACTTCGCCGAATCGTTGCAACTCTTGAGCTATCAATTTGGCTGGGCACCGCCCCCGAGTCAGATTCACCTCAATCAAGCGCCCAGCAAATCCATCGAGCTTGACGATGACACGTTGGCGATATTGCACGAGGTCAATCGCGCCGATATCGAATTGTACGACTATGGCCTCAAACGCTTTCAAAAAGACTACCACACGATGCTCAATCGCTTGCTCACAACCCACCACTATCAGGTGATAAGTCAGCAGTACGACCCACATCAACGGCGATTCAGCTATGATGCCCACGCGCCGATGGCCGGGACTGGCTGGTATGCGCACGAACACGACGAGCACGGTTACTGGCGCTGGAGCGGCCCCACGACACACGCCACCATCGCCATGCCTAGCGTCATCCATGCCCATACGCGCTCCGTCACCGTTGACCTAGTGTTGCGTTATGTCATTGACGAGGAGGTACTCAGCGGCTTGCAATTGACGCTCAATGGCCAACCGCTCCCGATTACCAGTCGCACGCTCCGTGACGGCCATTGGCACATCACTGCCACGCTCAAACTCCCACGAGATTGGCAGATGCAACGACAAGTGTGGCAAGCAAAAACGGCGTTGTACTACGATGAATTAGCGATTGTAACGCCACACACACAGGTTGTTGGTGACCGCAGTTTGGGAGTTGCCTTGAGTCGGGTGACGGTGCAGAGTCAGTGACCGGGTGTGCTACAATGCTGTCACCCGTACAGACAAAGGAGCACGTAGCACTATGGCACTCGATATTGCCTGGATTCGCAGTCAATTCCCTGCGTTGGCCGAGCAGGTCAATGACAAACCAGCAGTCTTTTTTGATGGCCCTGGTGGCACCCAGGTGCCCGAGCGCGTCATCGACAACATCAGCAATTACTTACGCCACTCAAACGCCAACACGCATGGCGCGTTTTTGACCAGTCAGCGCACCGACGCCGTGATTGGCGAGTCACGCCAGGCGATGGCAGACTTTTTGGGTTGTGCGCCTGACGAAATTATGTTCGGCGCCAACATGACGTCGTTGACGTTTGCCTTGAGTCGCTCAATTGGCCGCACGCTCCAAGCTGGCGACGAAATCGTCACCACCCGCCTCGATCACGACGCCAATGTCGCCCCGTGGCATGCTCTCAAAGAGCTCGGCGTCGTCATCAAAGAAGTCGATGTCGATGTCGAAGACTGCACGCTCGACATGGCCGACTTTGCCAGCAAAATCACGCCCAAGACCAAACTCGTCGCCGTGGGCTTTGCCTCAAACGCCGTCGGCACCATCAACGACGTCAAAGCCGTCGTCAAGATGGCGCGTGCCGTCGGTGCCATGGTGTTTGTCGATGCCGTGCACTATGCACCCCACGGGCCGATTGACGTCAAGGATCTCGATGTCGATTTCTTGGCCTGCTCGCCTTACAAATTCTTCGCTCCCCACAGCGGGACGATTTATGGCAAAAAGCACCACCTCGAGCGTCTCGCCCCATACAAAGTCCGCCCGGCCGGCGAAGAGACCACCGAGCGCTGGGAGACCGGCACCAAAAACCACGAAGTCATGGCCGGCGTCACCGGCGCCATCGACTACTTGGCCGAGTTGGGCAATCGCACTGCTGGCAAGACGTTTGCCACTCGCCGCGAGGCTGTCGACTACGCCATGCATGCCATTCAGGCCTATGAGCGTGAGCTCAGCGAATACCTGATTAGCCAGTTGCTAGCCATCCCCGGGTTGACGTTCTATGGCATCACCGATAGCGACAAGTTCGGCAGCCGCACGCCAACCGTCGCCATCCGCATGGCCAAGCACACGCCCGAGCATATCGCCCAGACATTGGCCCACGAAGGCATCTTTGTATGGAACGGCAACTACTACGCCATCAACTTGACTGAGCGCCTCGGCGTCGAAGACAAGGGTGGCATGGTGCGCATCGGTTTGGTGCACTACAACACCAAAGAAGAGGTCGATCGCCTCATCGCAGTACTGCGCTCCTTGGCGTAATCAATCACATCTCACGACGGGCATCACGACTGTGTGGTGCCCGTTTTTGTACGCCCTAACCACGGCACCAGCACAATCAACGACGACCCAATCGTCGTCACCAAACCCATCACCAAATAAATCGGCGCATAATCACCAAACAGCGGCCGGGCAATCTCGACCCCGAGTGGCACCACAGCCCGCGACATGGTCAACACCAAGGCCAACACACCACTAATTGCGCCGTACACGAGCACGCCGTAGCGATCGGCGAACAAGGCCGCCCGTGCCGGCGTAATCGCGCCAAAACTCAAGCCAAATAAAATGACACAGGCCCACACGCCCCACTCACCGGGGATAACAATCAACGCCACGAGCGCAATACTCTGCATCATACACAAAACAGTAGCGATGGTATACCGCGAAATAATCGCACCGAGTGGCGTAAACACCAAGCGACTCGGCAAGGCCAAGAATCCCATAATCGCCGCAAATTGTGCCGCCTGTGCTGCTGAATACCCGCGATCAATCAAGTACGGTACAAACGTCTGCAAGATGATGACGAGCGACGACGTCGCAAACAAAAAGGCAATGGTCAAAACCCAGAACCCCGTATCGCGCACCACCTCAGTGACCTTGACGGCAGCAATTGCCACCTGTGGATGTGGTTGATTACTCGGCGCTCCATCGACAAACGCTCCGACATCGCTCGGCTTGTGGCGCAACCAGATGGCCAAAATGGGCGCAAGGAGCAAGAGCATCACTGCAGCAAAGACCCAGGTGGTAGCCTGCCATCCATACTGGCGAATCAACCATTCGGTCGTCGGCGTGGCAATGATAATTGCAAAGCCGGCCACAAACGTCAGCACCGTCAAGGCCTGACTACGCTTTTGGTGGAACCAATTCGCCACTACGACGAATGCCGGCTCGTACAAGACGGTGGCCATTGAGATGCCCAACATGACCCACACGACGATGTGCTGCCACGGCTCAGTGACAAACCCCCACACGCCAAACCACACGGCACCCCAAATCGCTCCAAACGTCATCAACCAACGCGCACCGTGGCGATCAAGCCAGACGCCCACCGGCCAGGCCAGCAGACCTGCGACGATTTGTGAAGCGGCCACGGCACCGTTAATCGTGGCACGCGACCAGCCAAAATAGGCTTCGAGCGGCACCACAAACACACTAAACGCATAAATGAGCATGCCGTAAGCCAACGTCTCAGTCACTGCCAAGACGCCCAAAATCGACCAGCCGTAGTACCAGCGTCGCATATGCTTAGCGCTCCCCGCGCAATACGGCTTGGGTGAGCGCGGCACAGCGCGCCCAGGTGAATGTGGATGCATGCACAAGTCCGCGCTGACGCAATTCGCCGTACAACGCATCGTCAGTGTCAATGTGTTGCATGGCAGCGGCGATGGCAGACACATCGGTGGGATCAACCAGGATTGCCGCATCGCCGGCCACCTCGGGGAGTGCTGAGGTCGTCGAGGTAATCACCGGCGTGCCGCTGGCCATCGCCTCAAGCACGGGCATCCCAAAGCCTTCGTACAGCGACGGGAACACAAACGCCCGTGCGCCGGCCATCAGGCCATACAACTGTGCATCCGGCACAAATCCGAGTAAGTGCACCCGATCAGCCACGCCAAGCTCGTCGATGCGACGTTGCAACGGCTGACTCAACCACCCAGTACGCCCACCTATCAGCAAGTGTGTGTCGGGGTGGAGTGTGGCCTGCGCAAAGGCTTCAATCATGCGCATGATGTTTTTGCGTGGCTGTAATGTACCCACATACAACATATAGCGTGGATAGGGGCTTGGCGATTGATGCTGAGGGTTAAACTCTGGCGCAACCCCATGGTGAATTACCACCACACGTTGTGGATCGACGCCGGTATAACGTACAAAATCATCGGCCGTGGCCTGCGAAATCGCAATAATGCGGTGTGCTGCGACAGCGGCCCAACGTGTGGTCAGGCGCAAATAGAAATTCTGGAAGCGCGTGTGCGCCTCGGGAAACGCCAAGAAACCTAGGTCATGAATCGTTGTCACAATACGTGTGCGGCGCAATAGCGGCGCATTCCATGGCACCACGTGCGACGGCACAAACAGTGTATCGGGAGCATGCATACATAACTCAGCCGCAAGACGGATGTGCGTCCACAACCGGCGCATCGGTATATGACGGAGGTGCATCTGCGCCGAGAGTGACGGTAACTGTGCCGGAATATCGCGGCAATACAAGTGATACGTATCCTCACCCGGGGATTGGGTCATGCCGGCAAGTAGTTCCCAGGTATAGCGTTCGGTGCCGGTTTTGTGGGCTGTTGCCAATCGACTTATGTCAATACCAATATTCACGGTGTGCTCCTTTGGGGCATTGTAGCATTATCCCCCACACATCCAAACTATGTAAATATTCGGTAAATAAGTATATAATGATGGTAGTCGCCCATTTCAATTCAGGTAAGGACAGCCGACATGCAGTTGTTCGACACGTTGCGTGGCCACAAAGCCACACTCGACATCCCCAAAGACCGCCCGCTCACTCTCTACGTCTGTGGTGTAACCCCGTATGACACAACGCATATCGGCCACGCCCATACGTTTTTAATTTTTGACATATTGATTCGGTATGTCCGATCACAAGGTGGCAGCGTCAGCTACTGCCAAAACGTGACTGACGTCGACGATCCGTTGTTCGAGCGCGCCAACCGTGACAACATTGCCTGGGACGCATTGGCCAAGCGTGAGGTCGATCAATTCGTCAAGGATTGTCGGGCAATGAACTTCATTGCACCGGACTTCTTCCCCAAGGTCTCCGAAGAGATTATGGGCATGATTCCCATCATCGAGGGGCTCATCAAAAACGGCAAAGCGTACGTGAGCAACGGCAATGTCTTCTTTGATGTCAGCTCGGAGCCAACCTACGGCGAAATGGCACGTCTCGGCGGCTACGCCGAGTTGTTGGCCACCGCCAATGAGCGTGGCAACAACCCGAATGACCCCAACAAGCACGACCCGCTCGACTTCGTATTGTGGCAGGTCTCACGCCCAGGCGAGCCCGAGTGGCCGAGTCCATGGGGGCCAGGGCGCCCCGGCTGGCACATCGAGTGCACAACCATGTCAACGCGCTACTTAGGCGATCAGATTGACATCCACGGTGGCGGTCGCGACCTTGTGTTCCCACATCATCCTTCTGAGATTGTGCAAACCGAGGGCTACACCAACAAGCGCCCCTTCTCACAATTTTGGGTGCATGGTGGTTTGACGTGGCTAGATGGCGCCAAGATGAGCAAATCGTTGGGTAACTTGGTGTTTGTACGCGATGCCGTGCTTCAGCAGAGCCCTGACTCGATCCGCTGGTACTTGGCCTCGTTCCCCTACCGCGAGGACTTCAACTACATCCGGGCTGACGCCGCTGCGGCCGAGCATGAGATTGACCGACTCAAGGCTGCCTTGAGCGCCAGCGCAGGGAGTGGCAGTGCGGTTGATGTCAGCGCCGACAAGGCTGCGTTCTTTGCGGCACTTGACGACGATTTGCAGATGCATGTGGCGCTTGTGCACCTCAAAAAGATGATTGATGCTGTATTAGCAGGCGCTGGTACGCACGACATCCGTACGGCCCAAGCCGACATGCGCGCCTGTGCGCAGGTCATCGGCTTCAAGGCGGCCGAATAAGTGGCGATTGATCAGGTAGGGTGTGGTGAGTGCGGTATATCGCACCCACACCCCCTACCGAAGTGAGGGTATAATGCAAAAATGGATACGCATTGCAGTGGCATTAGCCCTTGTCATCACTGCAGCAATTCATGTGTGGTTGGCAATCCCCACAAATCTAATCATGTTTTATGTCAATGCAATTGGATTTGTCATACTTGCAGCCTTCTATGTTGCACCATCCACGTTCGTACCCGATTTCCGCGTCAGACAACTGATTGGCCTATGGACAAGTGCAACCATTCTTTTTTGGCTCATCATCGGAGAACGTACCCTGCTTGCGTATCTCGACAAAATCGTCGAACTAGCCGTACTCGGGTTCTTATGGCTCGAACAAAAACTCGATGCGAGGTAAATACATATGTCGTTTAGTCGGTTACTTCTGCGACGATTCATTCTCGTCATGTCTATCATATTTGCCGTTGAAAGCATCGTACTCGCTAGCGTTCCGTTTGTGGTCCCTGATATCGGTGTCCGGCTCGCACGGCTCGGCAACCGTGCCACCAAAGCGGCACCACCAGTCACTCAAGCCGATCCAGCAGTGAATTACACTCGCCCGCTCTTTATTGAAGAAGATTTTTCGAGTGTATCACCAATTTGGGATCAATCATTAATTGTCGTCGAAAACGCACATCTTGCAGTTGATGTCCTGTTACCGAATTCAGATGTCTATGCGTTATGGTCTGGACCACAAGATGACACGCCTGTGAGTAGTCAAGTACAAGATTTTGATATGCGTGTCAATGTCACACACACACGTGGGAGTGACGAGGCAGGGTATGGGTGGCGCTTTCGACAAGACACGACCGATAGCTACATCATGGTCATGATAAACAGTCGCGGGTATTGGCGCATCGTTCGGTCAGTCGATGATACCCTCAGCGAACTCAGCGCATGGCAGTTTTCACCGCATATCAATCAAGGACTCGATGTTTCCAACGAGTTACGCGTCCGCGCCCAAGGCTCAACCATCGAGGTATGGCTAAACGGCGTTTTCATCGGCAGTGCAGTGGATTATGCCCCTGTTGCCGGGCAATTAACCCTTGCCGTAAGTACAATGAATCAAGGCGACGTACAAATCACATTCGATGATGTTGTCGGCACCGCAAACGGATACCAGATTACCGAACGCTTCACTGATGCGCTGAATGCTAGCTTTAGTCAGGGAGGCTCGTATAGTCGCAACGGCGTCTACCACATGCTAGCTTCCCCTGGTATTAGCATGTGGCAGAACCCGTTACCGCGCGCACAAACAGAAGTAAATGATTTTCAATTGAGTGTTGATGCCGTAATAACCCAAGGCGATCCAACACAAATGGCGTACGGCTTGTTGTTCGGCGATAACGGCAATTTCGACTATACGATGGTACTCATCAGTGGCAACGGCGTCCTACAAGTCGTACAAACCAGCAATACCGGCGGATCAGACGTCATCATTGACCCTGTCCAAATTGACATCATTAATCCAGGGGCGAATGCGCGCAATACGCTGGCAATTGAAGTCGTCGGTAATACCTTAAGTGTTGGTGCAAATGGTCGTGCATTAGGCTCTGTGACATTGCCACAAGCGGTGCGCGGCAGTGTCGGCATGGTGATTGTCAGCGGAGACCAACTCTCTGAGGTACAATTCGACAACTTTACGCTCAACGAAATCCAGCAATGAGTGACTTTCCGATCCTAGCAGTATTACACCGCGTCCAGCAGAGCGTGGTACACTTACCGCAACCGTTGATTGACCAGATGCATGCCGCAGGGCCGTTCAAGGTCCTGATTGCCACCCTATTGAGTCTGCGTACCCGCGACGAAACAACAGCCATCGTGGCCCCGCGGCTCTTTGCGGTCGCCGAGACACCAGCGCAGATGGTGGCACTCGACGAGAGTCAGATTGCCGAGCTCATCTATCCGGTCGGGTTTTATCGCAACAAAGCGCGCGACATCAAGGCGATTTGTGCGTTGCTGATTACCAAGTACAATGGTAATGTGCCAACCACGATGGAAGCGCTCCTTGCGCTCCCTGGTGTTGGGCGCAAAACGGCCAATCTTGTATTAGCGATTGGCCACAACATCCCAGCGATTTGTGTCGACATTCATGTCCACCGGATTTGTAATCGTTGGGGGTACATCGCTACCAAAACACCCGAAGAGACGGAGATGGCGTTGCGTCACGACCTCCCCGAATCTGCGTGGATCGACATCAATGGCCTACTCGTGACGCTCGGACAGCAAATTTGTCACCCCGTCTCACCTCGCTGTTCACAATGCCCTGTTGCAGATGTGTGTGCGCGCCGTGGCGTTACGCGGCATCGCTAAAACCTCGGTGAGGAGGGAGTTGTTATGTACATCCGTTGGATTGCCCGCCACCACAAAAACGCCGACACAGCCAACGTCTCATTTCATGATGCCTACTTGGTCGAAAGCTTCCGCGATGACAGCGGCCAGCCACGTCAGCGCACAATTTGCTACCTCGGGAACATTCGCCAAATCGACGGCGAGTTTACCGCTCTCGAGCGCGAGATTTTTTTCATTCGTGCCGAACGCATCTTAGCGGGGCTGAGTAGCATCGACGCCCAAGAACGCCTGACCATTGGCGCCCTGCTCCGCCAAAAGATCCCCGACCTGAGTGAGCAAGAAGTCGAAATCGCCTTTCGCAACAACATGCGCTGGTTTCGCAAATGGCGCGAACAACGCGGGCTCGTCTGGGATCGGGCGCTTATCGACGATTTGATGTCCGAGCCACACAACGACTACGAAGACATGTAAACAAATGGGCTGGGGCGGCAAATGCCGCCCCAGCCCTCATTATGCTTCAGATGATTACGACGACACACCCTCGAGTTTATCCTCAAGATCCGCATACATCTGTTGCAACTTAGCAATCGTACTCTCGTCACTCTGCCACAAGCCACGGCCATTGGCCTCAAGCAAGCGTTGAACTGCGGCTTTGGCGGCATGTGGGTTGGCCGCCACGAAGCGCCGGTGTACATCAGCATCAAAGATGAACGTCTGCGCCATACCATCGTACACCCAGTTCTCGACCGAATCACCGACTGCACCCCAGCCCATCACATTGGTAAACCGATTGGCAATCTCGGTCGCACCGGCATACCCCTGCGTCAGCAACGGCTCGTACCAGCGCGGGTTGAGAATCTTAGTGCGGGCCTCAACATTGACCAACTGCTTTGCTGAGGTAATCGTCGTTTGCCCAGTAAACGTCTCGGCGTAGCTCAAGTTGACTTTGCGTCCACTCTCAAAACTCGCTGCCAACTGCACGGCCCCGCTATGCCCGTAGTAGTGTTGCATGTCAGTCAAGCCGTATTCGACGCTGTCAATCGCCTGAAAGACGTGCTCGACCGTGCCCAACAACTGCCGGTAGGTCGCATGCGCCGCCTTGCCAGCCCGCCGGCCACCATAGGCGTAGCCACTGCGTTGGACATAGACCGACGCCAAGTCGGCCCGCTCATCCCACTGACTTTCGTCGACCACCATATCAACCCCCGTGCCGTATTCACCCGGAGGTTGGGTGAATATGCGCGCCGTTGCGCTTTCAAATGACTGACCGGCCTGTTGCATAGCGGCCACATGCGCCACAATCGGATTGAGCTCGGCCGGCTCACCGCTTTTGGCAGCGCGCACAAACAACTCGTCAATCAAATCAAGATGCATCTGGAAGTTGTCACGGAAGATGCTACTAATATCAAGCACCACATCGACGCGCGCCCGCCCGAGTTTGGCCAGCGGAATCAACTCATAGCGATAGATCTTGCCTTGCCCATCGCGCACCGGTTGTGCACCTACTAAGCCCAACAGCACCCCGATACTCTCACCCTCACTCTTAATTGTATCGAGCGCCCACAACGTCAATGCGACTGTTTTGGGTGCGCCGCCATGTTCTTTATAGTGGGTACGAATCAACTGCTCGGCCATTGCTTGGCCGCGGGCTAACGCCGCATCACTAGGCAAGCGCCACGGGTCTATACCATGAATGTTGCGTCCGCTCGGCAAAGCACCAGCGCCGGCGCGAATCGGATCCGCGCCGTGCCCCGGCAGGATGTAGCCACCAGCGAGGCCATGCATCAACACATCAATTTCATCAGCGCTCTCTTCGATACCGACGAGAATCTCGCGCCCTTGGGTGACCATCTCACGCACATGCGCTGGTGCCGGTTGGTTGAAGTAGTTCTGCCAGAACTCATCAACATTCATGCGCTCCATCACAACTTTATGCACAAAATCAGTGCGGACTGCGGGGATAGATGCGCCATCAACACCGATTTCGAGCAGTGTGCGATATAACCCCTCAGCGCCACCACGACCAATATCAAGTGCCGATTCAACCAACGCCTGACTACGCTCACGCGACACACGCCCACCCAGCACATGTAAACCATCGAGAATCAGCCGTTGCTCGAGTTTGTCAATATACGTGGTCACGCGCTCACGATAGACACTTTCGCTCTCGGCTGGTGCCATTGGCAACTCAGGTATCAAGCTGGTAATCACGTCGACCTTGCCACCACGCCCTAGCTCACTGCGCACCTGCGATAGCTGCTTATACAATCCTGCACGCGCATAGGGGGGAATCAAATGACTAATCACTGCTGCGCCACCGCGACGTTTGGCAATCGCCGCCTCAGCCGGGTTATTCAGCGGATAAATATAGAGTTGTGGCACATCGCCCATGATGATGTCGGGCCAACACTCACCCGTCAATCCGAGTTGTAACCCGGGCAACCACTCAGCGGTGCCATGCATACCAACATGCACAATCACATCAGCTTGCCAGATATCAATCAAATAGCGATAGAACGCCAAATACTGATGATGTGGCGCATAGGCTCGATCAAACAACATGCGCATCGGGTCGCCGGGCACACCGAGTGGCGGTTGCACGCCGACAAACACGTTGCCCAGCATCATGCCATCAAGGCGGATAGCATCACGGCCACTCGGCGCTAAATCACCAGGCGCAGCCCCCCATTTGTCGTCGACGCGACGGAGCACCGTATCACTCACCACATTGCGCAACTGGGCAATCGCCACATCGACACGCTCACCTTGACCGTTTTCCATGCTCGATAGGCGCTTGGCAAACTCGTTAACACTGCCGGGCGCATTGTCGACGACATACCCCTCCTCACGCATACGCGAGACCACAGCATGCAAGGTAGCTGGCACATTCAGGAGCGCCGCCGTACCCAAACGTCCAAGACCGGGCGGGTAGTTATAGACCACCAGCGCTACCCGGCGCTCGCTCGCAGGCTTGCGGCGCAAACGTGCCCAGCGGAATGCAATCGTGGCGACGCGCTCGATGCGATCGGGTACCGTAACAATTTTCTGGTCTTCGATAGCGCCAATCACAATCGGGGCAATGCTGCCATCCATCTCGGGCAGGTCATACATGATGACTGCTTGCATGGGTGCAATGCCGTTTTGGCGCCACTCGGCCAGCGATTGCATCTGGAGTGGTTGGGCTATCATGTAGGGGATATCGAGCGCGCCGAGCAGTTGACTTGCCGTCTCGCGATGCGCCCCGGGGCGCGTTGAACCAGCCGGGCCTCCCACCACCGCAAAGCCCATGGTACTTATCAAGAAGTCAACCTTCTCGTGGGCGACCCACTCACGGAGTACCACGTGCGTCTCGATACCGCTGACAAAAATCGGCAATACGGCAAGCCCCTTATCCTCAAGTGCTCGAATCAAATCATTGGGGTAGGTCTGTGCTTGGAGCAGGTGCTTGCGAAAGACGAGCAACGCCACGGTTGGTTGACCGCGTCGGTAGCGACGTGTTTTGAGGGCCCAGCGCTGATAGGCTGCCGGTGAGTCAAACAACTCATCGGCGTCCGGATGAAAGCAGCCCATGCTCGGCACCATCTGCGGCGCCGCCACGCTGACTTTTTGGCCCAAGCAGTCGCGCAAGAGCAAGCGAATCATCTGGGTCAAATTGGCGGCGTCTGGTTGGTTCCAATAAATATTGACGGTCAGCCACGTGCGGAAGTCGCTGAGTTTGGCCGGCATCAGCGGCAACAATTTGACGGCCGCTTTGGTGAGCTTGGTATAGGCGTAAAGCGTATCTTCGTCGCGGCCTTTGGTAATCAAGCGCAACAGCGCTTGCATCGGCTTGGGCAAGGCCGAGGATTTGCTTGGGTCAATGCGATAGTCGCCGACTTGGGTCAGACTCATCACCTCGGGCATGCTTTCGTAGGCAAACACATGCTTGGCGCGTGAGCGTTTGAGCTGCGCCGCCAACCAATCGGCTTGATCGCGATCATTAATCAGCGAAATAAAGACGATGTCAGCGCGCATAATCGCTTGGCTGAGTTGCTCTTCTTGGGCGGCTACATGTCCATCATGAAAGCGTAAAAGCCGCACCGGCATGGCATCTTTGTGCAGACGCGCCTCGACGTCCTGCCAAATATGCGCATTAAACCGCTCCATGCCGTTAATCATGACGATACTAAACATTGTTCGCTCCAATCCAGCGCGCTGTGTCACATCCAACCATACGCATGATGCGTAGGTGTTGTAGAGAGTTTAATTATAGAGGAGGTTGCACCATGGCAGTCCAGATTCTACTACTCCTGGTCACGCTCGCATTCTTCTTGCCCCTCGGCTTTAGCGTGCTGATGACCTGGTTCAGCTGGAAGCCCAGCAGCAGCAAGCACTAAATCACACTTGGCTGCATCGTCAATGGTCGGTGGATTGCGCAAGCAATCCGCCGATATCTATTTTATGCTAATGCCACGGCAGTTGCCGCAATATCAGCCCCGGTTGCCTGTGGCAGATAGACATATTCACCCTGCAACAACTCCGCCAACTTACGCCCCTCACCCCGGCTCAAGTAGTTACGTTGCGTATCAATTACCACCGACTTAATCCCGGCATTCACCACCGCACTCGCCAACACCTGCACCTCTTCGGCCACATCATGACTGCGCTGGAGCGAGACATTGCCACGTCCATCCGTCAAAAAGAGGGCAACGCATTGCATGATGCCACGACTACGCGCCTGCGCCGACACATCGATGGTAGAAAGCAATGCGGCAGCCAACGGTGTCGTGCCTCCGGTCGGCAACACATCAAGCGCCCTGCGTGCCAGTTCAACACTCTGAGACGGCGGCAACAACAACTCACAACTACTCCCACGGAACGCCAAGAGCGCCACCCGATCACGATGCACATACGCCTGCTGAAGCAAATGTTGCACCGCACCCTTGGCCTGACGCATCCGATTCAGTGCCATACTACCACTAGCATCCACCACAAAGCAAAAGAGGACGCCGGCTTTGCTACGGTATTGCTTGACCCGAATATCATCGACGCGCAACGACAAGTGCCGTTCGGCCGTCGCCGACTGGCGCAACGGTTGCCATGGGGCAGCCGATCGTAACGTCGCCGGGATATCGATGCGCGCTCGGCGCGGGTTGCCTGGCGTACTGCGAATATGCCGCCCGCGCGTACCACTCACGGCACCACGCGAACCACTGCGCCCACGCCGGATCGTACGGAACGGCAGATCGGCCAATTGAATTGGCACCTCGCACGTCAAGGCCTCGAGCACCTCTTCGTCAGGCACCTGCAACTCGGCCTCTGCCTCAGGGGGCGTCGAGTCGCTGTCGTTGTTCTCATCGGCCTGCGCCTCGGCCGGAGCAGGTGGCGGCGGCGGTGGAGGTGGCATCGGCTGATCATCGGTCACATCGCGAGTGGCCCGCGGCATAATCACCAACCGCGCCGCCGCCTCGAGATCAGCGTGGGTGACGCTGGTGCGCAAATCGAGGGCAGCGGCGGCACAGGCCGTGGCCACCGCAAACAAATCCACGCGCTGCCCCTCGACGCCGGCTCGCAACGCCAAACTAACCAGTTGGTGCTGTTGTGCCGGCGTTATCGTCACACTGGGCAACAAGGCGCGCGCCTCGGCCACCAACTCAGCCTCAAGCGTATCAAGCTCTTGCCAGTGCGCCAAATCAGGTCTGAGATGGTGCTTTAGTACCTGCTGGCGCTCATCAGTGCTTGTATGTGGCGGCATCAGGACCAACAGTCCCATGCGATCGAGCAAATGCCGCCGCGGCAATCCCTCTTGGGGATCGTAGGTGCCAATCACGCGAAAGGTACTATCGATCTGCTGGCTTATCCCCTCGCGTTCGAGGCGAATCACGCCACTATCAAGCACACCCAGCAAAATATTCACCGCGCTATCAGCTATCAAATTGAGAGCATCGACATAGAGCACGCCGCCATTGGCGCGTTGCAATAGGCCATGGCGGATCGTACGGCGCCCAGTGCGCAACGTCGCCTCGATGTCAATCCCGCCGAGGAGTGCCTCTTCGTCGCTGCCGAGTGGCAACTCGACAAACGGCGCTGTCGGACCAAACAAAGCCATACTCGACCTTGCCACGCTACTCTTGCCCGAGCCGACGGCAGCGCCGATAGCCACGCCCCCAAGGCGTGGATCAACGGCGAGCAATTGCAACGCCTCGTGGGCAGCCTGCATGCCGACCAGCCCAGACATCGGTAACGCATGCGTGGTCATGATTCGTGCTCCTGCACAATTGGGCATTCGTCTGTATGGGTCATTACGCCCGCCGCAAAGCCACCAGCGCCGCCAAAGAGCGCCATATACCAAGTGGCATCATAGGTTGGTGGCGCTGGTGGCGCCGCCCAAATCCACTGATACCAGGCTCGTGCGCCGACAATCAATAACACACTAAAGCCCGACAAGTGCCACCACTGGAGTGGCCACCAATCGAGCTGTATCACGCCATATATGCCAAGCATCAACAACACACTCATTACTACATAGCGCGCCATGGTGCACCTCCTTCAGCAGTGAGGGAAAGGTTGCGGTCGGCGACACGGGGAATAGCAAGAATGTGGTCAAAATACCTCGTGTAACTTCCCCAAATTATACCATTAACAATTTATTTCTCCGCATTCAAATCACGCATTCACCCTATACATATCATGCGCAAATGGTACACATCAATGTCACCGGGCATCGTGGAGGCGGACAGCAGTTCGCCCCTCTGCATACCTCCCTACTCATCCTTCCCTGATGTTCACATCGTGTTTACAGCAATGTTTTGGTACAACTGGTAGACTACCATTATGCAAACTACGGAGAAAGGACAAGCTTTGTGTACATCCAACGTCGTGCCATTCCCAGAGCCGCATTGATTGGCGGCGTCATCGGTGCCGTCATCAACGTGGTGATTTGGCTGATTGCCACCAGCATTTGGGGGCCAATCGAGGTACCACCACCGAGCCCTGACATGCCAATCAATGCCAATGGACTGACCGAGGTGCCGATTATCATGCCAGCGTTTGCCACGTTAGTTGGGGCAGTTGGCGCAGGCATTGCCATGTTCGGCATTTCGTATCTCAAGGGCAATCAGTATCTCATCTTTCAAATCGTTGCGTTTGTCTTTTTGGCGCTTTCGTTTGTGACGGTCATCAACGTCCCCGATAGCACCGACATGAACATTCTTGGGCTGATGCACATCACGGCGGCCATGCCGATTGTGGGTGCGCTGACCATCATGACACCAGAACAGAGGGCATAACCATGCAGATTCTCGCAATCCCCGGCAGTATCCGGGCCGCATCACTCAATCGACGCCTGCTCGAAGAGGCACAACGCGTGGCGCCAGACGGCATTGAGGTTATCATCGCCGACATCCACGATATCCCGCTCTACAATAGCGACCACGACCCAGCCGACGAGGTTGGTGCCGCCGAGAGCGTCGTACGCCTGCGTCAGCAGATTCGGGCGGCCAATGCGGTGATTATCGCGACCCCCGAGTACAACCACGGCATCCCCGGCGTCCTCAAAAACGCCCTCGACTGGGCCTCACGCCCCTTCGGCAAATCAGCGCTCATCGGCAAGCCTGCGGCCGTGATTGGCGGCGGTGGCATGACCGGCGGTGTCCGCGCCCAGGTACAGTTGCGCCAAGTGCTCAACGGATCAGGGATGCATGTCATGAGCCGCCCCGAGATGCTGTTGCGCTTCGGCGAGGTCTTTAAGGATGGCGTTTTGGTCGACGAAAAGGTCCATGAGAACCTACAAAAAGTGTTGAGTAGCCTGGCAGACTGGGCGCGCAAAGTCGGCTAACCCATTTGCGCCGTGCGCCCTCGTGCTCATTCGAGCGCGGGGGCTTTTTTGTCACGTATAATGGGCGTACAACCCACCAATAGACAAGTGAGTATCGCCATGACACACTGGCATCAACATGGGCGTTGGTCAGCCAAATGGATAAGCGGCCAGCCGGCCCATCCACCCGTCGTGAGCCTGTTTTATTTGCCACTCCAGCTCAGTAGCGCCGCACACATCCCGCTCAAGGTGAGTGGCGACGAGCGTTTTGAGTTTTATGTCAATGGCGAGTGCCTCGTACGTGGCCCCGAACGCGGCGACGGCAGTATGTGGCACTACCACGAGCTGACGCTCGATTTGCCCGCCGGCACACACCACCTGGCCGCACTGGTCTGGAGTTTGGGCGAGGATGCCGCCTATGCTCAAATCGGCAAGCGCCACGGCCTGATTGTTGCCACCGATGCCACCTGGCAGGCCCAGATCGAGACGGGCACGGCGCCGTGGCAGTGGCAAGCACTGCGTAGCTATACGTTTAATCCCCCCAAACAAGCCTGGGGCACCGGCCACAATATCACCTTCGACGCGCGCCAGCACCCGTGGGGTTGGCAATTGGGGGCCGGTGATGGCTGGCGTCGCGATGCGGTCAGCATCTATCACGGCGAAGACACGCTCATCGACTACGAGCTCGGCAGTCACAAACACCTACAACCGGCACCGTTGCCACCGATGCGCCACGACGTGCGTCGGCTAGGAGTGGTGCGCCACATTGATGCCACACCGGCTCAGGGCAGTATGCATGTGGCGGTTACGGCCACAGCCCATCAGGCCGATGCAGTGGCCGGGTGGCAGGCCCTGCTCGACCACGATCAAGCGCTGACGCTGGCGCCACACACTACACTGCGAGTCATCATCGACATCGACGAATACGTGTGTGCCTACCCCGAGGCGGTGCTGAGTGGCGGGCGCGATGCCCAACTGCGCTGGCACTGGGAGGAGGGGTTGTCGAGCAATCCGGCAGATTTCGTGCGGGTCAAAGGCAATCGCAACGAGATTGAGGGCAAGTTTTTCAATGGTGTGGGCGACATCTTTATTGCCGATGGGCGCACCCGCGCCACCCATCAGCCGTTGTGGTGGCAAGCCGGGCGTTATATCGAGTTGTGCCTGCAGGTGGCCGACGAGCCGTTGACGATTGAGGCGTTGCGGGTGCACGAAACCGGCTATCCGTTTGCGTTTAGCGGCAAATTCGACAGCGACGATACACGGCTGACGGCGGTCGTGCCGATGATGGAGCGCGTGTTGCAGATGTGTGCGCACGAGACCTACATGGACTGCCCCTACTACGAGCAGTTGATGTATGTCGGCGACACGCGCCTCGAGGCACTCACGACCTATGTGCTGACGCACGATGATCGCTTGCCGGCCAAGGCGATCAAGCTCTTTCATCAGTCGCGCATCCCCAGCAGTCTGACGCAATCGCGCTACCCGAGCCGGGTGCAGCAGATTATCCCACCCTTCTCGTTGTGGTGGATCGGCATGGTGCACGACATCGCCTATTGGCGGCAACGCCCCGAATTAGTGCGGGCCATGCTGCCGGGTATTCGCAATGTGCTCGACGCATTTATGGCACAGCCACGACCCGATGGGTTGTATAATCCACCGGCCGGCTGGAACTTTGTCGATTGGGTGCCCGGCTGGGAGGGCGGCATGCCGCCGGGTGCCGACCGCGCACCGTGTGCCACCATCCAGTGGCATCTGGTCTACACGCTGCAATTGGTGGCTGACCTCGAGGAGTACGTCGGACTGGCGGCGCTGGCGAGTCACTGGCGCCAGCAAGCGACGCAGTTGCGCGACGCCCTCGATTGCACCTTGTGGGATGCGACTGCGGGGGTCTACCGCGAGGTGTCGGGTGGCACGCTCATCAGCGAACACGCCCAGTGTCTAGCGATTTTGAGCGGCGTAGCAACGCCCGAGCGAGTGACGGCCATGGCAACGGCCTTGCATGCGCGCAGTGATATGGCACAGACGACGATTTATTTCAGTCATTATCTTTTTGAAACGTACCGGCAGCTGGGGGCGATTGAGCTGATGCTCGAGCGCATGCAGTTGTGGTTTGATTTGCCGGTGCAGGGCTTCAAGACCACGGTCGAAATGCCCGAGCCATCGCGGTCGGACTGCCACGCTTGGGGGGCGCATCCGCTCTACCACTACCACGCTACGTTGGTGGGCGTACGGCCGGCCACGCCGGGATTCGGCCATGTGCGCATCACGCCGCAGCTGGGGCCACTGGTGCGGGCCAGCACGGTGACACCACACCCGCAGGGCGAGATTCACTGCGCCTTCTGGCGCGACCACGGCGTAATGCGCGGGCGCGTGCAGTT
>CAYXXK010000016.1:0-6479 GCA_964469045.1 uncultured Klebsiella sp.
CGTGGCCAGATTGCCGGAATCAAGGCACTCCAGGCGATTGCCGCGGCTACTAACAATGCTACATGATATCCCTCGACCAAGGCAGCTGTCGGCGCAGTTGTAATATCCTTGAAGACTTGCCCGGTAATCGACGTGACCTGTGAACTCCAAATCGCTCCCGCCAAGGTAATTCCACTAATTTGGCCAATCGTCCGCGTTACGCTCAACATACCACTAGTGACTCCACTGCGCTCACGCGGCAAACTCCCCATGATGCTACTGTTGTTCGGTGACTGAAAGAATCCAAATCCAATGCCGATAAAGACCACGCGGATAATAATATCGAATTGGGTGGATGTTGCCGTCAAACTGCTCATTTCAAACAACCCAAATCCGAGACTCAAAATACCTACTGGCGTGACCCAGCGCGGCCCGAATCGATCCGATAAGCGCCCGCTCACCGATGACATGACCATGATTGCCAGTGGTGAGATAATCATCATCAATCCGGTTTGTTGTGGGGTGTAGTGTAAGACGTTTTGTAAGAAAAACGGCAACAAGATGAAGTTGAATTGCAACCCGGTAAACGCAATCATTGTCGTCATCAAACCGAGACTAAACGCCGGTACACCGAATGACCCCATGTCAATCATCGGCGCAGGATGTTTTTTCTCCCACCATACAAAAAGGATGATGCCGATGATGCCAGCGATAAACAACGCGATCACCCACGGTACATCAAAGCCGAGATGTTGCCCTTCGGTGAGTGCCACCAAAATGGCAATTAATGATGCGCCGAGCGTCATAGCGCCGACGACATCAAACTTTTGCTCGCTACGTTTGGCATCATCGGCCAAGGCAAACCATGAGATTGCCAAGGCCAATAAGCCGAGTGGTACATTTACATAAAAAATAGACCGCCAGCCAAATGTGCCAATTAATAGCCCACCAAGGACTGGCCCAGTGGCAACGCCCGTGGCGATGATGGTGCCGTTGTAGCCAAGGGCTCGACCACGCTCGCTAGCGGGGAACGCCTGGACCAGCAGGGCCATCCCCATGCTTTGAATCATCGAGGCGCCGACCGCTTGGATCATACGAAAGACGATGAGCGAGGGAATGTTCCAGGCAAAGCTCGATAATGCGGAACCGGTGGTAAACAAGACAAATCCGAGCAAATAGACACGTCGGCGCCCAATCATATCGCCGAGGCGCCCCATGGTTGGTAGCAAACAGACGATGCTCAATAAATAGGCTAAGACCACCCATTCAACTTGGCCGAGGCTGGCGCTGAAGGTCTTTTGGATGGTGTTGAGGGCAATATTGACTATTGATCCGTCGACCGTTGACATAAACGTGCCACTGCCGACGGCTGCAAGTGCCCACCACTTGCGTGACGTCTCTGACATAGTTGCCGTGCTCATGCGTGCTCCTGATTCCAATGTGTCAAATATCTGTTAGCCGGCAACCGGTGTATGACGCCCGCGCAAGCGAAAGAGCGCAGGAATGAGGCCAGCGATACAAATTGCTGCTCCAACCAACATGGTATGGCTGTATCCTTGATGCAAGAATTGGTGTGGTGCTTCGGCGATGATTTCGTAGTGCTTGCCGCTCAATGCATCGACTTGCCATGTCCATACCAGTGCTCCGATAGTGATGCCACTCATCTGCCCAAGCGTGCGGGTTACCGACATGATGCCGTTGGCGATACCAGTGCGCTCTTTGGGTAAGCTGCCGAGAATGCTGCTATTGATGGGCGTAAAAAAGCGGGTGATGCCGACAGCAATCCACGCCAATCGGTGCAATCCAGTTTGGCCCATATTTGTCGGATAATCGTCCGCTAAAACTCGACAAAAAGGTAGTAATAATCGGCACGATGATGATTGTGAGGCCAGTCGTACGCGCGTCGTAGCCCGCGACTGTCTGCAAAAAAATCGGCAACAGTACGTAGTTGAACTGTTGCGGCAAAGTAATCATGTAGGTTTGAATTAAGCCAATACTAAAATCACGCACCTTGAAGAAACTCATGTCGATCATTGGTGCGGGGGTGCGTAACTCCCACCACACAAAGAAGAGCAATCCAAGCAACCCGAGGCCAAATAATCCTTGAATCATAGGAATGTTGAAGCCAACGTGCTGACCCTGAGTGAGTGAATACAACACCGCGACTAGGGCGGCTCCTAGGCTGAATGCGCCAACTAGGTCAAAACGTTGGGTGCTACGTTTGGCGTCATCGACTAATGCGCGTTGTGAGATAAACAGACCGACAATGCTGACCGGGAGATTCACAAAAAAGATCGACTGCCAGTTGAATTGTTCAATCAGCAATCCGCCAATCACCGGGCCTGATGCAACGCCGACCGAGATAATTGTGGCGTTGTAGCCAAGGGCACGCCCGCGTTCTGAGGTGGGGAATGCTTGCACCAGCAGAGCGGCTCCCATACTCTGGATCATGGCGGCGCCGACCGCTTTGGCCACGCGAAAGGCAATTAACGAATTGATGTCCCAGGCAATGCCACACAACAACGATGCCACCGCAAACAAGATGAACCCAGTGACGTAGACGCGTTTGCGACCGATCATGTCGCCGAGGCGTCCCATTGTCGGCAACAAACATGCAATCCCGAGAAGATACGCCAAAATGACCCACTCAACTTGCCCGAGTGTTGCCCCGAAGGAGCGTTGGATGGTCGTCAGGGCAATGTTGACAATTGATCCATCGACCGTTGACATGAACGTGCCACTACCAACCGCTGCAAGTGCCCACCATTTGCGCGAGGCGTCTGTGATTCCCTGTTGCATTTGCGCATGACTCCTTCGTCACCATATTGTGTATGCGACATGCGCCAGCGTTGACGACACGCTGGCGCATGATGTTCCCTGTATTAGGAGTTTTTGTAGCCGAGCCAGTGGAGCGAATTCGGGTCGTCGCGCCAGTTATCGCGTGGTTTGACCCACAACTCAAGATAGACGCGTTGCCCTAGCATTTGCTCGATGCCCGGGCGCGACTCGCTACCAATGCGGCGGAGCATGGCGCCACCCTTGCCGATAATAATCGCCTTCTGCGATTCTTTCTCGACATGAATGGTCATACGGATATAGAGATTATTCGGGCGTTGCTCCCACTCTTCGGTCTCGACGGCCACGCCATATGGGATTTCGTCGCCAATCAGGTGCATGATGCGTTCGCGCACCAGTTCTGACGCCAACGACCGCTCGTTTTGGTCGGTAATCATGTCAGCTGCATAAAAAGCTGGGCCTTTGGGCAGACGTGCGACGATTTCGTCAACGAGTGCGGTGACGCCTTGGTTTTTGATGGCCGAGATGGCAATCTCCATCTGCCATGGTGCAAGTGCACGAAAGGCTGTCAAGCATGCCTCAGCGTTGGGATTGGGGCGATCCACTTTGTTGAGCACGAGAATTTTGGGAGCTTTGCTACGACGAATCATGGCTGCAATGCGCTCATCGAGCTCGTTGGGCATATGAGTAATATCAACGACCATACACAATACATCAGCATCAGGTACTGCTTGACGCGCTTGTTGCACCATATAATTGCCCAAGCGATTGCGCGGGCGGTGTACACCAGGTGTGTCAACGAAGATAATTTGGGCGTCAGGACGCGTTAAGATGCCACGAATTGCACTGCGTGTTGTTTGTGGTTTGGGTGACGTGATGGCGACTTTCTGACCGATGATGGCGTTGAGCAGCGTTGATTTGCCGACGTTGGGCCGACCCAAGATTGCCACGATACCAGCACGTTCAACGTCGGGTAATACGATGGTCGGGTCAACTTCGGGCAAGATGGCATCAAAGGTGAGTTCGGGTGCTTCGAGGTCGACGAAGAGTGGTTCGAGGACCGTGTAGCGCCCAGTGAGTTCGTGATCTGCATCTGCAATATCACAGCCGAGGAGTTGTCCAGTTTGGTTGACATCGAGCAATGCGGGCTCGGCGAGCTCATGCGTGGCAGTATATGGGGCATGTGCCACGCGCAAGTGTTTTTGGCGGGCATCCCACTGGACTTCGGGGTGAGTGATGGCCAGTGAGACCAGCTGTGTCAAGTCGTCGTATTCACTGACATCGAGTTGGATGCCGACCACCTGTTGTTTGGTATCAAGCAACAGGGCCACAGGGCACTCGTATTCGTCGGCAACATCGCCTTCGGTAAGTTCTACAAAATACCAATACAGCGTACCAGCATCACGGTCATAACTCATCTGCATGCGCATCAATCCTTTGCGTTATTTGGTTGGAGCAATACAATCACCAGCGGATACATTCACATCGACGCGTTCAAATCCAGCAAACTCGAACAATCGGCGCATGTTTTCTTCGGCGTTATCAGCCGCTACAAACATAATTCCGAGTTCGCATGCTTTTTTGAGTGCCATATTTTCAGCGAGTTGGCGCGTTTCAGATTCTAGTTCTTTATTGGGACGCGCTAGTAATCGCGTTGTGCGTTGCTCGACATAACTTAATTTGTTGTCAATCCGGATGGAGAATATCTCAGTCGATGGTAGGTTGATGCGAATCCCCTTACCATCAGCATCGATAATAAGATCGGATTCGGTTAATTTGGATAAATCAACTCCAGCTTCGACATCTGCATAGATGACCATGGTTATCGAGTCACGTGTTAATTCTTGGACATCAAGCCCGAAACCTTTGATAATTTCATCGACTGTATTAACGGCGCTTTGTACGGTTGTATCGCTTGATGTCACCGCACGTTCGACGCGATCGTCGTAGGTGTTTTTGACCGTGACGAGACGACTTAAGTTTTGGGTACGGCGCAAAATCATGCCACGATCGATTACCACCGGTGTCGGTGTAATCATGATGGTGATGATGCGAGGTGTTGGCTCTATGCCCAACGCAGGCGCTGTTGCGACTGGGAGTGCCGGTGTGATTTGGGCTTGGAGTTGGCCAACAAACGGCAAGATTGTGGCAAGATTCATCATTACAATAGCGCCCACTGCTACAATCCCGAGTAATAACATCAACCAGACCGTGCATCCATTTGGTGCTGGCGCAATGGTATAGTCGCGTTCACGAGGCAACAGCGATGGCCCTTCATCATCGTCGTCGAGCCGATTACGGCTAATCCGTGGTGGTGGTGGGAGTTCACCGCGTTTAGTATTGCCACGAGGTTGTTCGGGTTCAGTCA
This sequence comes from uncultured Klebsiella sp., assembly GCA_964469045.1. GTDB lineage: Bacteria > Chloroflexota > Chloroflexia > Chloroflexales > Roseiflexaceae > UBA965. Next base: position 5,144 of record CAYXXK010000016.1, read on the forward strand.
TGTAGATGCTCACTCGTAAGCGCTTTGGTTGCAAGATGGAGCGCTACCGCATTCGGCGGTAAATGTCGGTATGTGACCTGTTGCCAACCGGCAGCACGCAACATGTCGCCTAATACGGGTGGGTCAGGGAAATGGCGCGAAGACTCAGGCAGGTAGCGATAGGCTACTGGGTCAGCGCCGAGCAGTTGTGCAACGCGTGGCATCACTTCTTCGAAGTACACTCGATGCCCCCAACGCACGAATGCAGACTGTGGACGCGCAACTTCGAGTATGGCAAAACGTCCACCTGGTTTGGTGATACGAAGTATTTCACGGAAGCATGTGTCGATGTCACTGACATTCCGAATGACAAACCCGGCGGTCACGGTATCGAACGTATTATCGGCAAACGGCAGTTGTTGTGCATCGGCGCACACAAACGCTGAACGGGTATCGAGGCGATGAAGCCCTGATTGCATCATAGGCAAGACGAAGTCGGCGCCGATAGCAATGCCGTGTGGTGCGTGGCGGCGTAAGAGTGGTAGAAACGGCCCTGTCCCACTCCCGATGTCGAGCATGACTGCATCAGGGGCTGGGTGAATGGCACGCACGACTATCTGTCGCCACCAATCGTCTAAGCCGAATGTCATCAGCCGATTCATGCGATCGTATCCACTTGCGATGCGACCAAACATACGCGCAACGTAGCTGGCTTTTTCGGATGGTGGTGGCAATACAGACACGGTATTTATCCTTAGTGTGTGGTGCGATTGTGCTCAAAAATCATGCGCAAGCCGTCGAGGGTCAAATTTGGTTCAACGGCAGTAATCACTGATGTCTCTTTGGCAATCACATCGGCGAGACCGCCGGTGACTACTACTGGGCAGACAGTTCCGAGCTCTTCGTGCATGCGCTTCACGATACCTTCGACGAGACCGGTGTAGCCGATGATGACACCTGCTTGCATGTGATGGACGGTATTGCGTGCAATCACCTTGGGCGGTCGTACGAGTTCTACTTGGTAAAGCCGCGCTGCTAACGAGAAGAGTGCATCAGACGAAATACCCAATCCCGGTGCAATACAGCCACCGACATACACATTGTCAACTACTACATCGAATGCCGTGGCAGTACCGAACGCAATGGCGATGACAGGACTGCCGTATTTGACTGTGGCTGCGAGCGAATTACAGATGCGGTCTGAACCCATCTCGTCGGGGTTTTCGACATCAAAACTGAGGCCACAATTAATGCGTGGATTGACCATGACTGGCTCAATGCCGAGGTATTTCTCGCACAATTGGGTGAATTGTGTGGTGAGCGGTGGTACAACACACGACATAATACAGCCGTGGAT
>CAYXXK010000016.1:6489-45269 GCA_964469045.1 uncultured Klebsiella sp.
ATCTTTGACATTGATGTTGGCCAGGTCAAAGAGGTTACGGATGAGCACTGCGTATTCATCGGCAAGTTTGTGTCGCTCGGTCAAGACGCGCCAATGTGATACGATGGTGTCTCCACGAAAGACGCCGATTTTGATGTTGGTATTGCCGATATCAATGGCAAGGAGCATGATGACGCCCTTTGACTAGCCCAATAAAACGTTCATATTGTACCATGTGCGACCGTGGTATTATGGATGCTAGGTGCGTTATTGAAAAAAGAGGCGTTATGGAGCTGTATCCACCAGATGATCCGTTTTTGTTTCAAATCATGATTGGCTCTTTCCCTTTTGCGCTCCGCTGGTACGGCGCATTAATTGTGGGTGGAGCAATGATTGCTGCGCAGTGGGCGGCGAATCGTGCGTCCCAACGAGGTCAAGACCCTGAGCATGTGTGGAATTTGGTCATGCTTGGTATGGTAATGGGTATTATGGGTGCACGACTCGACTATGTTGCGTTTGAATGGCCGCGCTTTGCAGACAAAGATATTTTGACCATTTTGAATCCTGCGACAGGTGGTTTGGCGATTCATGGTGCAATTATTGGGGCAATCTTGGCTGCAGTTATTTACACGCGTCGTCATAATCTTAATTTGTTTGAGTATCTCGATATTACCATGCCGACATTCATGTTGGCCCAGGCGATTGGCCGGTGGGGGAATTTTTTCAATCAAGAAGCATATGGGCGCCCCACTGATTTAGGGGTTGGGGTTGTGATTGATGCGCCATACCGTATTCCACCGTATAACGATTTGGATGCATACCCACCGAGTACACTCTTTCATCCCACGTTTTTGTATGAGTCTTTGTGGAATTTGGCGGGTGTCGGTGTATTAATCACGATCGAACGCCGTTTTCGTGGGCGGTTACGGCGTGGCGACATGCTTTTGGCGTATGCGGTCATCTACGGTCTTGGTCGTTTGTGGATAGAAGGGCTGCGCACCGATAGCCTCTGTACCGACCTCATTGGTGGTGGGTGTGATGGTGCATTGCGCGTTGCACAACTTGCGAGCATCCTGCTAATGGTGGTAGGAGTTGTTGGCTTATGGTGGAATCATCAGCGGCCGATGACCATCGATGATGTGCCAGCACCTGCCGAAGTAAAAGCATTGTATGACGACGAGCCTGCAGTACCTACCATTCCTATCTCAGCTACCGAGTTGCACCGCGTCAATCAAACTAGTGAGTTGATACTCCCTGACGATAGTACAACCCCACCCGATACATCGAAGTAATTACGATGGATCTCGAACGCAAACTCGACATTCTGGCACCGGCGGCGAGTTATGAAGCATGTGACACGCATGCTGTAGCTGGCCGCCGGTATCAATCCAAACGTGCACGATGGTCAGATACCCCGCTCGGAAGCGAACATGATGCGAATGGGAAACGGCGACCAGTGTTGCGATTGTTGACGAGTGCTGTGTGCGTTTTTAACTGTCCGTATTGTCCACTTCGTAGTGATAATGACGTGCCACGCGCCACATTATCCCCCGACGAGGTCGCGCACGCTGTCGCCCCGCAATTACATGCGCATAGCGCTGGATTGTTGCTCTCATCAGCAGTGGATGGATCTCCAGATCAGGCTGCAGGGTCACTGGTTGATAGTGCGAATGTCCTTCGTCGGAATCATGACTATCGTGGCTACATTCATCTCAAATTGCCACCTGGTGTCTCACATGCCGTGATTGAGGCAGCTGCGCGAGTCGCCGATCGGTTGAGCCTCAATATCGAAGTACCGAGTGCTGCGCATCAGCAACGTCTTGATGCAAGTCGTGACTGGCGACGCGACGTGGTAGCGCGGCTTGCGTGGATGCGCGACTTCTCACGAGCCGGTTTGCTTAAAGCAGGAATTGCCACGCAATTTGTGGTAGGGGCTGCCGGCGAAAGTGATGCAGAGTTGTTGCGGGCGACGCAGTGGCTCCATCAAGAGTTGGCGGTGACGCGAGTCTACTACGGTGCATTTCAACCGGTGCCAGGGACACCAATGGCCCATCTGCCACGCACGCCACAAGTTCGTGGGCAGCGCCTGCTCCAAGCAGATTGGTTATTGCGGCATTATGGCTTTGGTGCTGATGAATTACCGTTTGATGATGCCCAGCAATTACCGTTGTCGCATGATCCGAAGTTGGCATGGGCGCTCCAACACCCGGAGTTCTTCCCAATTGAAATAAATACTGCAGCGCCCGAACAACTCTTGCGCATTCCTGGGTTGGGCCCATTAAGTATCAAGCGAATTGTGCGTTTGCGTATGGTTGGGCGGTTACGCGAGCCTGCCCATTTGGCGGTGCTTGGTGCTGCAGCGCAACGTGTGGTTGATTTCGTGACGTTTGATGGGCGATTTTATGGCGCAGGCGTGCAATGGCGTCATGCGCGAAGCCTCGCTGCGCGTCCGGTGGTCGAACAACTTGGACTTGGTTTGTAAGTTAAAAAATTACAAAATGTGACAATTCTTCAGTCAATTCTTACCCCCTCATCATCTGCTACCCGGTATAATAATAAAAGAGATTTAGTGTTGTCACTGCTTTTGGCCAACGCGTATCGCTATAGCATGATAGAAAGATCGGCCATGGGATTCACCACCAACGCACCATATAGACCAACTGGTGACCAACCACGTGCTATTGCGCAACTAGTTGATGGCGTCAACCAAGGCTTACGGTATCAAACGTTGCTTGGGGCTACTGGTACCGGCAAAACCGCCGTCATGAGCTGGGTGTTTGAGCAATTACAACGTCCAGCACTTGTACTTGCCCATAATAAAACGCTGGTATCGCAACTCTATGCTGAGTTTCGCGAATTATTGCCCGACACTGCAGTCGAAATGTTTATTTCGTACTATGACTCATACCAGCCTGAGGCATATGTGCCCAGCAAAGATTTGTATATCGAAAAAGAAGCCTCGATTAACGAAGAAATCGATCGTTTGCGCCACGCTGCTACCCAAGCACTCTTGACGCGTCGCGATGTACTGATTGTGGCGTCGGTATCATGTATCTATGGTTTGGGGAGCCCGTTGGACTACGGTCAGGTCATGGTGCCGATTGCGGTTGGTGAGGTGCGCAACCGTGAGAAGTTATTGCGTCAGTTGCTTGATTTGCAGTTCGCTCGGAACGACATCGACTTTCATCGCGGGACGTTCCGCGTTCGTGGTGATACGCTCGACATCTACCCTGCCAATGCCGAGATAGCATGGCGTGTTGAGTTATGGGGTGACGAAGTCGAGCGCATTTCAGCGTTTGATCCATTAACGGGTGAGGTATTTAAACAACTTTCACACATTGAGGTTTTTCCAGCCAAGCACTTTGTGGCAACGACCGAAAAATTACAGATGGCACTGACTGACATCCAAGATGAGCTCGCAGTACAGCTCAAGGATTTGGAGTCGTCTGGTAAGGTGCTTGAAGCGGCCCGCCTCAAACAGCGTACGATGTACGATATTGAGATGTTGAGTGAGATGGGTTACTGCTCGGGTATCGAGAATTATTCACGGCACATGGATCGTCGCGCCCCTGGGCAAACGCCATGGACATTACTCGACTACTTTCCCGATGATTTTGTGATTTTTGTGGATGAGTCGCATATCTCGTTGCCACAGGTGCGTGGCATGTATAGTGGCGACCGATCACGCAAGACTACACTCGTCGATTATGGCTTTCGGCTCCCATCAGCCCTCGATAATCGTCCGTTGCGCATTGACGAATTTGAGCAACATATTCGCACTGCCGTATTTGTATCGGCTACGCCAGGCCCGTACGAAATGCAAGTATCAAGTCAAGTAGTTGAACAGATTATTCGGCCAACGGGTTTGATTGATCCGGTGATTCATGTGCGTCCGACGCGCGGGCAAGTTGATGATTTGATTGGTGAGGTGCGTAAGCGCGTCGACAAGGGGCATCGATGTCTTGTAACGACATTGACCAAGCGCATGGCTGAGGATTTGGCCGATTACCTGCGTGAATCAGGCGTACGCACTCACTATCTCCATTCAGATATTGATGTCATCGAGCGCGTCGAGATTCTGCGTGATTTACGCCTCGGTGTCTATGATGTCGTGGTGGGCATCAACTTACTTCGTGAGGGTCTCGACTTGCCCGAGGTATCGTTGGTGGCGATTTTGGACGCTGACAAAGAAGGGTACCTGCGTTCGGCCTCGTCACTCATCCAGATTATTGGGCGTGCAGCCCGTCATGTCGAGGGCACCGTGTTGATGTATGCCGACAAAATGACTGCTTCAATGGAGGCGGCCATCAAAGAGACTGAGCGTCGTCGTGGTATTCAAGAGGCCTACAATCGTGAGCACGGGATTGTGCCGATGGGCATCAACAAAGGCGTGCGTGATTTGAGTGACCGACTGCGCAAAGCGGCTGAAGATCAAGGGGTGTATGCAACCACAAGCGCCCAACAGATCGTCGAACTTCCAACCAGTCGTGAAGCGATGAGCAAACTTATCAAGGACTTGGAGAAGCAGATGAAGAATGCATCGCGCGATCTTGAATTCGAGAAGGCAGCTGCACTCCGCGACCAAATTCTTGATTTACGCCGTACGATGGCACTCGAAGAAGAGCTCGCTCCATCACCAGCACCGCAACGACCAAAGGCAAATTCGCGGCGACGATAGCAAAGAATGTGAGCCATGGCTGTACAAATTTGGATAGGTGAAAAGCCAGAACATCCGAATGAACGTCGAGCTATTACGCAGTTGGCGGGTAGCCTCGCACGTCTTGACGGCTTGTACATCGTCATGGCGAATTTCAGTGTGGGTGGACGCACCATTGATGTCGTAGTCATGAAACAAGAGGGTATCTTTGTTGTTGAACTCAAGCACTGTGACGGCAAAGTAATCGGAGATGTGAACGGGCCTTGGTTCGTGGAGAACGCCAACAAAGAGCGCAAGCGTATTAATCCTGGCCGCAAAAACCCGTACAACCAAGTCATCACCTACTACTACGCCTTGACGAATTTTTTGAATGAACAACGTCATGCAATTGCTGGTAATCGTGCGGTTGAGGTGCGTTCGGTCCGGCGTGTTGTAGCGATTGCCCCGAATCTGCATCCAGACTCTCAAATAGAGACAGATTGGAAGGTGCAAGTCCTCGGTCTTGATGCGTTGCCGGTGCACATTTTTACTGAGCGATCGGCAGGTATGAGCTGGAGTGATGAGGAGCTACAACGCATTCCACAGTTGCTTAATTGTACACGTTGGGACGAAATCGAGAACCTCGTGTTGAGTGAGGTAGCACCACCGTCTCCGTCAGTGCCATTGATGAATCGTCCGCTTATGTCTCAGTTGCTCTCCACGTGGACTGGACAAGCGTTGATTGCGATGAGTATATTGTTTTTGGTTGTGGCGTTGATTTTTGCACTTAATACTGCAGGAACGCGTTTGATGACGTTGCCGGCGATGCCTGCAACAGCGACCCCGTTAACGGGTAATGCGATGGTGCCTACAAGCACCAATTCCTTTTGTGATTGGCGTGATATTCAGACTATTGCACGTATCCGTCAACCAGATGGTACGTGGCAGAGTGTGAGCGCCGGCGAGTCTGCTGATGCATTAATGACACTGACACATGTGCGCACGTGTGATGGTGAGATTCGTATCGCATTCACTATCAAAAACAACACCAACGATCTTGATGTGCGTATCCCACTTGACGAATCGCATGTGTTGATTCGCGATTCGGTCGGTACTGACTATCAACTTGCGGTGGTTGAATCACAACCCGCAGTCATGCAAATAATGCCCGGCCAAAGTGTTGACGGCGTCGTAGTCGTGACGCGCGCACTCCATCCGAATGCGGTGACGTTGCGTGTCACACTTACTGATATTCCGTTTGGTGATGCAAGTTGGTTAGTTCCACTTGTGACAAATTCTCCATAATTTACACGGTAATATGACTGTATATCCACTCAAGCCACGCGCGTACGGTTTGGGCACGACGCCCAACAGTGGATCCTGCGATTGCGCGTTTGCCGTACGCATGATGTTGATAGAGCACCGTGCTGATGCGAGCGATATCTGGGATAGTGTGTATGCGGATCATGTCGCGTACAAGTGTGGTAAATGGCTCATGACGAATAATTGCAGCGATAATTTGCATGCGTTGTTGATATGGTGCATATGTAAATAGGCGACGCCCTGTAGTTGTGAGCGTATACCGTGTTTCAGTAGCGGTCTTGATCTTGTCGATGAATCCCAAAAAACGTCCCGCATTGGTAAAATAATCGCTTTGCCGTGGCACATACCCAGTAAACGATGTTACTTCGTCTGTTGTCATGTCTGATTGATAGAGACGCTCAATAATACGGCAAATCAATGCAAAATTATCAGCTTGTGGAAATGGTATATCAGGTGTTTGTACTTGGGTGTGTTGTGCTATGTCGATGAGTGCGTGAAGATCGGTATAGGTGATTTTGCGGTAATCGAGTGTGTATGTATGATGTTGAACAACTGCCAGCGAATTAAAGTATTCATCTCGTGTAAATGCGTACTGTGATACATAGAATGTAGCGTTGCTATAAATAATTGAAATCGGAATGACTGGTTTGCGCGTGTATTGTTGCCAGAAGCGGTATGGATAGTAGAGTTGCCGGATATTTAGTTCGCTGACGTGACGGTTTTTGGCCTCACAGACATATATGGCATCGTTTGTTTCATAGGTTGCGTCCATCTCGATTTGGGCATTGGTCACATCAATATGCAGGTCATCATTGTGATTTGTTGATTTGATTGCAAACGAGAACGCTCCTGAGGCACGGCGTCCAGCAGTGGTTGGGTAAATGGTTGTTTGTCCACTGATGTCTGCCCAAACTCCCGAATTATACAAAATTGATAGCACCTGTGGCTCGCTTTGAATCGCTGTGAGTGATAGGCTGTCAAGATTCGGCACGTGCAATGGGCGTGGAGGATGTTCAATGCGTTGGTAATTGAGTGACTGAAAGGTTTCGAACGTACCAATCACATATTCGCCCCGATTAATCGGTAGAATTGACAAATCGTGCTGTCGAAAAATCTCGGGAAGCTGTTGGCGTTCGTCAAATTTGGCCATCAGCCTTGCTTCGCGTACTGTGTTGATTTCGTCGGCACTAATACGAAACAATCCGTATTGTTGTACGTGATTGAGAATAGCATGTCGGTCAAATAAGATGTTCCAACTTTGACTTATTGAGAGTTTTTTGCGCACTACTATCACCAATTCCGAATAAGCACTTCATTAACTGCACCGCGGGCCTTTGCATTTGCATTAATTGCACGTTTTGCTGGAATAATATCAATGTGATACTCAGCATAGAGCTCGTGCATGAGTGGAGTGTCTGCGTTACTTAATACACAATGGACGCCTTGTTGCGTCAGGCGAGTGAAGTGATAGGCCAATTCAATTTGATCGTGCTCGTCAAAGCCCTCAGCGGCATAACTCGTAAAATTGCGTTTGGTCGGACTATGATATGGTGGATCAAAGTAAACAAAGCTACCGCGTGGTAGCGTAGCAATCGCTGTCTGGTATGTGCCATGCATAATCGTGATATCGGCATGTTTCAGGTACGTATGAATATCTCGCAATACGTCTTCGTCTAATACGGTTGGCTTGGTGTAATGCCCAAATGGCGTATTAAAGAAACCACTGCGATTGACTCGGTAGAGTCCATTAAAACACGTGCGATTGAGATAAATCAGTCGCGCTGCTTTGGTGACGTCGTCGAGTGTGTGATACGTATCTGATTGGTCAAGTGCACGTATCTGATAAAAGTAGGCTTCACTGTGGTTGCGTTGATGGATTGCAAGTTGGGTAATGAGACCATCGATATCGTCGCGTATCACGCGATATGTGGTGATGAGTAGTTCGTTGCGATCACAAATAATCGCCCGTCTGGGGAGCAGATCAAATAAGAGCGCACCTGCTCCCACAAACGGCTCAATATACACACACGATAAATTTTGTGTATCGTCTGTCTGTCTGTCTGTCTGTCTGTCTGTCTGTCTGTCTGTCTGTCTGTCTGTCTGTCTGTCTGGAGAATGATTGATACTCAATCATATGTGCGATATGCGGATGATTGGCGATTGTAGTGCGAATGACGGGCAGGAGTTGGCGTTTGCCGCCAGCCCATTTTAGGAATGGTTTGATGTGTGTGAATGCGAGGGACATGGTTGCTACGATCATGTATAGGGTGGTAGTGGGATCAATTATTGATCGCTTTTGCATCTTGATCAAGCGCACAACAAAGCCCCCGACAGTATTCGTCGGGGGCTAGGCAGATAAGTTGGGCTAGGCAGATGTATCTTCGTTGATGGGATCGGGTGATTTGGGAACGAGGCGAGTCAAGATGATACCTAATTCATAGAGGAGGTACATCGGAATTGCAAGTAGAAGGAGGTTATACGGATCGCCGGTCGGCGTAATCAAGGCAGCGACGATTGTAATTACGACTACTGCATACCGACGTGTTTCGCCCAGCCATTGTGTGGTTACGACACCGAGGCGCGCAAGCAAATACATGACGGCGGGTAGCTGAAAGATGACGCCATTCCATAAGAGCAATGTTGCGACTGTTCCAAAAAAGCTATCAGTTGTGGGCATCGTGTTGATATTGGCAGTTTGGCCGTAGCCGAGCAAGAATTCAAGCGCTGCGGGTACAGTAAAGTACCATCCAAACGCGACACCTGCCAAGAACAGTTCGGTGACGATAGGTAATGCCACATACAAAATGCGCTTTTCTCGGTTGAGAAGACCTGGCGCAAAAAAAGCCACAAGTTGGTAGACCACAATTGGCATGGCAATGATGACACCAACCACGAGGGCGATGCGCATATAGCCGAGGAAAACCTCGCCGATACCAACGGCTTGTAGTTGTGTGCCAGTGGGAGCGAGTTGTTCAACCATAAACTCTGGGAGTGGGCTACCCAACAAATTAGGGCTATTGACGATGTAAAAACCAATTGAAGTGCCGATGCCGATTGCTACTGCTGCTTTGACGAGGCGATCACGGAGCTCGATGAGATGTGGCTTGAGGCCCTCCCAAAAATCTTGAATGGTATTGGCACCTGCAGATGTGGTGGCAGGTACGTCATCAAACTCCTCCAGAGGATCCTCAAGCGGGATGAGCCAGCGTACGACGAACAGCACGACCAGTGGGAGCAGGATGAGTACCGCAAAGATGCTTACTGCGAGGATGAGTTGGTCTGTATTCATGCAGAAGGCTCCACATTTGATTTGGAGGTAGCGAGTTGTTTATGTAACTGATCAATTTGATGCGAAAGTTGACCGAGTTGGACGCGCATCATCATCATATCGTCGTAGGAAACTGAATTCGTTGGTTTCTGTTTGGTTATTTCTTCGCGGAGTTTCTTGAGATCACGATTGAGTTGCTCAACTTCGACTTTCATCATCATGAATGCGTCGTGACTTATACTCGGACTTGCAGCTTTGAGTTGGCGAATCTCTTGTTGCAACGCTTCAATATCTGGAGTAGATGTTGAAGATGTGCTGGAGGGAGGCACAACGCCAGCTGCTGGCACTGCACTACTATTTGCCAATAGTGGACGCACGGCAGGTTCGGAAGCGTCAACCGGCTGTGCTTCAGCTGGTGTATGCGTTGCATCATCTACTGCCGTTGATTCAGTTGCGTCATTCGCTGGTACGGTAGAATCTGTTTCGGAGGTACTCCAATTCGGCTTCCGACTGCGTGAGACGGGAGAGGTGTTTTCTGATGGGGTAGATGTTGAAGACGCTGATTGTGCGGGTGCCACATCACCGACATTGAGTCGCATGGGTGTTGTTACATCGCTGTTGGTTATTGGGGTGAGATTTGCCGTTGATGGATTGGCAATGGTGTTTGATGGAAAGGTGACGGAAGCCGATGCAGTTGCGGACGTCAGGGAGGTGTCGACAGTACGCGATGCCTGTTCGAGGTCGTTGCGCACCAATTCCATTTCGGCACGTACGCTCTGGACTTCTTGCCGCAGGGTAGTACGAATGTCGCTTATTTCGGCTTCGAGTTCACGTTGTACCTGAAGAAGCACTTGAGCATCGGGTGAATTATTTACCCAGTTGCGTAGCCGCACGATATTGCGGCCAATACTGCGTGCAAACCCGGGCAAGCGTTCGGGGCCAATGACCAGGAGAGCTAGCACGAGAATAAAGAAAAATTCTCCGGGGCCAATCCCGAGGAAATTCATACATCCCTCATTTCACCATACCGCCATGTTTTTTTCATTGTACAACACGCACGCCGGATTTGTGCACAGAGATGCAACAAGACACGGTTGCTTGTGCAACCGTGTCTGTATGGCGTCAAACGCACATAGGCGTCTTACTTGCCGTGTGCGTCGACGTAGTTCAATGCGTCGGCAACGGTCAGGATCTTTTCGGCTTCGTCGTCTGGGATGTCAACGCCGAACTCTTCTTCGAGGGCCATGATCAACTCTACCAAGTCGAGTGAATCGGCCTTGAGATCATCGGCGAAGCTTGCGCTTGGCACAATCTCTTCTTCTTTGACACCGAGGCGCTCAGCAATGATCTTCTTGAGACGCATCTCCATCTCTTGTGATGGCATATGAACACTCCTTTCGCAACCGTTACTATACGAATGTAAGGGTACCCCAACCAATATTCACCACAGGCAAACCTGTTGGCTACGTTTACGCGGTTTTGTCTGGGTAGCGTAGGGCAACCATGCCCAAGATCCCATTCACAAACCGTGCTGCTTCGTCGCCAACATATGTTTTGGCAATTTCGACAGCTGCATTAATAATAACCGGAATCTCCGCGCGTGACTCATCATCGAGATAACGCATCTCACTAATGGCAATATGTAACACAAATCGCTGCAAAAGTGGCATATCGTCAAGTGGCTTGTTCGGCGCAAGATCAAAAATCAACGCATCAATGCTGAGTCGATGTTGCACAGCAAGTGTGACCAATCGACGCACAAATTGTTGCTGAGTTGGTTTGATGGGGTATCGTGGGTCTTCATCGGCTTGTTCATTGACGACAGGTGCAGTCAAATGCCGGTGGAGTACCTGCTCGAGGTCGTGGTTGGTCTGAGAGACTTCATAGAGGATGCGTACCGCTTGAGTACGTGATTTAAGCCGGGCAGAGCTTGACATGCGTTCCTTAGGCAAGCAAATCGGTGACGATAACATTGACAACGACATCGCGATTCAGTGTCCTTTGTGTGATTGTTGCAATGAGCGATTGCACTACCACACAGCATTCACTGATACATTCGACTGAACTGTGCACCTGAATGTAACACGTGACAACAATCGCTTGACCAGTGAGATGTACAACAATCCCTGGCCCGATAACGCTTGTGTGTGTGACACCCTCATATGGAGGTGGCGCCGGAACGACGCCGACCACATACGCAAGCGCACCAGTAATCTGTTGCACTAGGTGTGATAATTCATCACGATGCACTCGTTGCACATTCACCATTCTACTCACAACCACGCAGTGCGTCAAGCATTAACACACTGCAACTCGATTCTTGTGCTATAATACCATTTGTTGCACCATCATGCGTATGGTCGACATTTCTGTGAACGCCGAGCCACTCCAGCTCGTGCGCGATTGCAAGGAGTATTGACACATGTCATTGGAGAAGCAAGAGAAGAGCGATGTGATTGGTAAGTACCAGTCGCACGCCACAGACACCGGCTCAACAGAGGTGCAAATTGCCTTGTTGACCGAGCGCATCAACCAAGTGGTTGAGCACTTGCGCGAGCACAAGCACGATCATGCGACGCGTCGCGGGTTGCTCAAGTTGGTCGGCCGTCGCCGCCGCTTGTTGGCATACCTCAACCGCACCGATCATGATACGTATCGTGCCCTCATCGAGCGCTTGGGTCTGCGCCGCTAGTCTTCGGACTGGATGCGTTGCTACGAGTTAGATGTTGCTGTGGGTACGCCGAAGGCACGCCCACAGCATTGTCTTTTGTTGGTAAGGAATGGAAATCGAAGACCAAGTGGCTAGGGATTGGAGCATGCGGTTTGTGTTGATGAGACCGCAACCTCCAGTACCTAACGCTTGGCACCTGCGCCCACTGTCAGTACATAGTGCAGATGGGCGATGACAAAGGAGCCACAATGGCAAATCAACAAGTATTCTCAGTCAGTGCTGAGATTGCTGGGCGTACAATGACGCTCGAGACCGGTCGCTTTGCGGAGCAGGCCGATGGTGCCGTGACCGTACGGTACGGCGATACGATGTTACTGGCAACGGTCGTTGCCGCCAAGTCTGCCCGTGAGGGTGTCGACTTCTTCCCGTTGACGGTTGACTACGAAGAGAAAATGTACGCCGCCGGCAAGATCCCTGGGAGTTTCTTTAAGCGCGAAGGACGTGCGACTACGACTGCAATCTTGACGTCGCGTTTGACCGATCGTCCGTTGCGCCCGCTCTTCCCTGAGGGCTACTTCAACGAAGTCCAAATCATCGTCACCACCTTCTCGATTGACTTAATTAATGACCCAGGCCCGTTGGCCATCATTGCAGCCTCAGCTGCCTTGAGCATCAGCGATATCCCATTCTCGGGTCCCGTAGGTGCCGTGACGGTCGGCTTCTTTGATGGTCACCAAATCAACCCAACCATGGAGGATATGCAGCACAGCCGTCTCGACTTAGTTGTCGCCGGCACCAAAGATGCAGTCTTGATGGTTGAAGCAGGTGCCAGTGAGTTGACCGAGAGCGAGATGCTCGACGGCGTTATCAAGGGCCACCAAGTTTGTCAGCAAATTTGTGACTTACAGAATCAACTTGTCGCCTTGTGTGGCAAACCGAAGTTGGTGTTTAATCCACCAGTTCAAGATCGTTCACTCGAGAACGCCATGTTGGCATGGATGGGCAACCGCTTGAGTGAGGCCATGCTTGACAGCGACAAGCAAGCTCGCCAAGATCGCACGAACGCCTTGCACGCCGAGGTTATCGCCCACTTCACGGCCGATGAGCCCGAAGAAGAAGTTGATGCCCGCAAGAAAGCCGTGCAAGCCGCCTGGGAGAACATCGAGTACGAGTTTGTGCGCAACGCCATTCTTGATTCTGGTGCCCGTGTTGACGGCCGTACGACCGAAGAGATTCGCCCGATTAGCGTCGATGTCGGCGTGATTCCACGCGTCCACGGTAGTGGTCTCTTTACCCGCGGTCAGACGCAGGTATTGACGATTACCACGCTTGGCTCACCCGCCGAAGAGCAACAGCTCGACGATTTGGGCATCGAGAAGAGCAAGCGCTACATCCACCACTACAACTTCCCACCGTTCTCAACTGGCGAAGTCAAGCGTCTCAGCGCCCCACGTCGCCGTGACATCGGCCACGGTGCCTTGGCCGAGCGTTCATTGGTTGCCGTGTTGCCCAGCAAGGACGAATTCCCCTACACCATGCGTTTGGTATCAGAGGTGCTTTCGTCCAACGGTTCGTCATCAATGGCCTCAGTCTGTGGCTCGAGCTTGTCGTTGATGGATGCCGGCGTGCCCATCAAGCGCCCCGTCGCTGGTGTGGCCATGGGTCTCGTAACCGGCAAAGACGGTAAGTGGCGTGTGTTGACCGACATTCAAGGTATCGAAGACCACCTCGGCGACATGGACTTTAAGGTGGCCGGCACCAACGAGGGTATCACTGGTTTGCAGATGGATATCAAGACCACCGGTATCACTTACGACATCATGCGCGTGGCGTTTGAGCAAGCTCGCAAGGCGCGCTTGTTCATCCTCGACAAGATGAATGCGGTGATTCAACAGGCCCGTGGCGATCTCGCTAATACGGCGCCACGCATCATCACCTTGCAAATCCCGGTCGACAAAATCGGTGCTTTGATTGGCCCAGGTGGTAAGACCATCCGTGGCATCATCGAGACCACCGGCGCAACGGTTGATGTTGAGGACGATGGTCGCGTGTTTGTAACCACGGCTGACGGCGAAGCCGCCAAGAAGGCTGTGGGCATGATCGAGGCCCTCACGCGCGAAATCAAAGTCGGCGAAATCTTCTTGGGCAAAGTCGTGAGCATCAAGGATTTCGGTGCCTTCGTGAACCTGACCCCAGGCAAAGACGGCATGGTGCACATTTCAGAGCTTGACGTCAATCGCGTCAATAGCGTCGAGGATGTGGTCAAAGTCGGCGACGAAATCAACGTGATGGTTATCAACGTTGATGCTGGTGGCAAAATCAGCTTGTCACGGCGTGCCATCTTGTCCGGCGAAAGCGCCGAAGAGCGTCGTGCTGCGAGCCGCCCAGCGCCTGATCGTGGTGGCGACCGTGGCGGGTTCCGCGGCGGCGACCGCGGTGGTGATCGTGGCGGTGACCGCGGTGGCGATCGCCCACGTCGCCGCCCGTAGTTCATCGACAATTTACTGGTGTAACAAGCGCCCGTGGTGGATATCCACCACGGGCGCTTTGTTTGTGTACCTCGTGAGTTTATTTGCGCGTATATTCGTCTGTTGCCAACAAATCGGCGTGGTGACGTGCCGCCACATCGGGGTGTGAGCGTAGACGGCTCTTGAGTTGGTTCTTGCCGACTTCGCGGAACAGCGGATTCAATGGGTCGTTGGTGGTCCCGCGAGCTTGTGTTGCGAGATCTGGTGGGAGCGTGAGCAATGGTACCGTCGAGTTGAGTTGCGCATTAAAGAAAAACGCCACAGACAAACGATCACTGCCGGCAGGTGGTGTGACAACGCGGTGGACGTTGGCCAGCAAATAGCCGTTGGATGCGAGCTCAAGAATCTCGCCGATGTTAATCACAAATGTGCCGGGGATTGGGGGCGCACTAATCCATTGCCCGTTATGCTCAACCTCGAGGCCTTTTTGGGTATCTTGGAGTAGCACCGTCACGAATCCACCGTCTTTGTGGGCTCCTACGCCTTGTTCGCTTTCGGTGGACTCGCGCCCTGGGTAGCGGATGATTTTGAGCAAATAATGAGGCTCAGGTGTATAAATCGGCTCAAACACCTGCTCAGATTGACCTAATGCGGCTGCAAAGGTGCGAATCAGTCGAATCGACAATTGTGCTGCTGCCGCTTGATATGCCAAAATCGTGTCACGGAAATGGGGCAATGACACCGGCCATTGATTTGGACCACGCAAGCGGTCCCATGGACGCTGCGGTGCTACCTCCGCGTACGCATCCCGCTCGGCGGCGATGTCGACCTGCTCACGCCAATCACGTTGCCCGCGAGTAAACTCCATGCCCTTGCGGTTGTAGCCACGGAAATGTGGGGAGTTCACCATCTCGATGGCTAATTTCTCAGCCTCGGGTAACGCAAAGAATTCTTTGGCAACTGCGATGGTGTTGTCAATCAGTGCCTGTGGCACGCCGTGCCCCGTCACATAAAAGAAGCCTAGGTCGTATGCGGTGGTGCGTAACTCGGCTAAGAATGCATCACGTTCTTGTGGATTGCCTTCGAGACGCCCTAAATCGAGTACCGGTAATTGCGTGTAGTTCGTGGTCATTGCCGTGATTTCTTCTATGATTCAATGCAGCATCTGTGCCTGAACAGAAATATATTATAATGTTTATCATATTTGTCAAGTTAATGATGCAAGGCAAATACGAAAGATAACCATACGGTGTCGTGTGGTAGTAGCAGTAGTTTTTATAGAGATATTGTGTTTAAGGTGGAGTGGGATTGTGGATTGGCATGTGTATTTTGGCGCAAAAAATGATGCTATAGTACACGGAGAGTAGCAATACTCTCCGTGATTTTATTGGCAAAGGACTTGCCCCATGACAACCACGTTTGCCTCACGTATGACGCGCGTACAGCCATCGGCGATTCGTGAGCTGTTGCGCCTCGGTGACGACCCATCGGTAATTTCGTTTGGTGGTGGCTACCCGGATTCAGCCTTGTTTCCCTACGAAGAGCTCTGTGCAGCAGCCCAGACGTCGCTTATAGAAGAGGGCGCTATTTCGTTGCAGTACACGGCCTCAAACGGCATCCTGAAGTTGCGTCAACAAATCGCTGATCGCATGCAGACGCAGGGGACGCCGTGTAGTGCTGATGATGTGTTGATTCTGCACGGGGGGCAACAAGGGATTGATTTGGTGGGCAAGTTGTATCTCAATCCGGGCGATGTGGTGATCACCGAGAATCCGACCTTCCTCGGTGCCATGATTGCGCTCAATCCGTGCGAGCCCCGCTATGTGGGTGTGGGCATGGATGAGGACGGCATGGACATGAATGCGCTTGAGCACGCGCTCAAGACCAATCCCAACGCCAAAATCATCTACACCGTGCCCGACTTTCATAATCCGACCGGCGTGACGATGAGCCTCGAACGGCGCAAGCAGTTGGTGGCCTTGGCCAATCAATATAACGTGATTATTCTCGAAGATACGCCGTATCGCGAGATTCGATTTGCCGGCGAGCCATTGCCGACCATCAAGAGCTTTGATACCGAGGGGCGTGTGATTTATTTGGGGACCTTCTCAAAAATCCTCGCTCCCGGGTTGCGGATTGGCTGGACCGTGGCTGCTCCTGAGATTACCCGTCAACTTGGGTTGCTCAAGTTAGCGGCGGACACGCAGTGTAGTACGCTTAACATGAAGGTCGTATCGCTGTTTATGGAGCAAAACGACATCGAAGCGCATATTGCCTTGTTGCGCGATAACTACCGACGCAAGTGCAATTTGATGCTCAACACGATGGCTGAGACGTTCCCCGACAATGTGACGTGGACCAAGCCACTTGGTGGCTTGTTTACCTGGGTCACCTTCCCGCAGGGATTTGATAGCGCAGATTTTATGCGGCATCAGCTGTTGCCCCACGCCAAGGTGGCGTATGTGCCGGGCGAGCCGTTTTTTGCTGAAAATCCACAGCCGAACTATGCGCGCGTGAACTTCTCATCACAGCCGGACTCCCGCATTCTGCAGGGTGTGCGGGCGATGGGCGAGTTGCTCAAAAAACCGCGCTAGTTAGCCAATCGCTGCCTTGACGGCATCGAGATCGGCCAAATCGGCCAAGACCGCATCGGGGTGGTGGGCAGCCAAATCGGCCACACTAAATGGCCCAGTTGCCACCGCCACGGTGCGGGCGCCGTGTGCTTTGCCACAGGCGATGTCGTTGGGCGTGTCGCCGATAATCACGAGTTGACTGCCGTCGATGTTGAGCCCTCGTTGTGCGGCGCGTGCCAGCGCAAAGCGTGGCAGCTCGACGCGGGCGTGATGGTCGCTGCCGTAGGCGCCAGTCTGCATATCGACATAATCAATCAGGTTGGTGAGTTGCAGTTTGAGCTCGGCCACGGCCATCATGTTGCCGGTCAGCACCGATTGGTAGATATTGGGTTGGTGTTGAAAGTGGGCCAAGGCGGCAGGGACCCCGGGGAGCACGCGCCCGCGCTGTGCCATTTCTTCACGGCGCACGGTCAGCTCAGCCATGTAGGCCTGTGCAAAGTCATCAAGCTTGGATTTGAGCTCGTCGTGCGACACATCAGCAAACGTCTCGAGAATGATTTGTTGATCGGTTTTGCCGGCGTATTCACGGCGATCGTTGCTTGACGGGCGCCCGTAGATGCGACTCATAGCGGCGCGCATTGCTTCGCCGGCGACGCCGCCACTATAGAGCAGGGTGCCGTCGATATCCCAGAGCAGTAGTTTCATTAGAGTCCCCCAAAATAGCGCAAGGCCATACGAATGCGGTCGTCGATGTTCTCTGAGGCGTCAGCCGGGATATGGGCGACGGCGGCATTGGCCTCGGCGGCACTATAGCCAAGTCCCATCAAAATATCAATCAGTTCGCTATCGCGGGAGCCGCCAGCACTGGCGGTGACGGCCAAGCCGCGCACGTCGATTTTGCCTTTGAGTTCGAGCACCATGCGCTCGGCAGTTTTGCGGCCGATACCGGGCACCTTGCTGAGGCGTGTGATATCGCCGCTGGCCAAAGCGGTGCGCAAGTCGTTGGGCGACAGACTTGAGAGCAGGTTGAGCGCGACTTTGGGGCCGATGCCGCTGACGGCGAGGAGTTGTTCAAACAGTGCACGTTGAGCGAGCGATTCAAAGCCGTAGAGTGTCTGGGCATCTTCGCGGATGACGTGGTAGATGAAGAACCGTACTTCGTCGCCGTCGACAGTGCTGGCGAGCAGTGGTTTGGGCAGAAAGACCTGATAGCCCACGCCGTGGGTCTCGACGATGACGAAATCGCCGCTTGATGCGGCTACCGTGCCACTGATTAAGGCAATCATGGCTCCTCCTCTGCCTACACACAACAATTAAAAAACTCGGCCCTGCGGCCGAGTTGTAATGGAGCGGGAGACGAGATTCGAACTCGCAACCCTCTGCTTGGGAAGCAGATGCGCTACCATTGCGCCACTCCCGCTCATGTGGTTATTGTAGCCGGTGCACGCGGGTGCTGTCAAGTTGGTTAGCCCAAACACCGCTGTCGTTGGGCGACAATATCGTGCAAGATGCCATCGAGTGTGGCGCAGTGTTGCTGCCATGAATAATGAGCAACGACGCGTTCACGCCCGGCTTGCCCGAGGTGGGTGGCATAGGCTGGTTGCGTAATCAGGCGTTGCATTGCATCGGCCAATGCAACAACGTCGCCTTCGGGTACGAGTAACCCTTCTTGTTCATGACGCACGATATGATTGAGCGGCGTGATATCGCTGGTAATCACCGGCAAGGCACTGGCCATGTACTCGTGAACTTTGAGTGGCGACCAAAAGAATCCAGCGGCCTGTAGGGCCGGATGTTTGCTGGTGTCGAACGGCGCAATGCCGATGTCGGCCGATTGGAGTAACTCGGGCATGCGCGCATATGGCTGCATTCCAGTAAACTCGATCGCGGGGTAGTTGTGGGCGGTCGCTTTGGCGTCAGCGAGCTCGGGGCCGTCACCCACAAAGATAAACTTGGCGTTGATGCCGCGATCGAGCACGAGTTGGGCTGCGGCCACGCCATGATTGGCACCGTGCCACGCGCGGAACGAGCCAATAAAAATTACTGTTGGGACATGCGTGGCTGGGCGTTGATTCGGGCGTGGCACAAAGCGTTCGACATCGGCACCCCACGGGTGTTCGTGGATACGGGCGCGGTCAATCTCGGCGGGTACAGTGGTATGGAGGGGCGTCACGATGGCATCGGCCCACTGGCAGTGACGGGTCGCCCATCGGCGCATCGGCCCGCCGATGCGGTCGTCGATTTGGCGTTTGCGTACGCTCGGCGGATCGATAATGAGGGCATTGACCTCGAGGAGCGTGGGCAGGCCAACCCGGCGTGCGGCCAGCATGCCAGCACCAGCAAAGTTGTAGTAGCGCTCCATCACCACATCGGGTTTGAGGCGATCCACTAACCGCATAATGGTTGGGGTTGCAAGTAGTGAGAGCGGTTTGGGGATGTCAATGTGGTGGATGGTGAAGTTGTGATGGGTTAGTTGGTGGGGAGTGATTAGGTGGCGTAGATTCGTATGGTTTTCGGCGCTGACGGCAGCGACATGAACGTTGTGGCCGCGGTCTGCAAGACCGCGCGCCACCTCAAACGTATGGGTTGATCCACCGAGACTCCCGGGGACCGGGATGCCGCTCGCAACATAAAGAATATTCACGGATGTGCGTTACATGCGCTCGTAGCGCTCAAGGTCGAGCACGATACACAAGGCACCCTCAGCGACTGCGCCGACAGTTTGTTGGGCTTTGGTGACGACGGTATCCTCGACACCGACCAACAGGGTCGTGTTGCCACGGCGCAAAAAACCACCACTTGAAGCCAAGCGGGTAACGCGGAAGCCTTGTTCGACCAAGGCATCTACTGCACGATCGGCTACGCTATCTTCTGTGACAAATACGAGTAGCTTCATAGCATGGCTCCTTTTATATATGGGCGTCGCGGATGCGTCGCGTCATCGGTAAATTGTAGGCGTGACAGATGGCTAATGCGACCGCATCAGCGGCATCGTCTGGTTTGATGATGCTCGGAAGACGGAGGGTTAAACGTACCATCTCCTGCATCTGTTTTTTGTCGGCACCACCGTAGCCTGCGACGGTTTGTTTGACGACAATCGGCTTGTATTCGTTGACCACCAGCCCGGCCTGCGCAAGCGCCAACATAGCTACTCCGCGCGCTTGAGCGACGGTAATCGCCGTGGTGACGTTTTTGGAGAAAAAGAGCTCCTCGACGGCGCCACTATCAGGCTGATATTTCTCGATACACTCGCGGATGCCGTTGTGGAGGATGAGCAATCGCTCCGCTTGGGCCATCCCCGCTGGGGTGGTGAGTGCACCACAGGCAATTAATGTGAGTGTGCTCCCTTGTTGTTCGACCACGCCCCAGCCCATGATGGCGGTACCGGGGTCGATGCCAATGGTGCGCATGATGCGACCTAGGCGTCGGCGAACTGTTCGGCCAGTTCGTCGGTGATATCAAGGTTGCTGTAGACTTTCTGCACGTCGTCGAGCTCTTCGAGGCGATCGATTAACTTGAGCGCTTTGAGGGCGTCAGGGCCGGTAGCCTGTACGAGTGTCTTGGGTCGCATGACCTTCTCGACGTTGGTAACGGTCAAATTGGCGGCGACGATGGCTTGGCGAATAGCAATCAGCTGTTTGAAGTCAGTGTAGACTTCAAGTGTATCACCGCTGTCAACCACATCATCGGCACCGGCGTCGATGGCAATCATCATGGCATCATCGCTACTGACTTTGCTCGCAGCCAAGTCAACGACAATCAATCCTTTGAGATCGAACATCCAGGCCACAGACCCTGGTTCACCTGGATTGCCGCCGATTTTGGTGAACGCAGCCCGAACCTCTGAGGCGGTACGGTTGCGGTTGTCGGTAGCAGCCTCGATGATCACGGCAACACCACCAGGGGCGTAGCCCTCGTAGTAGATCTCTTCGAGTTGGGCTTCGTTGCCTTTGCCCATTCCGCGGTCGATGGCGCGTTGAATGCTGTCGGCAGGCATATTGTTGCCACGGGCGCGGTCAACGGCAATGCGCAAGCGGAAGTTCATGTCAGGATCGCCTGAGCCACCTTCACGTGCTGCAATCGTAATATCACGGGCTAATTTGGTAAAAAGTTGTCCACGGCGCTGGTCAAGGAGTCCCTTGGAGCGGCGAATCGTATGCCATTTGGAGTGACCGGACATAGCGTTTCTTCCTCAAATTCATATTGTATTCTGACCCATTATAGCACAGCGATGCAAAAATACCGCTTTCACAATCGGCATTCGATTACAACGAGATTGCACGTCTGTCTGGTTTAGACCGGTGATTTGCTGACTACAATGGTCAACGCCGGCGTCACCATGCCCTGCCATCCACTCGGGATTACAGTTGTTGCATCGAGCTGGGTAATGATGGCCGGACCAACAATGACATCGCCGTGACACAACGTTTCACGCGCATAGAGCGCTGTCGCAACGGCTTGGCCATGGTTGTCAGGATACGCCATTACCACCTGGGTAGCTTGGGGTGGCGTCGTGCATAGCGGCGTCTGGGGCAGTGGTAATATAATCGCCGTGTTGGCCATCGTATGCTGTATCGTGGTCACCTCGATGGTGCGTTGTGGCATAGCATGCCCGTAGCGTTGTTGATGTAGTTGATGAAAGCGTTGCCCGACCTGTGCAAGATCTGCGGCAGTAATCGTGGTCTGATCGGCTGCTAATGGTACATCAAGCTCGAACGCCTGACCGCGGTAGCGCATTGCAAGGGTAATGGTGTTGCCAAATTGTGTGACATCCTCGCCATCATTGCGTAGTGCATCATGAATCTCAGCCCGCGTGTCGGCGAGGAGCGCATTGAGCATTGGGGCATCGAGTTGGTCGAGTGTGCGCAAGAGTGGTCGAGTAGTGCTCCGCGTGACCTGGGCGGTAACCATCCCCAGGGCCGAAAGGACGCCCGGATAGCGTGGGATAATCACCTGCTCCATGCCGAGCTCCTCGGCCAATTGCACCGCATGCAGTGGCCCGGCCCCACCAAATGCTACTAAGGCAAACTCGCGTGGGTTGTAGCCACGCTCCACTGAAATCGTGCGTACGGCGCGCGCCATGGCAGCATTGACCACCTTGATGATGCCCAACGCCGCCGTGATGAGGTCGGTGTTGATACTAGCGGCAATCTGCTGCAACGCCGATTCGGCGCGTGCGATATCGAGGGTCATATTGCCGCCCAAAAAGGCCTCGGCGCGCAAGCGCCCGAGGATGACATTGGCGTCGGTGACGGTTGCCTGGGTGCCTTTGCCATAGCAGGCTGGACCCGGATTTGCGCCGGCGCTTTCGGGGCCGACGCGCAATGCGCCGCCGCTGTCGATGCGCGCCAACGAGCCACCGCCGGCGCCGACCGTATGAATGTCGAGGCTTGGCAAGCGCACCGGCATGCCGCCGACGGCAGACCCACTACTGCGCGGCAAGGCGCGATCGCACAAGGCCACATCGGTCGATGTGCCGCCCATATCAAACGAGATAATGCGATTGATGGCGATTTGTTGGGCGACGGCAAACGCTCCGACAATCCCACCCGCAGGCCCTGAAAGCGTCGTGCGTGCAGGGAGCTGCTGGGCGGTGCGCACACCCATACTGCCCCCGTCTGACGCCATGATGCGGAGCTTGGTATGGCTGGGCAAGTGCGTGGCCAAGTAGTCGAGATAGCGGGCCATGATGGGGGCGACATAGGCATTCACAACGCTGGTCGCCGTGCGCTCGTATTCGCGGGCCTCGGTGACAATCTGGTGCGACACGCTGATTTGCCAGTGCGGATTGTGGGCCTGCAACAGGGCGGCAATGCGCGCCTCGTGGGCTGGATTGGCATAGGCGTGGAGCAAACAAATCGCAATTGACTCAACCTGGGCCGCCTCGAGCTGTGGGATGAGCGATTGTACATCGGCATCGTCGAGGGGCACGAGCACTTGTTGATCGAACGTGGTGCGCTCGTTGACCTCGAGGCGCAGCTCGCGCGGCACGACGACCTCGGGGCGCGTTTGGTCACGATTGTAGAGCGATGGACGGTCGCCTCGACCAATCGCTAGTACATCGGCGAAGCCGCGCGTGGTAATTAGAGCGGTACGGGCGCCGCGTCGCTCGAGCAAGGCGTTGGTTGCAACTGTAGTGCCGTGAATCAAAATATCGGGTGCCGGGCGCGTCGCCACCTCGGCTAACAAGGCCTCGCTTGGGTTGTGCGGAGTACTGAGCCGTTTGGCGATATGTAGTTGCCCGTCGATGAGCATGACAAAATCGGTGAATGTGCCACCGGTATCGACCCCCATGCGCATGGTGTATACCCTCTAAACACAACAATCTATTGTCTATCAGCGTAGCACAAAAAATGGCGTATGATAGCGGAAGTATTCCCATGCCTTGCGAAAGGATGTTTGCCATGTTGCAGAACTGGTCGCGTCATCACACATTCCAGGCGGCGCACATTCACCACCCGACCACTATCGCCCAACTCCAAGAAATTGTACGCCGCGCGCGCCACTGTAAAGTGCTCGGCTCGGCCCACTCTTTCAATGACATGGCAGACACCACCGCAGACCTCATCGTGCTCGATCAATTGACGATACCCCCCCATCTTGATGATGCTACTGGGCAGGTGACGGTGCCTGGTGGCATGCGCTACGGCGATCTAGGGCTGTTTTTGGCGCCGACGCGCTGGGCCTTGCACAACATGGCCTCGCTGCCACATATCTCGGTGGCTGGTACGATTGCCACCGCCACGCATGGATCGGGCATGCGCAACGGCAATTTGGCCTCAGCGGTCGTCGCCATGACGATTGTACGGGCCGATGGCGAATTGGTCGAGGTGAGTCGTGCCACGCACGGCGAGCGCTTTGCGGGCATGGTGGTGCATCTTGGCGCGCTCGGTGTGGTGGTAACAGTAACGCTCCAACTCGTGCCCAGTTTTGACATTCGGCAAGATATTTATGAGCATCTGCCATTGCATGAGGCCTTGGCCAACTTTGATGCAATTATGGGTAGCAGTTATAGCGTTAGTTTGTTTACTACGTGGCAAGGCACGACGGTCGACCAAGTGTGGCGCAAGAGTCTGCCCCACGAGGCCGACAATTTGCCCGATGTCTGGCATGGTGCCCAACTGCGTCGGCAGGCGATTCACCCAATTGCCAGCGTCAATGCAGATCCGTGCACCGAGCAAGGTGGCGTCGTTGGCCCGTGGCATGCGCGCCTGCCTCACTTTAAGATGGAGTTCACGCCGAGTAACGGTGACGAACTGCAGAGCGAGTTCTTTGTGGCGCATGCGGATGCGGTATCGGCCTTGACTGCGATGCATCAGATGCAAGATCAGATTGCGCCGTTGTTGCACGTCAGCGAGATTCGTACGATTGCTGCCGACGACTTGTGGCTGAGCCCGCAGTACCAGCGTGCCGGCATTGCCATTCACTTTACGTGGAAAAAGAATTGGGCCGGCGTCAAACTCGTCTTACCCCAAATCGAATCCGCCTTGGCACCGTTTGCGGTGCGACCACACTGGGGCAAGCTCTTTACGATGTCCGTGACCGGACTCTACCCACGCATGGGTGAGTTTGTGGCGTTGCGTAGCGAATTCGATCCAGACGGCAAGTTTGCTAATCGCTATTTGCGCGAGGTGATTGGTTAATCCCAACCCATATTGATGGCGATGTGGCGCAACTCGCTGCGGCTGTGGACGTTGCATTTGTGCATGGCGCTCGACAAGTGTTGTTTGACGGTGTGTGGGCTGATGCCTAGTAGTGTTGCAATATCTTTGTTGGTGGCGCCGGTGCACATCTGCTTGACGACGTCTTGTTCGCGCTGGCTGAGCAAATGTGGTGGAGGTGGGTGATTATCATTAATTGGGATGTGTCGTGCCAGCGTATGCCACTGTGCTACTTGACTTGGATGGTGGAGCATCAGTGGGTGGCGCATGTGTGTCTGGCGCAATCGTTGTGCCAGAGCGCTTAACTCACGATAACCGACAGTTGGTGGAATAAACAACCCAACGCCGTGTGCATATGCGATGACCTGTTCTTTGGGCGTTAAATTTCCAATGATTGCCGTGGTTAGTGTAGGGAAAAAGTTGCGGACAATTCCACATAACGTTATGCCACTTAGCCCACTCAGATGCTTATCAGTAAGCATCACATTGACGACATGATGACGCAAAAAGCGAATGGCGGACTGTGCGTCTGGGACGCTTTCGACGATGCGCCAATGTGGCATACGTGCCAAAAAGGAGTTGATACCAGCGACGACGAGGGGTTGGCTGTGGACGACCAGCATATGAACGTCGTTCATGGAGGCCTCACAATTCTATGGGATTCGTCACCCGTTGATAACATGTGTAAGTGGAAGATGCCACGTGATGTGTACGCTCACATCACGTGGCGCTTTTGTACTATCCAATGCTCCCCGGCAACAAATCGAGTGGCAACGGCGCTGGGCGTGGGCAGCCGTTGATGGTCGGTACGTGCCGGCGCTCGGTGGACGCCGTGTGAATCGCATGCATCAGCTCGAGCACATGCAACGTCAACTCGCCTGAGGCCCGGTGGGCTTGCTTGGTGCGGATGGCGTGGGCCATGTCGGCTACACCGACGCCACGGCTGTTATCGCTATAGCCGTGGGTCAACGGCACTTCGCGCCATTCGGCGTCGCCGACGCGGCGCACCTTGATGGGGCCGCCGAAGGTGTTGGGATCAGGTACTTGCATGCTTCCGTGTGATCCATAAATCTCAATGTTGGGCATGTGGTGATAATACACATCAAAGCTGGTTACCAACGTGGCAATTGGGCCGCTGGCGAAGTCGAGTACGCCCACGACGTGTGTCGGCACTTCGACGTTGACCGTCTGGCCGTACTTGGGCTTGCTGGTAATCGTGCGCGTTGGGTAGGTCATGCGGGTTGAGCCGCTGACGCTGGCCACCGGCCCGAGCAGGGTAATCAGGGCGGTCAAGTAGTAGGGACCCATGTCGAACATCGGTCCACCGCCGACTTGATAGTAGAACTCGGGGCTGGGGTGCCATGACTCGTGCCCTGGGCAGAGCATGAAGGCACTTGCTGCTACCGGCGTGCCAATCCAGCCGTCGTCGATGAGCTTGCGGCAGGTCTGAATGCCGCCGCCCAAGAACGTATCTGGGGCACCGCCGACGCGCACGCCTTTGGCTGCAGCGGCAGCGACGAGTTTGCGCCCGTCTTCGAGGCTGATGGTCAAGGGCTTTTCGTTGTAGACGTGCTTGCCAGCCTCAATGGCCTTGAACGCCACCTCGGCGTGGGCTGCCGGAATGGTCAAGTTGATGATGATGTCGATATCGGGTGCGGCCAACAAATCAGCCACTGTCATGGCAGCGATGCCATACTCGGCAGCGCGTGCTTCGGCGCTGGCCATATTGAGGTCGGCACAGGCCACAATGTCATAATCAGCGAAGCGCGGACCGTTTTTGAGGTAGATGCCACTAATCGTGCCACACCCGATAATTCCTGCGCGCAACGGTGCTGAGCTCATGATAATACTCCGTCGTAAATTGGAAATGTGCAGATGCCCGAGTATACCACACCTAATTCGGTTGAGCTTGACCGGTGGGCAGTGTAGAATATTACGAGTATGTTGCAATTTTGGAGTGCCATGACTCACCTACAGCGGCCAACGCATTGTATAGTATTGATTGGGCTGAGTGGCTCTGGTAAATCGACCGTTGGCCGCTACTTGGCACAACGACTCAACTACCCACTCTACGATACTGATGCCATTATCGAGGCTGAAGCCGGCAAATCTGCCAGTGAAATATTTGCCCAAGAGGGCGAAGTCGCCTTCCGTCAACGTGAAAGCGCCGTGCTGGCCCGTGTCCTCGATGCTGCCCCGTGTGTCGTTGCGACCGGCGGTGGCATTGTCACCGTACCCGCCAACTGCGCCTTGATTCGCGAACGCGCCTTTGTGGTCTGGCTTGATGCAACCAGCAATGCCATCATTGCCCGTATCTCAAATCACCGCCAGCCGCGCCCGTTGCTCCAAGGAGATAACCCGCGTGAGCGCCTCGAGACGATGCGCCACAACCGTGCTCATCTCTATCGTAGTATTGCTGATTTGCACATGTTGACCGATGGCATTCATGCAAACTCGGTCGCCCAACGCATCGCCATGCTCTTGCCAGGTGCGCCTACTTCATCAATTGAGGACGACGATGACACAACACCTTAATGTCACTGCCGGTGCCGGTTATGCCGTCATCGTCGACGCCAACTGCTGGCAAACCCTACCGCATCACCTCGCCCACATCGGCCTGCGTGGGCGTGTGCATATCGTTGCCGATCAACATTTGGCCGAGGTGGCGACGCAATTGCAATCAGCCTGTGGCGCGACAACGACGTTGTTGATGCTCCCTGGCGGTGAATCGACCAAAGACTACACCACCCTGATGCAGATTTATGATCATCTGCTGACGGCACGCGTCGAACGCCGCGATGTGTTGGTGGCGCTCGGTGGCGGCGTGATTGGTGATGTTGCCGGGTTTGCCGCGGCGACGATGTTGCGCGGGATTGCCTGTGTGCAGATGCCGACCACGTTGCTGGCCATGGTGGATAGTGCGGTGGGCGGCAAGACTGGCATTAATCACCCACTCGGTAAAAATATGATTGGTGCGTTCCACCAGCCTCGTCTCGTGCTCGCTGATGTGTCTCTCCTCAAAACCCTGCCGCAACGCGAGTTGGCCGCTGGCTGGGCCGAGGCTATTAAGCACGGCGTGATTCGTGATGCCCAGCTCTTTGCGGATCTTGAGCAGGCCGATCCGACTCAGGCGTTTTTTGATGCGGATTTGGTGCGCCGCGCCGTGGCCGTCAAAGTCGAGGTGGTCAATATCGACGAGCGCGAGCAAGCCGAGCGCATGTTGCTCAACTATGGGCATACCGTTGGCCACGCCATCGAGCAGTTGCTCGGCTACGGTACGTTGCTCCACGGCGAGGCGATTGCGATTGGCATGCATATCGAGGCCCAGCTTGCTGTGGCACTTGGCCTGTGCGATGCAGAGCTCGTGCGTCGCCAGCAACAGATGTTGCAACGCTATAATCTGCCGGTTGCCTTGCCTGCCAAGCTGACTGCTGATGATTTGTTGGCGGTGATGCAGCGCGACAAAAAAGTCGACGCCGGCCAGATTCGTTGGGCCTTGCCGCGACGCATCGGGCACGCCGAGATTATTCGCGATGTCACACTTGATACAGTCCGAGCGGTTGTGGCAATGAATGTGTCGGCATAGTTGGACGTGAGGTGCGTGGCTCAGCCACGCACCCGCTTTTTTGCATATGATACGGCAGATAGTGCAACAAAAACGTCGACGCCGGCCAGATTCGCTGGGTCTGACCACGACGGATTGGGCATGGTGAGATGATATGCGCTGACAATCATGGATTGAGTCCGAGCGGTTGTGACAATGAATGTGTCGGCATCGTTGGATGTGTTCAAGTGGGTTGGATGCGCGGTGCACGCACCCGTTTTTTTGTGCAAAAATACTCTTACGTAGATTTAACACAGTTTTTATAGTTTTAATTGACCAAAGTATCAAAATTTTGGTATAGTAATTGTTGTGAGAAAAAATAGGAGCTCAAAGCAATGCCACAGTCTCCGTTTTCTGCCGATTCATCGGTCGGCCAAATCCTCACCTATCTTCAGCGTCATGGTGAAGCGACGATTCGAGATCTTGAGCAAGAGTTAGGCATCAGCACCACTGCAGTGCGTGAACACTTGACCAATCTCGATGCGCGCGGCTATATCGGTACCCGTTTGGTGCGTAATGGGCGTGGTCGGCCGCATATTGTCTACTCGTTAACCGAGCAGGCGCGCGACCTGTTCCCACGGAGTTACGACACATTGATGACGGTGCTGTTTGACGAGATTGCGCGTCAGC
The DNA here is from genome assembly GCA_964469045.1 of uncultured Klebsiella sp. Classification (GTDB taxonomy): domain Bacteria; phylum Chloroflexota; class Chloroflexia; order Chloroflexales; family Roseiflexaceae; genus UBA965. Next base: position 35,303 of record CAYXXK010000016.1, read on the forward strand.
AGGGGAGTGATGCGCTGAAGCATCTGCTCGATAGTGTGAGTGAGCGCTTGGCGGAGAGTTATCCGCGCACGGTGCGTACGGATATCGAGAGTCGTTTGGTCAATGTGCAGCGGATGATGCAAGACCAAGGGATTCCGGTTGAGGTGCGTGCAGCCGAGCAAGAGTTTACCTTTTATGCATGTCCCTATCATGAGGTGGCCCAAGATCACGCTGATGTGTGCGCCATGGAGCGTCGCATGTTAGAGCAGGTGTTGGGGCACACGATAGAGAGTGACAGTGCCATTCGTGAGGGTGGTCGCTGTTGTAACTTTTCGGTAGCCCGGGGCAGTAACACGATTACGCTCACCGAGAAATAGGACTACATCGTATTATTTTCATCTGAAGTAAGGAGTTTGTGCGTCAATGGAATTGGTCATCAAAGACTTACGCGCCAACATCGGCGATAAGGAAATCCTCAAGGGTGTCAACCTGACGGTTAAGCCTGGCACCATTCATGCCATCATGGGCCCCAACGGCAGCGGTAAGAGCACCCTCTCAAATACCATTATGGGCCATCCATCATATACCGTGACAGGTGGTGAGGTGTGGTACAAGGGGCATAATATTTTGGAGATGGAAGTTGACGAGCGCGCCAAGCTTGGCTTGTTCTTGGCTTTCCAATACCCAGTATCAATCCCCGGTGTGACGGTGGCCAACTTCTTGCGTGCAGCAGTCAATGCCCATCGTGCCCAAGAGGGCAAGGATCCGCGCGAGACGGCTATCCCGATGGCCCAGTTCCGCAAAGAAATCCGCGAAAAAATGGCCGCCCTCGGGGTTGACGAGGCCTTTGCTCGTCGCTATCTCAACGACGGCTTCAGCGGTGGTGAGAAGAAGCGCGTCGAAATCTTGCAGATGTCGATGCTCAAGCCCTCAATGGCCGTGATGGACGAGACCGACTCAGGTCTTGACATCGACGCCCTCAAGGTCGTTTCACAAGGCGTCAACACTTTGCTCGAGCAGAACCCATCAATGGGCGTGTTGGTGATTACCCACTACCAGCGCTTGCTCAACTACATCAAGCCACATCAGGTCTCAGTCATGATGGAAGGCCGCATTGTCCGCGAGGGTGGTCCGGAGTTGGCACTTGAGCTCGAGGAGCGCGGGTACGACTTCATCCGAGAGGAAGTGTTCGGCAATGGCAAATAAGCTCCCTGCAATTGCGGCATTGACCGCACAAGATGTGGTTGTGGCCGGCGAGCCGACCTGGCTACAGCAGTGGCGCCAAGATGCTTTGCAGTCATTTGTGGCCAGCGATATGCCGTATTGGCGCCGCACCGATTTGTCTGCCTTTGCGTTCGCTGACATGCAATTGGCCGGCGATATCGGTAACCAGCAGGTCGTTGGCGAGGCCCCAGCCGGCGTGGTTGTGATGCCGTTGGCCCAAGCAGTGACGGCACACCCCGAGTTGGTGCAGAAGCACCTCGGCACCGCAGTCGCCAGCAACACATCAAAGTTCGCCGCCCTCAACGCCGCCACGTGGCGCAACGGTTGGTTTGTCTATGTCCCCAAAAACCACGAGGCCAGCGTGCCATTGCACCTGCTTCAGGGCTTTGGTGAGAGCAATAGCGTGGTATCACGCAACTTGGTAGTCCTCGAGCGTAGCGCCCAACTCTCGTTGGTTGAGCAGTACGCTGGTGATAACGGTCGGTACTCGCTCAGCGTCACCGAGTTGATTCTTGGTGATGGTGCCACGCTCAAGTACGTCGGCATGCAGACCTGGGGCAACGATGTGCGTCATATCGGGTATCAAGTCGCCAAGGTCGGCAACGATGCGTTTATCGATTGGGCCGCCATCAACATGGGTGGCACGCATCAGCACATCGAGGCCGAGACCAACTTGGCCGGCAACGGCTCACGCGTCGACTGGGTGGCCGCAACCGTGGCCAGCGATGGTCAGCGTTTGTTGACGGCACCGTGGTTGCGCCACGTCGGTCGCGCTACCGAGGCGCACATGGACTTCAAGACAGTCGTCAAAGGCAGTGGCTACGCCACGTTTGACGGCATGATCAAGATTGAGGGTGGTAGTGCCGAGACGGTAACCCGCCTCGAGGAGCATGCGCTCCACTTGTCACCACAGGCCCGTAGCGATTCAATTCCGGGGCTCAAAATCGACACCAACGATGTGGCCAAGGCAGGACATGCCTCGACCAGCGGTGAGGTTGACGAAGAGCACTTGTTCTATATGCAGGCCCGCGGTATTCCCAAGTCCGAGGCGGTACATATGATTGTCATGGGCTTCTTTGAGCCAGTGCTCGATCGTATTCCACTTGAGGGCTTGCGTGAGCAGATTACTGCCACGATTGCCGCTCGTATCTAACGATTAGTCAAAGGGATGGTCATGGGTGCAATGCCGTTCGATGTCGCCGCTGTGCGCCGCGAATTTCCAATCTTGCAACTCCCTGTTGAGCGGCCGGTGGCCTTTCTCGATAGTGCATCGACGTCGCAGAAGCCGCTTGCCGTGATTGAGGCGCTCGACAACTATTACCGCACCACGAACTCGAATGTCCATCGCGGTGTGTATCAGTTGAGCGAGCAGGCAACGCTAGCGTTTGAGCAGGCGCGCCATAAGGTTGCTGCCTTCATCAATGCCAAGAGTGCCCGTGAAATCATCTTTACGCGCAACACGACCGAGGCCATCAATTTGGTGGCCCAGGCGTGGGGCGGTGCCAACTTGCGCCCCGGTGATGTGATTCTGATTAGTCAGATGGAGCATCACTCAAACATTGTGCCGTGGCAGTTGATTGCCCAGCGCACTGGTGCGGTGATGCGCGCAATCCCGATTGATGGGCAGGGGCGTTTGGTGCTTGACCAGATTGATGCGTTGTTGGCTGGTGTCAAAATCGTCGCCATCACCCATCAGTCGAACGTGCTTGGCACCATTAATCCGGTGGCGGTATTAGCGGCCAAAGCGCACGCCGTCGGCGCCGTGATTTTGGTTGATGGCGCCCAAAGCGTGCCACACATGCCCGTTGATGTACAGGCCTTGGACGTTGATTTTATGGCGTTTAGTGGCCACAAGATGCTCGCTCCCACCGGAGTTGGTGTGTTGTGGGGCCGCAAGGCACTGCTTGATGCCATGCCACCGTTCTTGGGCGGCGGTTCAATGATTAAAACCGTGACCATTGAGCAAAGCACCTATGCCGATGTGCCGGCGCGATTTGAGGCGGGGACGCCGATGATCGGCGAGGCGATCGCACTTGGTGCGGCCGTTGATTATCTGAGTGCACTGGGGATGGCCAATGTGGCCGCCTACGAGCACTCGATGGCTCAGTACTTACTCGAGCGACTCGATGAGGTGCCTGGATTGACCTGGTACGGTCCACCGATTGGACCTGATCGGGCTGCCATGGCGGCGTTTAGTCTCGAGGGTGTGCATCCGCACGACATCTCACAGGTGCTCGACACCGAGGGGGTCGCAGTGCGCGCAGGCCACCATTGTACGCAACCGTTACACGCAGCGCTCGACATTCCGTCATCAGCCCGTGCGTCGTGCTACATCTACAACGACACGCAGGATGTTGACCGGTTGGTTCAGGCGCTTCTCAAGGTGAAGCATCTTTTTGGCTAGAAAAGGGGGATACCCGTGAGTGACATGTATCGAGACCTGATCTTGGAGCATCATCGTTATCCCCATAACTTTGGTACGCTTGACCCGCACGATGTCTCGCAAGAGGAGCATAACCCACTGTGTGGCGACCGCATCCGACTTGACTTGCGCATCGTTGACGGCAAGATTGCCGAAGTAGCCTTCTCTGGCAAGGGGTGTGCGGTGAGCCAAGCATCAGCGTCTATGTTGACCGATGAACTCATCGGCATGGACATAGAGCGGGCCCGTCAGTTCGGCAAAGATGATTTGCTCGATTTGATTGGTCTGCCGTTAGACAAAAACCCAGTACGCCTCAAGTGTGCCTTGCTTTCGCTCAAGGCACTTAAGGTCGGGTTATATCGTTATCTTGGGCAGCAGCTCGACGCTGACGATCTAGACTAGAAGAGAGAGGACCAACGATGACCGTTGAAGCCAACGATCTATCATTTGATTATTCGAAGTATGGGTTCCGCCAAGAAGAGAACTACGTCTTCAAGTCGGGCAAGGGCCTGAACGAAGAAGTCGTGCGTGAATTGTCGGCCATGAAAGGCGAGCCTGAGTGGATGCTCAAGCGCCGCTTGCAGGCTCTCGACATCTTCTACAAGAAGCCAACTCCGGTTGACGGCGCCTGGGGCAACCCAGATTTGCTCGACCTCAACTACGACGACATTCATTACTTTGTGCGTGCCGGCGACAAGCCTGCCACCGACTGGGATGCCGTCCCTGAAGAGATCAAGAACACCTTCGAACGCTTGGGTATCCCCGAGGCCGAGCGTAAGTTCTTGGCCGGTGTCGGTGCCCAGTACGAGTCAGAGGTGGTTTACCACTCACTGCGTGAGGAGTGGAGCAAGTTGGGCGTGATCTTCCTTGACACCGATACGGCACTCAAGGAGCACCCTGAGATTTTCAAGCAGTACTTCGGTACCGTGATCCCATCAGCTGATAACAAGTATGCCGCGTTGAACACGGCGGTATGGTCGGGCGGTTCGTTCGTGTATGTGCCAAAGGGCGTACACGTCGACATTCCGTTGCAAGCCTACTTCCGCATCAATGCCGAGAACATGGGGCAGTTTGAGCGCACGCTGATTATCATCGACGAGGGTGCGTCAGCACACTACATCGAGGGTTGTACAGCGCCGGTCTACTCGACCAACTCGTTGCATTCAGCTGTAGTAGAGATTGTGGTCAAGAAGGGCGGCAAGTTCCGCTACACTACCATCCAAAACTGGGCCAACAACATCTTCAACCTGGTGACCAAGCGCGCCGTGGCCTATGAAGATGCCAGCATGGAGTGGGTTGACGGCAACATCGGCTCACGTTTGACCATGAAGTACCCATCAGTCTACTTGATGGGCCGTGGCGCCCGTGGCGAAGTGTTGTCAGTTGCCTACGCCGGCAAGGGCCAGCACCAAGACGCCGGTGCTAAGATGGTGCACAATGCGCCAGACACCACCAGCGTCATCACCAACAAGTCGGTCTCAAAGGGTGGCGGCAAGACCACCTACCGCGGCTTGGTCAAGGTGCACCCAGGTGCCAGCGGCGCCAAGATCAATGTGAATTGTGATGCCTTGATTCTCGACGAAAAGTCGAAGTCAGACACCATTCCATATATCGAAGTCGAAGAAGAGAAAGTCACATTGGCCCATGAGGCAACCGTCGGCCGCATCGGTGAAGAGCAACTCTTCTACCTGATGAGCCGCGGTATCCCCGAGGCTGAGGCCTTGTCAATGATCGTTCTCGGCTTCATGGAGCCATTCACCCGTGAGTTGCCCATGGAGTACGCCGTCGAGCTGAACCGTCTCATCCAACTCGAGATGGAAGGTTCGGTCGGTTAGTTTTTGGTCGTTGCGTGATTTGTATCACCGTAGGTGCGAGGACAACCCTTGCACCTACGGTGCTCTTACATGGAGGAGCTGATGTCTGCATTCAAAGTAGTGGCTGCGCTTGCCGATGTGCCAGCTGGTGCCACCAAAGCCGTTGCGTATGACGGTGCCGCCGTTGGATTGTTTAATGTGCGTGGTACGATATATGCAATCGGCAACATTTGCACGCATGCCTATGCCGAATTGCACGATGGCTATGTTGATGACGACGATTGTACTGTCGATTGCCCGCTACATGGCGCACGCTTTTCGCTCAAAGATGGTGGCCACATGACGTTGCCTGCAGTCGCTGGCGTTAAGCGCTACGAAGTGCAAGTTGTTGATGACCAAATTCTGATTGCCCCGGCTGTCTAACGATGGTGATGCGATGTGGATGCGCGACGGGCTCACTGCTGAATTAGCTGATTGGATGCGTCGTGGCTACCCATACGAGGTGGTAGCGCTATTGCTCGGTTCGTTTGATGGTGCCGATGATATCGTCATCGTCCAGTTTGTGCCTGTCGCAAATCATGCGCACGATGCATCGAGGCACTTTATCATGGATCCACAAGGTTGGTTAACAGCCGATGCGCAGGCGCAATCACTCGGCCTCGAGATTGTGGGAATGGTGCATTCGCATCCTGATGCACCGTCGCAGCCGTCTGCGACTGATGTGGCTTCGGCTGATGTGCTTGGCACCCGCTTTGCCTATCTGATTGCATCGGTCGATAGCGATGGCGACGTGGTGTTGCAGGCCTGGCGTTGGGATGGCCACACGTTTTATGAGCAGAGGTTGCAATGACTTTGACTGTGAGTCAACATGCCCGGTATGCACGCCACACCGCATTGCCTGAGGTGGGGGTGGCTGGTCAAGCACGCCTGCTGAATGCGCGTATCCTCGTGATTGGTGCGGGTGGCCTTGGCTCGCCAGTGGCGCTCTATTTGGCGGCAGCGGGTGTCGGCACCATTGGCATTGTTGATGATGATGTGGTTGACGTAACAAATCTTCAGCGTCAGATTTTGCATACCACGGCTCGTGTCGGCCAACCCAAAGTTGAATCCGCACAGTATGCTCTCACACAACTCAATCCTGAGATTACGGTGGTGCCGTATCACATGCGCGTGACTATCGACAACGTGCTGGCGCTGGTCGAGTCGTATGATGTGGTGATAGATGCCACTGATTCATTTGCCACGCGCTATTTGGTCAATGATGCCTGTGTGATGCGCCAAAAGCCACTGGTATATGGGGCAATTTTTCGCTTTGAAGGCCAAGTTAGTGTGTTTGCGCCACATTTGGGTGGCCCGTGCTATCGTTGCCTCTTCCCCGATCCACCGCCGCCCGAGTTGGCGCCCAATTGTGCCCAAGCGGGTGTATTTGGTGTATTGCCGGGTGTTGTCGGCAGCGTCCAAGCTACTGAAGCGATTAAGTTGATTCTGGGTATCGGCGAATCTTTGATGGGGCACCTATGGATGTACGATGCACTGAGCATGCAGGTCGATCGCTGGCAGGTTGCCCGCAATTCTGCGTGTGCGCGTTGTGGTGATACGCCAACGTTGCACGGTTTGGTTGATATGGATGCGTTGTGTGCTACTCCGCAGACAGCCGAAATCGACGCCCAATCGTTGGCGCACCGTCTTACTCATGCGCCCGTCTTTTTGTTGGATGTGCGTGAGCCACAGGAGTACGATGCTGGGCACTTGGCTAGCGCAGTACGTATTGGGGTAGATGATGTGGCCAATCATGTCGACGAGTTATCAACCATCAGCGAGATCGTCGTCTATTGTCGCAGTGGTATGCGCAGCGCTCGAGCGACGGATATATTGCGTCAGCGCGGTATCAATGCCGTGAGTCTGACCGGCGGTTTGTTGGCATGGCAACGTGAAATCGACGATACAATGGTCGTAGCCTAAGAGCGAGGTAATCGATGAATGCAACGCAGTTTAAGCAATTATCTGCCCCTAATCCGCAGTGGAGTCGCCCAATTATAGCCTTGTGGTATCAAGGGCAGGGTGATTGGCATGGGGCGCACGATGCGCTCCAAGACGACGATACCCGTGTTGGCTCGTGGGTGCATGCGCACTTACATCGGGTTGAGGGCGATGCGTTTAATGCGGCGTACTGGTATCGCCGTGCGCAACAACCGGTACCACCGAGTACGCTTTCGCTCGAGGATGAATGGCAACAGCTGGTGGAGTCAGTGACGGCGGACCTGCACTCATGACCACCTCGCAGATAATCACGCAGATGATTGCCTACCACCATGAGGCCAATCGACGGCTGTGGCAGTTGATTGAGCCGCTCGGTGACGATATTTTTTGTCGTGAGCACAGCTATTCTATTGGCTCGATTCGTAATCACATGGTGCATCTAACAAGTGTGGATGCTGGGTGGTTGAACGGACTGCGTGGTAATCCACGTGAGTCGTTTGTCTGGCTTGAAGCCAACGAATTCACCACGATTGCAATGACTCAGGCACGGGCTGAGCAGGGCATGATTGATTTGGCACAGCAAGTTGCATTGTGGAGTGATGATGATTTGGCGCAGGTGCCGACTGGTATGAACGAGATGCGCTGGCAGGTACTGGTGCATCTCACCACACATGGCGTCGATCATCGCAGTCAAGTGTTATCGTTGATTCATGCAGTTGGTGGGCAGACGATGCCACAAGACTTTATTATGCATGTCTGGGGTTGGCCGCCCTCGCGTTACTAACGAAGGAGCATCCGTCTATGGCAGAGCGCATCGGCGAAATCATCGAATCATCGACGTTGCAGTTTACGGCTGGGAGTTATCAGTTGCATGAAGCGCCGGCGTTTGGATCGGTGGTGCGTGTACAAACGCGTAATTCAGACGTTGATATATATGCATTGGTCTATGACGTGCGGACGGTAAGCCGTGAGCCAGGCGGTCGGGCAGTGATACGCGGTGTTACCTATACCGGTGAAATGCTACAGAACGAAGAAATCTATCGGGCACATCCCGATCTCGCCGAAGTGCTGCAGACTGAATTCTCGGCATGGGTAGTTGGGTATCGGCGTGGACAACACGTCTATCATCGAATTCCACCTCAAACGGCACCCGTTCACTACAGCGTGTATGCATGTACGCCTGAAGAATTACACCAGTTTGGTCAACAGTTTGGCTATATTGGCATGGTAGTTCATGCACAACAGCTGCCCGTCGATGAGCTTGTAGCTGCAGTGATTCGGCAGATTGCTGTGGCGCATACCCCAAACGAGCGTGATTATATGGTGCGTGCAGGGAGAGAGTTATCAACCTTATTGCGTGACGATTTTGAGCGAGTGCGTCAGATTGTACTGAGAATTCGTACAGACTGAGTGAGATGACTTTTGTACGATTGTGTATTTGTCCGCGATTCGGTTGCAACCTATCCTCTGCTTGTGCTATGATGAAGCCATCTGTACGGGGACGTGGCGAAATGGCAGACGCGCTAGTCTTAGGAACTAGTGGAGCAATCCGTGAGGGTTCAACTCCCTCCGTCCCCACCACCAAAATGCAACACAATACGTGTTGCGTTTTTTGTTTGGCGAACAAGCGTAGGGCAAGTGCTGGCTAAGCTTGATGGTTTTTTCATATTATATTCACACAGATTTGATATGATAGCGATATGGTTTTCGTAGATGAAAGAGGTGTGGCATGCACTCCGATTTGATTAGCAAGATTGAAAAAGCCCGGCAGTATGCGCAACAACCGGAGCGTATTGCCATCGACAGTCTGAGCGCAACCTTTCGTGGGGGCAACAATGACCACATCATCACCATCAATGCGGGGGTATGGCATTGTGACTGCGACTTCTTCAAGCATCACAGCACCTGTGCTCACGTGATGTCTATGCAGAAGATTCTGGCACCGATGTTGTCGGATCGCGCCCGCCAAGCCGTCAATCCGCTTGATTCCGACAGTTTCGCCGAATCATTGGGGTAATCTATGACAATCGTGATTGCGCATCGTGGAGCGTCGGCATATGCCCCCGAAAACACGCTTAAGGCCTTCGATCTCGCTGCCGATATGGGTGCCGAGATGTGTGAGTTGGATGTAGGCTTGACGGCTGATGGCAAGTTGGCTGTGTTCCATGATGATACGACTGGGCGTTGGGAGAGCCATGATCGCCCAATCAATCAGCTCACCATGGCCGAGATGCAGCAACTCGACATTCGTGGCGAGCGCGTTCCCGAACTCGCTGCGGTACTTGATTTGGCCCGCGCGCGCGGTATGCAACTCAACGTCGAGCTCAAGCATGCCGGCATGGCTCCTCAAGTGCTCGCAGCCATCAACGATGCGCAAATGCATAATGCGGTGATTATCTCGTCGTTTTATCCACAAGCGCTCGTCGAAATGCGCCACATTGATCCCACTATTCAAATGGGGCTGTTGATGTACAATCGTGGCTGGGAGCCTGAGGTCTACACCGATGCAGTGCGCATGCGGGCAACTTTGGCTCAATTTGCCTGCCAA
>CAYXXK010000016.1:45279-60970 GCA_964469045.1 uncultured Klebsiella sp.
GCCTGCCAAGCGTGGCATCCGTACTTTAATCTTGACCAGATTGATGCGGTTGTGCCCCTTGTCCAAGCTGAGTATGCCGTGAACGTGTGGACCGTCAATGAAGTTGCTGATATGCGGCGCTATCTTGACCTCAAGGTGCACGGTATTATCACTGATAAGCCAGATGTGCTTAGACGTATGCTTTAAGATTTCGATTCTCCCAACCCACGGCGCACCGATTGCGGTGCGCCGTGTTTGTGTGTGCGATGGTATTACCGATACCCACTTGCCTGCATCTCAAATAGGCGTGCGTAGTCGCCGTTGTTGGCTATCAGCTCGCTATGTGTCCCTAGTTCAACCAACTCACCACCTGAAATGACGGCGATGCGATCGGCCATGCGCACGGTACTAAAGCGATGCGAAATCAAAATTGCTGTGCGCCCTTGGGTTAGCTCGCGAAAGCGCTGAAAGACCTCGTATTCATATTGGGCGTCTAGCGCCGATGTGGGCTCGTCGAGAATCAAAATCCCGCCGTCACGCATGAACGCTCGACTGAGGGCAATCTTCTGCCATTGGCCACCCGATAACTCGCGCCCCTGTTGAAACTGACGCCCGAGCGTGGTGTCATACCCCTGACTCAACGTCTTGGCGATATCGGCTGCGCCACCTTGATCTGCGGCCTGCTCGATCCGGGCGCGGTCGTTGATGCGCGCCACGTTGCCAAACCCGATGTTGTCGTTGAGACTCATCTGATAGCGTACAAAATCTTGAAAGATGACGCCGATGTGGCGCTGCAAATCGGCCATGTCCATCTCACGAATGTCCATGCCGTCGATGGTGATATACCCCTCAGTTGGGTCATACAGGCGTGTTAGTAACTTGACGAGCGTGGTTTTGCCGGCGCCGTTAATCCCGACTAAGGCCAGTGTCTCGCCGGCTTTGATATGCAGATTGATATGCCTGAGTGTCCACTCCTCGCGCTCGGGATACCGGAATGAAACGTTGTGGAATACAATCCCCTCGCGCATCGGCTCTGGCATTGGTTTGGCATCAGTGGTCTGTGTCATAATTGGCTTGAGATTGAAGAACTCAAAGAGTTGGGTCATGAACAAGCCGTTTTCGAAAATCCAGTTGATACTGTTAAAGAGCCCTTGGAAGGTTTGTTGACTTTGGCGCAAAATAGCCAGATAAAACGTCAGACCACCGATGGTTAGTTGACCGCCGATGGTTAACCATACGACCCATGCATATGCGACATAAAAGCTCACTGTAGAGACCAATCCCCACAATACGCTGAGGAATGACCGTTTCTTTGCGAGTGCCACATCCTCATCGTAATAGCTCGTGAATGTGGATTCGTGACGCGCTACAATCGGATCGCCGAGCCCAAACAAACGCACCTCTTTGATGCTTTTGTCGCTGGTCATCAACTCCTCGAGGTAACGGAGTTGGCGAAATTCGGGCGCACGCCATGTGAGCAGCCTGAAGTAGAGTCGACTATAGCGCCCTTGGGCCACAAACGCCGGAATACTTGCCCCAAACAAAATCAGTGCTACCCATGGCTGAAACGTGATGACAATCACCAAAAACGACAACAACGAAATAAACTGCTGAATTATCGAAAAGACACCAGTGACGAGTGCCATTGCACGAAACTCTGCTTGGCGCTTGGCGTTCTGCAACTTGTCATAAAACGCTGCATCTTCGAAGTACTGCACATCGAGCTCCTGCGCTTTTTGCATAATGCGCATCGCAATGTAATGCGTCAACTTCGTGTTGAGTGTGTGGTCCGCAAACACGCGTAATTGCGTCAAGATAGCTGTAATTGTGAGTAAACCAAACTCGAACGCGAGCCATGGCGTTGTTGCTTGCATGCCTGTCCATACATCAGGTTGTTGCAGGGCTGTTGCCACATGGTCAATGATTTGCGATGCAACATAGGCCTGGAGTGCCGGCATGGCTGCATTTATTGCCGTGCTGATGCTGAGTACCCACAATCCGTTGGGATCAGCCGCACGTACGAGTTGAAATGCGGTTGGAATCGTCGAAAGTGCAGCACGGCTTTGTTCGAGCCATTGTTGCCATCGCTGTTGTAGGGGGAGATGTTCAGTGTCGCTCATGCGTATGCCTTTGGTCAGTCTCTGGTGCTGGAGTCATTATCCCACTGCATGACAAAAAATGCACCGCCACGGGAAAAGCGTGTGGCGGTGCAGGCGTGTGGCCAGATGTGCTGGGCGGGGGGACACCACGCACATCGGTAAGGGGCCACGCAGTGAGTTGTATGTTATTCGAGCGTGATGTTGGCTCGCTCTTCGGGTGACATCAGCCCAAGTCGATCGCCACGATTCAGGTAAATCAAGGCCTCGTTTTTGACGTTGACAATCATGTCGGTCAAACTGTCGCCGTTGACGTCGCGGAAATCAAGTAACACCGGCGTGCGATCCTCATCGGCACCAAACAGGTACGGTCCATTGATGACCCGTGTCTTGCTGGTATCACCACCTGGGATATGCATGATGACAACCTGTCGGTTGAGATTCATTGCCACAAAATGGCTTGGATTCGTTGGACTATCATCAATGCCGAGATAGGCGTCAGTGTGAAACGTACGCGTTTCTCCGTAACGGACATCGTCATACCGCTCGATACCCCAACTTACTGCCGCACTCAAGGCGAAATAGAGTGCGACTGCCGCCGCAAGTGCGCCAATGATGTATGTTGGAGTGACGGACCCGATTGTAGGAATATTAATGCGGCGAAGTGAGAACCCTTTGCTTTTGACGCGGGGAAGTCGCATTGTTGGATTGCGCATGTCTTGTGTGCGAACTGCCATGGTAGAACCTCCTTGAGGATGTGGCACATATGTTCGAAACATCTGTGCTAATAGTATACGAACATTTGTTTCATGTCAAGAGGAAGTTGTATGACAATTTGCATACAGCATAAATACAACGTGCTACAATTCATGAACGCATTTACACAAGGGAGCAGGGACGTTCATGCAAACTCCACAGGCGCGGCGTCGACAGGTTTTTAAATTAGCGATGCCCGCAGTCAGCGAGCTCGTACTCAACACGCTGGTTGGTTTGGTCGATATCTTGCTGGTAGGGCAGATGAGCATGGCCACCATCGCTGCACTCGGGTATGGCACGGCGCCAGCCCTTGCTGCCACAGGGCTCGCCGGAGAGATGTTTTGGACGATGTCATTGCTCTTTATGGCCATTGGTACAGGGTGTACTGCGTTGGTTGCACGTGCCACCGGTGCCAAAGATCCCGAGACTGCGAATGCCGCGCTTCGTCAAGGACTCCTGATGGGATTGGTGAGTGCGGTTCTGATGAGTATTGTCGCTATCGGATTTGCCGAATCGGTGATGACTGTCTATCGATCAGAGGTATTGGTTAGCAATTTGGGTGCCCAGTTTATTCGTATTTTGGGGTATTCGTTTTTGCCGACTGCAGTAATGATGATTGGCATGGCCTCGTTGCGTGGTGCTGGCGATACCCGGACACCATTGATGATCATGATTGTGGTTAATCTTGTCAACGTGGCGTTATCATATGTGCTGATTGGTGGTGCTGCCGGGATTGCGCCAATGGGTGTCGAAGGGGCTGCCATTGGGGCTGCGACTGCACGTACCGTGGGAGGGTTGATTACCTTTGTGTTGTTGTTGCGTGGGCGTGCTGGGTTGTGGCTGAAGCTTCAAATCAAACTCAATCGCGACATGATTACGCGCATTGTTCGGGTTGGCTGGCCCTTTGCTGGCGAGCAAATGGTGTTTCAAAGTGCATTAATTCTCTTTATTGGCATGATTAACCAGCTTGGGACTGCAGCCTACGCCGCACATAATTTGGTGATTCGTATTGAATCACTGGCGTTCCTGCCTGGTTGGGGGTATGGTATTGCTGCATCTGCATTGGTTGGGCAGGCGTTGGGCGCCAAAAGTCCCGACGAAGCACATGCAGCGACGTATGAGGCACTCAAGCAGACATCGTTGATGATGGTCATCCTTGGTGGCTTGATGGCCTTGTTCCCACAACCGCTACTTGCGTTTTTTGTGAATGATGCCGATGTGATTGCAGCCGGTATCATTCCGCTCCAAATTGCCGGCGCGTTTCAAATTGCCATGGGAGCGAATTTTGTGTTGTCAGGCGCATTACGCGGGGCAGGTGATACGCGTTGGCCTCTCTACACCAAAGTCATTAGTACGTGGGGGTTGCGTTTGCCAATCACGTTTATCGTGTTGATGAGTGGTGGCGGTTTGGTAGGTGTTTGGATTGCCATGGGTGCTGATTTTTGTAGTCAAGCCATCCTGGCCTATATCCGTTTTCGTCGAGGTAAATGGCGTACCATGCAGGTCTAATGATGAGGTTGATATGATGGAAAGCTCTGGGCGTGTGCGACGCATTCATGTCTCGATTGCTGGTAATATCGGCGTCGGTAAAAGTACATTAGTAGGAATTCTTGCGGAAGAACTTGGTTGGCAACCATACTACGAACTCGTCGGAGACCACCCGTATCTCGACGATTACTATGCCAATCGTGAACGCTGGGGATTTCATAGCCAAATTTGGTTTTTGACACAGCGGTTTGAACAGCATCTCGAAATCAGCGATATGCCTGGATCAGTGATTGAGGATCGCAGCATGTACGAGGATTACGAAATCTTTGTTAAAGGTCTCTACGAAGAGCAGATTTTGTCAGCACGCGACTTTCGTACCTATCGTCGGCTCTACTCCACATTGGTGCAACGCATTCAACCACCAACGTTGGTGGTCTATCTGCAGGCGTCACTCGATACCCTGCAAAAGCGTATTGCAGGGCGTGCCCGCCCTAGTGAAATGAATATCCCACCAGCCTATCTACGTCGTCTCAATCAACGATACGACGAGTGGATGTCTAGTTTTGATCGTTGCCCCGTACTGACTATTCCAACAGATCAACTTGATTTTGCGCATACGGTCGCCGGTCGTCGTGAAGTAGTTGATATGGTCGTGCGTGCATTGGGCATTCGCCCACCTACACAAGAGCGCTTCTTATCATGACACACGCAATGATATGGGTTGCTCGCCAGCATAGGCATGTGTCGAAATTAAAATTGGAGAAAATAACAAAATATTTGCCGCGTGTCCGTGATAGGCTATGCAAAGAAGCTTGAAAACGACGATATTCGTGTGGGTACGTACATCAATGCGTGGGCACTGCGCACGGTTGTATGCGAAAAGAGGAACATCATGCCGAGTTTAGTGAGTTTGAGCGACGAACACATTAAAAAGCGCATTATCGAACTAATGAGTACGATTCGTATTCGATTACGACGTCAACGCATTAATATTGGTGTTGGCAAAGAAAGCTCTACAATTGGCGCAAATGTACGCAGAACTGCAGTTGCATCACTCGTTGAGATGATACAAGAGCGTGGATGCGACATGACACCTGGGCGATTTTCGGATATCTTTTTGGCACGACCACAGCACGTGGTCAATGCACGAGTCGAAGAGTTGATTACTACCTTCGAGGTCATACTCGAGGTGAATCCGCCAGTTATTTCGGCACACGAACTGCTTGAACTCTGTAATTTAACGCGACTACCCGTCGGCGACGTGCCACGTTTCGCAAAGTATTTTTCAAATGAAGATTGGCGCAAAGCGTTACAGCACTACGATATTGTTCCTTTCCGCATCCACGAAGATAGTATTTTGTTAGAGCGTGATGTCTATGTTGCCGATGTGGTGAACGTCATCATGACTGCATGGCGCCGTCAAGTCCTTGATGCGCCACAACATGTGGTACTCAGTGGGCCGTCGGGAATTGGCAAAAGTGCGGTAGCGATGATGGCGGCACGTCGTATCGAACCGTTATATGACTACCAAGTGTTTGTGGTGACCGTTCCCCCACAACTGACACATATCGATGATGTATACCGTGCCATCGGACTTACATCGGGTATGCAGTTATTGGGTAACGAAACATGGCTGATGCGTCTGCGGACTGCTGATCGCATCAAAAACGCCGTGATTGTGATTGATGATCTCAATGGAAATGACAAAATAACACCTGAACATGTGCTCTATCACCTCTTTCAACAGTTGCCAAACTTGCACCTCATCGTGACCACACAAGTAGCAGGACTTGCACATGCCTTTAATCAAATTCATGAAATTGTCTTGCCACCACTTGATGCAACGCAGTCCAATAAACTTTTTTGGCATGTCTATAAGAATGCAGATGGTGGTGATATTGCACCCGAGAGTGTGAATCGACTTCTTGAGGTGACACATGGCTTTCCCATGCATATTGTGACTGCAGCAAATAGCGCAGCGGCTGGGTGGGAGTTGGCGCACGGCGATATGTATGGTGGTTTAATTGATAGCCTAGCGCCATTAGCACAACGACTCCTCAATGTGATGGTGATGGTACGGCATCCACTCAGTGAACAATTTTGGAGTTTGTTGAGTGATTATCTCCAAGTCCATAATCACATCGTCATCAAAAGCCAGCTCTCGTTATTAGAACGGCGGCAAATTATCACGAATCGGCGTGGTGAGGGCTACCTCATACACGATGCACTACGTATGGCTATCATGACGACGATGACTGACGCTGAGCGTCAGCGAATCTTGGCCGAGATGAGTCGTCTCCTCACCAAGTCGTTGCACGCAGTAGAAATTGAAGGCGATGCATTTGCACGACAACTCTCCACATTTGATGTCTTGGCTACGTACGATTTGTTGCTCCAAATGTATGACCTCGAGTTGTATGACCTGGCCATAAATCTCGTGGTGCAGTGGCGAATTGTGTGGGTCCGGCATGGACTGAGCGCCGAGCTGTGTACAATTGCCAATCAACTATTACGCGTGATTGGTGAATCGCACCCCATGATTGGTGATGTGTTGTTTGCCATTGGCAGCTACTACGGCCATCGTGGTATTGTTGACAGTACGATCCGCTATCTCAACCAAGCGATGACGCGCGCCGAACGTCTGCAACAATCACAGTTGTGGGCCATGGCTGCGCTGGAATGTGGTTTGCATGGGTTACAGTCTATCGGTTGGCAAGAGTCTGAGCGACTCATTTTGCGGGCACTCTCGGAATTTGATATTTTGAATTTGTCGGGATGGGTAGCACGTTGTTATGACACACTTTCGTACATCTATTTGATTGCTGGTCAACCGAATCAAAGCATCAAGATGAGCGATGAAGCATTGCGTATTTATGGGCACAAAGCAGTATCATTTGGCTCTGCTGATGCACATGCTAATCGCGGTCTTATCTTTATGGTGATGGGTGATTATGAGATGGCTCGTCATGAATTATTTATGGCAGATGGTATGTTTAGCAAACTCAAAGCCCCGAGTAGTAATGCGGCAGTTCATTTACGCATGGCTGCAGTGTTTGCGCTCAATAACCAACCAAATGATGCACGTCATTACATCACCAAAGCATTTCGTGTGCTTGAACGTATCGGGGGCCTTAATGACTTGTTATATATTGTTGACGTGTTTGCGGCGATTAGTTTGGCCGAAGGTGATGGTGTGACGGCTGTACGTTTGGCTTCTGCATGCACGATTGTGCGTGATCAAAACGGTTTGACACGTGGCGAGGCACTCGACGGAATTGTACGTCGGTTTATGACCTATGCTGATATGCTGGCTGGTGATGAGCGTATCCCGCCTGCTCCTGCGAATCTCAGTGATTTGATTATGCTGGTGCGTAGCAAATTATTAACCGTGCAGACACCTACATAGTCCAGATTATGATGGCAGATGAAGTTGCTTGAGTTGTGCGGTGATGATTGAATCGTAGGGTGGTAATACCGAACGGAAATCAAGCCAGAATGCGTCTGCGGCGATGCGCCCAACAAGCGCAGGTGTGCCGGTACGAAGTTGTTGTGCGATGGTGTGTGGCGCTGGATGCGGTAATACCAAGGCCCATGACGGCAATGTGTCGCCTGGCAATGACCCGCCGCCAATCGTGCTTTCACAGGCACGTATTTGCCAGGCATCTGAGAGCTGCAGTGCCACGTCATTGACACGTTGCCGAATGGTTGCGTGATCTGCACGAATCATCTGCCAAATCGGAATATCGTCAAGTGCACTCCCAACCATGTAGCTATGCAGTGTTGCTTGCAGTGCGGCCATGATGAGTTTGTCGAGGCGAATTGCACGCATCAACGGGTGTTTGGTGAGTTGTTGAATAAGTGCATGCTTCCCCACAATCAGGCCAGCCTGTGGACCACCGAGAAGCTTATCGCCACTAAAGCAGACGAGATCAACGCCTGCAGCTACCCGTTCTTGCACCAGCGGTTCAGCTGTGAGTCCATAGGTACGTACATCAATCAGCGACCCACTGCCTACATCATCAACCAACAAGATATTGTGCGCCTGCGCAATGGCCGATAATTCGTCAAGTTCAGCATCATGTACAAATCCTTGCACCCGGAAATTACTTGTGTGAACGCGCAAAATCATAGCAGTGCGTGCTGTGATTGCGTCTGCGTAATCACGGGCATACGTTCGATTTGTTGTGCCTACCTCAACAAGAGTTGCACCGCTCTGGCGTAACACATCAGGAATGCGGTAGCCACCGCCGATTTCGACTGCTTGCCCGCGCGATACAATCACTTCTTTGCCCACAGCAAACGCCGACAAAATCAACAAAATCGCAGCAGCATTATTATTGACAGCAACGGCAGCCTCAGCCCCGGTTACATGCGTGAGGAGTTTCGCTACATGATGATTCCGCTCACCGCGTTGACCTCGTACAAGATCATATTCGATGGATGCAGCACCTGCATAATCGTGGAGCGCGCGCTGTGCCGCGCTACTTAAGTGTGCACGCCCGAGATTTGTCTGCAATAGCACTCCGGTCGCATTAATGACAGGACGGAGCGACGGCAACAACAGCGCAT
This sequence comes from uncultured Klebsiella sp., assembly GCA_964469045.1. Lineage (GTDB taxonomy): Bacteria > Chloroflexota > Chloroflexia > Chloroflexales > Roseiflexaceae > UBA965. The sequence goes on from CAYXXK010000016.1 coordinate 54,168, forward strand.
CAAGCCGTTGTGTCAGCGATGTGACAATCTGCGCAAAATCGGGAATCGTTTCGGGAGTGCGCCGTAATTCAGCTAGCAAAACACGAGCTTGGGCAACCACGAGTGCATGAGGGAGTGTGCTGTGCTCGTGTAGCGCAGCAACTAAGCGTTCAACTGACGGTAGTCTGCGTCGTGCATTTATCATTTATGGTTCCGGTGTGGGCATAATGATGGCAGGCGGTGTATCGATGGGCGTCGTAGATTCCATCAAAAAACGCCCAAACAGAATTGCACCAATAATTGCAGCTGCAATGCCGACTACCGCGGTTACCGACCAAATCCAGCGCCAAGGGTCGCGTGGTGGTTCAAATAAAAATAAGCGTTCGGTGCCCGGTACAATACGGAGTTGTGGTAATCCCCAACTCGTGTCACGCCGTCCGCTCGTGAGTGCACGCCGACCGCGAGTGACGGCGAGATCGAGCGGTATGTCATCAATAATGGCGTTGTAGCATGTTGCGGCAAAGCGCATGATTATATCTGGCGTACTAATGCCACTAAACGTAATTGCAGCATTGATGGTACGACTTAATAACAGTGCCGCAAAAATCTGTGGTATTGCACGAATTTGTGGCTCTTCAATGCCGCTACAGGTTACGCATACGAGCCCGATATCGGTATATTCTGATAGCACTTCTTGGAGTTCAAAGACGTCAATTGGAGCGCCGAATGTGATATTCATGTATTGCTCTTCATTGAGTGATACATCACCAATAAAATGCACTACATGATAAATATCGCGACTTAATGCGGTCCGTATATCAGCAAGTCCATGAACTTCTGTAACGTGGATGTTAATGCGCTGTTCGGCGATTTCGGCTTGTAATAACGTGTGAATTGCACTGTATTCGGATTTTTGGTTGGGCGAAACGCAGATGAGCACTTGTAGTGGGCCATCTACGCCAATTGGTGGTGCTGGCTCCACCACGGAAGATAACCGTACCACGCCATAATCTTCGTTTACCGATGGCGCCCATGCGCGCGTGCCTTCAATGACTGCCCATTCCCACGGCAGCGCGGCAAGTTCAGGTACAGCAATTTGGAGTTGAATCTGCAGTCGCCCGTTTTCGCTATGTGCCTCACGAGCGCTACTAATCAACAAATCGCGCACTACCGCAGGGAACAAAATGCCACCCAGCGTACGACCAAGTGCAGCTGCGTCACCAAGTGGCTCAATGTGATTTGGTTGAAGCAGGCGCACGCCCAACTGAATAATCTCATCTGGAATAGACACAGGTGTTGCGAACGTTTTTGATGGCGTTGACACATATAACGCAAATGTTACGTCGTCTTCTGAGCCGATTGAAATGTGGAATGGTATGACGTTCATGGTGTGTCTTTTCCATCATGTCACGCGACGAACATCGAGTGCATCGCAATAGGCATCATGCGTCTGTCGCGCGACGACGCTCCAATCGAATTGTTGCCGTACAATCGATGCCCCAGCAATACCCCATGCAGGCCAGTGCGGTCGGGCATCAAGCATGCGTCGTAATCCGTCGAGTAATGCTGGAACACTTCCTGGTTCTACTAGTATACCATTTACATTATTAAATACTTTGTCTGGGATACCACCAGCCGCCGTGGCTAAGACTGGCCGCTGATGAATCATCGCTTCGAGTGTCACAAGCGAAGATCCTTCGTAGAGGGTTGGATGCACAAAAAAATCAGCCGCCGCATATAAGTTTTGTAGGTCATCATCGTTGAGCCGTCCCGCAAATGTGACATGCGATGCAATGCCAAGCTCCGCGACTTGTGACTCTAGTGCGTGTCGTTCTTTGCCGTCGCCAACCAGTACCCAGCGCCAGTGTGGTGGGAGTAATTGTTGTGTGTTCGCACGTTGCAATGCCTCAGCCAAGAGATGATACCCCTTGTTGCGCTCGAGGCGACTGACACTTATCAGCAGTAATTCATCAGGAGTAGTATAGCGTTGACGCATGTGGTGCGTACGTGCGGTCGTAATCGGCGCAAGATTCTCTTGAATATCAATAGCACTCGGAATCACAACAACGCGTTGGGCGTTGACGTTCAGATATTTGGGTAAATCAGGCGCAGTGCAAGCGTCCGTGGCAATCACAAAATCGGCGAGTTGATGACCTTTGGTATACATCCAACGAAAAGGCGCATACGCAAGCCATTTGCGCCAATCCGGCGTGCGATATTCTTCGAGCCCGTGTGGATTCGCAAAAAACGGCACGTTGGCGATGTCAGCTTGGTTCCGTCGATGCCAACCATAGCCGAATGCGCAGAGTCCTTGTGAGTGCACAACGTCGAATTCACCACGACGGACACGGTGGACAACATCAGCCCCTTGTGCAAGGGTATAGCGCGGGTAGTTGATTTGTCGACCAACAATAGAATTTGGCCGTATATACGGCGATGTGTAATCGTAGCGCGACTGCACAACTTGCATGTGGGTGCGGAGCATGGCGAGCCCGGCTTCATCCAGACTATCCTGTACAAACAACGTCACCTCGAGACCACGTTGTGCCAGATGTGTGGTCAAGTGATAAATATGACGTTCGATGCCACCATAGCCGTGCAACGGCCATACCGATCGTGCAAGCATAGCTACGCGAAGAGGTTTCATCAGACCCCCACAATTTCATCATAAAGTTGTTGTACCTTGGCAATAACAACCGGTACATCAAATGTCGTGCGTGCATGTGCGACAGCACTGGACCGTAGCCGATGGCGTGTCTCGCTATGTTCATGGAGCATCCGTGCATGATGCACAAACGCTGCATGATCGGGCGCAAGCATACCGCTGACGTCGTCAACGATAATCTCAGGCGTGCCACCGGTAGGCATTGCAACAATAGGCGCTCCACTCGCTAATGCTTCTAACAGCACACGACTCAAGGGCTCATCCCACGACGAAGGGAACCACAATGCCTCACATCGCGCCATCAAACGTAAGACATCATCATGATCAACCCAGTCTAGCATTGTGCACGGGACGTTAACCTGCTGTGCAGCCTCACGAATATGTTGTTTGAGTGGACCATCTCCGGCGACAACAATGGCCGGTGGTTTGATATGACGGATTAATTCTGGTAACAGCTCAGCCCCTTTGTTTGCTTCGAGTTTGCCAACAAATAACGCAAATCGTGCAGGCACATTCGGATTGAGTGGTGATGCAACGGTACGCTGGATGACATCTACATCGACCATGTTGGGAATAGCTACAACGTTTGCGGTAGGAACATGCATGCGAATGCGCATGGCCATATGCTGCGAGACGGCAATGACTGCAGCTGCTTCGTGGAGTAAGCGTGCCCGTGCACGCATTTGAAGCATATATGCAGGAATGAGTAGATGCCGATGAAGCGGTTGTTGCCGTTGGGTGAGCGTGGCTGATACGCCGGCCCATGTACGTTGATCGCCCGCCATCTCCATGCCAGTTGCACGCATGTCCCATGGCCAGTGATCGCGTACGGTAATCACCACTTTGGTTTTGGCTTTTTGAAGGGATATTGCTGCTTGTGCCGACAAAATATGTTGTGCATGAATAATTGTCGTTGGCGCAAGTGTTGCAAGTTGACGTAATGATTGGTGCATGTGTGCAACCATCGCACTTTGTCGCCAAAAGCGCAGTGGATGGTTGGCTACAGGCGTGCGTACGGTCGTGATTCCCAAGACATCTGTAGTTGATGGGGCATCGGCAAATACCGCCGAGTCACTTATGGCTGGTACCACGGCTGTTACGTGCTCACCATGCAGTTGCAACGCAAGTGCGAGCGCATGCGCACTCCACCCTGCACCACCACAGCGTGGTGGGAAGACGTCGCTCGGCATCAAAATGTGCCGTGTTTGACTCATGCATGACTCCGTGCAGCATCAATAAAACGGCGTACACGCACAACATCAACTGGTTCAGCGATTTGGCCATCTTGCTTGATGCTAGAGCCAACAATAACGCCATCTGCGACTGACATGAATGCACCAATATTGCGCTCATCTGCGCCACTTCCGATGATAATTGGGCGATCGCCTGCCAGTGCTTTTGCCTCGCGTACCTTGCCCAAATCAGGTGCATCACCGGTCATCCGCCCTGAAATAATCAGTGCATCAGCGCCAAAAAAGCGTGTCCATTCAATATGTGTCGCCAAGTCTATGCCTGGAAACCGTACTGAGTGCTTCTTGTCGACGTCAGCGATGATTTTGATATCTTCGGCATGTAGTTCCTTGCGCCGTCGCATCAAATCAGCTGCGCACCCTTCATCAAAACTTCCCGCATCCCATACTCCTGCGCCCGTGAACATGCAGACGCGAATAAACTCGGCACGAGCCGCGATGGCAATCGCCAATAATGCGACACCACCGTTGTGTACTAAATTAATGCCCATCGGTAAATGGCATTCACTTCGTACCGCTGCTGCAACCACTGCATGCGTAGCGATGCTCTCGGGGGGGATGTGTGCACCAGCCCGAAACGGTACGTCCCACATGTTTTCAACAATTACGCCATCGCATCCACCAGCTAATAATGCTTCGGTGTCAGCTTTGGCGTGATCGATGATGGTGTTCATGCCGTAGCCGGTATACCCAGGGGCACCGGGCATTGGCCAACAGTGAACCATCCCAATAATGGGTTTGGGAGTACGGAATATATCGGCAAGTGTTGTGATTTGCAATGCGTCCAGGCGCGCTTTCCAACTCGGTGTCATGGTTTCCCTCACGAATAATCAGTTCGGTTTATTGTACCATCGTGTATTCAGATAGTGGCTTCAAGCCACGCAGGCACATTGGTCCGTTGCTGACGAATCAAGGCAATGACTTCTGAGCGATGTGGAGTGATGTCGGCTGCACCGCGTCGACTAGCGGTAATGGCCCCTGCGGCGTTCGCAACCAGTAGGGCATCAGCCAGCGCGTGCTGTTGCATCAGCGCCCATACACAAATACTTGCAAACGTATCGCCACAGGCGGTGGTATCAATTGCATCAACCACAAATCCAGCGGCGCTGATATGAGTTTCATTGTCTTCGGCAACACACCCGTCAGCGCCACACTTGGTGATGATTGTGTGGGCGTAGGTCGACAATGGATGGTGTATGTGGTGTTGTGCGAGGTGCATCTCGTTACGATTACCCAACAAAACGGTGAGCTGATATGGCAGCACTGTACACAAATCGTCGAGTTGCGTGGCAAGTCCTTCACACAAATCAACCGATGTGTGCCAGCCACGCAGTTGCGCCTCTCTAAGCGCCAATCGTGCGCTTTGTCGTTGCGTATCACTTAGCAATGCATGCCCACATACATGCAACCAATGATTGCCCGTCGGCCATGTATTAGGGAGTTGCCATGCGGTGTTGGCGCCTCGATAACTCAAAAACGTCCGCTCGCCGTGTGGTGTCACCGGAATGACACATAATCCAGTAGGTAATTCAGCATCAATTTGGATGTCTTCAACCTGTATCATTGATTGACGTACCGCATGCAGAAGTTGGTGCGCTGCCGGATCACTGCCAATGCGTCCCCATAAATGTGGCGATCCACCCATTCGTGCAACTGCAATGGCGCTGTTGAGCCCAGTTCCGCCATTGCTCCAGATTGCAGTATGCGCTAAGGCATCTCCACCCTCGTGAGGCCAATGACTGATGGCCAAATTAATATCGACATTCATATCACCGATGATGATGAGCATGGCGGGTCCTATGTGATGTAACCAATCAATCTTATTGTGAATTATATGAGATTCTTTCGGTGTGTGGTTGTGTCTATCAACTTGGTGCTCATACCTGCGGTACGTGGTAATTTTGTGAAATTTGACAAAACATCAATTCTCAATAATATACGTATTACGTTAAAACTAAAATTCATAGCGTTTTCTGATATCCCAACGTGACACGTATGGTTACCACCCTGTTTTCGCGTACTCGCAACGTCGACAAGGAGGATGCATATGCGTACCTGGATACTCGCAATCGTCTGTACGATTGGTTTCTGCGTAGTCGGTTGGGCCGCTACGCATGCCGCGGCGCAATCGAGTGGCGTGTACGTCATGCCAACGCCGACGGCAATTCATAGTCGATATGTGATTGCCGACTATCTCTTTGTGTCACGGAGCTTTCGTGATCATTCGTCTAACAAAAACAATCTGACGTGTCAGCGTTGCCCCACATTTATTAGCGAGTTTGCACCAGCTATTGGCCCCGGAATTACGTATGCAGCGCAACGCCAACAGCTGTTATTGACACAAAAAGGCATTTCATTCGATCGTCAGAGCTTTAGTATGAGTGTCTGGGTGCGACGCGATACTGCCACCCGCGAGCGTCTTGTATTAAGTCATGGTGTACGGAGTAAGGCTTCAGTAGAGATTGGGGTGACTGCGACACAAGTACCGTTTTGTCAGAGTGGGCAAGTGCGCCTAAGTGCGCGCGGCGCAATAGATACAAACCCACACATGCTCACCTGCGTTTTTGATTTGACGCGCAGTCAACTCCGGCTCTATGTTGATACCTCCCTCGTCGCACAGCAACGTGCTACATCGGTGAACGGAAACGGTGCACAAAAACTTGCTATCGGTGGCCGTTGGTTGATGAATCCAATGCGCCCGACACTCCCAGAACAAGGATTATGGTTTGGTGGTCAGGTTGCTCGCGTTGTGCTGACCAATCATGCAGTGAGTGTGAGTGATATTGTGCGCCTGTTTGGCCAGATTCATCGTACAACACCCACGGCGACCGCAACACCCACGGCGACCGCAACGCCCACGGCGACCGCAACGCCCACGGCGACCGCAACGCCCACGGCGACCGCAACGC
>CAYXXK010000017.1:0-15783 GCA_964469045.1 uncultured Klebsiella sp.
GCTTTCATCCGCAAACCGCGCAAATAGTGGCATTGATTACGGCCGGCGATATCGGTGAGGTGCGGCAAGTACAGGTGAATTTTGGCTATCGCCAAGATAATCCACACGATATTCGCATGGTTGAGTCAGTCGGTGGTGGTGCTATTTATGACATTGGGTGTTACGGGGTTAGTCTAGCTCAGCTCGTGACCCAAGCAACGCCGACGACAGTACAGGCGATGGGAATTCGCGGTGGAAACGACGTTGATGTGCTTGCATCCGGGGTGTTTGGGTATGATTTTTTGTGCCAAACCCAGGTAAATGTAAGCTTTTTAGGCGGGTTTTACCAACAAGCAAGAATAATCGGCTATAATGGAGTAATTGAGATAAATCGACCATTCACGATGTTTCCTAATCGTGAATCTGTCGTGCGTCTATGGCGTGGGGCACACTTTGCTGAAGAAGTGCAAATTGTAGTGCCGCCTGCCAATCATTTTGTGCATCAGGCCGAGGTATTTGCGCAAGCGGTGGCGGCTTCGCCGTCGCAGCGCTTGGTTTTGACACAGTCGTCAGCCGCACTGGCCAACGCCCAGGTACTTGATGCGTGGCGTGGTGCGATGCACAGTGGTCAGTGTCAGTCGGTGGTAATGTAATGGTTTTTGTGTGTAAGGAGTAGTTTGTTCATGACCAGTAAACAGTACGACATCAAGGACATCGGCTTGGCCGAGCAAGGGCGTAAGCGCATGACTTGGGCTGAGAACGAAATGCCCGTGTTGCGTCAGATTCGCGAGCGCTTCGCCAAAGAGAAGCCATTCAAGGGCATGCGCGTGTCAGCGTGTTTGCACGTCACGGCTGAGACTGCCAACTTGATGGCAACCTTGGCTGCGGGTGGTGCCGATGTGGTGTTGGCTGCCTCAAACCCATTGTCAACCCAAGATGACATTGCGGCTACCTTGGTTGCCCACGAAGAGATCCCGGTCTACGCCATCAAGGGTGAAGATCATGAGACCTATTACAAGCACCTCGAGGCGGCGTTGGCCCACAACCCACACGTCACCCAAGATGACGGTGCCGACTTGGTCTCAGGGATTCTCAAGAGCCGTCGTGACCTCATCCCACAGATGCTCGGCAGTACCGAAGAGACGACCACCGGTGTGATTCGTTTGCGTGCCATGGCCGCTGACGGCGTGTTGCCGTTCCCCGTCATTGCCGTGAACGACAGCGACACCAAGCACTTGTTCGACAACCGCTACGGTACCGGTCAGAGCACACTCGACGGTATCATCCGCGCTACCAACGTGTTGTTGGCCGGCAAGACGTTTGTAGTGGCCGGTTACGGCTACTGCTCACGCGGTATTGCTGAGCGTGCCCGTGGCATGGGTTCATGGGTCATCGTGACCGAGGTTGATCCAGTCAAAGCCCTCGAGGCTGCGATGGACGGCTTCCGCGTCATGCCAATGGAAGAAGCCGCTGCCCAAGCCGACTTCATTGTCACCGCCACCGGTAACAAGCACGTGCTTGACGCTGCAGACTTTGCCGTGATGAAGGACGGTTGTATCGTCTCGAACAGCGGTCACTTCAACGTCGAAATCAACATCGACGATCTTGAGGCCATGTCAGTCGAGAAGCGTCAGCCCCGCCCATTTGTTGATCAGTACATCCTCAAGGATGGTCGCCGCATCAACTTGCTCGGCGAAGGCCGCTTGATTAACTTGGCGAGCGCCGAGGGCCATCCAAGCGCCGTAATGGATATGTCGTTTGCCAACCAAGCCTTGGCTACTGAGTTCTTGCTCAAGCACCAGGGTAAGTTGGCCTCGGCCGTCCACGCCTTGCCCAAAGAAGTCGACCAAGAGATTGCTGCGCTCAAGTTGCGTGCCATGGGCATCCGTTACGACGATTTGTCCGCTGAGCAGGTCAAGTACTTGGGTTCGTGGGAAGAGGGCACCTAGTTATCACCACCCCACGCCATCACAATGATGGCGTGGGGTGTGTGTGCGATTGTATATCTAGCTAGTTGTAAGGATAGAGCATGTCAACCACATTTATGAAATCCCCGTCGTTGCTGTTCACGTCTGAATCAGTCACCGAGGGTCATCCAGACAAGTTGTGCGATCAGGTATCTGATGCCATTCTGGATGCGTTTTTGACCGTTGATCCACGCGCCCGCGTTGCCTGTGAGACGGCTACTACCACCGGTTTGATTGCCGTGATGGGTGAAGTGACCGTCAACGGTAACGTCGGCGACATTCAGGATATCGTACGCAAGACGGTGAGCGAAATCGGCTACACCGGCGGGAAGTTCTACTTTGACGCCGAAAGTTGTGGCGTGGTTGTATCACTCCACGGTCAATCACCTGACATCGCAATGGGCGTCGACAAGGCGCATGAGGCCAAGACCGGTGAAATGACCGATGCCGAAGTCGAGGCCGTTGGTGCCGGCGACCAAGGTATGATGATCGGCTTCGCCTGTAACGAGACGCCTGAGTTGATGCCGTTGACCATCAGTTTGTCGCATCGCTTGACGCGTGAGTTGGCTGCTGCCCGCAAGAGCGGCAAGTTGCCGTTCCTTGGTCCGGATGGTAAGAGCCAAGTCACGGTCGAATACGAGTACGGCAAGCCCAAGCGCATTAACACCGTGGTGCTTAGCACGCAACACACCGCTGATATCAGCCAAGGTGATTTGCGCGCACAAATCCAAGAGCACATCTTGAATGCCGTGTTGCCTGCTGACATGCTTGACAATCCCAAGATTCACATCAACCCAACCGGTCAGTTTATCGTCGGTGGCCCACACGGCGACGCCGGTTTGACTGGGCGCAAGATTATCGTTGACACCTACGGCGGCGTTGCCCGCCATGGTGGTGGTGCATTCTCAGGCAAAGACCCGACAAAGGTTGACCGCAGCGCTGCCTACGCAGCCCGCTATGTCGCCAAGAACGTGGTTGCTGCCGGGTTGGCCGATCGCTTTGAAGTGCAGTTGTCATACGCCATTGGCGTGGCGCGCCCAGTCTCAATCAGCATTGAGAGCTACGGCACTGCCAAGATCGACGAGACCAAGTTGGCCAAGTTGATCGACGAGATGTTTGACTTGCGCCCAGGCGCCATCATCCGCGATCTTAAGTTGCGTCGCCCGATTTATCGGCAGACGGCTGCCTACGGTCACTTTGGTCGCACCGACATCGATTTGCCATGGGAGGCCACTGACAAGGCCGATGCGTTGCGTCGCGCTGCTGGTCTCTAATTGATTTGATGTGTGACCGCGGGGCAGTATTACTGCCCCGCGGTTTGTTTTTTGGTATAGTGATAGAGGTATCTCTACTCGTTATTGTTACAACTAGAGGAGTCTACACATGGAGCGTGCTAACGCTTTTGATTTCATCGGTCCTAAGACGTTGGTTGGTCCCGAGCTTACAGTCGGCGACAAGGCACCTGCCTTTGTGTTGTTGGGGCAAGATCTGAAGGATATCGACAGCGCGTCATTGGCTGGCAAGCCGCAGTTGATTAGTGTGGCTCCGTCGGTCGATACCGGCGTATGTGACTTACAAACGAAGCGTTTCAACGAAGAAGCAGGGAAGCTCGGCGATAAGGTGGTAATCCTGTCAGTTACGGCTGACTTGCCGTTTGCGTTGCGTCGCTACTGTGGTGCCAACGAAATCAAGAACCTCGTGGTGGCATCGGATCATCGCACCATGGCGTTCGGCGCCGCCTATGGCACCTACGTCAAAGAGATTCGTCTCGAGAGCCGTGCCGTATTCGTAGTCGATGCCGCCGGTGTGATTCAGTATGCTGAGTATGTGCCGGTTGCGGGTCAGCACCCCAACTACGACGCTGCCTTGGCCGTACTAGCTGGGCTGATTTAATCCTTCGTGTCGTTGGTATAATCGTACCGGTGGAGTACCACCGGTACGATTTTTGTATGCAGAGCGGAGTCGCGCATGTCACTGAGTCATGTCTGGCCTAAGACGGCCACCATCGCCCCAAACGGTCATTTGTTGATTGCTGGCCATGATGTGACGGAGCTCGCCGCACAATATGACACGCCTTTGTATGTGTTTGATGAGTTGACCATCCGCGAAATGTGTCAGGCGTATCGGCAGGCCTGCATCGCCTGTGGAGCTACCGATGCTGTGGTGCACTATGCCGGTAAAGCCTTGCTTAATACGGCGATTGCGCAGGTGGTGCATAGTGAGGGACTGGCACTCGATGTGGTGTCGGGGGGCGAGCTCGCCTTAGCGTTGCATGCAGGGGTTGATCCGCATCACATTCATATGCACGGTAACGCCAAAACGCCGCGAGAATTGGATGAGGCGCTGGCGGCAGGCATTGGTGCAATTGTCGTCGATAATCTTGACGAACTCCAGCTGTTAATTGCCAAGACTGCCGAGCGAATGACGCCGTTCCCCATCCAAATTCGTGTGACGCCCGATATTGCCACGGACACACATGTGCACATTCAGACGGGGCATTATGCATCCAAGTTTGGCTTTCCCATCGAACAAATGCCACGCGTTGGTGCGTTGCTCCAGCACGCTTCTGGATTGCGCTTGACCGCTATTCATGCACATCTCGGATCACAGATTTTCGATGCACAAACACATGTTGCAGCGATTGATGTGTTGCTTGAGCAAGTTGTATTGCTCCGCAATACCTATCAGTTGCCGATTGAGGCGCTGAATATCGGTGGTGGCTTGGCAGTAGCGTATCTTGCCCATCAACAACCACCTGATATCGTGGCGAGTGTGGCAGCGATGTGGCATCAGTTGCAACAAGGGTGTGTGCGCCATGGATTGTCGCGCTTGCGCCTCGAGCTCGAGCCTGGGCGCTCGATTGTAGCGCGCGCGGGCGTGGCAGTGTATCGTGTGATTGGCTCCAAGCCGGTGCGCGATTTGCCACGCTGGGTGCATGTTGATGGCGGTATGGCTGACAACATCCGACCGGTGTTGTATGGCGCCAAGTATACTGCGCTCCTCGCCAATCGCGCTGATGCCGTCGCCGATGAGGTAGTAAATGTGGCAGGGCGCTATTGTGAGTCTGGCGATTTTCTGTTGAAAGATGCGGCACTGGCGCGACCAGTGGTCGGAGATTTGGTGGCTTTGGCGGTATCTGGTGCATATACGTTGAGCATGGCGAGTAATTACAACATGGTGCCTCGCCCAACGGCGTTATTGGTGCGTCATGGGCAGGTACGCGTGATGCGTCGGCGTGAGTCATATGCGGATTTGTGGCGCATGGACGAGTAGTGCAACCTTTTGTGTCAGTTCAACGTAGTATAGACATTCCATGGCACATGCATTAAAATAAAACTTGAAAAATCGCATGTGCCATGTATTTGAAAGTATGGAAGATGAATAACGCTAATGGATCAGCTTTTTGGACATGCCCAACGTGCGGTGGTATGGGGTCTGCGCTAGATACGCACTGCCCCCAATGTGGCACAGCACGTGGTGGGCCTGTGACATCTCAGTCGCAATCTTCATCGTGGCTTGCCCTCGTGACATCATTGGTATCGCTGGTTGCGTTGCAGCGATTTGCATCGCGCACGTGTGCACGATGTGGCCAAACAAACCCGTTGTTTCGTACAAATTGTCAGACGTGTGGCACTTCTTTGACGCGCGGCGAGCGCATGGCTACACCGCGTAGTCGTACTCTTGCAGTGGTGTTGGCGTTTTTTGGTGGCGTGATTGGTGCACAGTATTTTTATATGGGGCGACGCGTGCTCGGTGGTGTGTGTGTGGCATTGTGTTGGACAGGATACCCCGCAGTCGTCGGCTTCCTCGAGACGTTTCGTCTGCTTACCATGAGCGACGCTGAGTTCCAACAACAATGTGAGGGCTAAACAGGTTATGCGAGGTGGAAGACTTCGGTCAGGGTAAGGAGTGACGTATCGGCAGCGCCACTGTCAAGCGTCTCAAAAAATGGAGCCATTTCGGCCTGCCAGCGTGCGTTGACCTCTTCGGATTGCATGCCGGCTACGGCACGTGCAAAATCAGGCGTCTCAAGGTACCCAACAAGTAACCCGTCGTCGCGCAAAAAGAGCGAGTAGTTGTGCCAACCATGGCGTGATAACGCATCAAGCATGTCTGGCCAAACCGCTTGATGTCGTTGTTTGTACTCGGGTAAGCGATGGGCTTTCACCTTTAACAGAAAGCAGACTCGTTGCATAGCACACCTCTGATCGTCGGAGGATACCTGCTAATCGTACCATGGGCTGGTTTCATTTGAGTTTACACTTACGTAATGTTTATTACCACGATTGTATACCTTTTGTGGAAGAAATATAGATGAGTGGTATGGCATATGAAGCCATCGAGATATGCTATATTTGAGGAAACTCACTCGTATGTTGGTGTATCTCCATGCCTCCTTTGTCGTCATCAGCTGATGCAACACCAGTTGAACAACAGATTTTGGCACGTATGCGCCGTGCAGGTCGGGGGAGTGTTTGGCATGCTGGTCGTTTGCGTGGGCTTGCACCGCGTAACACGGTAGATCAAGCACTAGGTCGACTCGCCAAAAAGGGCATCGTGCGTCGCATTGCACACGGGCTGTATCTGTTCCCACAGCAACTTCCGCTCGTTGGCGAACTGCCTGTCAAACTCTCAGCGGTGCTTGATGCACTGAACGACCAGGCTTCGGTGCCATTAGTGCCGAGTGGCGCATATGCGTGTCATTTATTGGGGCTAATTGCCGCACAACCGACTGAGGTTGTCTTGTTAAGTGTCGACACCACCCGCATTATTCAGCTGAGCGACGTGATGATCCGTATTCGACCAGCGGCATCACGGTATCTCCAATGTGCCGGCCGTACCAGTGGGATTTTGATACAAGCGCTGCGACATATTGGCGAGTCAACGGTGCATAATGACCATATTGTGATGCTCCGTCAACAGCTTTCTGGGGTTAGTCGACGGGCATTATTGCGCGACATAGCAAGTGCACCAGCATGGATGCATCAATGGTTTTATCGTATTGCTGAGGAGTGATGTGATGCTTCAGATCAGTGCGAATCAACGATTTTTGCGAATGGCTAGTGGTGAGCCATTTTTTTATTTGGCAGATACGGCTTGGGAGCTGTTTCATCGTTTGACATACGATCAAGCATGTTATTACCTTGCAGATCGTGCTGCCAAGGGATTTACAGTTATACAAGCCGTGATGTTAGCAGAGCTTGACGGTGTGTGTGTGGCGAATGCACACGGCGAGGTTCCGTTCGATGATCTTGCCATACTAGCCCCCAACGAACGTTATTTTTTGCATGTTGATGCGGTAATTTCCAAAGCAAATCAACTCGGATTGTATGTGGCATTGCTCCCTACGTGGGGTGACAAGTGGAACAAAAAATGGGGCATGGGACCTGAGCTTTTTACTACTGAAAACGCATATACCTATGGCAAATGGCTTGGAACCCGGTATGCCGATGCGCATATTATTTGGGTACTCGGCGGCGATCGGGCGATTGAGACGCCAATGCACATGGCAATTATTGAGGCGATGGCTGCTGGTCTCACCGCAGGTGATGGTGGGCGCCATTTGCGGACATTCCACCCACAGGGCCAACAACATTCGAGCCAGTATTTTGGGCAATCACCCTGGATAGATTTTCATATGCTCCAAAGTGGCCATGCCCGTAATCGTGACAATTGGCGGAGTATCGCTGATGATTATGCATTAACTCCCCCTAAGCCATGTATGGATGGCGAGCCAGGGTATGAGGATCACCCAGCTGGGTTTGTGGTGGAGAACGGGTATCTCGACGATTATGATGCGCGCAAAGCATGCTATTGGGCGTTATTTGCGGGAGCACATGGACACACCTACGGCTGTCACCCAATTTGGCAGTTTTGGAGTATTGGCCACAAACCACTGACCTGGGCTCGACGTCCATGGCAAGAGGCGTTGCAGTTGCCGGGGGCAAGTCAGATGCAACACGCAAAGCATCTGCTCTTGTCGCGGCCGTATTTTCGACGTATTCCTGATCAATCGATGATTGTAGCCGGGCAAGGCGATGGCACGCATCATATCCAGGCTTGTCGTGATAGTATGGGAAGCTACGCAATGCTCTACTTGCCGGCCAATCAGACGGTGACGATTGATGTGTCGAGTCTGCTCGGTCCTACCTATCGTATGTGGTGGTTTAACCCACGCACTGGCCACGCCCAATGGCTTGATGAACGGACCACGGCATTACATATCGAAATAATCACGCCACATGGCGGTCCAGATTGGGTGCTGGTGATTGACTCGTTGCCAGCCGGATTTGAGTGGCAAGCCCCTGGCCGGCTCCTCTAATCAAATAAACGCTGGCCAGCAAAGTGCTGATGCAATGCGTCTCGCTCTACCGCACTTGGCCCCACCCCATCACACAACGCGATATTCTGATTGAGTTGATCGACAAACGGCGTGCCCGTCAAGGTAACGGCGATGTCATTATTGGTCATGCTATAGCGCATGGCTGCCTCAACAAACCCGTGCGGCCCTGGTTTTTTGAGATGCTGAATCAACGCTTTGCGGCGCTCGGCCTCGGCGAGCAGGGCATGTTGATTGCGCAAAAACGGCGCCGGGGCGTCGGTCATGATACCCATGCCGAGTGGACTGCCGTTGATGACGCCGATGTCGTGGGCGCGCGTCAGCGGAAAGAGCTCGTCGTGCATCGTAATGTCAATCAGCATGTACCGACAATAGGTCAAGACGGTGTCGATGAGACCAGTCTTGATGTAGGGCACCAAGATGGCTAGATTGCGCGCATTGACGCCGATAGCCCGCACTTTGCCGGCGCGCTTGAGGTCTAGAAAGGCCGCAATACACCCCTCAATCGCCACCTCGAAGGTGGTCGTCTCGGCCTCATGGAGTTGTATCAGATCAATGTAGTCGGTATCGAGTCGTTGCAAGCTGGCCTCGACGCTGGCCATGGTTGTGGCGTAGTCGTATGGTGTACCACGCATGACGGCTTTGGTGGCGAGATAGACGCTGTGGCGTTTGCCTTTGAGGGCCATTCCAAAGCGCCGCTCGCTTTCGCCAAGGCCATATTGGGCGGCAGTATCCAAAAAGTTAATTCCGCAATCGATGGCGTGGTGAATGGTGCGCACCGCCTCGGATTGACTAACCTGCCCAAACTCATCGCCGATGGCGGCGCCACCTAACCCCAATCTCGAGACTTGCCAGTTGGTGCGTCCAAGTCGTGCGTATTGCATGATTATTGCCGTCCCCGAATCAATCCATCACCGTCATTTGGCGATTGCCACGGCGTGGCGTATGATGGCGTGTTGACATAGCGGCTGACCGCAAAATGGAGCACAGCACCGGCCATGGGTGCGATGTGTAGTCCGTACCACGGGCCGTTGATTGCTTGGGTGATGAGGGTTCGGTTGTGCTGATCGCAGATGCGTACGCTATCAAATCGGTGCTCGCCGAATGTTCCGGCCTGGATAACGAGTTCTTGCGTGTCATGCGCATGTGTGTTGACCACGGTGACGGTAATGCTGTGTTGGTCAAACTGCGAGACCAGCGTGGCGACGCCACTGGGCAAGCCGGGGCGGCGGCGCAAGGCATCGTAGTAGCGCACTTGGCCGAACTGCAGGCCGCCGTGGCTGATATGCATGGGCGCACCCAATGTGAGTTGGAGCAGACCCTCGACGCATACCGGAGTGAACTCTTGCCATGCGTGAATCGGGTCAACATCCATGTTGATGTTGATATGGCGCTGGTCGAGCCCGCTGATGTCGTGCCAATTGGCAGGGTCAGCGATGGGCGAGCGCATTTTGGTGAGTTGATTGGCCACGAGCGTCAGATTGGCTGCCAAGATGCGCTCGGGGTAATCGGGGTTGCGCCCCTGCACATACTCGAACCACGGCAAGGTGTTGCTGATGTAGTGCTTGCCGCTACCGATGTGGATGGCACTCCAGTCCTCGTGGCGCGGGATGCGCATTACACGCGCCAAGTCCTCGTCGGCCAACGACGCATACCAGAGGTAGATGGGGTATTTGTGGAGCGCTGGGCGGTAATCGCCCCAACCGCTGTCGAAATGACGGTACGGCACCTGATACGTCCCGTCGATCTCACGCCCGAGCGCCCAGTTGTGATCGAGTTGTTGGCGGGCCAGCGTCAGCCAGCGTTGATTGCCACTAAGCAACAGCGCATTCATACAGGCGTTGGTGATGGGCTCGATGATGGTCATAAAGCCGTGTGGCCAACGCCAGCCGTAGTAGCCACCCCACCACTTGCCGTCGAGGTATTCGCCAATCTGGTCACTGAGCCCGACGTTGTCGGGGATAATGCCGCCGTTGCGCACGGTGCGCTCCTGCCAGGCCGCGATGTAGTCATAGATCCATTGGCGTAATTCTGGCGATTGGCTGTAGAGGAATGCGTGGGTAATCAGGCCGGTAGCGTTGAGGTTGAGTGGGACATCGCCCTTGTTCATCCGTTGGTTCATCTTGGCGATGATGTCGGCGTAGATGGTGTCATCGCTCCAGTGACATTTGCGACTGGCAAAATCGGTGTTGATGATGTCTTCGTAGGGCGCCAAGTAGTGGTCAAGTACGACGCGGTGTGTCTGCCAATCTTCGGCAGTGACCTGATGGCGCGGGCCGTGGCTGCCGGTGAGCGGCGCGCGGATGAGTTTGTGCTGTGGGTCGTAGTTGGGCGCCAGTGGATCGTTGCCAGTGTACATGTCGGCAAAGCGCTGGGCGCGCTGGCGATCTTTGCGTTGAGTCGGGTTTGCCAGCCCAAGGAAGTAGATGTACAAATAGCCTTCGCCGTGGTGCATCCAGTCGTAGTATTTGGCGAACTCACGGTCGACTTGGCCGTACTCGGTCCACTGCCAGGTGATGCCGTCCCAGATGTGCCGGGCCTCATCGTAGAGCCAATCATCGCCACCGAGTACGTACAACAGGGCAAGCTGCATGAAGCCCTCGTAGGGATCATCACTGCCATCCATACCGGGCCACTCGTTGCGCCAAATCAAAGTACCGTCAGGGCGTACATAGCGGGCAACAAACTCGCGGGCAGCGTGGTTGAGCGTATCAATCAGCTGGCGCTCTTGGATGGCCCAGCTGGGGATGGTCATCGGGGCATGAATGCGATTAGTCGGGTAGCGCATGTGTCACTCCGTTGTGATGTGGTTGCATCTATTATAACCGGCGTGTATTGAGGACGTATGTGTTTGTGTATTTTAACAAATGCATTTACACTTGATTTACATTTTTTGATGAATCTGATGAAATGGTATTCATTACTGAGGAGGAATGCTATGAAGCGATTGATAGGTATTGTGACCGTAGCATTCGTTCTCTTTGGGTTGGTACCACTTCCGTTGCTAGCAACGACTGGACCTGTTTTCTGGGTACAGGCAAATGCTGGATATAGCGGTGGGAACACGTGGAACGACTTGTCGGGCTTTGGTCGTCATATGCAATTGAATGGCATTTGGTATCACAGTTTGAACGATTATTATGGTGGTTCATATGGCGAAATGTATTTCGATAGTGGTGCATATGGCCAATCGCCATTAGTTTCTTTTGCCTCTGATACGGTCAGTATGGAGGTGATTTTTTATACGATAGATACAACAATTAATACTCAGATGGTTTTTTATAACGGGAGCGAATCTTTTGGCAATGGTTATGGTATCGCACTTGTTTCAAATGGTGCTGTAAGCGAGATTCAGATACGGTATGGCGGGATGACGTCATTGAGCACAGGAATATTTATTAATCCAGAAACGTGGTATCACACAGTGGTCACCATAGGCAGTAATGGAGACCTAAACGTATATGTGAATGGCATATTGCGCCATTCACGATCTTTTATTGTGCCAAATACACCAGCTATGTATACACGTATCGGCAATTCGGATGTGTCGTCTGATTATGGGCTATGGGGGAGCGTATCAGTTGCACGCATGTACGATCGTGAGTTGACGAATAGTGAGGTGTGGCGATTGTATCAAGGTGATTTGTCTGCGAGTACGTCGACTGTAACACGGACATCAACACCGAGTCACACGCCGACAGCGACGCCGATACCGAGTCACACGCTGACGGCGACGTTGACACCGAGTCGTACGCCGACAGCGACGCTGATGCCGAGTCACACGCCGACGGCGACGCCGATGCCGAGTCATACGCTGACGGCGACGTTGACACCGAGTCATACGCCGACAGCGACGTCAACTGATACCGCGATAGCCACTAATACGCCGAGCGCAACGTCAACTTATTCGCCGAGTCCGAGTCGGACACAAAGTATGCCCCCGACTAAAACACCGAGTCCTACGCTTTCTAGCGCACACAAAACCGCCACTAGCGGAGCAGTAAAGACTGCCACATCGGCTATGGCAAAGACGCGCACGGCGATTATGCAGCGTACACAAACAGCGGCATCAATACGCACACGCACGGCAATTGCAGCACGCACACGTACGGCGGAAGCTGCACGTACGCGCACGGCAATCATGGCCAAAACTAACACGGTGATTGCCAAAACGCGCACGAGTACTGCAACACGTCGACGCGTCATCATTGCAACGATGACACCAACTATCGCAGTAACGCGCTAATTACATGCCCCACACCTTGGTGAGCCGAATCCACTCTTGCGATTCAGCTGGCTGATCGGGCCATAACTCGAAGTGCTGGTGCATCAGCTCCTGCCAGTTGGTGGGAGTCAGGTTGCTCTGCATCGAGCCGTGTGGTTTGGGGTCATCAACTGTCGCTGGCCACTCTTGGTACGAAAAGATGGTGTACTCGTGGGCGCCAATGATGTAGTACTTGTTGAAGCCGTGCGGTTGCTCCTCTTGGCGCAGATAATGGTAATAGACATAACTACAGTACATCTCGGGCTTGAGGCGCGCCAATGAGCCGATTTGACGCGTCGGCGTATACCCAGGGGCGCGCCACGGTGTGCCCTCATCGGGGTGGCCATCGTGATAGATATCGGGCAAGTCGATGGTGATGCGTGGGCCACGTGTAGTGGGCACCTGTTGCACTAAATCGCCGAGGAGCGGCAGATAGAGGGCGTGGGTGTCGATAACTTGAGTGGACTCAAGGTAGCCGTAGAGCTGTTGGTTATGCTGAAAGATCGTTGCCGTGCTGACACCGTGTGTTGCCATGCGCTCGCGCATCAGGGCGTGTCGTATGCTGAGTTGTTGGCTGATGGTAATGGCGGCCATCGAAGTGACATAACTGGTCCACATGGAGCGTTGAATCATCGGTGACTCCTTGGGGTGTCAAATGGGGCAGGACTGAATAAGTCCTGCCCCGTCGTTTTGTTGGATTACTCTTGGTGGGTGATGTGCCCTTTGTACATGGTCAGTACGGCTTTGCCGCGCATCTTCTGACCGAGGAGTGGAGTGTTTTTGCCCTTGGAGAAGAGCTTGTCGGCTTCGACTGTCCAGACCATCTGTGGGTCAATCACGGTGACGTCGGCACGGGCGCCGACGCGCAAGGCAGTAGTGCCCCGCCCGAGGAACTTGGCCGGTTCGTCGGTCATCTTGACAATCAGATCAATCAGGCTCATCTGCCCGCGGTTGACGAGCATCAACATGCTCGCGAGGGCGGTCTCGATGCCGGTGATGCCGGCCATGGCCAGGCGATACTCGACCTCTTTGTCGACCCGGCTATGTGGAGCATGGTCGGTGGCCACAAAATCGAGCGTGCCGTCGAGCAACCCTTGGAGTACGGCCTCGGCATCGGCCTCACTGCGGAGCGGTGGGCTGACGCGCGTGCTGGTGTCATACGGTGGTCGGGTGGTCGAATTGAGTGAGATACCAGGCTCGTTCTCGGCTTTGGCTTGGTCATCAAGCCAGCCGAGTACCCAGCGGTCGCTGAGGACAATGTGATGGGGGCAGGCCTCGCCACTCACCTTGACACCGCGCTCTTTGGCGGCGCGAATCAAGGCCACACCGCCGGCAGTGCTGACGTGACAGACGTGCAGGCGGCTGTTGGTCAACTCTGCGAGGGCAATATCGCGAGCGATGCCGACTTCTTCGGCGGCACTGGGGTAGCCAGGCAGACCGAGGCGATTGCTGACTGCGCCCTCATGCATGCCCCAGCCTTTGCTGAGTACCATGTCTTCGCAGTGACCAAAGTAGGGCACGCCCAGCATTTTGATGTATTCAAACACGTTGCGCATCACGGCCGGATCGCTGACTGGCGTGCCGTCATCGCTGAAGCCAATGGCGCCTGCCTCAACCAACTCGCGCATCGGGCTCAACTCTTTGCCGCTGCGGCCGACGGTGGCGGCGGCAATTGGCAGTACCTCGGCGTTATTGGCGCGCGCGGCGGCCTGGGCGATGTGCTGAATGGTGGCCACACTGTCAATGGCGGGGCGCGTGTTAGGCATGCAGGCCACCACGGTGAATCCGCCGGCGGCCGCCGCGCGCGTACCAGTGGCGATGGTCTCTTTGTGCTCTTCGCCGGGCTCACGCAGGTGCACGTGCAGGTCAATCAAGCCCGGGCTGATGAGTTTGTGACTCGCATCGATCACAGTCGTGCCGGGTGCAGTGCGTACGCTGGCGTCGGCGGGGAGTTGTCCGTCAAAGCGGGCGGTAATGGTGCCGTTTTCGACGAGCACACTGCCGACGCCCATCTGCCGGGTATCTGGATCGATAATGATGCCGTTGGTAATCAGGGTTTTCATGTGGTTCGTATCCTTTGTGTCGTGATTATGCTTGGGTCTCACCGGATAGACGGTACAACAAGGCCATGCGGATGGCGACGCCGTTGGTGACTTGAGTCTCGATCACGGAGCGTGGCGAGTCAGCCGCTTCGGGCATGATTTCGACGCCTTCGTTCATCGGGCCGGGATGCATCACAATGGCGTGTTTGGGCAGATGTTCGAGACGTTCGGCGCTAATGCCGAAGTAGGTGCTGTACTCGCGCAGGGCGGGCAACAGGCCGGCCTGCATGCGTTCTTTTTGGAGGCGCAACCCCATCAGCACATCGGTGTGGGGCAACAAGGCGTCGAGGTCGTAGCTAATCTTGAGGCCAGGGTGCGACGCTTGCCACATCCGCACATCGCCAATCAACGTGCTCGGTGCACAAATCGTCACCTGCATACCGCAGCGCAACATGCCCCAAATGTCGGAGCGGGCCACGCGACTATGCAACACGTCGCCGGCAATCACCACGTGCAGGTCTTTGAGTTGGCCGAGGTGCTCACGTATGGTAAACAGGTCGAGCAAGGCTTGTGATGGGTGGGCATGGCGACCGTCACCGGCGTTGATGATTGAACCCTTGAAGTGCTGGGCCGCCAGATAGGGTGCACCCGACTCGCCGTGGCGCATCACGATGATATCGGCACCGAGGGCTTGAATGGTGCGGATGGTGTCGATGAGCGATTCGCCTTTCTCGACGCTCGAGCCTTTGGCAGTCATGTTCATAACCGAGGCTGACAAGGTGCGGGCAGCCAGCTCGAACGACAAGCGGGTGCGTGTGCTCTCTTCATAAAAGATGTTAGCCACGGTTTTGCCGCGCAAAATGGGCACTTGGGGCACACTTCGGCCGAGGATTTCTTTCATGCCGACGGCAGAGTCGAGTACGTCGAGAATCTCTTGCTCGGCAAAGTCGTCGAGGTCGAGCACATGACGACGTTTGCGCGTGGCAGTAGCCATCCATGGGTTGTGTGTGGCAATCGAGGGCAGGCTCATACGGCACCTCGCATAATCATCACGGCGTCGTCGCCGCCATCGATTTCGTTGAGGCGCACAGCCACATCTTCGCTGGAAGCGGTGGGGACGTTTTTGCCGACAAAATCGGCACGAATCGGCAGTTCGCGGTGACCACGGTCGACCAGCACGGCGAGCTGGAT
>CAYXXK010000017.1:15883-27299 GCA_964469045.1 uncultured Klebsiella sp.
CGACGCACCTCGTCGGATGTCATGATTTGACGTTCGTTCATAGACTACTCCATGCACAAAAAAAGCGCCATCACCCTGACGGGTGTGCGCATGCGGGCGGCAAATCTGCCGTGACAGATGGGTGTGTGATGACGTGTCATAAGTGGTCCTTTGCGAACTCACGGGATCGCATTAAAGGTCTCCTCGTATGCTACTCCGTTCTGCGACCAATGTCAACCACAAATTTAATCGCCGCATGGACAGGCCGTGCGGCGACGAGTAAGTACAAAGCATTATTTTTGGTTGCGGATGCGTTGAATCTCGGCATCAATGTCGGCGTCAGTAATCTCTTTGGGTGGCTCGCCATAGGCATCACGCCACACAAAGAAAACCCCGAGCCCCATGCCCGAAATAGGGAAGATGGGCCAGAAGAAGGCTTGTGTATTGGTGACGAGCCAGATGAGTGTGAGCAATGCAGAGACGCCAAGCCATACGGTGAGAAGTCGCTTGAACTCTTGTTGCTTCTTGAGGCGTTTGCGGATTTGGTTGCGGTACTCATCTGATTCGTTGGTGGTAGTTGTGGGTGGTAGATCGCTCATGGTGATTCTCATTTCTCGATGTGGCGGTTAGTTTTTACTTCCGCGGATGCGTTGAATCTCGGCATCAATGTCGGCGTCGGTAATCTCGCGTGGGGGCTCACCGTAGGCCTCGCGCCACTGAAAGAACGCCCCGAGTCCCATGCCGAGAATCGGGAAGATGGGCCAGAAGAAGGCCGTAGGGTTGGTGAAGAGCCAGAAGAGCGTTAGCATGACTGAGACACCGAACCAGACGGTGAGGAATTGTTTGAACTCCTGTTGCTTCTTGAGGCGTTTGCGAATTTGCTCGCGATAGTGATCTGATTCGTTGGTAGTTGGTGGTACGTTATCGTTCATGATGAAAATCCTCTTGATGTGTTTATTTGTTCCCACGGATACGTTGAATCTCGGCATCGATATCAGCGTCTGTGATTTCTTTGGGCGGTGTACCATATGCACTCCACCACAAAATAACTGCCGGAATGCTCATGCCGAGCATGGGCCATACGGGCCAAAAATACCCAAAGGGTGTGGTAAAGAACCAAATACCGATTAACAATGCGGTTACGCCAACCCACACTGCCAGAAACTGTTTGAAGGCCTCTTGTCGTTTGAGTCGACTACGAATTTTGTTGCGGTAATCGAGGGAATGCGACGCGAGTGGTGCAGTGTCATGCATAAAGTCCTCCTCAAATAACGGTACTGGGGATTATTGGATTGACGATGGGTGCATCAAACGTGTTGCGGTTAGACGCGAACAATGTCGAGACCCAATTGACTGAGCCGTGGCACGATGTCACCATAGCCACGCTCAAGATAGTGCGTGCCTGTCAATGTGGTTGAACCTTGGGCGACGGCGGCGGCGATGACGTATGCTAATCCGGCGCGCAAATCGGGGATGGCAATTTGGTCGACCGCATGGAGTTGATTCCCTCCCACAATGATTGCGCTGTGCTGATGATTTGCATCGCGGTAACGACAAGGTGATCCACCGAGGCAATGCGTGGTAAGTTGTGTGACTGCGCCGAGTTGACTGAGTGCCTTGAGATAGCCGAAGCGATTTTCGTAGACGGTTTCGTGGATGACCGAGATGCCTTGGCTTTGTGTGAGGAGCACCGCAAACGGTTGTTGCCAATCGGTCGAGAAGCCAGGGTATACATCGGTTTCGATGATGGTTGATGTGAGTGGTCTTTGTCGAAAGAAGCGGATGCTATTTGAGCCAACCAACTCAAACCCGCCGCCGACCTGTTGATAGTACGAAAGAAAGTTGCCTAATATCTCAGGGCGAATGCCGTGCACGATGATATCGCCATCTGAGGCTGCTGCAAGACAGGCCCACGAGGCAGTCTCGATGCGATCACCGAGTACATGAATGCGCGTGCCGTGTAACTTGGCGACGCCCTCGATGCGAATTTCGCGACCAGGTGTGGTGAAGATAATAGCGCCCATCGAGCGCAACATGGTGATGAGCTCGAAAATTTCGGGTTCGATGGCCGCATTATGGATGACTGTACGACCTTCGGCTAAGACGCCAAGGTACAAACATGTCTCTGTGGCGCCGACACTCGGATACGGCAAGGTGATTTGGGCGCCTTGGAGGCGACCATTGCAGGTGGCCACATAACCTTCAGCCGTTACTTCGACATGGCCGCCGAACTTTTCGATGGCATCAATGTGGAAGTCGACTTTGCGCTCTCCGATTGTACAGCCGCCGAGTACTGGCACAGACACGCGTTGGCACCGATGTAAGAGTGCACCGAGGAGGAGCACGGGGATGCGATTACTCCCTGAGTCTGGCAACGGAATATCGAACGTGGTAATTGTGCGCGGGTCAATGGTGAGTTGGTGTAGGTCACTGTCAGTAATATGCGCACCAATCGCAACGAGCATATCACGGGTAATGGTTGTGTCACCAATCGGTGGTACATTGCTGATGATTGTTGGTGTATCGGCAAGCATGGTGGCAACCATCGCTTTGGTCACAAAGTTTTTGGCACCAAGGCAGGTAATCTCGCCACGAATCGGTTGGCCACCGGTAATACGGTAGGCAGGTGTTGTCAGTGCCATGCTGTGTCCATCAGATGCTACAGGTGTTCGTCTGTATTATACCTGTTAAATTGTCAATGGCTGAAGATATGGTACAATCGGGCGGTGTTTCGTATGCGCCATGAGAGGTGTAAGGATGCGTCCCAAAATTACTATTATTGGAGCTGGGTTCGTCGGATCGACGTCAGCTCACTGGATTGCTACCAAAGAGCTTGGTGATGTGGTATTGCTTGACATTGTCGAGGGTGTGCCACAAGGCAAGGGGCTTGATTTAGCCGAAGCAGCACCAATTGAGGGCTATGATCTCAAGATTATCGGCTCAAATGACTATGCCGATACCGCCAACTCAGACGTTATCGTTGTGACCTCAGGTGCACCACGCAAACCAGGGATGACACGTGAGGACTTGATCAAAATCAATGCCAAGATTACGCGCGATTGTATCAGCAAGGCAGCGCCACTCTCACCGAATGCCGTGATTATCATGGTCAACAACCCACTTGACACGATGGTCTACTTGGCCCGTCAAGTGAGTGGCTTCCCCAAAGAGCGCGTGATTGGTCAAGCTGGTGTGCTTGATGCTGCCCGCTATCGTACATTTATTTCGATGGAGACAGGCGTCTCTGTTGAGGACATCCAAGCCATGTTGATGGGTGGTCATGGCGACGAAATGGTTCCGTTGCCGCGTTACACCACCATTGGCGGTATCCCGGTGACAGATTTTATTCCGGCTGATCGCCTCGAAGCGATTGTTGACCGTGCACGCAAGGGTGGCGGTGAGATTGTTAACTTGCTCAAGACGGGCAGTGCATACTACGCACCTGCTGCAGCGACCGTGCAGATGGTCGAAGCGGTTGTGCGCGACAAGAATCGTGTGTTGCCGGCTGCATGTTATCTTGAGGGTGAGTATGGGCTCAACGACATCTACTTCGGTGTGCCATGTGTCCTTGGCGCTGGTGGTGTCAAGAAGGTGATTGAGTTGCCGCTCAACGACGACGAGAAAGCTTTGGTGGCTGCAAGTGCAGCTGCAGTATCAAGCTCGATTGCCGCATTGAAATCAATGGATCTTGATGCGTAATTATTCGGGTGTGAGCGGTCATGCGATAGTTCGCATGACCGCTTTTTGTGTAAAAAACAGATTTTGCGGTAATATATGACTAGAGAATTACCACATAGATGATGAGGTTGCAGATGGTGCATGTTTTGCAAAACGACAAATGGCGTATCGGTGTTTTACCCGAAACGGCAGCATCATTGGCGTTTGCGCAGTTGAATCATGACGGGGTATGGTACGACTTCATGCGTCCGACGCCGGAATCACTGCAACACGATCCATTAAGTTGTGCGAGTTATCTGCTTGTTCCATGGTCGAATCGTCTCCGTGATGCACGGTTTGGTTTTGGTGGACGTGAGTATCAGTTGCGTCCGAGTTTTGCGGATGGGACGGCAATTCATGGTGCTGCACGGCATTACCCATGGCGTGTAGAGTATGCCGATGATACACGAATTCGGCTAGTATTTGATGCGCGTCAGTATGCAGATGTGAACTTTCCATTTGCATTTCGTTGTTGGGTTGAGTATCAACTTGTTGGCGGAGATTTTCGTACGTTGTTAGGTGTACAAAATGTTGATGTACAGGCTATGCCAGCGGGCTTTGGGACACATCCAATGATTCAACGGACATTGGTTGATGCCGAAGATGAGATTGCCTTGCAGTTACCGTATTCTTTGGCGTATCCACTGAGTGATTGTTTGCCTACTGGTGAACCCATAGCTGTACCTGCTGCATTTGATTATCAACAGGTACGTCGTGCCGGCAATGTGTTTGTGGATGACTGCCTAACTGGACGTAATATGGCACAACAGATTATGGTAAAATACACGAAATCGAACGTCAACATTGTCCATTGGCTTGACTTTCTCTATACGCATTTGGTGATATATATGCCGATTGGTGAGACGTTTTTGGCGCTTGAGCCAGTCACCAATGCAAATGATGGTTTTAATCTTGCGGCAGCAGGCGCACAGTATCATGGTGTTTTTGTGTTGCAACCTGGTGAAATGCGCGAAGCTATGTCAGGATATAGTATCTCGAGTGAATGAGATTGTCGTTTATGTCGTTGAACCGCCCGTCAATGCGACTCCGCTACTACATGTTCGAGAATATCTACCAATTTCGTGATATTGGTGGCTATCGTACTGTGGATGGTCGTACGGTTGCGTATAATCGTTTTTTTCGTTCAAGTGCATTGTATGGGTTAAGTCGCGACGATCAGCAACAAATTTACGACTTGGGTGTACGTACCGTTATTGACATGCGAACAGCTATTGAGATTGCGCAACAGGGGCGTACTGAGTTTGACCGGTCATTCGAGATTGATGTTATACATCTGCCGATGGTGGCAGATCATGAGACGCTTACAAGCCTTGGTTCGATTTCGCGATCGACTGCTTTTATTACTGGGGTAGAATATGTTCGACCGTTCCTCCAGCAGTTTTTTGCGATTACGCATCGGCTTGACCACGCAGTTGTGTTTCATTGTAGTCTAGGCATCGATCGAACTGGCCTGCTCACCGCAATGTTGCTCGACATTCTAGGTGTGGCACACGAAGAAATTATTAGTGATTTCTCGCGCACAAACATTTATCTTGCACCACGCTTGCCGATGCTACGTCAGCGGCGCCCGAACTATTTGACGCCACAGCAATTCGAGCAACTTATTGTGGCGCATCCACAAGCAATGCATGAGTTGTTGCAATATGTGTATCAGACGTACGGCAGTATTCGTGAGTTCTTGTTGCACGCTGGTGTGCCAAAGCCGCACATCGATAGCGTGTTACAACGCCTTTTGCGCGTATAAGTTATTTGTCGCTGACGATGGGCATCTCACCGATGTGGTTGCCGTTCATGGCGATGCGTAACATAAAATCCGCCACATTTGCGCGTTTAATACTAACATTAAGCTTTCGGTTTTGGGTGTCGACGATGTATTCTCCAGTATACTCGCCATCGTTTAATTGATGTGTCCGCACGATACTCCATTGAATCGCATGATTTGAAGCGATGGCAATGGCGTATTGTTGTGATATACGTAGCCAGCGTGCCGCCGACGGCATCGTAAACAACTGACCAATCCGTTGCCCGATCGGCGCCTTAAAGTGTGGGTGAAGCACGACGTACGAATCACTGAGGGTTACAAAACGTGTGACTTTGTGCTTTTGCATCGAATGAAAAATGGTCTGTGCAATTGTAGATAACGTATCTTCGGGTTCGTTTGATGCAGGTGTAATTGTAGTAATGACGGCATCAGCATGGTTGATGGCTCGATCGACATTAAAACGATCGCGTGCATCGCCAACAATCACACGTAACCGCTCATGTGAAAACGGCAACTTTGTTGGCCGTCGTACATACGCGGTGACATCATGCCCCATGCCGATTGCCTGACGCACGAGGTGATTGCCTGTTCTACCACTTGCCCCAAAAATGACCAGGTGCATAGGATGTACGCCCAATATTATTCAAAATGACAATAGTATTATAATACAGCTGATAGTATATTTTTGGCAAGCATGTAAGTAAAAATTGATTAACAATTGACTAAATGCATACGTATCATATAAATGTACAAATATCTATGCGCGAGCGTATGTGTATCCCATATTGTAGTGTATGGTTTGCTGATGATTTTGTGCCAAATATTTACAATTTCATATTTATTTAATAAACATAAAACCGTTGCATATAAATAGAACAAGGTTGCGCTTGATATGATGAAAAGATGATGTGAGATGTATATGGATAGGGTATTGATCTACGATGGAAATATGGTGATGGATATGGTAAGGTGTAACAGCGACGTGTGGTTATCCATCACTACGAATATTTAAGGAAAAATATGACAAACCCAATGTTGCACACGGCAAACGTCCGCACAGCGCTCAAACAACTTGGTGTGCAGCCTACGCGTGCAATGGGGCAGAACTTTTTGATAGATGGTCACGCATTAGCAACGATTGTGGCAGCAGGCGAGCTAACCCCCACCACGACCGTTGTCGAAGTTGGACCGGGGCTTGGTGTATTGACGTGGGAGTTGGTGCAGGTTGCTGGACAGGTGATTACCATCGAACTCGACAGTCGATTAGCTGCCCGCTTACGCAACGAATTTGCGATGTACTCCAACCTGACGATTTATCAACAGGATGTGTTGACAACAGATGTTGCACAGGTAACGCAATTACACCCGTACCGTGTGGTAGCCAACTTACCGTATGCCATCACCTCGCCGGTGTTGCGTCACTTTTTGGAGGCTGACCATCCGCCAGAGCTCATGACGGTGTTGGTCCAACGTGAAGTCGCGCAACGCATTTGCGCTGCGCCTGGCGACATGTCGGTACTTGCACATGCAATGCAAATCCGTGCAACGCCCGAGCTGGTAGCGATTGTGCCGCCGGAGTCATTTATGCCAGCACCTGAGGTGTATTCGGCTGTATTGCGTTTGCGGCGACGACCAGTACCACTTGTAGATCCTGCGGAAGAGCCGGCCGTCATGAAGGTTATCAAAGCTGGGTTCTTGCATGCCCGTAAGCAGCTAGGGAACAGTTTGGCGAGTGGTCTCGCAGCGCATGGTATGCAACGAGAACGAGGTGCCGTACAAGAATTACTGCGTCAATGTGATATCGATCCAATGCGTCGTGCAGAGACATTGACGATTGATGAGTGGGTGCGTATTAGTCGCACACTTACCGATTAAGTGATTCTTGTTTGGCGCGAATATCATCTGACCAATATGTTTTGATGTAGGCCAAAATCGCTTGTGCATCGGTCTCGTTGAGGCTTCCAGCAAATCCAGGCATGGCGTTTGTGGGGACACCGGTGACAGCTGCGCCACCATACAATGTGACTTCGATGAAATACTGGTCGCTATGATGCCATGTATGCCCGGTTTCGTCATGCGGAGGAGCTGGGTACGACCCATCACTACGAGCTTGTTGCCAATTCGGTTGACCTTCGAGGTTGCCACCATGACATACGGCGCATCGTGCGTCATACAAGATCTTGCCACGTTCTTCGAGTGGGACACTCATTGCAGGCGTGCGTACGGTTTGACGGTTGGTTTGATCGATGATGACGATTGCGCTGACGAAGACGCCAATAATGATTGCTAGCAGGAGAGTTGGTTTCATATGATTGTCCAAATACTGACGATACCATCACGAATCAGCAGGCCGCCGAGGATGACAAGCAGTGCGGCACTGCCAAGAAGTATTTGCTGATAGCGTTTTGGTGAAAAGGCGCCACGGTTGCGACCAATCACATAGGCGATGGTCATACGCACTCCGACGAGCATGAGATAAAAACCGCCAATAAAGGCGACCCCGCCGACAATCCCGTGTTGGCTATATGCCTTGACGAGGTTCGGGGCACCAGCAGTTCCCCAAAACAAATATGGATTTGGGTTGAGAAAGTTGACTATCATCGCTTGAAAGAGCGAGCGCCAGCTCCCATCATCGGTATTGCTGCGTTTGGCGCTGAGTTCGGCGAGGTCAATTTGGCGTCCCCAGGCGTCACGCCAGCCGCGGACACCGAGTGAGACGATGTATGCCCCACCGAGAATTCCTAACCAGCCGAATATGGTTGGTGGGAGACTCCCGACAAGGGCGGTCGCAACAGCAATAATAGGGGCATCGGTTAGGAGTGGCGCTAAGGCGACGACCATGCCGGCACGAGCCCCATCTCTGAGTGCGCGCGAGATGCCAAGCGTCAGCGATGGACCAGGATTGACACTTGCCGAGAGGCCAAACGAAATTCCAAGCAGAAGAAACGCCAACATGGCTGTATCCGACCTCCCCACAAATCATTCTGCATTGATTGTACTGTAGATTAGCGTGGTGGTGGGAGCTCAACCACAAAACATGCGCCGTGTGGGTGATTATCGTGATAGTTGATTGTGGCATTAATCGCATGACTAAACGCTTCAGCCATACTTAATCCGACGCCACTGCCGCGGTGATTAGTGTCTCGTGCAATCGTCACAAATGGTTTGAAAATCTGTTGTACCTGACCGGCTGGTACTCCTGGGCCATCATCACAGACACAGAGACGTACATGCCCTTTAATCATATGGGCGCATAGTTCAATCGTACAAGTGTCTGGCGTATGCGCAATTGCATTATCAACAAAGATTTGTATGATATGGCGTACATAGGCAGGATCGCTAGTGCTTATGAATGTATTTGGCGGTAAGGTATTGACCACTTGTCTGTTTGGGTGGCGGTGATGTGTCGTTGAGACGATGTCATCCATGAGCGGCGCAAGATCGTAGGTGGAGACGGTTTTGGCAACTGACTGGATACGTGTAATCGTCAGGAGATTATCGAGGATTGTGGTAACATGGCGATTTTCGTTGATGATGTCGGTAATAAACGGCGCAGCTGGATGATCAGGAGGGATGTCGAGCTGGGCAACCTCGGCGGATGAGCGAATAATGCTCAGTGGTGTACGGAGCTCATGGCTAGCGTGCGTAATAAAATGGCGTTGTTGCTCGTAGGCTCGTTCGGTGGGCGCTACCAAGTATCCCGAAAGTCCCCAGGCTAACACGCTGACTCCTACAGTAATGATGAGGGCTATCATGGCAATGGTGCCGTAGATTTGGTTTTGTAGCAAGACATAATCACTCATTGGCCGTCCGACCTGGAGGTAGTGAATATCACTGCGTTGTACATGGTAGGACAAAATCCGGACTTGGTTCCCTTTGACATCCGTGATAGTGCGCACATCAAAGTTACTACCGCGCAAGGTTGCCATCAAACTTTCGTAGTTCAGTTGAATCGGTGGAATGCTTTTATTTTCACGGATGGCAATGCCGTTCTCATTGACGGCAATCACAAAGGTGCTTGTGGCACTTGGACTGCTTGCGGAGGATGCAATGTAAATCGGTGTTTGACTCGGCAGATATGGTGAGAGCGTATCAATTGTGAAATCGTAGAGTTGATCATTATCGGCTTCATAGAGTTTGTAGTAGTTAATCAAGGCGGTTGGAATCGGCAAATCGCGCTCTTCGAGCTCGCGTGTCATCCGCATATATAATGCTTCGTCAGCTGCTTGTGTGAATTGTTGATTGAGCCACCAAACCATGCCTATCGCCACGATACTCAACAAGATAAGCGTGGCTCCGGCATACAGCAAGGTAAGACGGCGTCGCAGTGTACGAAACATCGTATTTGGCATGATTTAGGCCTGCCACCGATAGCCAATGCCCCGCACCGTCTCAATGTAGTGATGTGCATGTGGATGGAGCTTGCGCCGTAGATATGATACGTAGACATCAACCGCAGTACTTAGGACATTATCGTCATCACTCCAGACTGCATGCAAAATCTGATCGCGAGTGAGTGCCTGCCCTGCATGGCGTACAAAGAGCTCAAGTAACGCAAATTCAGTCATGGTTAACGCAATATCTTGATTGGCAATTGTTACCGTGTGTGCCCGTGGGTCGATTTGGACATTGTGTGAGACCAGCATGTGCGTGGTACTCCCAGAAATACGTCGATGAATGGCCTCGATACGTGCAACCAATTCACCCATATCAAATGGTTTGGTGAGATAGTCGTCTGCACCACGGCGAAGTCCACTAATCCGATCATCGATATCACCGCGCGCAGTAAGGAGCAATAATCCTATTGGTGTGTTTGCAGCACGCGCGATGGCACATATATCAGGTCCACTCCGATGAGGGAGCATCCAATCAATGATGGCGATGTCGTACATATTGTGCAGAATCATATCGGTGCCACTGATGCCGTTATTGGTGTGCTCAACCACATAGTGTTGGCGTTGCAAGTAATTGACGATTAGGCGTGCGAGTTTTTCGTCGTCTTCAATTAATAGAATTCGCATACGCAATCTCACCCTTATATACGGTCAATCTATCTATCATCATCGTGGCAGAGAATAATTGGAAAAAGATTGGAAAATTGCCATGAATTTTTTAGCGACTTGCAAAATGTGTTTTTTATAGTATATGGTAGCGTAATAACGAAAGAGGTTCGCTATGCAAATGAATGTGAAGTTATTGATTGCTGCTGTGGCAACTGTGTTTATTAGTGTGATTGCTGGCGCGGTGATTAATACAGTGGTTACCACACCTATACAACCTGTTGCAGAAGCAGCTCCTACTGCAAATGAGCTGGTAACAGAGATGCCGGTGACAGAGATGCCGGTGACAGAGATGCCTGCCACAGAGACACCAAGCCCCCAGCCTACGATGCGTTCGGTTGTTGATGCAGAAGTTGTGTTGCAACGTGAAGCAACGTATCAAGCACGTTTGGCCGAAGCAAACAAAATGTTGGAAGAAGCTTCTGCTGCATTGGTACAGTCACGTGCGAACGAGCGCCGTTTGGCCAATCAATTTAACCAAGTTGTGGCACAACCAAGCATAACACCTGCTGTTGTGCAGGTTGCTGCGACGATTCCTGATTCACCGGTCCAACAACCACAACAACAAGTGTCACAATCACAACCAGAACGTATGGCGCCTGAGGGGGCATTGACAATTGCCGTAGCACTTGATCCGGCTGCACAACTGCTCCGCGCTCCGGAGTTGGTGATGTACGAGAATGTGATGGCGTATGAGTTTGTGTTTGATCGTGGCACGATTTATATCAATGCTGTTGATGGTGTGGTCATGTACAACGGTATCGCGGTGATGAAAGAGGCGCAACGTCAAGCCGCAGTGGCCGCTGCTGCTGCAACCCCTGCTCCACAACCCACAACGATGCCAACACCGGATAGCGGCGGTGGCGACGACGATCAC
>CAYXXK010000017.1:27399-45186 GCA_964469045.1 uncultured Klebsiella sp.
GACGAAGACCGAGACGAAGACCGAGACGAAGACCGAGACGAAGACCGAGACGAAGACCGAGACCGAGACCGTGACCGTGACCGTGACCGTGACCGCGATGAGGATAACAACGATGACTAACGGATCAATCGATCGCAAAGTTCTGCAACGGGTACGGACTGAATCTGAGCAAAATGAACGCTTGCTTGGGCGGGTCATTACGACGGCACTATCAACATGTGGTACGTTGATTGGTTGGATGATGTTGTCACATGCGGCGCAGGCTGCTACAACACAATCGACTGTAGACTCATCAGCTACGCAGCTGTTGCCTGTCGCAGATGATGGCGTGGTGGTGCAAGTAGATGTGATGCCAAATCCGACCATCATCCCAGTACAGATAGACTTTGCGCCTATTCCAACGCTCCCATCGATGCCTGATTTGTTGCCTGTGCCGACGTTGATGCCGTATGTGTCACAACCAATCCAAGCAGATGCGGCACCGGTCCAAAATAATGTCGGCGACATGCAAGCAGTCGCCCCTGCGAACAACCAATCAGCCGAGGTATCGGCTGTTGTTCCAGCAAGTGATATGCCCGTGCTCCGTGTGGTTGCGCAACCGACTGCCCCGGTTATCAAGATTGTTCCAAAGCCTGCTGCACCACAACCGGCGAATCCGCGTCCAAACCCGGGTGGAAATAGTGGGGGTTCAAAGTGAGTACACCCGATTATGTTCATGAATGGCGTGCGTTAGGTGTGCGATGTCGGGTAGCATCGACGCGTGCCATCGACAGTGTGTCGGTTGAGCGTACCGTGGCTACATGGGAGCAACAACTGAGTCGTTTTCGTGGCGATAGTGAGTTGATGCGTCTGAACCGTGCGCGTCGTGCATCAGTATCCGCTACGCTACACCAGATAGTGTTGGTGGCACGTGACATTGCGGTGTGGAGTCAGGGCCTGGTTGTGCCGACACTAGCACAGATGATGTATGACATTGGTTATGATTGTTCATTTGATGCGATGTCAATGCATCAATCGGCGTCTGTCTCTCCTGCGGTTGTACCTGATTGGCGTGGAATCCAGGTGCATGGGCGTATGGTGTCACTCCCGGTTGGTGTACAACTTGATGTGGCTGGTATCGCCAAGGGGTGGATGGCACAGCGTTTGGTGTCACACTATGCATCGACACATCCAGCGCTACTTGTACAACTTGGGGGTGATGTAGTGGTGACGGCGCCCATTGATGATCCATGGTGTATTGCCATTGACCATCCATTTGATTCGGTGCCAGTGGCGCATATTGCACTCTCTGAGGGGGCTGTCATGACGTCGAGTGTCTATAGTCGGCGCTGGCAGCGCGCAGGGCGTCCGGTTCACCATATCATTGATCCGCGTAGCGGCATGCCTGCACAGAGTGATGTCGCGACGGCCACGGTGATAGCTACAGATGCAGCATATGCAGAAGCCGGCGCGAAGGTGGCAGTCATTCTTGGCATTGATGCGGGGCTTGCCTGGTTGACTGCACGCGGATTACCGGCGCTCGTAGTGGACCATGCAGGGATGGCCCATAGCAATGTTGAATGGCAATCATTTGTATGGCCTGATACAACGTCGAGAATAGCTCAAGAGGTAGGTATATGACGACATCCGAACCAACCAAACGTGTAGTACCACCACAACCAAGCACAGAAGAGGCACTGGCTATGCTCGACACCATGCTTGAGCGTTATTCGTGGGGCAGTGTGATGCGTACGTTGGCTATAGGGATTGCCATTGGTATGGCTATTGCGTGGCTTGTTATCCCTGTCTATGTACAATCAACCGTCAATACATTATTTGGTGAAGCGCCCAAAGCATACTGGTATTTGTCACGTTCATCGGGTGTTGTTGCATATGGATTATTGTGGTTGAGTGTCGTATGGGGCTTGTTGTTGACAACATCTATCGGTAAGGCAATAGGTAAGGTGGCTGCCATTGTTGATTTGCATCGACATATCTCGTGGCTGACGGTGGTATTTGTGGTCGTACACGCGATAATTCTTCTTGGCGATCGGTATATCACCTATACCGTGTGGACGTTGTTTATCCCGTATGCAGACACCGCCTATCGTCCTGATGCGGTAGCGTTGGGGCAAATCGGTTTTTATTTCTTGATACTGGTAACGATAAGCTTTTGGGCCCGACGTTGGACCGGCCAAAAGGTATGGCGCGGCCTACATTATTTGAGCTTTGTGGTCTACATCATGATTGCGCTCCACGCCATTTGGGCGGGCACTGATGCTGACGCGTTGTATTGGGTCTATGTGGCAACAGCGATGAGTGTGCTCTTTTTGGTAGTGCTACGGTTGCTTAGTTGGATTCTGGAGCGTCGTGCACAACCGGCAACCGCAACACCAGAAACAGCATAAAGACGCAGATAGCACCAGTTATCAACGCCAGCGGCGCGCCGCTGGCGTTGATCGCGGTAAGCGTGTCACCGTGCCCGAGCCATGTGGTCATATTGGTGATGAGTAGTCCACCTAATGATGGAATTCCGATGAGCGTCACGGCGTGCAAGCTCATGACGCGCCCGCGCAGATGCCCGGGGACAGAGAGCTGGAGCATGGTGGCTATCATGGTGGTGGCGGCAGTGCCAATGATGCCAACGAACACAAGCATGATGACGCCGAGCCACCACCACGGCGCAACAGCAAATCCAGCGAGCGTCAAGGCGAATCCCAGACCGGCAATCTTGAGGTTACGCTGCGTCGGTTTGATGGTCGGGAGTGATGCCAATCCAAGTGCGCCAATCATGGCGCCAGCGCCGGCCGCCGAAAGCAAAATGCCATAACCTTGGGCACTGATGCGCCAAATATCGTCGGCATACACAGGCAGTACCTGTTGATACGAGCGCCCGAAAACTGACATAATTGTTGACGTAATGAGGAGTACACCGGTGAGTGCATGCACCCAGGCATACTGGATACCGCCGAGCAACGCCTCGCGTAGACTGGTGGTTGACGCACTTTGTTCGGCCTCAAACGGCATTTGTGTCACCGCATAAATGACCGCCAAATAACTAATCGCATTCCCAAAAAATAGCCATCCAGGACCCATGACGCCCAACAAAAAACCAGCCAATGCAGGGCCAATCAGCGCGGCGCCATTGTAAGTCGCTGAATTGAGTGCGAGTGCGTTCATGAGATCGTGGCGTGGTACGAGTGTCGGGATGAGCGCTTGGCGCGTCGGATTATCAACGGCCAACAGTACGGCGCCGATGAATGTCGCTATCAAAATGAGTGTAGGGGAATTGAGATTACTCCAGGTGAGTATCGCTTGAATCAAGGCCACAGTCATCATCGACCATTGGGTAATGGTGAGGATTTTGGGGCGCGGAAAGCGATCGGCGAGGAACCCACCGAGTGGCGGCAGGATAATCATGGGGATGGCAAACGTTAACCCGAGCCATCCTAAGTAGCGCGGGTCGTTGTCGGTCATCTTGTAGATGAGCCAACTTTGGGCGACGTTTTGCATCCACGTGCCCATATTGGAGACGAGCAATCCACTCCATAGCAAGCGGTATGCACGGTGCTGTAACGCAGGATAGTGTTTGCCAAGCATGTGGGTACCGCCTTAATCAAACGAAAGCATGCCTTTGATGACGCCGGTGGCTGGATCACGCCAGGCGGGCATGCACCCAGCTAACAGATCGGGTGTGGTGTGATGGGTCACCCATGCTGGGATTGCGATGCTTGGTAGGGCGGCAATGACTGCATCAAAATCGACTGCAGTAGCGTTGCGACTTGCGAGGATAGTGATTTCGCGGCGATGCAAATCAGGATCACTAAAACTGATGTTGCCTTGTACGAGACCAACAAACACTACTTTGCCACCATGGCCGGGCAGCAACACCGACTGCTCCATTGCCGCGGTATGGCCGGTTGCATCGAGCACGATGTCGGGCGCTTGCCCGCCACATAAATCCCGAGCAGTAGCTTGAACGGTATCGCCTGGGGCCTGTGCGGCGCTGACCAGACGATGGGTGAGGGCAAATTCGCGTCGCCCGGGGCTCGGATCGATGGCTACTGCGGTGAGCCCGCGGGCGCGGGCGGCGAGTGCGATGCCAAGTCCAATCGGGCCGAGCCCGATAATCACGATGCGATCATCGCTGGCGGGATTGGCTCGGCGGATGGCGTGGAATCCAATAGATAGCATTTCAACTAGGGCAAGCCCATCGACATCAACACCTTTGGCGTGGTGGAGATGTGTGGCGGGCAGATTGATATATTCGCGCATGCCGCCATCAATGTGGACCCCCAGCACGCGAAGCGTTTCGCAACAATTGGTCAAACCGCGTTGACAGGCACGACACTGCCCACACTCGAGATAGGGACGCACGGCGACAATGTCACCGACGGCGACATTGGTGACTGCATCGCCACGGGCAACAATCTCGACGGCCAACTCATGCCCCAAGATACGTGGATAGCTAAAAAACGGTTGCTTGCCGGCAAACGCATGGAGATCAGTACCGCAAATGCCGACTCGGCGTATGCGGGCTTGGACCTCGTGGGGGAGCGGTGATATGGGATGTGGGGCATCTTCGACGTGCATGTCACCGACTGCACGCAATACAATCTGACGCATGGTGTACCTCTTGAGGGAGAATTAGACGAGTTGACGGAAAGGGTAGTGCTCATCCAAAAAGACATCGTGGGTGGTGTTGCCACATGAACGTCGTACGATGAGATTTGCTGCAAGTTTACGGTTGGTTGGTTTGCTCTCGGGATTGCGCAAAAGAGACAAGAGGCGTTCTGTTGCATAAACGCCCATCTGCACTGCTGGCAAATCCATTACCGTAAAGAACGGACAGAGTACGCTTGCGTACTCGATATCATCAAACGACACAACGGCAATATCGTTGGGGATACGAATGCGCAAATCGGCACAAGCTTGTACACATCCTATTAAGACAAGGCTATTACCAGCAACGACTGCACTAGGGCGGTCACGACGGGTCAAGAGCTTATAAGCCATCGCATAGCCGTTATCTTCGTGTGCACTAATTTCTTCATATACAAGCGATGAATCAAAGGCGATACCGGCAATATCAAGCGCTGACCGGTAGCCGTGCATACGATCGCGCGATGTAGAAATACGATTATCCGTGCTGATGAATCCGATGCGTCGATGGCCTTGTTTGATTAAGTGTTGAGTGAGGATTGTGGCTGCACTGACGTTGTCTCCTTGGACGACATCGACGTTGAGGGTTGCGATTTCGCGATCAATCAAGACGGTAGGGATTTGAAACTGACTGAATTGCTCGAGCGCATCGCGTGATAAATCGTTGCATGGCGCAATGATGACACCATCGACGCGTCGATGCACAAAATCACGCAGCGAGCGCCATTCACGATTTATATCGTCGTGTGTGCCACAAATGATGACACGATACCCGTGTGTATCTGCAGCAGTTTCAACGCCATGGGCAATTTTGTTGAAGAATGGGTTTGCGATGCTTGGGAGTATGAGAGCGATAGTATGTGAACTGCGGCGTTGTAGTTGCTCGCGTTGTGGTGGAAGTGGGCTGTATCCAAGCTCACGAATGGCTTCCTCAACACGCTGACGCGTCTCAGGATGCACACTACTGTTACCGTTAAGTACGCGTGAAACGGTCATTGGGGAGACGTTAACTCGGGCCGCTACATCGCGGATAGTGGTTGTAAGCGCAGATTTACGCGGTGACATTTCGTCAGCTTCTTTATAAATTAACGTGATACCACTATAGCATACAAGCGCAATAGGTTTGACAGATGAATAGTAAATTGTAAAGGAGCGCCCAAGAATCTACCCACCGAGTGCTGACATTCCACGAAGAGTGGGCAAAATGCCATCAGGGAGACCGTGTCCCCAGGGTTTTATGGCTACCGCATGACGAATAATCTGCTTCAATTCTTCATCATCAATACCGCCACGTAATGCGGCACGTAAGTCGACTTCGTCATCGCGTAAGAGACACAGATGCAAGCGCCCATCAGCTGTTAAGCGCATTCGGTTGCAGGTGCTACAAAACGGCTCACTGACCGAACTAATGAATCCGATATGCCCCTTGGCGCCACGGATTTGGTAGCGATGGGCAGGATCTGCGGCATGCATGCCGTGGTCGGTAATCGGGCCAAACTCACTCTCGATGCGCCCGATGAGTTCGTTACTAGGCACAACGCCATCATTGGCAACATCGGCCACTCCGGTGAGTGGCATGACCTCGATGAAGCGAATTTCCCAATTGTGACTGAGCGTGAGTGCGGCTAACTCGAGCACATCGTGGTCGTTGAGCCCACGGATGACGACCATATTGAGTTTGAGTGGCGTTAGCCCAGCTGACTCAGCAGCATGAATGCCCGCCCACACATCACTGAGGCGTGCGCCACGCGTCATTTGGGCAAACCGTTCGGCATCGAGCGAGTCGATGCTGATGTTGACGCGGTCAAGCCCTGCTGCTTTGAGGTCGTGGGCAATAGGAGCTAGCTTAACAGCATTGGTCGTCATGGCGATGTGCTCAATCCCGTCGATGGCCTTGATGTCGCGCACGAGTGGGACGAGGTCGCGCCGCAGGGTCGGTTCACCACCGGTCAGACGGATTTTGCGAAACCCCACCGCCGCTGCGGCGCGCACGACGCGCAACAACTCGTCGTTGGTGAGCAATTCATCTTTGGGCATGAACTGCATGCCGTGCTCGGGCATACAATACACACACCGTAGATTGCAACGGTCAGTCAATGAGATACGCAAGTAGTCGATGCGTCGCCCATAGTTGTCAAGCGCTGGTTGACTACTGTCATACTGTGGTCGCGTGATACGCAGAGGATCAATTAGGGTAATCGGCTGAAGACGAGGCTCTTCGTATTGCATGATAAACCCTCTTCGTTGCGGGTTGTCTCCCAGCACGCCACTATGTGGCCTGCTGGGAGCAGACTTTTTTGTTAAATATGCTCAAGGATACTAACGCGCGCAGCCAGACGCTGTGCAATGTTTTGGAAAACATCGGCATACGCATCGCTGTTTTCACTCAATACTGCCGGGCGCCCATCGTCGCCACCAGCGCGAATGCTCATGCCCAGTGGGATTTGACCGAGGAGCGGCACGCCCAAACGATCGGCCAAGCGCTCAGCGGCGCCGGTGCCGAAGATGTCGTAACGGGTACCAGTGTCTGGCGCCGTGAAGTAGGCCATGTTCTCGACAATCCCCAAGAGTGGCACGTTGACCTTGCGGAACATCTCCATGCTCTTGATGACGTCAATGGCCGCCACTTGCTGCGGAGTTGTCACGGTAATAGCACCAGTCAATCCGACATTTTGCAGGGATTGTGCAAGCGTCAACGCTACATCGCCAGTGCCCGGAGGCATGTCGATAATCAGGTAGTCGAGTGGTGCCCAGTCCACTTGGTAGAGAAACTGGCGAAGCAATTGTGACACCATTGGACCACGCCAAATGACTGGCTGGCTGTCATCCACCAAAAAACCAACCGACATCAGTTTGATGCCGTGGGCCTGGAGCGGTTGCATGCGCGGTTGACCATCAGGACCAGTCTCGGCGTCGGGCTGACCGGTTGCGCCCATCATCAGTGGGATGGATGGCCCGTAGATGTCAGCATCGAGCAAACCGACGCGGGCACCCTCGCGTGCAAGCGCCGTGGCTAGGTTGACTGCAACGGTGGATTTGCCGACACCACCTTTGCCGGCTGATACGGCGATGACATGACTCACGCCAGGGATGGCGGCCTTGTCGAGAATACCGCCGTGCGTGCGCACTTGAGCGGTGAATTCAACGTTGATATGTTCACGGCTGACGCCGAGGATTTGCTCAATGGCATCCTCACAGGCCGTGCGAATTTCGTGTTTGAGTGGACATGCAGGCGTGGTTAACTCGACTGCGAAACTGACTTTTTCATCGCTGATAACTACGTTTTTGATCATCTTGCGCGATACGAGATCGCCACCAAGCTCGGGCTCTTGGACGGTTCGCAAGGCATCAAGTACTTTGGCTTCAGTCAATTGATTGCGCGAAAACAAACCCATGATTGTCCTACATGCTTATTCAATAAGTATTGAGAGACATTGTACCACAGGATAGAGGACTAACGCTTAGGTATCCGTTGGCGGTCGTGATGAAGGATGCAAGAATTCGGTGACAATCCGCCCGTTGGCGAGATGCGATTCGACAATCTTTTCGATGCGATGATGATTAAGATGGCAATACCGAATTGGTCCTGGCCATACCGTGAGATTGGGACCATCATCACAACGTCCTTGGCAACCGCTGGCGCGTACCTCGCATACTGATGTGAGTTCATGGTGTTCGAGCGCCTGTACCAATGTGGTGCGCAACGTTTCGCCACGGCAAAATGCGCCATGACAAAGATAAATGCGTAAAGAAGGTTGTGTCATATGTATATTATACGGTGTTGGCTAGATCAATGGTGTTTGGTGGTGCGTGTGTCATAATAAATGTATGAAATTTCATATGAAGTACGTATTGAGAGACCACGTTTGTTGCACTACGGCAATGTACCGCAGGAGATGGTTTGTATGGGAATAGCTGCAGATATTGCCTTGATTTTGGTGGTGGCACTGATTGGCGGGATGATTGCGCAACGACTTGGGCAACCATTGATTATTGGGTATATCACAGCTGGGGTGTTAGTTGGACCATACACAGCAGGACCCACTGTAACTGAGATTCACGATATCGAAGTCTTGGCTGAGATTGGTGTGGCGCTGTTGTTGTTTGCGCTTGGACTAGAGTTTAACTTCCAAAAACTCGCCAAAGTCAAATGGATTACCTTTATTGGCACGCCTATCCAAATCGGCTTGAGTCTGTTGATTGGCTGGTGGATTGCGTCGTACTTGGGGTGGAGTAACACGGCGGCACTATGGGTAGGTTGCATCATGGCGCTCTCGAGTACCATGGTCATCCTCAAAACTCTGGCAGCCCAA
Source organism: uncultured Klebsiella sp. (assembly GCA_964469045.1). Classification (GTDB taxonomy): domain Bacteria; phylum Chloroflexota; class Chloroflexia; order Chloroflexales; family Roseiflexaceae; genus UBA965. The sequence goes on from CAYXXK010000017.1 coordinate 36,354, forward strand.
GGTGAGCTTGGCACATTGGCGAGCCGCATCATGATAAGCATGCTGATTATTCAAGATTTGGCGGTGGTGCCGATGCTCTTGATTTTGCCAGAATTAAATCAACTCGAAAGCGGCATGAATAATTTATTGTGGGCGGCAGTGCGTGCTGCTATCTTTTTAGCAGCAATGGTGGTGATTGGTACCCGCGTCATGCCCTACTTGTTGCGTCGTATCAGTCAATGGGGCTCGCGTGAACTCTTTTTGGTGGCGATTACCGCAATTGGCTTAGGGATTGGCTACGGTACCTATTTAGCTGGCTTGTCGTTTGCGTTTGGAGCATTTGTGGCTGGCATGGTACTGAGTGACTCCGAGTATAGTCATCAAGCATTGAGTGATATTGTGCCGTTGCGTGATATCTTTAGCATGATTTTCTTTGTGTCAGTTGGGATGCTCATCAACCCATTGTTTTTGTGGCAGAACGCCACAACAATTGTGGCGTTTGTTGGGATTGTGATTGTCAGCAAAGCATTGATTTTTGGTGGGATTACTCATTTATTCGGCTATCGTGGGGATGTGCCGATGACGGTAGCATTAGGACTCTTTCAAATCGGTGAGTTTGCTTTTGTGCTAGCTCGAGTGGCACTAGACAAGCAGATGCTCGATCACGATCAATACAACTTGATACTTGCCACCGCGCTAGTCACCATGATCTTGACACCGATGATGATGCGTCTGCGTGTCCCACTCAGTGCGCTGCAGCAACGCATCTGGCCTACGCCTGTACCACAGCTTAGCAATGAACTCGCTGATGTGGCGATGCAACATCATGCGATTATTGTCGGGTATGGGCGGGTAGGGCAGTATACAGCCCAACTCCTCCAGCGCTTGAATCTTGCGTTTGTGGTCATCGAAAGCGATCAATATCGGCTTGATGAATTACAAAAACAAGGGATACCTGTGATTTATGGCGATGGGGCTAGCGCCGAAGTGTTGCATGCTGCTGGCATCGAACATGCTCGCCTGGTTTTGATTGCGGTGGGTTCGGCATTTGATGTGGAGTCGATTGCCCGGCGTGCGCGTGCATTAGCGCCCGATGTCCACATTGTGGCGCGTGCTGCCAAGATGAGTCAGATAGACGTGTTGCGCGCCCTCGGTATTCACGAGGTGGTGCAACCCGAGTTCGAGGCCGGACTTGAGATGATGCGTCAAACGCTGTTACACTTTGATGTGTCGGCTGATCGCATCGAACAGTTGAGCGACGAAGTGCGCGCTGCCGCATATCTGCCGATGTCGTCGCCGCATATGCAGACAAGCCTGCTTAGTTCGATGGCACAAACGCGTATCGGGTTGGCGTTGCATTGGTATACGCTTGCACATGATGCGCCAATCGTTGGCAAATCGCTTGAGCAAAGCGCCATTCGTGAACAGTCAGGTGTGCTCGTGATTGCTGTCATCAAACACGGTGAAGTGCAGATGACGCCGAGTGCGCACACGGTGCTTGAGCCCGGTGATATTGTGGCTGTATGTGGCACGTCCGAACAGCGACAGGCGTTTGAACAACTCATCCAACACCCAGTAAGTGCATACACACTTACTCCGGCACGTGAATAGTAGGAAGGATGCCTCGATGAAAGTCCGTCTCGCAGAAATTTTGACTGCTGAATTGTTGGCGCAACACGATCAACACATTCGTGACTTTTTGGCGATGGAGGGGATATCACCCGCACCAGTGCTGGGCGACACCTTGCTCTCGGATCGGCAAATCAAAGAACTGCTCGAGGAATTAGCCGGCGATCGCTAGATGTTGATGCAGGTATACTACCGCAGTGATTGGGTCATCCAATCACTGCGGTAGTGTGTTATTGGGCGTTGAGTCGCGCAATGATGTCGTCGTCCCACTCGTGGGTCAAGGCCACGCGCTGACGCTGTTGACTCGAGGCGTAACAAGCAAACATGACTTGTTGGCGCCGGTACGCATGCGTGATATGGGTGGGGAACGCATGCCAATCGGCGCCCTCAACCAGCGTCTGATGGAGCTGCCCAAACAACGCCCGTTGCGCCACATCATCATCATCGGGCCAGGCCGTCCGCCCCTGCGTAAATGATTGCTCCTGCCAGTGTTGCCACCCCTGATTGAGCGACACCCAAATCCGCCCGCGCTCGCCAATAATCTCGAGTTGTTGCTGGTAGTACTTGTTGGTCTCGCCCGGCACCGGTGGTGCGGATGGCCCGGCATTGAAGAACAGCCGAATATCGCCAATCCCTATCACCGCATTCGTATCGGCCGGCACCGGCGTCTGATCGAACCATTCAATGCCGTCACAACTCGCCAATACCCACTCGGGTGCCGGCAATCCAGCTGCCTCGATGGCCGTAAACGCCAAGTCGAGTACATGTGGCCCCTGCTCGAGGATGTTCACCCCGGTGCTGGCCCGAATACTGCGAATTGTCCCGAGTTGCTGGGTGCGCAAGATGTGCCACACCTCTTGCCAGTGCGGCATCCATTGGTATTGCGTGTTGACTGCAATCAGGCGCTCCTCGCCCAGTTTGGCGATAGCCCGGCTCTCCGAGGGCGTCAAGGCCAACGGCTTTTCAATCAGAATAGCTGGAGCGCCTGCGGCAATCGCCGACTCAATGATACTCAGGCGAATCGAGGGTGGTGTGACGATATCCACCAAATCCGGGCGTGATTGGGCGATTGCCTTGGCCATATCGGTATAGCGTGTGGCAATGCCGAAGCGCTCGCCAGTCGCATTGAGGCGCGCTTCATCACGGTCACATACGGCTACCACCTCGACATCGGGGTGCGACATCATGGCGGCCAGATGTGCTTGGGCGCGTCCGCCACAGCCGATTTGCACAACACGCATCCGTCTGGTCATAGTACAGGCTCCTTGGCATGGTGTCTTCTACGCACATCCTCGCATTGTTGTGCGGTCTGGTCAAGTATAATTCGTGTAATTCATGGAGCACCTCTCTTACCCAAAGGACGACACGATGGATCACGCATCAAGCACCTACATCGCTCACATCCAGCACGCTATCACCAACCGCCGCAGTTTTGCGTTGGGCGACCTCAGCGATCAACCGGTCGATCGCGCCCATATCGCTCAAATCCTCGAGGCGGCCAATTGGGCGCCGAGTCACGGCAAAACCGAACCGTGGCGCTTTGTGGTCTACACTGGCGCCGCCCGCCAACAACTCGGCACGGCGTTTGGCAACGCCTTTCGGCTAATCAACCCACAACACGCCCCTGGCAGCGAGGGCGAGCAGGCCCAGATTAATCGTGCCTGGCAGGCGCCAGTCTGGATTGCTCTGGGCATGCAACCGAGCGGCAAGATGCCCGAATGGGAGGACCTGGTGGCATTTGGTTGTGCCGTCCACACCATGCACCTGATGGCCAGCGCACTCGGCCTGGCCGCCAAGTGGACCAGCGGAGCCGTGGTAATGCACCCGCACATCGCCGAGGTGGTCGGCTTTGCGCCCACCACCAAACTCTACGGCTTCTTGTACGTGGGGCATCCGGCGGTGGCTTGGCCAACTGGTGTGCGGCAGCCGATTGAGACCAAAGTCCGCTGGGTCGACGAATAGGTCAATACGATGTCACACCACCCCGACAGCCCCTACGCCGACTCGAGTTATCGCGCCAATCCGTATGATTGGTATGCGCGTTGGCGCGATATCCAGCCAGTGCATCAGACGACATTGCCCAGCGGCGCGCCAGTGTACGTGGTGGCCCGCTACGCCGATGTGTTGGCCGCCCTTAAGGACGCTCGTCTCATTAAAAACGTCTACAACGTGCGTCACCGCGGCTGGCTCGACCAACACCTGTGGCGGCGCTTCACGGATAGCAACATGCTCAAGGCTGACCCGCCGATGCATACGCGGTTGCGCCGATTGGCGAGCGATGCCTTTCAGCCACGCCGGATTGCTCTAATGCGCCCCGGCATTGAACAGATTGCTGATGATTTGCTTGATCGTCTCCAAGCAAAACCGCAGTTCGACTTTGTGGCGGATTTTGCCCTCCCATTACCCATCCACGTGATTAGTCAGATGTTGGGTGTGCCTGCGCACGACCATGGGCGCTTTCATGCCTGGTCGAACGCCATCATTGCCTCGGGCGTGCTCAGCAGTGAACGCATGGTGCTGACGCGTGAGATGGTGGCGCTGAGTCGCTATATGCGCCGACTGATTGCTGAGCGCCGGCGAAATCCGGGTGATGATGTGGTCAGTCAGTTGATTGCGGCCGAGGTCAACGGCGAGCGCCTCAGTCAGACCGAGTTGGTGGTGACAACGATTCTGCTCTTGATTGCCGGCCACGAAACAACCGTCAACTTGCTCGGTAACGGTCTGTTGGCGCTGCTCCAACACCCCATGCAGTGGCAGATGCTGTGTGCCGAGCCGGCGCGCATTCCGGTAGCGGTCGAGGAGCTGTTGCGCCTCGTCAATCCGGTGCAATTGGTCAACCGCTACGCTGCCGAGGATGTGGAGATTGCTGGCGTGACCATCCCGCGCGGTGCGCATGTGCAACTCGTTGTGGCATCGGCCAATCACGACGCGGCAGTTTTTGGGCATGCTGATACGCTCGATATCACTGCCGAAACAGGGCGTCACTTGGCCTTTAGTCAGGGGATTCACTACTGTCTGGGGGCGCCGCTGGCGCGCCTCGAGGGTCTGGTAGCGTTTGAGCGCCTGACCCAGCGCATGCCGACGCTGCAACTCGCCACACCTGATATGATTGAGTGGCGGGCTGGACTCGAGTTACGCGGTTTGGTGCGCTTGCCGGTGCGTCAGTTGTAGCCGACGAAAGTGCTGAAATGTCGGCGTTTTGTGTATCACCCCGTGGATGTGTGCCATACGTAGGGATGTGTAACCTCGCCCGATGGGCTAGGAGTAGGTAGAGAGAGAAAGCCATGAAACGTCGGCGTTTTTTGTATAGCCTGATGAGTGGTGCCCTGCTTGGGTGTGCCCCGACGGTTGCCACAGAGAGCAGTGCGCCTCAGATTGTGAAAAAGAACGCTGCCGTAGCCACGAGTGCCACCAACTACGACGTCATCGTGGTCGGTGCTGGCATCGCCGGGCTGGCGGCCGCGCAGGCGATTAAGGCTGCTGGTAAGCGCGTGGTGGTGATCGAGGCGCGGTCGCGCGTCGGCGGACGTATCTGGAGTTGGCGCAACTGGGGCAAGCCGATTGAGCTGGGCGCCAACTGGATTCACACCAAGACCGGCAATCCACTGGTCAATTTGGCCAAACAAGCCGGTGTCTCAACCACGAGTGACCCTGAAGAGGCCGGCGATGAGCGTCTCATTGACACCGTTAACGGTACATCGCTCACCGGGTCAGCGCTCGAGTCACATTACACGCGGGCATATGACATCATTGAGAGCGCAGTGGCGCGTGGCGACAATCTTGATACCGATGTGTCGTTGCGTGCGTCGATCAATCAGGTGTCAGCATTTAAGCAATTGAATGCGACCAACAAACGCCTGTTTGAAAGTATGCTGGCCCAAATCGTCGATGATGAATACGCCATCGAGTCCGAGAAGGTGTCGCTCTTCGGCTACGAAGAAGAGAACGCTGCCTACACCGGCAGCGACTTATTCGTCAACGGCGGCTATGACGGCATCGCCACGCATGTGGCCAAAGGGCTCACCATCATCCAAAACACGGTCGTCACCAAGATCGCCTGGGGCAAAAGTGGCGTGACAGTGACGGCTGGGAGCAAAGCATGGCAGGCCAAGGCCGTGATTGTGACGTTGCCGCTCGGTGTGCTCAAGGCCAACAAGGTGACGTTTACGCCGGCCTTGCCCAGCAATTACCAAACGGCCATCAATCAACTGGCGACGGGTGTGCTCAATCGTTGTATTCTCAAGTTCGACACGGCGTTTTGGGGTGATACGTATTCAACGTTTACCATCGTAGGCAATGATCCACATCAGTGGTATCAGATGATTCCGCTCAACGGCCCCTACGGCATCCCGGCCTTGGCGGCGTTTAATGCGGGGAGTCAGGCGCGGGCGCTCGAAGCCAAGACCGATGCGCAGTTGACGGCCGAGATGACGGCCATCGTCCAAAAGGCGTTTGGCACCAAAAAGATTAGTAACGGCATGGTGGCCACGCGTTGGGGGAGTGACCCATATGCCCTCGGCGCCTATTCGTATGTACCGGTGGGCAGTCCAATCCGGGCGCGCACTGTGCTGGCAACGCCGGTCAGCGCACAATTGGCGTTCGCCGGCGAGGCCTACACCAACACCGACCCCTCGACGGTGCATGGTGCCTACAACAGCGGTCGTGCAGCGGCGAGTGCCATACTTAAGACGTTGAAGTAACGAGGTAACAAAAGCGCGAGGGCCAGGCATTGCCTGGCCCTCGCCTGTGTGTCCGTGTCAATTACCCTTGCAACTCGTCAATGCGCACGGCGCGATCGACCTGGGCTGAGCGGTTGGCGGCCTCGACGATGGCCGTCAAATCGCGGCCGAGCTGGTGGTTGTCAGTCTCGGCCGGATTGGTGTTGTTGAGGATGTGGCTGACCCACTGGTTGAATGCGGGCGGCTGATCGTCATCGGCCGAGATTGGGCGCATCTGCCAGGCGTTCTGGGCCTCGGGGATTTTGGTGCTGCGCACACGTAGCACACGATTCATGCCAAACAGCAGACTGTCGTTGTCGACCGTGCCGCCCTCGGCGACGATGCGGCGCTGGTCGATCATCTCACCGATACCACATTGTTCATAAATAATTGAGCCCTCGGTGCCGTGGATTTCGATGCTAAACGGCGCATAGCGCATGGTAAAGCTGGTCTCGACGATGCCCACTGCCCCGTTGGCGTAACGCAACGAGAGTGCCACGTTGTCGTCGACTTGGCGCCCGGTTTTGAAGCCGTAGTTGGCTATCACGCTGTCGGGCATGCCAAGAAAGTAGCGGGTCAAGTAGACCGGGTGGCATAGGTCGGTCAACACGCCACCGACGGACTCCTTGGGGTCAAAGAAGCGCTCAACCAGCCAGCCGTTGGGTGACTCAGGGGTGCGCAAGGCGCCGTTGTGCGAGTCGCGGACGCGCACCAGCGAGAGTTCGCCGAGGGCGCCGCTGTCGATGAGTTTCTTGATTTCGACGCTATAGGCGTTGTAGCGGCGGTACATGTTGACCACAAACTTGATGCCGGCCTGTTGCACGGCGGCCATGATCTGGTTGGCCTCGCTGACCGTGGCGGCGATGACTTTCTCGGTAAAAATGTGCTTGCCGGCCTTGGCGGCGCGGGTCATCACGTCGAGATGGTCGACGGTGGGGGTGGTGATAATCACGCCGTCGATGCGCTTGTCATTCATGATGGCATCAAGGTCGGTCATGAAGGGCACGTTATACTGGGTGGCGGCTGCCTGACCGCGCGCAACATCGGTGTCCCAAATGCCGACCAATTCGACGTCAGGGTGATTGACGGCGGCGTTGGTGTAATCGCGGGCGTGGACATGCCAAAAGCTCAACACAACTACACGAATCATGGGCGTGTTCCTTTCTGCTACGGTGCAGGGGGAGTATATGCAATCCATTCCTATCATAAATCCATTTGTATAGTTGTGGATTTAGGATACCTATTCATCATATGACATGATTGGGATGATTGTATCAGCCCAATTTGGCGAGATATAATGCAGCTACCTGGAGCGCAATACGCGGGTCGTTCGGGTAATCATAGTTACGATTCAACAATACGATGGCCGAACACCGGCGCTGCGCAAAGCGCACATAATCGCTCTCGAAGCCTAGCCACGACCCCGAGTGCGCCACATAGGACTCACCACGCCATTGACCGAGTTCTAGTCCAAAGCCGTAGTTTGCATGACTGCCGTCGTTGAGGATGGCAGGCTCTGATGCGACGCGGTAGGTCTGTTGCGACACCAGCGTATTGCCATAGAGCGCCGCATCATACAAGGCCATATCACCAAGGGTGGTGTATACCGACCCTGACCCGTAGATGTCATCGAGTGGATCTGAGGCATATAAGGTGGGCTTTTGGGGGCTACCTGTGTAGCTCAGTGCCAAGAGATCATTGGTGCGACGTTGGGAATTCGGCATCGAAAAGGTGTGTGTCATGCCGAGTACATCGAATATGCGTGTCTGAAGAACATCAGGAAACGACTGGCCTGTGATGCGTTCTACGACGACTGCGAGTAATTCGTAACCCACGTTGCTGTAGTAATACGCCGCACCTGGTGGCGTGCGTAACGTGCGTTTGCGTCGCATGACTGCGACAATATCGGCATTGGTCGGCGCATCGCTCCGGGCGAGGAGCGCCTTGGTAATGCCGTCTGCATAATCTGGTAACCCTGCAGTATGTTGGAGCATCTGGCGGATTGTACATGTGCCCGCAATCCCGTTCAGCTCGGGAATGTAGGTGTTGAGGCGATCGTCGTAGGCGAGCTTGCCTTGTTCGGCCAGCATCATGATGACAATTGCCGTCATTTGTTTGCTCATCGATGCAATATGGAATCCATGGTCGACCGTTAATGGTATTTGTGCGTTGAGATCGGCGAGTCCGTAGGCTGCCTGATACAGCACCGTGCCGTTATTGATGACCATGACCGCTGCGCCAGGCGTATGTGGGGTAATGATTTGGCCAAAAAAGTCATCAACCTGTGCATGAACCTGCTGGAGGTTGTGCGGCACGTGTGTTGTCATACAGATGCTCCGATATGTGTATTGCACCAATTAATGATGGCGAGTGTGGAGTGTGATACCCTTTGCGTACAACCATTTCTGACATGGGTATGGTGCCAAGTGTTAGTCATTTGTACCATCATACGCTAGAATTGCCTCATCACCGCCAGGAGCACGCCATGTCCGACCTTGCCGTCTTCG
>CAYXXK010000017.1:45196-56807 GCA_964469045.1 uncultured Klebsiella sp.
GCCAAAACCTATGCGCCCGCCGCAGTCTCCGAGTTGCTCGCTGCTATCCGAGCCGACGGCGTGCGCCATGATTCGCACTGCCCATCACGACGCTGGGATTACCATGGTGGCGCTTTCGACCACGGGTGACGTCGTTGCGTTGGTGTAATCGCGGGCGTGGACATGCCAAAAACTCAACACAACTACGCGAATCATAGTGACTCCTTTTTGTGGATAGTACTGTCTGCGAATGGTATTTGATACCCACCTCTGCCATAGTGCAAGATTATGCCTCGGCAATCGGGTTGATGCGATGGAGCTGAATGACTTGATTGGCTGCGTGATGAAGTGTCGAATCCACATGCTGAAAGTTGCCGCTTTGGAATGGCGGATGTGGATCGTATTCACAAGCCAGTTGAATGGCCTGTGCTGTTGCAGTATCACTGAGTTGTGCTGCCAAGTACAGCGCCATATCTATTCCGGCTGATACTCCGGCTGCAGTGATAATCTTGCCCTGTACGACAAAGCGCTCGGCGACGTATGTTGCGTTGCAGTAACTTGTAATTGCGTGGCGTGATCCCCAATGCGTTGTGACATTGAGCCCCGCAACAATACCAGTCACACCCAATAAAAAGACACCAGTACAGACCGATGTCGTCCATGTACTACGAGCATGTGCTTCGGTGAGCCACGCAAGGAGAGCCGGGTTTTCAGCAGCTTTCATCAAACCAGCCCCGCCACCAGGGATGACAATTACATCAGGATATGGGAGCTCGTGCCATGTTTTGGTGGCGACAAGCTGAAGTTGGCCAGTATCTGTGCACACAGGGCCGTGTCTATCGGCGATGAAATGAACCTGTGTCTCAGGTAAGCTAACGAGGATCTCGTACGGACCAACTGCATCAAGTGCGGTAAATCCGTCATAAAGCACAATCGCTATATGTCGCTTGGTGGTGTTCATTGCGACTGCCGGATATCCAATATGGGTGAGTGTGGCGGCAATGTGTGCCCATGTTTGTGGTTCATCCCACATGACAGTAAGTTGCTTGGCTGCGAGATCGATATACACCGCATTGATATGGGGGAGCGCAGTAAGTGCATTTTCGATGCGTTTTTGGCAGTGCTCGCAGTGTACAGCTGGGATAAGAACTGTGGTGTGTGGCATGATTTATGGCTCCTGTATAGGTTGAAACGCGTCAGGGTGAAGGGCACGAGCAATCGTCTCAAGTCCATCAATCACTCGTATACTTGCTTCAGTATTAATAGTAGATATCGGGTATAACCGTTGGTTTTGTACGGCAGGTATCTGTGGGAACGTACTTGTGAGATATGCGGCAATATCGGTTGAATTGCGCCCTGGCATCACGCTATTGGCTGGAAAGATGCCGTACAAGATGACATCGGCGTCAATTTGAGCAAAAATCTCAGGGCTGACGATGCCGGTGACGTCTTGTCCGGCAAAGACATTTTGCCCTCCAGCTTTTTCCATCAAATCAGCCCAAATGCCTGAATTCAAGATGTAAATTGCGTTAGCGTCACCATTAAAGAACGCCACCTTGACGGGCGGGCGTTGTGCAATCGTACGCAAAACCGCTTGTTCGCGTTGTTGAAGTCTCGTTATGATGGTTTCAGCACGTGCTGATATCCCAAAAATGCGGCCAAGGATGCGCAGATCTTCGTAGACGGACTCTGTGCCACGTGCAACTTGTGCTTGTGAGAATTGACAAATTGAGCCGCTTGAGTAGATTTGTGCCCCCATGGCTTCGATTTCCGCCACAGTGGCAAATCCTTGTGCGCTGTCAAACGCAAATGTGTCAAGACCTTCGGTGACGATAAGGTCTGGCTGGGCTTTGATCATCTCTTCTTTGTTGGGGATGTTGAGTGTCATGAGCGATCCAAGTGAGGGAATCTGTGATGTGTGCGATGCAAATGCCGTCGGAATTGCATCATACATTCCACCAAATCCTATCACACGCTGATGAACACCCAGAGCGAGCAGGAGTTCGTTAGAGGGTTGCCACAAACCAATAACTCGACTGGGTGGTGCGCTAAAAGTAAGTGTCCGGCCACAATTCTGTACGGTGACCGGGTATTGACTCATGTCTGGCTCGGCTGATGGTAAATCGCGCATCAGTTCGCTGATGTTTTGGTCGACTGTACTTTGCATAGTAATAACTGCAGTTTGTTCGGGGCGAAGATATGATTGATACACCCAAAACCCTACAGCGGCGATGATGCCGAAAAAGACGATTTGGGCGATGCGTTTGACAGTTTGCTTCATAGCAAATTACTCCTTAATACGTCGAAAAAACAAGTTGAATAGCACCGGTACGGGGATGCGATTGAATATCAACATCGACATGAAAGAACTGCCGAATGTTTGATATGGTGAGTACTTCAATAGGTGTACCGGTTGCAACCATGCGTCCTTGGTACAGCAGATAGAGGATATCGCAGTACTGTGCGGCGAGATTGAGATCGTGTAGTGTGGTTACTGTTGTGATACCAAGCGTGCGTATCAGGGTTAGGAGTTCGAGCTGATGATGGATATCGAGATGATTGGTCGGCTCATCAAGGATGAGTAATTCAGGTTGTTGGGCGAGTGCTCGTGCCACGAGTACCCGTTGTTTTTCACCACCAGACAGGGTATAAAACATGCGTGATTCGAGATGTGCAACTCCGACACGTGCAATCGCATCTCGTACAGTTTGATGATCGCGTGGTGATGCTTGCCCAAATCGACCACTGTGCGGTAATCGTCCGAGACTGACAATCTCATACACAGTAAACGCCATATCGGTTGTGCTTTCTTGGACTACGACGGCTGTACGCAAGGCACTTTGACGGGCGCTCATCTGCCATACTTGTTGTTCATCAAGCAAAATGTCACCTGTAGTAGGACGTAAAGCACGGTAAACACTACGGAGTAAGGTGGATTTGCCACTGCCATTTGGACCGATGATACCAACACATTGGCCGGAAGTGGCGGCGAGCGAAATGTCGTGTAAGATGCGCGTATGTTCGATAGACACATTCACGTGCTGGACGCGTAATTTCATGCTTGACCTCCTCGGCTTCGCTTGCGCATCAACCACAAAAAGAATGGCGCACCGCATGCCGCAGTGACTAAGCCAATAGGGAGTTCTTGAGGCGCAATGATGATGCGACTTACCACGTCAACCATCACCAAAAAGCTTGCCCCGACGATGGCCACCAACGGGATAACGCGGCGATGATCCGCGCCAACAAATATTCGTACTACGTGTGGTATGAGTAGTCCTACAAAGCCGATTGCACCACTGATAGCGACTGCCGTGCCGACCAATAAGGATGTAGTCACAAACAATTGCAGGCGCACACGTTCGAGATCTATGCCGAGACTAATCGCAGTTTCTTCGCCGGTTGCGAGGGCATTGAGGATTGGTGCGTTGATACACAGATATCCTGTTGTGCCAAGTAAGACGAGCGTTGGTAAGCCGAGATGCTCCCATTTGGCACCGCCGAGACTCCCGGCTAACCATGATAATGCAGTGGTTGCGCCCATGCCTGGGGCAGATGCCCGAAGCACGAGATAACTGGTGACTGCTGACAGCAAATACCCGACTGCAACTCCAGCCAGAATTAAACGCAAAGGTGTCACCGTGCCGTGTTGTTGGGCGAATCCATAGACCAATCCCATAGTCGTGAGTGCCCCTATGAATGCGGCCAGTGCAACGGGAATGCCTGTGATGCCGATGCCCAATGTGAGCACTGCTACGGCGGCAACCGAAGCGCCGGACGAAATGCCAAAGATATACGGATCTGCTAATGGGTTGCGCACCATGGCTTGGAGTGTGGTGCCACTGACTGCGAGCGCCGCCCCAACGACTGCAGCCAAAAGTACTCGTGGGAGACGGAATTGCAAGACAATTTGCTGATCGGTTGTAGACCAATCGAGATGCGCATGCATCGGCCAAATCTCGTGCCAGATAATCGAAACAACCACATGCAATGGCACATGAACAGCGCCAATGGCAACGGCCACGATGATGCTTGCGACCAAGATAACCACATGCATACTCCATAATGCCCAGAAGCGTTGATGACTACGCTGCATACAAAAACCTCGTTTCTGCCAAGTCACGATTGACGATAGATGTAACTCGCCAATGTGATGATGCCAACCGTCAAGATGAGTATTGGCCCGGGTGGTTGATTGAACATCAATGCAAGCAAGAAACCAATGAAGTTGCCAAGGAGACCAATCATGACGGCCCATTTGACCATAGCACTCAACGATCGGCCGAGATTGCGCGCCGCAATGGCAGGGAGAATGGTTACTGCATCGACTAGTAATGCACCGGTGAGACGCACCGATGCTGCGATTGCAACTGCAATAATCACCATCAAGAGGGTGGTCAACATGTCTGTGTTGACACCCGAACACAGGGCAATCTCACGGTCGTACAACAATAACGTGAGTTGTGGGCGGTAATACCAGTAGACTACCAGTACACCTACCGCAACACCGGTCAACACCAGCAGGTCGTGTGTGCGTGTTGCCAAAATCGATCCCCATAACCACTCAAATGCACCATTAGCGTTGACGCCGGTGATTGATAACACAAGGAGTGCCGATGCAATTGCGAGTGTCATGACCAGTCCCATTGGTCCGGCTAGACCGGCCGGCCGTTTGGCGAGCGGCGCCAACGTCATGCCAGTGATGGCGCATAATCCGATTCCCGTGAGCAATGGATCAATGCCGATTAATGTGCCAATCGCGACGCCAAGGAGTGCAACATGCATCATGGCAAAGCGTACGGGGATAATGTTGAGCCCTATAATCCACACTCCCACGATGGGCAACGTGCTCCCTGCGAGTATGAGTGCAATCATGGCGCGTTGTACGGGTATTAGTTCGAAGAGTGTCATCCATTCGTGATTCATGGGTTGACCTCGCGTAGCTGCCCACCTGCCATCTCAAGTACGCGCGAGCATCGTTGCACCATGCTCCGGTCATGCGTCACAACGATGACGGTGCTGGGTATGCGATGAATGAATTCAGCGACGACGGATTGACCCGCAAAATCGAGGGCCGCTGTTGGCTCATCTGCCAATAAAACACCACTGCCACCTGCCAAACTTGCGAGTGCACGTGCCAAAAATACTCGCTGAAGTTGCCCACCCGATAACGTGTGAAGCGGCTGTTGTTGTAGGTGGTGTACCTCAAGGTGATGCGCAAACTCGAGTGCTGCCGATAGATTGCGGCTACTCTGCCAAAGCTCATTGACAAGAAGTGGGAATTGACCGGTGCTTTGGCGTTGAGGCATCCAGGCAATTGCCTGATGCACATACTGTCGATGCGCTGGCGTGTTGACTCTGCCATCAATGATGATTTGCCCCTGTTGTGGTTCGAGCAAGCCGAGAATGACACGAATTAACGTGCTTTTGCCAGAGCCATTGCTGCCAATGATTGCGACATGTTCGCCTGGCTGAATGCTCAGGTTGATGCGCTGTAGCGCAATAGCACTCCCATATGCATACGACACATCGACGATGTGGACTGCAAGCGCACGCCCCCAGTTCGTGCTCATGATGTGCTCCAAATACGGCGACGCCCAGTCACACCAAGGAATTCGTCATCGCTCAAAGTTGCGACCCATTGCTCAGTGAGCATGCGTCGAATGTCGTGCGATGCGTGCTGTGGACACGTAGGGCAGGCGTCGGCGTCGGCATGTTTGCTGAGTACGCAGCATACGGTGGGGACGGGTATTTCGATGTCTGGTCCGGCATCTGGGTGGATGTTGAACGAGTATGTTTTGGATGGGAGCGCGTATTGCATGCTCCGCATGAGCTGTTGTTGCCAGTCAAGTGGGAGCTGACCGCCAAAGCGTCGTTCAAGCGATGTGATGCGCCGAACCAGTGTTTCTATACATGCAATCGCGACGCCACGCCGCCCGATTTGTCCTGCGTTGTGTATGCTGTCTACCAATCCATCAATGACAGGAGCAAGCGATGTGCCTAGATTGAGCGCGGGGGGCATAGGCTCGATACGGTGTGCGATGTCTGGATGTATCCACACAGCATACATGTGACTCTGTGCATCTAGTATGAGTCCAATGTCGTGTGCGTTGATGTTGACATGTACATAATCACGGATTAACGGCGCGATCCACGCTATGGTCATCGCATCTATTGCATAATGCATGACCATCATGTATGCCATACGTGCTGGAAATTGACGCTTGGTCATGAATTGGAGTGCCAGCGTTGATACAACTGCTGGGTGATGCAAATCATGCAACGTCACATGCTCCACGTCGGTATCGCGCGTCAGCGTCATTGGACTTTCACGCCACGCAATAAGTGATTGTATGCTCATGTGATATCCTCGGGGAGCCGATCAAAGAGGAGCTGATGCTTTCCACTCACTGGATGGACAAAAGAGGTTGCCTTGATGCGAAAGACGCGTTCGACCAATTCTGCTCGAAGCGCATCGGCGGGTGTCCCTTGTGCTACAATCGCTCCTTTGTCCATCACAATGACACGATCACACCAGGTCGCAGCCAGATTAAGATCATGTAGGGCTGCAAACGTGGTGAGTTTGAGCGCATGTACGCGATGCAGTACATCAATCTGATAGTGAATATCTAGGTGATTGGTTGGTTCATCAAGCAGTAGGATAGGGGCTTGTTGGACTAATGCACGTGCGATGAGCGTTCGTTGACGTTCGCCACCTGACATGGCATCAAATGATCGGTGCGCAAGTTCGCTCAGTCCCAAGTCAGCTAGGCTTTGGGCGACCAGCATGCGATCGTCGTCGGTTTCGTTGGCGAAACCCCGTTGGTATGGGATGCGCCCCATAGCCGCAACTTCGCTGGCGCTGAACTCAAACCCAATTGGGTTCTCTTGTGCGACTACTGCAATGCGCTGAGCTACCTCAGTCGCGGAGAGTTTCCAAATATCGTGTGTATCGCACAAAACACTGCCCTTGAATGGTTTGAGTGCACGGTGCATAGCCTTGAGCAAGGTGCTTTTGCCGCTCCCATTGGGACCAACCACGCCAACAAATTCGCCATGGGTTATCTTGAGTGATATGTCGGCAAGAATTGTAGTGCCGCCAAGTTCGACGGCGATATGATGTGCGTGTAGATGACTCATCAGCGCACCTCTTTGATGGGTTGATTATCGCGGCGTCGAATCAGCCAAATAAAAAACGGCGTGCCAAGCATCGCAGTCAAAATGCCCACGGGGAGCTCACTAGGCGCAACCACGGTACGTGCGACGATGTCGACACTCGTCAAATAAATACTACCCATGACCAGTGCTAACGGAATGACGCGTCGGTGCTCGGCGCCGACAATCAGACGCACGACGTGTGGCACGACCAGCCCTACAAATCCGATTGGCCCAACCATGGATACTGCGACTGCGGTAACGAGTGATAACACCACAAAGAGTCGAAGGCGCAAGCGATCAGGATTGAGTCCCACCGCAAGCGCAGCCTCGTCGCCGACAGCGAGTGCATTAAGTGCACGTGCGTGATACCAAATTGCCAAGGTAGAGACAAGCAAAACGCCTGCCATGAGTGGAATTTTGCTCCACTCGGCACCACCAAGTCCACCAATCAGCCAAAACAGAATCGCCGCCTGCCCAGCTGGATCATGCGTAGCATATTGCATGAATGTGGTGATTCCTGATAATGCATATGAAATTGATACCCCCACGAGCAGTAGCCGAATCGACGAGAGTCGACCATTTTGGCGTGCAAATGCAAATACCAACAAGAGGGCCACAATGGCGCCCACAAATCCACCAAGCGCTGGCTGTATCAAACTACCACGGGCAACTCCGCCAAAAAAAATGACTGCAACTGCGCCGGCGGCGGCGCCAGGTGCAACGCCGAGAATGTATGGGTCGGCAAGTGGATTCCGTACCATGGCTTGAACCGCCACGCCGACTACGGCTAATGCGCCACCAACAAGAGCGCTTAATACGACCCGAGGCGTGCGAATCTGCCAAATAATTGTATCGGTGCCGCTCTGGGCTGCACTCTGAATTCCGCGTACATGACTGACCACAATATGCCACACCAGATCAAATGACACGGCGACAGCACCGATTGACATGCCAATCGTACTTACGAGTACGAGTACAATTATGCTCAAACTCATAATTAATACATAGCGTTGCCGCAGTTTTTGTGAGCCATGCAGAATATGTGTGGTTGCCGATGGTGTAGTGTTATTCATGGCAAACTTTCGTATGAATGATGCGATGCCTTCTCTATCGCAAATACGATAGAGAAGGCATCGGTAGAGTTATTTGAGGGCAATTAACGCATCGACCATGCGCTCAAGTGCATCCACGTTGCGTGGAGTCTCAACACCACCCTCGTTGTACGAGATGATGACATATGCCTTGTTCTGGACGGCACGAATCGTATTTGAACGACTATCTGACTCGAGTTTGTCTTGAATGCCTTTGGCTTCTGTGATAAAGAATCCCTCGCCCGCCGATGTCATCACCCAAATCACATCTGGATTGCGTTTGACAATCTCTTCCCAACTGACTGCATCGTAATCTCGTGCAATATCACCGAATGCATTGGTGATACCGGCCAAGGTCATTACTGCATTTGGCGTGCCAACGGCACCAGCTGGATACGGCTCTTCCTCACCGCTATAGCTCCACATGGTACGTGCAGGGAGTTTTGCATCAGCAACTTTTTGTTGCACAGCGGCAACACGTTGTTCGAGTTTGGCAATCTCGGCTTCGGCGCGATCCTGTACGTCAAAGATGATGCCCAAATTGCGGATGTCGGTGTAGAGTAATGAAAAGTCAGTGACCGGTGTCTTTGACTCGTGACATTCGCCTAATGTAAGGTATGCATTAATGCCGAGCGCATTCCAGCCATCACGATTGGGGAGCTCACTGTTTTCAAGGAGCGCCGAGGGGTAGACTGACATGACGATGTCCGGTGATGTCGCAAGGACAGCCTCCTTGGATGGGTAGGCCATGTCCTTGTTGATGACCGGCAATGTATCCATGTCATCTTTGGTGACTGACCAACGCTGATCAGGCGTTTGGAACTCGGTAAATCCAACAATTTTGTCCTTGAGCCCAAGAAGTAACAATGATTCAGTAATCGCTGGGTCAAGCGTCACAATGCGTTCTGGCGCCTTGGTGTAGGTTGTCTCTCGTCCACCACAATCGCGTACAGTGACTGGGTATTGGGTGCGATTTGTAGCAGGCGTAACTGCAGTGTTCGCTCCTGCTAAGGCTGCGGTAATCGCTTTGGCGTTGGCCTCGGCCACAGTCAACAAATCAAGCCGCTCGTCAGGGAAATTGACGATTGATACGACGGTAGCCCCGGTGGCTTCGGCAAGTGCTTGCCCAGCAGGCATGTGTGCGTTCTCAAAGATGACCGTGGGTTTGAGATCGGTGAGCGTTTTGAGCTCTTCGGTGGTCATCGGCATTGGCCCGTACATGCCAGCAGGCGTGTATCCAGCAAAAAATACCCATGGCGTCACAAACAATTGATTGACGACTACTGCAGATGTGCCGTTGAGTTGCGCTTGCACATCACGTGATAGCGTCGAGTAGGCGTTTTCGAAAGCGTCGAGATTCTGGGCGGCGACTTCTTGTGTCCCAAAAATGTCGGCGAGCCGGGTCACTTCTTTGCGAATTGCTTCGGGGCTGTTTTCTGTGGCAACGGTAATAACTTTGTTACTATCGCCTCCAACGGCCTCTTGCATGCGGACTGCAAAGCCCTCGAAGCCAGCCAATAGCACGTAGTCAGCATCGCCAATGGCCTGTAGATCAGATGGTTTGGGGTCGTAATCGGGTGGGTGTTGGAGGTTACTCGGCGCAATGACGGTGATATTGGTTACTCCAGCAAGCTTGGCAAATGCGCCTACCCAACTCGTCGAGGCAACAATGGAGAGCGTATCAGTTGCAGACGATGCTTCGTTTGTAGAGGGTGCGGTGGATTGAGTATCAGTAGTAGTTGATTGACCACCACAGGCAATCAGCAGTGGTAGCATGATGCTCAGCATCATGAGTGTAACAAAACGACGTAACATGATTGTATAGTCCTTGTGTGTAAATGGATTCGGCCATGCGCCGAACCGCGCATCAACCACCGTAACGATGACGATAATGATGCTGCCTGCACAATTGTAGTGTTGACGACTATTGTGGATTTACCGCAAAGACAATGATTTTGGAGGAGGAGAAACAGGTAAAAATAAGTATGATGTAAGCACATGTACTCTGGTGGTAATGCGTTGTTGGAGGTCCAAACACATCACCAACCCAGCGATAGTTACCAACACACCAGGATACACGGGCAATGGTATTTGTGGAAATGCTAGCATGCCCGCATCAGTCAGCGTGTTTGTCGCAGATCCATGCGTCATGTCACACACAAAAAGTGTTGGCTGAGCGTGCGTGGCACTATCGTGTGTATGGAGTATTTCACAGTAAATAAAACATGCAAGTGGATTGAGTATCGTCAACGTGACAACCCACAACACCAGCAGCCACGCCACAAATCGTGTGCGGCGCGTCTGATGCGATGATGGATGATGTACGATGGCGTGTATCATGTGTTTACTCATATGCAAACCGTGGGCATTGTAACAGGATTTTATCGGTGTTGTAAAGTTCTATTGTGCGGATTACTCTCGATGAATTCATTTTCAATTCCCGACCTGGCCGTCTTCGCCAAAATGTATGCGCCCGCTGCACTCGCCGATCTGCTCGCTGCCATTCGAGCCGACGGCGTGCGCCACGTGCAGTTCAACTTGAGTTGTGTCGGCCTGCCGACCCTGCCCACAGCGCTCGACGATCCCATCTGCACCATGATTCGCACTGCCCATCACGACGCTGGTATCACCATGGTGGCGCTCTCGGCCACGGGCAATATCATCCATCCTGATGCGGCGCAGCGCCATCAAGTCTTGGCGGGCATTCACACCTTGATTGACGCCGCCCAACTACTTGACTGCCGCCTGTTGACCATCTCGACGGGCACCTGTCACCTCGACGACATGTGGGCGGCCCACCCTGACAACGACACACCGCAGGCGTGGGCGGCGATGCATGACAGCCTGATGCACCTCGTGCCCCACGCCGCCCGCGCCGGTGTGCGCCTGGCGTTTGAGCCCGAGGCGGGCAATGTGGTGCGCACGGCGGTACAGGCCCGGCAGGTACTTGACGAGATCGCCTCGCCGGCGCTGGGGGTCGTCTTGGATGTGGCCAATTTGCTCAGCGTCGCCACGATGAATCAGCAGACGCAGGTGATTGATGAGGCGTTTGGGCTGCTTGCCAACGATATTGCTGTGATTCACCTCAAAGAATTAGCGCCAGACGGCACAAGTGGCCATTTGGCGCCGGGGCAGGGCGTAATCGATTATCGGTATCTCCGGCATGTGTCTGATCGCGCTGGTGTGCGGGTGCCCATGGTCATGCATGGATTACCCTGCGCGTTAGTGGCACCCACAGTGCGCTGGTGGCATCAGCGGGGCGAATGAGTGCAATGAGGTATGCGGGGAGCGTTGCGCTTTCGCATGAAAAAAGAGAAAAACCTAGGCAATCACCTGTGCGAGTACCACAAAGAATCCGAAGACGACGGCGATGAGCGCATAAG
>CAYXXK010000017.1:56817-60257 GCA_964469045.1 uncultured Klebsiella sp.
GAGCTGGTATGCGGGTCCCCCAGGTCATGCACGGATTACCTCGGGCGTTGGTGGCCCCCACGGTACGCTGGTGGCATCAGCCGGGCGTATGAGTGCAGGTGGTGATGCGGGGAGCGTTGCGCTTTCACATAAAAAAAGAGAACACACCGCACTACATCCTACGCACGCTTGATAGCGGTGGCCCGCAAACCGCGATCGCTGTTGCTGACCTTGACCAACACCTGCTGGTGCTCGCGCGGTGCGGTATCGAGGGTGGCGAGTACGTTGGCATGCACGTAGGCGTCTTGGTTGAGCGACGGAACGTTCACAAAGAGAAACCGCCCACTCCCATCAATGCGCACCACCGTGGCCGCTACAAAGTCCTCTGTCAGATTGGGCACATCCGTGGCAGTTGGTCGACGCGTGTAGGTGCGCTCGTTGGTGCGCCCAT
The DNA here is from genome assembly GCA_964469045.1 of uncultured Klebsiella sp. Taxonomy (GTDB): domain Bacteria; phylum Chloroflexota; class Chloroflexia; order Chloroflexales; family Roseiflexaceae; genus UBA965. The sequence continues at coordinate 57,248 of CAYXXK010000017.1, forward strand.
ACGTGCGTCCATTGTATGGGGTGTCGCTCGGGTAACGCCCTCGACCACTCTCATCGTGTGGGCACGGCTGGTTGGGCGAGACCGGTTCGTGACTCATGCCCTTGATTTGGCGCCGGCGCAATGGGCAACGCGTTGGCGCATTGAGGAAGCCCTTGGCGTCGTAGAACTCTTGTTCGCCCGCCGTGAAGATGAACTGTCCGCCACAATCGCGACAGTCAATCAGCTTGTCTTGGTAACTCATGATTCGCTCCTAGGTTGTTGGTGATACGGGGTATATGGTCAGTGGCTGCCCTACGGCACGCACACAGTGACGCCAATCATCGATGAAGGTCTGGTACTCTGTCTGGAGCGATTGTTTGGGCCAGTTGGCGATGCTCTGCTGGCGATAGTCAAGCCCCATGCGCTCCACCACCCACGCCTCGTATGCCACCAGCCACGTCAGTGCAGTGACCGTGTATTCGTGATGGATGTGCGTGGGTGGGCATGCTGTCTTGATTACTGTGTCTGGGGTATACACACTATGGTTCGGGTGCCTCACCGCAATCGGGTCAAACACATGCCTGAAGATGAACACACCTCCGTGCTCCTCGTCGCCGACGTACATGCCAAATCCCCATAACATGATCGTGTAGGTGGTCGCGGCATGCACGTACAAACTACTGCCGTCTAGCGGATTCGTCGGGCGATAACGGGCAAACCCATATTCAATCAGCAGATTGCCATCGCCGTGCCGGATGTCGCACCCCCACAACCAGCATTGCTGTTGCATGTGCCGCGATGCGCGCTGGAGTTGAGTGGCGGTCAACTGGTGAGGGATGCGGTTCGCAGGTGGGATCTTGATACCGCGCATCGCTACCCCCGTGCCATGCACATGCCGCGTTTGGTCAGCGTGCGCAACGCCTTGGCCGAGACGTGGCAGGTGATAAACGTACCGGTTGTGGTGTCGTAGATGCGTTGCCGGTGGACGTTGGCCTTCCACGTGCGTCGGCGCGCATTGTTGGCGTGCGACCGCGTGTTGCCAAAGCTCGTTTTGCGCCCGCTGAGTGCACATTTAGCCATGGGCGCCCTCCTCGTCATCGTCATCGCCGTCATCCATGTCTAACCAGTCACCGAATGGGTCGGTGTAGTGTTGCCAGGCATCGGGGCCGGCTGCGAGTTCGCTGTCATTTAACAAACACGCATCAAGGTGGGCGGTAATTGTGGCTTGGTCGAGGTCCATGCCGATAATCACAATTTCTTGACGTCGATCGCCCCACGGCTCCTGCCATACCTCGTGCACTGCCATGCGCTCTTCGAGGTCATCGGGCCACTCCGATTGCTGGGCACTGGCCCACCACAATCCACCCGGTTCGGTGCGCCCCAGCCCACCGGCTTGCGACCAAATGCCGACTTGGTCGTGACGTGAGGCCAGCCAGAACAAGCCTTTGGAGCGCAACACGGTGCCCCAATCGGCGTGCAGATAATCCCAAAAGCGCTGCGGGTGGAACGGGCGTTGGGCACGGTAGACAAAACTGCCAATGCCGTACTCCTCGGTCTCGGGTTGTTCCTCGCCGCGGAGTACTTGCATCCATCCCGGCGCCTGGGCGGCTTCGTCGAAGTCGAAGCGCCCGGTATTGAGGATGCGCAGCGGCGCCACCACGCCCCACGTGGCATGAATCAACTCGGCGCGCGGGTTGAGCCGGGTAATGGCCGCCTCGAGACGCTGCAGATCAGTCTGACTGACGCGGTCAATCTTGTTGATGATAATCACGTTGGCGAATTCGATTTGGTCGACGAGTAAGTCAACAATGCTCCGTTCGTCGTATGCGCTCACGGCCACATTGCGGTCGGCCAATAGATCAAGCGACATAAAGTCGTTGAAGAACGCTCCGGCATCGACCACCGTGACCATGGTGTCGAGACGCGCCAAGTCACCCAGGCTGACGCCGTCCTCATCTTCAAACGTAAACGTCTCGGCCACTGGGAGTGGCTCGGAGATGCCGGTTGATTCGATCAGCAAATAGTCAAAGCGCCCCGCCCGTGCAAGTGCCGTCACCTCAATCAACAAATCCTCGCGCAACGTGCAACAAATACAACCGTTGCTCATCTCGATTAACTGCTCGTTCACGCGACTGAGCTCGGCCCCGCCGCTCCGCACCAGCTGGGCGTCGATGTTGACTTCACTCATGTCGTTGACAATCACTGCGACCCGCAGGCCGTCACGGTTGTTGAGCACATGGTTGAGTAAGGTCGTCTTGCCGGCCCCCAAAAATCCCGATAATACCGTGACCGGTAAGCGTGTATCTGTCGTCATCACTGCTCCCTTTCGCCTAGGTACTTGGGCACGATTGTTGACCGGTTTGACCCATCGCCTGACCGTTGTTCAGCATCCGATTAAAGCAATCGCGTCGGTAATAACACTTGTTGCTCCGGCGCTCATCCATCACAACGACCATCTCGCGGTCGTTCATCAGTCGCGCCCCGCAATGACTGCAGTTGTGATTGGTGACCCGCCCGCTTTTGTCGCGCGCGGTCACATCGGTCTTCGATTTGCCCTTCGTCTCTTTGGCCATCTGCCGCTATCCTCTCTTTAATTGATAGTTGCTATCAATAACAATATAAATGATAGTGACTATCAATTAAAATGTCAAATAAAAAACCGACCATGATGGACATGATCGGTGTGCGCGGTGAGGCTAGGGCTAATTGATGTTAGGCAATCACTTGGGCAAGCACCACAAAGAAACCAAACACGATGGCGATCAGCGCATAGGTCAGCCACGACTCACGGGCAGTCAAGGCGGCCACGCCCTCGATATTGGTCGGCTCATCAAACGGCTCATGGCGCGAGGCCAGCATCATCACGATTATCAAAAAGAAGGCGACCAACGACATAAACGGAATATTGATGAAGCCAAAGATGTTCAGGTAATCGACCGTGCAGGGTACCCCATCGCGACATGGTGGTGGTGGCAACCAGTCGGTTTTGATGATGATGTAGTGGTAGAGCGCAATCACAAAGCCGGGCACG
>CAYXXK010000018.1:0-10085 GCA_964469045.1 uncultured Klebsiella sp.
ATGGTACCGACGTTGATATGTGGCTTGTTACGCTCAAACTTCTGCTTTGCCATGATTTGCTTTACTCTCCATGAACACGAACGCAGCGTAAGGCTAGTATGCCCACGCCGCATATCCCAATAAAAATGGTGGAGCCCACGATGGGGATTGAACCCATGACCTCGTCTTTACCAAAGACGTGCTCTACCACTGAGCCACGTGGGCACACCGTATATCAGCGCCATTGCGTGTGGCCAAACACGCACGACATTGATTGTGGTGGGCCGAGCTGGATTCGAACCAGCGAAGGCGTAAGCCAGCAGATTTACAGTCTGCCCCGGTTGGCCACTTCGGTATCGACCCACACATGTTGTCGTTTCGGACAACGTTGTGTATTATACGTGGCAAAAAGGGAGATGTCAAACGGAATTTGAAATTGGTCGCGAAGCGGTGAGACTGTGTTAATTCGTTGGTATATGAGCGAACGATGATGTCAAGCAAGGATGCAGAGCTGTTAGTGGGCAAGCACTTCATCGACTCCGCGTAATCGCCACGCAGGGTGTGAATAGCTGCTTTTAAGGATGAGACGTGCTGGCCGTTGTAACTGCATCGTTGCTAACGATGATGCGTGAAGTTGACTTGGATCGCCACCTCGCGCACGAACAATCGCACATGCAAAATCATAACGACTGATGGGGTGGGCACCAACGAGGTGTAATGGTCCACGATGTTTTTGTCCGAGGAGAATTAGGAGGGCATGTGCTAGTTCGTCAACTAATACGGGGCAACGAATTTCGTCAATAAAAAACGCCATATCATTGAGACCATGCGCAGCGTCAAGCGCGATATGTTCATGGCGACTTGGTGGCATGGTGAGAGGGCTGTAGATGAGCGATGTGCGCACAATGCTAGCTTCGGGGTTGGCTTGGGTAACGCCTGCTTCTGCAATTGCCTTGGCGGTGCCATATGGGACGATTGGATTAGGCATGTCGATTTCATCATATTCGACTGCATTTCCCGCAAAAACCATATCACTCGACATATGGATATGGCGGGCCCTGAGCCGTGCACTTGCTGCTGCGGCTTCGATAGCACCAAGTACGGTGATAGCGTGCATATCCGGTCCATTTTGGACATATGCGGTATGAATGACAGCATCTGGTTTGAAGGCATACAGGGCTGCAGTTAATTCGCCGCGCTGGCGTAAGTCGACCATATCTGCATTCGGATCAACGTGTTGGCCATTGCGAAAAACACTATAGCGTACGTGCCATCCATTGGCCTGCGCAAGCTGGGCAAGTACGTTGCCGAGATAGCCTGAGCCACCGGTAATATAAAGTCGCATAGGTCACCTTTATGCAGTGGATTGGGGTGATACGTGTAATTGGTATTACCCCATGCAATCAACTAGGGTATGAACGTAGTGTGTTGTTGTAAAAAAAGCAATGCCTGTTGGGCTGCATCGAGACGTGCTGCTGGTTGACTGTGCCCGGTGCCTCGCCCGACAACGTGGCTTCCAATCAGTACTTCGACAACGAAGTGGCGCTGATGATCAGGCCCGCTTGCATCTACTGTACGGTATGTCGGCGTAATCGTATACCGTCGTTGACTCTCTTCTTGGAGGGCACTTCGTGGGTCAGTCGGGGTACCTTGTTGTTGGAGTGTTGCTAAGTGTGCGGTGAAATGTGGTAATAGGAATGTCCGTGCACATTCAAGCCCTTGGTCAAGGAAGATCGCAGCCACCACAGATTCGCACATATCGGCGAGCAATGCGATGCGCTTTCGGGCTCCTGCGTGTTCTTCGCCTTTGGTAAGGATGACATAATCACCGAGATGATAATGTTGCGCAATTGAGGCAAGATTTTCGGTGCGAATCAAGGCGCTCCGCAGGCGTGTCATGCTACCTTCGTCGGCATTGACGAAGGTTGTGTAGACGAGCTGTGTGGCGACAATGTTGACGACGCTATCGCCCAAAAACTCCATCCGCTGTGTATCAGGGTATGTTTGTGCGTCGAGCGGATGTTCGTAGCGGTATGAGGTATGCATGACCGCTCCCCGGAGGAGTGCGATGTCGTTAAACGATACGCCGAGCACTGCGGGGAGTTCGGTCACTGGTCGTAGCATGATTTAGGCACCCCAGCGACGAAGCGCTAACGACACATTATGCCCACCAAAGCCAAAAGAATTACTGATGGCAATGTCGATTTTACCGGGGCGAGCAGCATTCGGTACGTAGTCAAGATTGCACTCTGGGTCAGGGGTAACTAAGTTAATTGTTGGAGGCAACACTTGGTGTTGCATGGCTAGGACACAGATAACCGCCTCAATGGCGCCGGCAGCGCCGATGAGGTGTCCGAGTTGTGATTTGGATGAGCTGACTGCCACGTTGTACGCATGATCGCCAAAGACGCTTTTAATTGCCATTGTTTCGGCGATATCGCCGGCACCGGTGCTCGTACCATGTGCATTGATATAATCGACGGCGCTGGGGGTAATCCCGGCTTGTTTGAGTGCCATTTTCATAGCGCGACCAGCCCCTTCGCCACCAGGTGCGGGAGCAGTGATATGGTGGGCGTCAGCCGAGAGACCATAGCCAACGACCTCTGCATAGATGGTCGCACCGCGGCGTTGGGCGATGTCGAGATCTTCAAGAATGAGGACAGCACCGCCTTCGGCCATCACAAAGCCATCACGACTCACATCGAATGGACGCGAGGCTGTTTCTGGTGATTCGTTGCGCGTAGAGAGTGCTTTGTTTGCATTAAAACCGGCTACGCTAATGGGCGTGATGACGGCTTCGCTCCCGCCGGCAACCATGATTGAGGCCACGCCACGTCGAATCATTTCGGCGGCTTCGCCAACGGCGTGTGCTGCGGTAGCGCATGCTGATGTTGGACAAAAGTTTGGACCTTTGAAGCCATGCATCATTGATACTTGACCGGCTGCCATGTTGGTAATCATGGCGGGAACCATGAATGGACTCACGCGGCCTGGCCCCTTTTCTGCCATAACATGGATATTCTCGGCAAGTGTGGTGAGTCCCCCCATGCCACTCCCGATAATGACGCCGATTTCTTCGGCAGCGACAGTCGTGTTGGTGATGCCGGCCATGGCGATTGCCTCGTTGGCAGCTGCAATTGCAAAGTGGATGAAGCGATCGTTGCGTCGTACATCCTTGCGATCCATGTAGTTGTTGGCATCAAAACCTTTGACTTCTCCGGCAAAGCGGGTTTCGAGATTGCTGGGATCAAACAGCGTGATGGGACCAATTCCACTGCGGGCAGTGCGAATGCCGTCCCAGAGACTCTGTGTGTCAAGTCCAAGAGGACTAACTGCTCCCATACCAGTGATGACAACCCGACGATCCTTCATGCAAATCCTCCGCCACACAAAAATGATGAGATATTGCAGGTATGATACCACATGCGCTGTGATTTGCCCGGTGGTGCTTATTTTGCTGACAACAATGCGCTGAAATTGATGCATTGTGTGGCGACAACACTGAGCGAATGAAATTCCGCTAGAATAGATGTAACACGCACACACATATCTTTTTTCCAGAGAATACCACGATTATGTATGTCATCGGTACTGCCGGGCACGTCGATCACGGCAAGTCAACATTGGTTCAATCGTTGACGGGAATCAATCCTGACCGCCTTGCGGAAGAACAGAAACGTGGCATGACTATCGAACTTGGCTTTGCCTGGCTGACACTACCATCAGGCGCCGAGGTTAGTCTTGTTGATGTGCCGGGTCATGAGCGTTTTATCAAGCACATGCTCGCTGGCGTCGGTGGGTTCGACGCTGCGATGCTCGTTATTGCTGCTGATGAGTCAGTAATGCCACAAACGCGTGAGCATCTGGCGATTATTGACCTACTTGAGATTACCCATGGCATTGTCGTGATTACCAAAGCCGACATGGTGGAGCCAGAGTGGTTACCGCTGGTAGTTGAGGATGTGCGACATCAGCTCAGCGAAAGTCGATTTGCACACGCACCGATTGTGGTGGTTTCGGCGCGAACTGGACAAGGCGTGGAGGCGGTACGTCAGGCACTTGATACGCTTGTGGAGCAGTTACCACCGCCGCAACGCCGTGATGAGCCAGCACGTTTGTGGGTTGATCGCGTGTTTAGTGTTGATGGGTTTGGTGCAGTAGTAACTGGCACGTTATTAGCCGACACCATGGCAGTTGGAGATGATGTGGAGGTGTTGCCTCGCGGGTTGAAGGCGCGTATTCGTGGTATTCAGATGCATCGCCAGCGTCTCGAACGGGGCATGCCTGGTACCCGTGTGGCGTTGAACCTTGCGGGTGTGTCCCACAATGATATACGGCGTGGTGACTTGATAGCGGTACCCCAACGGATGATGTTGACACAACGCATCGATGTGCGGTTACGCGTTACGCCGATTGCGCCCCGGCCGATGATGCAGGGCCAACAGGTCGATTTATTTGTGGGGGCCGCAGAGCGGAGTTGTCGGGTGACGATTCTTGATGGCGATACCATCATGCCGGGAGGTGATGGATTCGTACAGTTACACCTCGCAGCGCCATTACCGCTCTGGCGTGGTGATCGCTTCGTGGTGCGTCAAGCATCACCAAGTATGACGCTTGGTGGGGGGCGCGTTATCGATGTGCAACCGGCGCGCCATCGACGGAATCGTCGAGATGTGTTGGATGCATTGACGGCGCTCGAGCGTGCAACGCCAGAAGATTTGTGTTGGGCAGTGGTGCGCGGTGCCATGGTCCATATACATGATATTCAACGTAGTACACATCTCGCTCCATCCGTAATAATGCAGACGCTGGGTGCATTGCCTGACGCTGTACAGCTCGGTGAGTGGGTTATTGATGCTACGGTACTAGCGATGTTATGGGAAAAAACCGACAAGACGTTGAATGCGTATGCGACACGTTACCCGTTGCGTATCGGCATGCCACGTGAAGAATTGCGACGTCGATTGGATGTTGGAATGCAGGCGTTCGATGTCTTGTGTGATAGATGGTGCATGCAGATTGAGCCAATTGGCGATGGTTTGATTCGTCGAATTGGCCATCAGGTACAATTAAACCCAGCACAACAGCGCACAGTACAAGAAATTATGCATCAATTGCGTGCGACGCCGTATACGCCACCTGATGTAGTGATTGAGCGTGAATTATTGTTGTATTTGAGTATGACTGGCCATGTCATTGAGGTCAATGATGGGATTGTGTATGAGGCTCGTGCATGGCATGAGATCTATGAATGGGTATTACATACGATTGACGGGAGCGGTAGTGTAAGTGTTGCGCAGTTACGCGATCGGTTTCATACGTCGCGCAAGTATGCCCTTGCCGTGCTTGAATATTTGGACGCCAAACGCATTACGCGTCGTCAAGATGATGTGCGTGTGCGTTTTCGTGTATAAGATACAGCGAAAAGGATAGAGCAAATGAAGCCGACAGTAGGCATATCGCGCTGGCACATCCTTCTCGGTGTTGTTGTGACGGCCGCAATGATGCGGCTTGGTATCAAAGTGGCCGCTGACCGTGAGCGTCATTCCCCGACGGCAATGGTCGACTGGACGGCTGCATTGCACGTTGCCAAACGGATGTTGCCGGCAGTCCATCAACCGTTGCCACATAATTACCAAGCACTTGCGGATGATGCAGGCCAGCAGGTGTCACAATTGACAGGGCTTACCATTCCAGCGGATGCATTGCGTATACGGGTGGTTGACCAACAGACATGGCTGAACGCAAATGTGCGTTCGTTTGCGCGTTTGCTGGCACCACTCGAGCCCATCTGGCTTGCGCAACATGATCAGAGCGATTGGGGATTGGCAAGTCGACGCATGAATGGACGCATGGCTGGTATCCAAAGTGGTGCGATGTTAAGCTGGATGGCCACGCGTGTGCTTGGTCAATATGATACGGCGCTCTTACACGATGATGATGCGCCCGATGAGTTGTTGTTGGTGGAGCCCAATATTGCTCGGATTGCTGTAGAGCAAGGGGTGAACGTCGCTGATCTGCGGCAGTGGATTGTTATCCATGAAGTGTCACATGTCTTCCAGTTTGAGGGCATTCCTTGGTTGCGACCGCATTTGCGTGCGTTGCTCGATCGATTCATGCACACATTAGCAAATCAACTGGTAGCACCACAAGAAGGAGTCGTGTCAATGGTGCAACGTGCCGTACAACGTCCGGACGCACAAAGTTGGGTTGAGTGGGCGCTTGATGATGAGCAACGGGCGATTTTCCATGAGATGCAAGTATTAATGTCACTCATTGAAGGACACTCTAACTATGTAATGAATCGGATTGGAGCGCAATACATCACGCAATTTGTGCGATTGCAACAACGTATGGAATCACGTCAGCAAGATCGACCGACAATCGACAGTATTGTGTTACGTGTCACCGGCATGCAAATGAAGATGGCGCAGTATCGCGACGGCGAGGTATTTGTGAATGCGCTTGCAGCGTATGGTGGTGATGCGTTGGTACAACGCATGTGGGGGACACCTGCAACTATTCCTACTGCAGCGGAACTCGCCGACCCACAAGTATGGATTCGTCGATATGGAGCAGACGGGGATGATACATAGTCACGTCGCCACACAGGTAACCACATTGGTATCTGCGATACGCAACATACTTGGTGATGATGTGTGTGTGGTGTTACATGGATCGGTGGCGCTCGGTGATTATCAGCCAGGGCGAAGTGACCTTGATGTGCTGGTATTTGTGTCGAGTATGGTCACAGTGATACAACAACGATTATTGACTGAGGCGATGCTGGTGGTTTCTGGTACGCCTGCGCCTATTGAGATATCTGTGCTTGATCGTGCACTGTGTGATGCATGGGAGCATCCAGCGCCGTTTTACTTTCACTATAGTGAGGATTGGCGGAATGCCATGCAAGATGCACTCGGTGATGTGTCCCACGAATGGGACGTGGTGCGCCATGATCCTGATCTATCGGCACACATGATCATTGCGCATCACCACGGGATTGTCGTGTACGGCACGGGAGTAATCCCATTACCGACGCCACAGCAGGCTATGGGTGCGGTGTGGTATGACATCGCTGATGCAGAGGCCCAGGTATGTGAGAATCCGGTCTATGTCATTTTGAATTTGTGTCGGACGCTTCGTTGGCTGATGCATGGTGAAGTGCACTCAAAGGGATCTGGTGGCAAGGCTATGCTTAATGATTTGGATGGAGTCGCACACAATGTCGTGCGTACCATGCTAGCGCATCGACGCGGTCTTGCGGTTGAGATACCGGAATGTGGTGTCTTACAACAGGTTGTACGTCAGTTATTGGTGCATATACGCACATGCATGGCAGACAAGGGATTTTTGGCAAATTTGCTATAGTGACGTGTTGATACGCATGTGCATGTGCTATAATCCAACTCAGTATGCACAGGTCTTATACCTGAATACCACGATGGATTGTGCTTGTGTGGTCACAGCAAATATTAGGGAGATAGGATGTAATGGAGACAGCATTATCAATAGCGTTGATTGCATTAGGCTCAGCATTAACATTTTTGGTCGTATTGCAGGGACGAAATGCCGGATTGCAGTCGCGCGACGCATCAAGTATTTATCAGACCAAGCGCGGTCTTGAGAAGACGATTTTTCAATTGACTATTGTATTGGGCGTGTTGTTTTTGATTTTGGCGTTGGTAGCTAGCTTGCCGATTTTTGGTTCGGCCGCTGCTGGTCTATTGGTCTGGTAAGGTTGCATGTCACGGCGCATTCGCTTCCAGATTGTTATTGCTGTCATAAGTTCGGTCGTCGTCCTCGGACTGATGGCCTACTTGGCGTTATCGCGTGCAGTGGTATCGCGGCCATCGGCTGGTGGAAGTTACATCGAGGGAGTAGTTGGTTTACCGACTTCATTAAATCCGTTGATTGGTGATACCGGGCGTGATCTCGCCGCTGCCGACGTTCAGACGTTGATTTTTGATGGTCTGGTGCGCATCAATCTTGATGGGACGCCGGGACCTGGTCTCGCTGAATCGTGGGAAATTGACGATACCGGCATGGTATATACGTTTACGTTGCGTAGCGATGTGCAATGGCATGATGGTCAGCCACTTGATGTCGAGGACGTGTTGTTTACGTTGCGTTCGATTCAAGGGCCTGCGTTTACTGGGTCACCGAGTGTTGCTACCGTATGGCGCACGGTGCTTGTCGAGCGTGCTGGTGACCGGAGCATTCGGTGTCAGTTGCAGGCGCCGTTTGCGCCGTTTCTCAAGTTTGCGACTGTGCCAATTGTGCCGGCGCATTTGCTCCGCGATGTTCCACCAGAGCAGTGGGCAAGTTCGCAGTTTGGGCAAAAGCCGGTTGGCACTGGTCCATATCGTCTCGAGGACATCAATACTGATGGTATTGTGTTGCGTGCGAATGCTGATTATTATCAGGGGCGCCCACTGATTGAAAACATCACGTTGCGTTTTTATGCTGACGAAACTACTGCATTTGCTGCGCTGACACGTGGTGACATCAACGGGATGGCGTATTTGGGTACTGGTATTTTGGGGAGCTACAATGTACCACGTGGCGTAACACGTCGTGTGGTGCCGATAGATTCCTACACAACGTTGACATTTAACCTGCAACAGGCCCCGTTTAATGATGTTGCGTTTCGGCGACAGTTAGCACAAGCCATAGATCGTGATGACATGATAAACCGTGTCTTTACGGGACAGGTTGCGCGTATTGATACGCCAATTTTGCCTGGCTGGTGGGCGCATGACCCGACGGCAGTCTGGTATATTCCCAGCAAAGAACGTGCTGCAGCGGGACTTGAGAGTCTCGGCTATGTCCTCGGGTCAGATGGTATTCGCACACATGCTGATGGACAGCGACTCGAGTTTGAGTTGTTGGTCGATGGCGCGCCGGATCGTAATTTGGCCGCTGCAGATATTGTGAATCAACTCAAGCAGGTTGGAATCAGTGTATTAGTAACGCCACTTGACGGTGATGTGTTGCGTCAGCGCCTTGAGAGTGGTGATTTTCAGATGGCATTACATGGTTGGCAGCGTCTTGGTAGTGACCCTGATGTCTACGAACTGTGGCATTCAACACAAGTTGGCATTGGTCGTAATTACGCTGGTTTGCAAGACGGTGTCATCGATGATTCACTGTCGCTTGCACGCATCGAACAAAATCGTGAAACACGTGCCGAGTTGTATGCTGAGTTTCAACAGCGTTGGATTGAGTTGGCGCCGAGCATCATCATGTATCAACCGTTCGAGGTGTATGCAACTATTTCTGATTTGGGCGGGACCGCAATTACCCGCAAAGATGATATGCCAGGCATGATGAATCTATTGTTTGGTCGTGAGTCACGATTCCGCAACGTAGTGTATTGGTATGTATCTCGGTCTCGTGAAATTAGCGGCGACATTCAGCCATAGGAATACCGATAATCGATATACCAAGGCCGCACAGAACATATCTGTGCGGCCTTTTTTGTGATGTAATAGGAAGTTAGTGTGAGTGGCGTATGCTGTTAATTGCATCACGCATGCGAATTGCTTCAAGGCGTGCCAGCTGTGCATAATTTGCATCAGCACTTGCGTAGAGAATGCTACGCGATGCATTAATGAGCAACCCACTGCGACGCGTATCTAATCCTGCGGTCAGTGCTTGTACGAGATCGCCACCTTGCGCACCAACACCGGGTAACAAAAACGGTAAATCAGGGCACATAGTGCGTACCGCTTTGAGTGCTTCTGGTTGGGTCGCGCCAACCACGAGTCCTACATTATGATTTGTATTCCACTGAGTTGCCGCTAATTCGGCTATGGCTATGTAGAGTTGGCGACCGTCTGCAAGTACCAGCTCTTGTATATCCCGGCTGCCAGGATTTGAGGTGCGGCACAACAAAAAAGCACCACGATCTGCATGACGAAGGAAGGGCTCCAGCGAATCGCCGCCAAGGTATGGATTTAGTGTGATGGCATCTGCATTGAAGTGTGAGAAAGCAGAAGTGGCATATGCACTGGCTGTATTGCCGATATCACCACGTTTGGCATCAAGAATCCATATATTTTGGCGGGTTAGGTGCATGAGGCGAGTCAATGTCTCAAGACCAG
>CAYXXK010000018.1:10095-55357 GCA_964469045.1 uncultured Klebsiella sp.
GGAAGACCCATGGCTTCGAAAAAGGCAATGTTGGGTTTGTAGGCCACTGCGACATCGTGTGTGGCTGCAATGATTTCGTGGCAGAAGGTATAGACGGCATCAGCGTCGTGACGCAGTGATTCGGGCATCCTAGTCAAATCTGGGTCTATCCCGATGCACAATAGACTATTGTGGTGCTCGATGGCTGCGTTGAGCCGTTGATTAAAACTCACGATAGAATCTCCTTCGACACAGTAAAAAGCATTGACGTTTAACCCTCATAAATGATATAGTAATTACTGATATGCATCAACTTCGCATATAGTTTGCACAATATTGGTGTAGATTGTAGTAACGACTCCGTTGCTCTTCATATGCGAGTGTTGCAACCACGTTAGCGTACACCACAAATAGTGCGTAACGTTGAGGGATATCTGATGGCAAAATTACATCATACAGTCGACGACCTGGTTCTTGATGTGTTATGGGCACGGATATGGCAGCTGATGCCGTTGCGTGCGGTGTTTCAGACAATGGCCGATTACACCACGATGTTTTGGGAGCGGTGTAGTCAATGGTACGCAATGATGAGCGCAACCAAGGGGTCACTGTGATGGGCAGTGCAGAATATCCACAAGACAGTCGTGGTGAGTTAGATATATATCTTAAATCAGAGGACATGCTCGGTACTCAAGATTTTGCGGGCAGCCACTTTGGTAACACCAGCGATGATATCCTCCCTACTGAAGACGATTTGCTTGATACGCCGATAAGTGATATTTCACTGGATGATCCAGTGCGCATGTATCTGCAAGAAATCGGTAAAGTGCGTTTGTTGCGCGCAGCAGACGAAGTGATGTTGGCGCACCGTATCGAAATGGGCCTCAAAGCTGTGCGTGTGCGATCACAACGGCTTGTCATGAGTGTGCCTATCGCTGATGCACACGCACTCATTCACAAAACCATCCATGCAATTGGTTGGGGGGCGATGTTGTGTAGTGCGTGGAGTGATAAGCCAACTGACACCGTAGCGCGCATCCGTGAAGTTATCTCCAATATCGATGCAGACATTGATGTGCGTGATATAGCAGCACAATTACATCAATGGCTCCATGATGATAGTGACCGAAAAGAATTTGATCGAGGTAAGTTTGGTGGGTTAGATCGTCGTGATGTTGAAGTTGCAGTAGCACAGTGGCTAGCATCGCGCGATGCAATGCTCTGGCGCGCTTACGAAATACTCAAGACACAACGTATTGTGCGTACATTCCAGGTGCATGATCGTGAATCATGGCGACTTTTGTCTGGCTTGATTGGAGCCGACATGCGTCATGATGTCACCTCTGATATTGAACACTGTTTAGTTGAGATAACGTGTGTCTATGTGACAAGTCGCATGTCAACCAAGGCGAGCTTGCGGTATCAACATAAGTGGTCTGAGATAGTTGATACCGTGCAATCGCTCTATGTTGTGTGTGCAGGTAATAATGATTTGTTTGGGCATATCGGCGACGAAAAACCATTAAACAGTATTGTTGAAGCTGCTGATATGGCACGACAGGACTTGATTCAAGCGAATTTGCGACTTGTCGTATCGATTGCCAAAAAATACACATCGTATGGTTTGACGATGATGGATCTTGTCCAAGAGGGCAATATCGGTTTAATGCGTGCGGTTGAGAAGTTTGATTACACCAAGGGGCATAAGTTTTCTACGTATGCCACATGGTGGATTCGACAAGCGATAACTCGATCGATTGCCGATCAGAGTCGCACAATTCGTTTGCCTGTACATATGGGCGAAGCCATTAGTCAGGTCAAACGTACCGCACATAAGCTCCAACAAGTGATGCAGCGTGAACCAACGCCCGAGGAAATTGCAGAGAAAATGGGCATGACTCCAGCTAAGGTGCGTCGCACACTTGAGGCAGCAATGCAGCCACTGTCGCTTGAGATGCCTGTTGGCCAAGAGGGCGAAGGCCGCATGGGCGACTTCATCGAAGATGAGCGCATTGCAGGCCCGGCAGAGGCAGCATCAACGCTGATGTTGCGCCGAGAGCTTGACGAAGTGCTCGCAAGTCTGCCTGAGCGCGAGCGTTTGATTATTCAGTTGCGCTATGGACTGAGTGATGGTCAATACCGCACACTTGAAGAAGTTGGTGATAAGTTTGGGATTACACGCGAGCGTATCCGTCAAATCGAAGCGGTTGCACTGCGCAAGCTACGACACCCTCATCGTGGCAAGAAGTTGCGTGGCTTCATCGAGTAGGCGGATGAGAGAACGGCGATGATGGTAGGGTATCGGTTGTGGCAACTTTGGCGTGCGTTGACTGGTCGCATACAACCGGATGAACAAGAATTTGTACAAGCGCTGCTGACACCAGTCGAGCAGCGCTTGTTTGCGCAGTTGCCTGCATATGACCAACGCCATGCACTTGATATTGTGATGCTGTTGCGTGCACATGTTCCTGCAGTATCCGATGACATGTATGTACTAGCACTGTTGCATGATATTGGTAAAGTGAGTGATGATGGTCGACCACTCGGTTTGGTGTGGTATGGTATTGCTGTTGTGTGTCAACAGGTGCCACCCATGTATCGTTGGCTTACGCAGTGGCTTGAGCCGATGCATCGTCATGCACATCATGAGCAACGCAGTGGTACAATGGCTCGACGGGCGGGCGTTCGTCCTACCGTATGTGCGTTGTTAGTTGAGCTGGCGGATGCTGCTGATACACCAGCTATTCGCTTATTTCAGTGGGCAGATGATCAATGTTAATTGATGACCAGAGTATGTACACGGTGCGTCTCGATCAATTTGAGGGACCACTTGACGTGCTCTTACAACTCATCGAAAAATCTGAGCTGGATATTACCACAATTGCCTTAGCTACCGTGGCAGACCAATACCTTGCATACGTGCGTCAACTTCAGGAGCGTGATGCAGGGCAGATTTCATCGTTTGTAGTGCTCGCTGCGCGTCTGCTGGTTATCAAATCACGTGCGTTGTTACCCGTAACCCCTAGTAGTGCCGAAGAAATCGATGATAGCGTTGATTTGGTACGTCAATTGCGTGAATATCAACACTACAAGGCGGCAGCGGAGTGGTTGCGTCAGCGTGAGCAAGCGGGGTGGCAGCATATGGCCAAAGCACCATCACTCCCAACTACATCGGTACAACATATGCCATTGATGATGACACTAGATGAGCTACTGTCGGTGTGGCAACAGCGTATGCGCCTGATTGATGTACCACCGCCTACTATTCCACTGCCTGCACCAAAGATATTGACGGTGGCAGATGTAGTACACGCAGTACGCGAGCGCCTACAACGGATGCGACGGATTATGTTTTTTGATTTGTTGCCGCACCAAAAGACCACGCGTGTTGATGTGGTGGTTTCATTATGGGCTGTCCTTGAAATGATAAAGCGGCGTACCATTGTGGCTCATCAGGATGAGCTGTTTGGCCCGATTCAACTTGAGGCCTATCAAGAACCCGCGCCACTACACGAACCAAATCAGTAGCGCCACACCTGCGCCGCACAGTGAACTAATAAAATTTACCATATCGTTGTTGAGCCACATCCAGCCACGGATAAGAGTGTGCTCGTTGCCGCCTGGCCCATAACGGCGTTCGGTGGGGCCATCAGCGCCCGCAAAAAGTCGCTGTACTGTGGCCCCCATCAAACTGTCACTCAAACTGCCCACGAATCCACCTATTGCGCCCGCAAGTATTAAGACGGGAGTGATGACCGGAAGACTCAATGCAAACACCACACCCATGGCCAGTGCACCGGCGGCTGTGGCAAGTGTACCGGCACCACTGATTGCACCCGATGTGCCACGTGCCACTGATGCGAAGGTGGTAATCAGCCGTGGTTGGTTACGTGAGAGAATGCCAAGCTCAGTCGCCCATGTGTCAGCAGCTACGGTGGCCATGGCGCCGATGTACAGCGCATTTAGGATGTCTAGTGCATCAGGAAAGAATAGCATTAATAGGCATATGATGCTCCCCAATCCACCATTGGCGAGTGCTTGCCAGATATCACGTTGCGAGCCTTTTTCGAAAACCGTTTGCTCGAGCTGTTGTTTGTGTCGCTTGCGCCAGCGTGACAAAAGCGTTGAGCTGACAAAGAACGCTACCAGCGTTAACCCATGTGCCCACCCACCGAATCCAAACGTGGCTGTGCCAGTGATAATCGCACCAATCCAACCACTTTTGGTGAGTGAACCACGTCGGTATGCCACTGCGCCGATGCCACTGCTAATCAACAGCCCTAGCAGGATGCGAGTCGTATCAATCATGATTGCCTCGTGGTATTAGGGCTGTTCACCAGTTGCAATTGGACGGGCCTCTTGGCTACTCCAGTCGCTCCATGACCCAGGGTAGAGCGTGGCATCGATGCCAACCAAATGTAATGCAAAGATATCATGCGTGGCAGTGACACCTGACCCACAATAACAAACGACTTGTTGGGCCTTGTCGGCGCCGAGATCGTGGTAACGCGTGGTCATGTCTGCCACTGATTTGAGTGTACCGTCAGCGGTCAGATTACCGGCAAATGGGGCCGATACGGCACCGGGGATATGCCCAGCGCGCGGTCCGAATGGCTCGACTGCCCCGGTATAGCGCTCGTGGGCGCGCGCATCAAGAATGAGGATCTGCGAGTTGTGGCGCAACAGCTCAACCTGATCGGCGTCAACCGTCATTGCATGATTGGGGGCGCCGACAAATTGACGCGCTGAGCGTGCCTCTGTGCCACTGCGGACAGCGCCACCACTTGCAACCCAGGCTTGCCAGCCGCCGTCGAGAATTGACACGTTGGTATGACCGTAGTAGCGCAATAACCACCATAGACGCGTTGAAGTTGAGCCACCGGCACTGTCATAGATAACGACATGACAGGTGCTATCGATGCCGGCGTTGCTCATTGTCGCCACAAATTTCGCTGGTTTGGGGAGAGGGTGGCGGCCGGGGCCATCCCAAGCTTCAGCTGATAAATCGTGATCAATTGAAAGGTAGATTGCGCCGGCAATGTGACTAGCCAGATACTCTTCATGGCCTTGTGGTGGATTCAAGAGGTACCAACGCGTATCCACAATCACAACATTCGGATTGGTGAGGTTCTCCGTGAGCCAATGGGCATTTACGAGTGATGAAATTGACATATCACTATCCTTTCGCAGTCGCGACGCTATTGAGGAGTTCGAGCGTTTGTATGGCAGCCCGTTGCCATGAAAACTGTGCTGCTTGTGCTGGGCCACGCACAGACATTTCGTGCCGCAATACTTCGTCACTCCAAATAAGTTCGAGCGTATCAGCCCATGCGCTAGGATCGTCAACTGGGAGATATTGTACTGCTTTGCCGCCTACTTCGGGGAGGCTCGACGTGTCACTTGCGATACTTGGCGCACCACATGCAAGCGCTTCAAGAAGCGGTAACCCAAACCCTTCATAGCGCGACGGGTTGGCATAGATGCGCGCATTGGCGTAGAGCCAATGCAAATCCTCATCGCTCACGCCACCGAGGAGGGTGACCGCATCCCCGAGTCGTAATTGTTCGATTTGTGCGATAATCGGTTTTTCGCGCCAACCCCGCGCGCCGGCGGCTACAAGCTGGTAATTGCGGTCTGGATGGCGGTCACGGCACACACGGAGTGCATGGAGTAATAGCGGTAAGTTTTTGCGTGGCTCAATCGTGCTCACAAACAAGATGTAACTGTTTGATTCAATATCAAAGCCGTTGATGCGTTTGCGCTCGTGGGGAATTTGCTCGATGGGTATGTAGTGGTCCGATGCGGCTTCGTAGATAACGCTGATGCGATCTGCGGGTATATTGAGGTACTCGATGATATCGCGTTTGGTGGACTCTGAGACGGCGATGATGCCTTGGGCGCGTTGAGCACTGGCTCCTACACGTCCATAAAACGCTTTGGCATTGTCATCAAGCAAATCGTCAAAATGCAAAAACGCTAAATCGTGGATGGTCACGACTGCTGGAAATGTGCGATAGATTGGTGCAATAAAATCAGGGAACAATGCTATTGATGGACGAATTGCACCGACTTCGATGGGCAATGTCAGCTGCTCAAGTCGGTGGTGTGGGGGAGTATAAATAACACGGCGAGTTATATTTGGTGCGCTGACAATGCGTTCTGGTTGACGGCGGTGTTGGAGTACCACAAACTCATCATTAGGCGCTGTCTGGGCCATTGCACGCGTGAGTTCACGGGTGTATTTGGGGATGCCGCCGCTTCTATAGGCGTTGAGGCGTGCGTCAATCACAATACTCATTCAGCCACCTCGATCATCTGCCCATCATAGCCAGGCTGCATGTATTCAGGTAAGCGATGGAGCAAGTCAGCGTGATGTACATCGTGTGACAAGTGCACAAAATACGCCCGCTGCGGCCCAATCCGCTCGACGTATTGTTGTGCTTGCGCAAATGAGAGATGCATTGGATGTGGCTGATCACGTAGGGCATTGATGATAAGCACATCGACACCTTGAATAGACTCAATGACAATATCATCGATGTGACTAGCATCGGTAATATATGCAAGTTGACCAATCCGGTATCCTAAGATATTCATCGGGCCATGCGTGATTGGCAATGGAATAACTGTTTGTTCTGCCAATTGAAACGGCTGCCAAGGTTGAATAGGTACTAAGTCGATGTTTGGACGCGACGAACCTCCACTTTGAGCCTCAAATGCGTAGTGGTATCGTTTGCGCAAAATTGCTAGGGTGTGTTCGGCTCCATAAAGCGCAATTGACGACTGCATGCGGTAGTTCAGTGGGCGCAAATCATCGATGCCACCAATGTGATCTTGGTGTTCGTGAGTTATTAACACTCCATGCAACGATTGGACGCCAGTCCGCAAGAGCTGGTGGCGCATATCTGGTCCAGCATCAATCAATATATTGCCAGTTGATGTTTCGATAAGTGCTGAGGTGCGTAGCCGGCGATCGCGTGAATCTGCCGAGGTACAGACGCTACACTCACAACCAATCATGGGCACACCGGTTGAGGTGCCAGTGCCGAGGAGTGTAATGCGCATGAGAGGTCTCGCAATCGCTATGTAGATGAACCATTCAAATTATACAAGATAGCTTTGCTCTATTGTACGCTTATTCGCAAAATGCGAGTATAATGGACGCCAACGTCATAGTACATATGTCATGGTTATGAGGAGTAGTGTCATGTCGACAATTCCCGTTCGTTCGTCGAGTAGCGCCCGCGTTGACGGATTGCGCCGGTTAGCTCATACATTGCGTCGCAACGAGTTGGTGTGGTTAGTAGAGGCCACCTACGATGATTATGCACAAATGTGGCTGTTCGATGTGTTGCGCCAAGGTGCCAAGGGCGGCTGGGTGATTCAGCGCTTTTCGTATGATTTGCACAACGATATTCAGCACTACCGTGGTGAAAAAGCCGTGGCAGACAGTCAAGTGCGTGCCACCCGAGCCAAAGGCCAAGCGTTCGATATCGCAGCATGGCAGGATGGTACCGCAGAATAAGTCTTTGATGTGTTGAAATGAGTTGCGCTAGAGTGCCGTGTGGCGCTCTAGCGCCCTTCTTTTTTGACAACATGATGTGCGCTTTTGTGATACGGTATTGATGTTTGGTCTAGACAACAAAGGAACCCCATATGACAACTCCTCAACCATGGCGTAGTGACGACGTATTTGCGATTGAGTATGTCGAAAACCCTACGTGGAGCCCCGATGGTCAATCGCTCGCCTACGTACGTGCTACTCCCGATCGCGTGCGCAATGCATTCAAACGGGTGATTTGGCTCCAACGCACTGGCGAAGCGCCACGACGATTCAGTGCTGGTACTCACAGCGATCGCTTGCCAACCTGGAGCCCTGATGGTCGGTGTTTGGCGTTTGTGTCGAGCCGTGGTGGCGACGGCATGCAACTCTACGTCATCCCCACTGATGGCGGTGAGGCCAGTGTAATGACGTCGCTCCCCGCAGGTGTACGTGGCTTTGCCTGGAGTCCTGACAGTCAGCGCATCGCCCTGGTCAGTTACCCACTGCCGGCTGATTTGGCGGTCGAGGTTAACCCTGCGCCCGCCCCGACATCAAAGTTCGAGGCCGACCAACAAAAAGCCGCCAAAGACTATGCCGCGCAACAGCGGATTGATCCACGGGTTATCGACGAATTGCCGTTTCGTACCGGCACCGATTATATCGAAGGTCGTCGTGGGCAGTTGTATGTCGTCGATGTTGCCCAAGGCGCTAGCTCGCTTAAGCGCATCACCGACGATCAACGCGATTATGGCGTCCCTACCTGGGCTGCTGACGGGAGTGCCGTCTATGCCGAGGCAAAGCGTGACCCGCAATCGACGAGCTACTTTATTGGGCGCTGTATCGCCAAAGTCCCTGTTGCCGATGCTCCAGCCAGTGTAACCCTTATCGAAGACGACGTGTGGTCGGTCTATAGCCCACAAATCTCACCCGATGGCATGTGGCTAGCGGTGACGGCTCAACGCAATGCTACGCCGTTTTATGGCGGATCAGCCGTCTTGGTGCGCCCAGTTGACGGCGCTACATGGCACCAAATTGACGTGAATGATGCCACCATTGGCAACTGGGATTGGCTGCCCGATAGCTCGGGTATTGCCTATGTGGCCGAATGGCATGGCCAAGGTATCATGCGGACGGCCGCATTGCCTGGGCGGAGTGCCATGGCACTAGCGCAGCCAACCACGGGCGCTGGGGTGGTCATCGACGAATTTGCGGTGCATGTTGATGGCCGCGTGGCATATACGCAAGGTGGTCCTGAGGGACCGAGTGATTTGTTTGTCGCTGCACGAGACGGTGTATCGCGGGTAACCAACCTGCTTGAGAGCGTGCGCCCAAATCGTATTACGGTGCCATTTGAAGAGATTTGGTACCCGTCGGCTGATGGTCAGATGGTGCAAGGCTGGTTGTTACCACCGGCACAGGTCGAGCCAGGCAAGCAGTATGGGTTGGTGTTGCATATCCACGGTGGCCCGCATGCGATGTGGAGCCCGGGCACGCGTTCGATGTGGCTCGAGTGGCAAGCGACTGCTGGTGCTGGCTTCTACGTCTTCTTTTGTAATCCACGCGGTTCAGAGGGATACGGGGCTGCCTGGCAAGCCGGCAGCAAGGCGCGTTGGGGGCATGCGGATCAGCCCGATTTTGAGGCAGGTATCGACGCGGTGCTCGCCAAGGGCCTGCCAATCGCCCCGACGCGTATCGGTGTGACTGGTGGTTCGTATGGCGGATTCATGACGGCCTGGTTGATTGGTCATAGCACGCGATTTGCGGCAGCTGTTGGGGTGCGTGGTGTCTACAACTTGATTACCCAGCACAGCATGAGCGATGCATACGAATTAATTGAGTACTCGTTTGAGATGAATCCGTGGCAAGATGCTGAGCGTTTGTGGCAGGCATCGCCGATTGCGGCCGTGGCGGACATGCATGCGCCGCTGTTGATTATCCATAGCGAACTTGACTTTCGCGTGCCAATCGGCGAAGCCGAGCAACTTTATACCATGTTGCGTCGTCTAGGTCGTACGGTTGAGTTGGTACGGTACCCACGTGAGGGGCACGAGTTGACCCGTAGTGGTGAGCCAGCCCACCAAGTCGATCATATGCAACGCACAATCGCTTGGTTTGCGCGTTATTTGGCCTAAAAGTGCACGATGCGGCATCTGCTGATTCAACAACAGGTGCCGCGTTTTGTTAAAAAGGAATCGAAAGTATGGATGGCATTGAATCATTGCGTCTGCGCACCAAAACGCTGCTCGAAGGCGTCCTTAATCTTTGGGATGACGTGCACCAAGGGCAACGTGATGCGGCTGAGCGCCACGTGCTGGTTGAGACACGCGATCATCTCGAGGATGCGTTTTTGGTGGTGATTGCTGGTGAGTTCAATGCCGGCAAGTCGAGTCTCCTCAATGCGATCGTTGGGAGCGAGGTGATGATTGAGGGGGCAACACCGACCACTGATGCCGTCACCATGTTGCGCTATGCACCCCAAGAATTGGCCATCTCTGAGCGCCCTGGTTGGGTGGTGCGGGCCTTGCCTGTGCCATTACTCCAACGCATGTCGATTGTTGATACACCAGGCACCAATGCAGTGTTGCGCCATCACGAGGTGTTGACGCGTGAGATTGTGCCCCGCGCCGATGTGGTGCTGTTTATTACGTCGGCCGATCGGCCGTTTAGTGAGACTGAGCGCGCGTTTTTGGCGATGCTCAAAGATTGGCGCCGCCAAGTAGTAATCGTCGTCAACAAAATCGATTTGCTTAATGAGCGAGAGCAAACCGAGGTATTGACGTTTGTGCGCGAACAAGCGATTGCCTTGTTTGGTGAATCGCCGTTGGTCTTGCCGATCTCGGTGCGACGCTGGCGCGCCGGTGACGAAGATGCATCGGGTTTTACGGCGTTGTGGGAGTATCTCAATCGACGGCTCGATGATCGTACGCGTATGCGCATCAGACTTGAATCGCCGCTCGGGATTAGCGATCAAGTGGTCAAACAAGCGCGTCAAGCGATTCAGGCGCAACGCCAGAGTGTCAACGACGATGTCCAAGCAGTGGCCTACTTGCAGGGGCAGATTCACCAGTTTGCCAACGACTTGCGCCGTGATGTGCAGGGACATCAGTCGGCAATTCATGCAATTTTGAGCGATACTGAAGTGCGCGGGATGCGCTTTTTCGATGAATATATCCGTTTTCGCCATCTGCATCGTCTGCTCAAAGGCGACGAGCTCGAGCAGTTATTCGCCCGCGAGGTCGCAGCCGATTTGGCCGACCAGGTTGAGGCACGTACCCAACTAATGGTCGATTGGTTGATTGAGCGCAATTTGCAGTTGTGGCAACAGGTGAGTGAATACGTCTATCGGCGTGCACGCACGACAGAGTCGTTATTGCCCGAGGGGGCGGCTATCTTTCAGTACCGGCGTCAAGCGCTGATCGCTGATATTGTGGCCACGGCTAACGAGATTGTGGCGAGCTACGACCGTAGTGCCGAGGCGGCGCATGTGGCCAACGAACTCCGCCAGGCACTGGCAACGACAGCAGTCATCCAGGTTGGTGCGGTGGGCATCGGGGCGATTATTGCGACCGCACTCAAAGGGGCAGTGTTTGATACGACCGGTGTGATTGCCGCCAGTGTGATTGCCCTTGGCGGATTATATGTCATTCCGGCGCGGCGTACGGCCCTCAAAAATCAACTTCAACAGCGTATGGCCGAGGTGCGTCAGGCCTTATTGGCCAAACTCGACCAACAGTTTGAGTCTGAGCTTGCGCGCATGCAAGGGCGCATCACCGATGCGATTGGCCCGTATACACGTCTCGTGGCAGCCGAGGTTGATCGGCTTGAGCAAGCGCACGACCATGCCCGCCATCTTGATGACGAAATCGCCGAAATTCGGGCTATGATTCGCAACCAACTTAGTTAACTCGGTACCCAGCATCGTAACCAGGTAGCATCGCCAGACGGTGTACTCTGGTATGTCGGCATGTCGGCGGGGATAATCAGCGATTCGCCGCGCGTCAGGTGATGCGATTCGCTGTCGGTGCTAATATTTAGTGTGCCATTGAGTAGTGTCAGTATCTGAAAGCTATCGCCTGGCCGCGCCCAGGTTGATTGTTGTGTCTGCTGGATGTGCTCCATCACGAAAAATTCTGACCGCACCAGCTCACGCACCCCGTTCCTACAGTCAAGTGGTGTTGTGCGCGCCGTACGCGGTTGCCCGAGATACGAGACATCGAGCGCTTGGGCGATATGCAGATCGCGCAAATTGCCATGGGCGTCGCGCCGATGGTAATCATAGACACGGTAGGTCAAGTCAGATGTTTGTTGAATCTCAAAGAGCATAATCCCCGCATTAATTGCATGCACCGTGCCGGCTGGCACAAACACAGTATCACCTGGCACAACGGGAACATGGCGCAATAAGGTATCGAGAGTGCCGTTGTGGATAGCCTGTGCGTATTGCTCACGATCGATTGCATGTACAAAGTCGTGGATGACGTCGCTGTCTGGTTGGCAATCGAGGATATACCAAGCCTCGGTTTTGCCATGGAACCCGGTGTGTGCCTCGTGCGTGTGGGCATAGGCATCATCAGGGTGTACTTGCACCGAGAGTGGCTGCGCTGCATCGATAAATTTGGCCAAAAGGGGAAAATCCGCGCCATAGCGTGCAAACGAACTTTTCCCGACCAACTGTGCGCCGTAATGCGCGACTGCATGTTGTAATGTATGCCCAGCCAGTGGCCCATTGAGGATGATGTTATCGTTATAAATCTCCCACGTTTCGGCGAGTTGTGGTGGGGCATCAGTCAAATTGAGCCAGTGGGCTAGTTGCTGACCGCCCCATAAGCGCTGTTCGAGGCGACGGCGCAGTCGGATCATTGGTACAGGCATGTGAATTCCCTTTATTGGTGTAGACGTCGCTTCTCTTCATCGGCTTGGATGAACACGCGAAACTTCGTTCTGCCGATCGTGATAACGTCATTGTGGCCTAGGGTTACAGTACTTACGATTTGTAAATTATTGATGTATGTTTTGTTTGTGCTCCCGAGATCGCGAATAATCCATTTGTCATCAATAAATTGAATCATCGCATGTGACTCAGAGACGAGTGGGTCATCTATCACAATGATATTTGAGGCTTTACGCCCTATAGTTGAGTGGATATCGAGCATATATGCGTGGCCACGTTCGAGTTTGCTTTTGCCGGGGTCACTTACTATCAAGTATGCTCCCAAATCACCGATAACGGCACCATGTTGCGTGCCACGCATCATAATCCGCATAATGCGCCATATGAACAAATAAACAAGTCCGACGAGTACAAGTCGTAAGACCCAAATGATGAATTCAATTGATAAATTTGTGACATCATTCATCATACGATACTCGCTGAATCTGTATGGTGTAGCTACCAATGCCAATTACATCTTCACCGATTGAAATACGATAATCTGACTGCTTGAGCTTCTGACCGTTGATGGTTGTGCCGTTATTTGAGACCAAGTCAGTTACATAAAAGTGTTGATGGTTGTAGCTAATTCGGGCATGGTTACGTGAAACAAGATGGTCAGATAAGATGATATCATTCGTAAGGCTACGACCGATCGTGAGCTCGGTTTTGGTGATTGGAATATATTTGGTGGATGTATCCAATGTAACTACGAGCATAAATGATGATTGTGTGTCGTATCGTTCGGGTCGTGTGTGAATACTTGTTGGTAAGTCGGCATCGACAAAGACATTCTGGACTGCCTCAAAATTATCTGTAGAATCGCTCTGTGCAGTCGGAATAGGGTCGCACTCGATACGGGGAGCTGCACGATCACAGGTTGCATCGCTGATAATCTGTACGGTCACGGCATGCATGACCGTGAACTTGCGCTTATGGACGAGTTTGTCGAGATATTCGGCCAATTCAACGTGCAGGCGTGGGTTTTTGATGAGTGCTTTGTAGTCGATTGGATTGACATATGCATAGTAGGAATAGGGCACAAGAACCACGGTATTCAGAAGCACTTGATTTGATTCCATTTTGCGCTCTAAGCGACGCATCAATGCTGACGGTTCAAGCCGGCTATCAAGAAAGCGTGCTATCGATGTTTCGAGCATGCGCTCCATAAACTCTTCGAAGCGCGCAATCGGGGATGTCATAAGCGTTGTCTACCTACACAAATCGCTGACGTCATTGTAGCATTTTCTGTATCTGACATGCTATCGACAATGTGATACGCACATCACCGACCGGTGATGTGCGTATTGATGTGACGACACTACGATATCGAGGTTAGCTGGGTTTCGCCAGTGACAACAAGAAATCACTGTTCGTGCGTGTTTTGGTCATGCGCGCGAGCACCAATTCAGTGCCTTCGTTCTCGCCGAGCATTGTTACCATACGTCGCATCGTCCACACTTGTTTGATGACTTCAGGTCCGAGCAAAAGCTCTTCACGACGCGTGCCACTCCGGGTAATGTCAATGGCTGGGAATACTCGCTTTTCGGCGAGTTTGCGATCGAGATGCAATTCCATATTGCCGGTACCCTTAAATTCTTCATAAATCACATCGTCCATGCGACTCCCGGTATCGACGAGACATGTGGCGATAATGGTAAGTGATCCGCCGTTTTCGATGTTACGGGCAGCACCGAAGAATCGTTTGGGCGGGTAGAGCGCAATCGGGTCAATACCACCTGAAAGCGTACGCCCACTCGGAGGAATCTCGAGGTTGTAGGCACGGGCGAGACGCGTAATTGAGTCCATCAGGATGACAACGTCTTGGCCGATTTCTACTAAGCGCTTGGCGCGCTCAAGCGTCATTTCGGCTACTTTGACGTGGTCTTCTACGGGTTCGTCGAACGTACTTGAGATGACTTCACCTTGCACTGAGCGACGCATATCGGTGACTTCTTCTGGTCGTTCACCGATGAGCAAGACCATCAAATGGATATCTGGATGATTGATAGCAATGCCGTTCGCTATCGTTTTGAGGAGTAAGGTTTTGCCGGCTTTGGGTGGGGATACAATTAACCCGCGCTGACCGCGACCAATCGGTGCCACGAGATCAACAAGCCGTGTCGATAAAATATTCGGCTCAGTTTCGAGTTTGATTTGTTGGTTGGGGAAAATAGGTGTCAGTTGATCCGCTGATGGCCGTTTGCGTGCGGTGTCGGGATCCATGCCGTTGATTAACTCAACGCGGAGCAACGATAAATAGCGCTCGTTCTCTTTGGGCGGCCGCACTTGGCCAACAACTTTGTCGCCGGTACGGAGCGCAAATCGACGAATTTGTGACTGCGATACATATACATCATTGGGACTGGCCAGCATGCGCTCACCACGCAAAAAGCCAAACCCCTCTTGC
Source organism: uncultured Klebsiella sp. (assembly GCA_964469045.1). Lineage (GTDB taxonomy): Bacteria > Chloroflexota > Chloroflexia > Chloroflexales > Roseiflexaceae > UBA965. The sequence continues at coordinate 24,958 of CAYXXK010000018.1, forward strand.
ACGATGTCAAGAATGCCTTCACTGGTGATGCTCGTATTGGTCGCCTCTTCGGTCACCGGTGGTGTAGTCATCAAGGCTTTGATGATGTCATGCTTCTTCATTTGTGGTGTGACAAATACACCACTCCCTTTGGCCATGTCACGTAGCTCTTGGATGGTCATGCCCTCAAACTCTACCGGTAACACTGGACGCGGATCGGTTGAGATAGGTGCATTGTGTGGTTGTGCAACAGGTATCGAACGAACCGCTGCTTGTTTGGGCGTTTCGTATTCGACCTCGGTACTTTCGAGCACTGGGGTTGGCTCTGGAGGGGGCACCGGTGCGCTAGCGCCGGTATTTGGCAGTTTGCTACGAATGCGTGGCACACTGAACTCCTTAAGATGATATATTGCGTGAAATCGCAATGTACACAGGATAATTTGCACTTGGACCGATTTGCGGTGGCTTCAGCTATTACAGAGGCTCCAACATGTGTGCAGGTGCACTTGAGGTGTCGCAGATGAGCTGAGGTTGCCGTATACATGGCTCAAGAGCATACGGAAGAAAAAGATAAACGATGACCCGAAAAGAGTGTACCCGCATATTATAGCACTAATTACATCGAATACAATCTTCTTGAACTAGGTTTTATGATGAATTTGGTAACAAATATGCATTCTGATACGATACATCTATGATTCTAACGGTATTGTGCGAAAGCAAGAACAATGACATATACACCACGAGTATTGATGATTGTGCATGACCCGATTGTTGACAATAAAGGAACGCGTTTACACCGCCATATGCATTGGCATAATCCATATACATTAGCAACGCAGTATATTGCCGACATGGCAACAGCAAGTCATGGTCGTGTACAGTATCAGATAGTCAAGAGTATCGATGCACCTTGGTTCCCGCGAAAAATCGATGGATTTCGCTATGATGCTACTTCGTATCTGAGTGGGTGGTCTCGGCGTGCCATGCATCAACCCGATGCGCTTGATTACCAAGCGCGATTGATGCAATTCGATTTATTGGGGCGACGTGCAGCGGGTGAATTTGATGAGGTTTGGGTTTTCTCGTTTCCATATGCTGGCGAATACGAGTCTATCATGATTGGCCCTGATGCAATCTGGTGTAATGCGCCGCCAATCATGGTACCTGATGCCACACACAATTTTGTCATGATGGGCTTTAATTTTGAGCGAGATGTCGGATGTATGTTAGAAAACTTCGGGCACCGTGTTGAATCGATGATGCACGCCGTCTATCAACGAACGCCACATACGCACAATTATTGGCGCGAATTTAGTCAATACGATGCGATAGCACCACGTCAATCAGGGTGTGGTAATGTGCACTTTGCGCCAAACAGTCGCCACGATTATGACTGGGGACATCATGCACCGGTGTACGCATATTGTGATCGCTGGCGTGAATTCCCACTAACCATTGATGCGCCACCACGAATGGTCGATTGTCACGAATGGGGCAATGGCGATATGCGGGCTCATCACATCTGGTGGCTCCAGCACCTACCCCGGCATGCAGGTTTGGTCGATGGGGTATGGGGCGATTGGTGGCATTATTGCCTTACGTTTGATTGGCTTCGACAATAAAAAACACCCGTTGCGCATATGATGCGCAACGGGTGGTACACAGACGAATATTATCGACCCAGCAAATTTACACGAGCACTCATGCCAGCGCGGAGATTAGCGACATCATCTAAGGCAATATGAATCGTATATGAACGGACATTGCCGACGACATTCGCTATTGGCGAAATAAACGTCACCGTTCCTTCGAATTGTTGCCCCGGGAGGGCATCAACGCTGACGGTGACGCGCTGATCGAGACTGACGTTTGCGATATCTGCATCGCTGATTTGTACCTCAACGCGCAGGCTTGTGGTATCGACGACGCGAATCACTGGCCGTCCAGCGGGATTTGCTGCATCACCTGGGTTTACGTCAACAAGTGCAATCACACCATCAAACGGTGCGCGAATTTCAGCACGTGTGCGGTTGAGTGTTGCTAGCGTCAATGCCGCTTCAGCTTGAGCGACGCCAGCTTGCGCTTGCATACGCTGTGTTTCGATTCGATTAAGGCTTGCTTGTGCCCCTGCGACAGCTGCCTCGAGTGCAGCACGATCTTTGCCAGTGGGGCTGGTAAGTCGTTCAAGCGCTAGCTCAGCCTGTTTGACTTGGAACTCTGCTGTTGCCACGCCAACGGTTTCGGCCTGTTTGGCTTGGTCAAAGCCGATTTCTGCATTGCGGAACGAAATCTGTGCTGCGTCGCGGCGTGACATCGACACTTCGTATGCCACTTGGTAGCGCTTGATGGCTTGATCTCCAAGTTTGTTTTCGCGGCCCCGAATGTTAGGCATCGCAGGGTCGGTACCGTTTTCGACGATCCACTCCCAGTTATAGCGGTCGAAATCAAACTGTGATTGCGCTTGGGCCAGACTCTGGTTTGCCAAATCAAGTTGGACTTGGGCTTGTGTTTTGGCCAGTGATAAGCGATCTTTGGTGCTTTGGAGATTATACTGAGCTGTTTGTAAGTTGAGTTTGGCTGCACGGACATCAGCACTGGTACTGTCTGGTTTGGTTGCATCAAGTGCTGCTTGTGCTTGGGCGAGTTGTGCACGTGCAGCTACTGCATCAGCGCCATTACTTTGGAGTGCGGCCAGCGTTGCCTTTGCACTCGCAACGTTTGCCTCTGCTTGAGTTACTTGCTGGTCATACAGTGTCGTGTCAAGGAGTGCGAGTATGTCGTCTTTTTTGACTTGTTGACCTTCGGTAACGCGCACCTCAGCCACTGTACCGGTGACCAAGAAATTCAGCTGACTGTCGTTGCGTGTGGTGATTTCTCCAGTTCCACTTACTAACGCTGCTGCTACTGCACTGGTATTTGAAGTGGCTGTTGGCAATAAGCTCCCAAGATCGAGGCTTGGCTGAGGCGTTGCAACCACTTCGTTCGCGGTAGTTGTGGCTGGTGTTGTCTGCGGCGTTACCTGTGCAGTGGTGCTACATGCAATTAATCCGGTGGCGATGCCACTCACCAAAAGGGTGCGGATAAATTTGTTGCGCATATGTTTCAGTACTTCCTTTGGCTGCTGGGGGACATGCCCCCAGCCTCACTACTATGTAATTACTCTTGATTGCGGCCTGGCGCGCGGTTCGGCAACCCCGCGGCGATAGGGGGAGTTGTGCTTTCGCTGTCGTCGGTACGGCGTAATCGACTGGTGAGCGAATCGAGCAAACTATATGCTGCTGGTACAACAAACAGCGTTAATAACATCGAGGTTGTTAAGCCACCAATCAACACGGTGGCTAACCCACGACGGAATTCGCCACCTTGACCCGTGCCGAAGATATGAATGCCCATGGCTACCGGTAGGGCGCCAGCGATAATCGCAAATGTCGTCATCAGAATCGGCCGTAACCGCACCGCACCGGCTACCCGCAATGCCTCGTGTTTCTCGAGACCGGCTTGGCGTAATCGATTGGTGAAATCAACCAACAAAATAGAGTTTTTGGTGACCAGACCAAGCAACATAATTAACCCGATCATGCCGGTGATATCGAGATCGGTGTTGGTCAAAATCAAGCCGATAAACGCGCCAATGAAGCTGAATGGCATGGCCAACATGATGACGAGTGGTTGCGTAAATGAGCCGAACTGCGACGCCAACACCATGTAGACGAAGAGCACGGAGAGCGCCATCGCAATAATCAACGACGAGAAGCCTTCGGTTTGTTGTTGTGACTGACCGGTAAACTTCCAGACCACATCGTTTGGCACATCGAGTGATGCCATCATGCTTGTGACTTGTGTTTGTGCATCGCCGATGTTGAGATCTTGCAAATTGGCGCCAATCAACACTTGATTGAGTCGATCATAGCGTCGGATTGTGACAGGGCTACTTGCCAACTCAAACTGACCGAGTGAGCTGAGTGCCACAGAGCCACTGCGTGCAGGGATAATGATGTTGCCGAGAGCTGTTGCATCACTACGATCGGCAGGAGCCAAGCGCACTACAATGTCTGTATCAATGCCGTCACGGCGTAGTACTGTAGCGCGCTCACCGTTTATCAAGGCGCGCACTGATGACGCAATCTCTTCGTTGGTCAAGCCCAAATCACCGATTCGATTGGGATCAGCGAGCAACCGCAATTCTGGCTTGCCTGGCACATAATTTGTGGCTACGTCGACCATGCCAGGAGTTTGGCGCATTTGCTGAATGATTTGATTAACGAGCGGTACGATCTCAGCTGGGTCACGGTTTGTCTGGAGACTCAACTGCAACGTGCGCCCAGTAACACCGGTGCTTGAACCTTGGAAGCTTGGCACACCAAAAGCAAGATTCGGCGCAAAACTCAGCTTAGGACGTACTGCATCTTGTGCTGCTTGTGTGGGTGTTTTGCCTTTGAGTTTGATGCTAAACTCGGCTCGCTCTGGATTACCTGAGAAACCAACAGTACTGATGACGGAGACGGTAGTCTCCTCGTTTAGCAAAACCTGCTCGACTTGACGTGCAACACGATCAGTTTCGGCCAACGTGGTACCTGGCGGCATCTCAAATCCCATGATGTACTCATGTGGGTCTTCGGCTGGGAAGAAGGTGAATTTGAGCTGCCCAGCTACCACAAAGCTCAATCCAAGCACGACTACGGCCACTACCATAATCAAGATGCGATTGGCACGGGTGCGCAAGCTACGGGCTAGCAAGTTGCCGTAGAAGTCTCCGAGTTTGCCCGGCGATTCATTGGCCTCATGGAGCAACGATGCATTTGGGTCGCTTTCATCAATATCGATCACGTGATGCCCACCATGACCGGCATGCCCATCGTTGGCCTGCTTCTTTTTGGTGCGGAACGCATTGGCCGAGAGCATTGGTGCAAACGTGAATGCCTCAACCAGTGAGAGCAACATGGCCACTGCGACTGTAATTCCGAACGACTTGAAGATGATACCGACGGTACCGGTCGTAAAAGTTACTGGGACGAATACCGCTACAATCGTCAGCGTCATTGCCAAGACTGACAACGATACTTCGGCTGTACCGACGCTCGATGCAACGCGCGCTGATTTGCCCCGTAAGGTATGACGGAAGATGTTCTCGCGTACGACAATCGCATCGTCAATCACCAAACCTACACACAATGAGAGCGCTAACAGTGTAATCAGGTTGATGGTTAAGCCGAAGAGCGCCATCGCAATAAATGTGGCAATCAAGATGATTGGCAACCCGGCCATGGTAATCAGGGTGTTGCGAATATCGCGGAAGAAGAGAAATACCACAATAAGTGCCGCAATCGTGGCGAAAATCAACTCTTCGAGCGAGCTAATCACTGATTCGCGCACCGATACCGACTGGTCGCGTGGGATGATGTAACTCATGTCGGTGCGATCAGCAAACACAGTCTCGAGCTCGGTACGTACTGCATCAGCGACTTGTACCGTGTTGGTGCCTGACTGCTTGCGCACATCGAGAATAATCGCATCTGTGCCGTCGAGCCGTGTGTAACTCGTGGCGTCAGCTATCCCCTCTTCAACGGTGGCTACATCGGAGATTTTGTACGGCGTCCCGGTAATCTGGATATTCGCAATATCTTCGATGCTCGTCAACATACTTGGGGCGCGCAAGCTGATGTCTTGTGTGCCCGCATTGATTGACCCAAGGCCGAGATTGGCATTTGCGGATTGGAGGGCACGGGTGAGTTGCGCAGGAATCAAACCATACGCCTGTAATTTGTCGAGTTGCATCCACACGTTGATTTGACGTGTCAAGCCACCCTGAACGGTGACCGAACCAACGCCAGTAGCGCGTTGCAACCGCGGTGTAATCTGATCTTCGATGCGATCGCGCAATTCGAGAGGGTCAATCGCCTCTTTGGGCGCAATTGCAATCGATAGAATTGGTGCTTGATTTGGGTCGAAGCGCTGATAGATGGGCTCTCGGATGTCTCGTGGCAACGAGTTGCGGATGCCGTTGATTTTTTGACGGACATCTTGCTCCGCTTGATTGACATCTGTGCCTTCGTTGAACTCAAGAATGAGCAACGACAAACCCTCACTCGAATTTGACGTGATGTGTTTGATGCCGTTGATGGTATTAACCGTTTGCTCAATGGGCTCGGTGACTTGGTCAACGACACTTGCTGGGCCGGCACCTGGATAGGATACGGTTACCGCTACAATTGGCAAATTAATCTCTGGTAACAGATTGACCGGCATCGTGTTGAACGACAAAATACCGAATGTCACTGCCAATAGCATCAGCATCGTAATGAACACAGGCTGACGAATAGACGTGTCCGAAATGGACATGCCATTGAGTTGTTCACGAGGTGGGCGTTGCGCCATGCAAAACTCCTGTTGTTGTGATGTTTTTCACACCGACATAACTCAAAAAAGAGACAGGCCACAGTTGTCTAGGGAGAACGTCGTGCCTGCGAATGACTACTCTCAAAGAGAGTTTATCAACATGGGTCATCCATTGCGTCCATCATGTGCACGAACGCCATATCATTCAAACGAATGAGTATGAGTGCCACAATGCAACTTCTGTCTTAACTATACTGCGATTTAGGGTATCAATGGGTAATGGGCTAGATGAGAGTTTGCTTAATGAATGGTAGGTAAGTTCACTAACGCGTCAAAAATCCCCAGAGCAATGACGCTCTGGGGATTTGGATGAAGCACAGAATGTCTACTTAGGCGCGGCCGTGTTGTTTCAGCCAGTTATAGCTCATCGTGACACTTTCAAACGGATCGCGTTGGCAGCTGTCTTGCTCAACAATCAGCCACTTTGTTCCTGCTGCATCAGCGGCGTTGAGGACGCCGGCGATGTCGAGGGTGCCGTGGCCAACCTCAGCGAATGTACGATTGCCGGCGGCCATATCTTTGAGATGGACACAGGGTACTCGACCCGTGTATTTGCTGATGACATCAATCGGATTCATGCCAGCAAACGCCACCCAGTAGATGTCGATTTCGGCGTCAATGGTGCCAGGTTTGCTTTCATCAAGCAAAATAGTCAGTGCATTGGTGGTGCCGAGCGGCTCAAGCTCGAAATCATGATGGTGATAGAGGAATTGCATGCCAGCTGCACGACATGTTGCACCGATGACCTCGAATTCATGCATGAACTCACGCCATTTGGCGGCATCACCGCGTTGATCAGGGGCAATCCATGGGCAGATGATGTAGTTGGCGCCAAATAATTTGAGGTCGGCAATGACTTGGTCGAGTTGAGTGCGCAAGAAGTCGATGCCGACATGTGCGCCCGAGACGAGCAACTTATGCCGGTCGAGCTCGGCTTTGAATTCAGTGGCGGGGATTTTGTCGGTGTAGACGACTTCGACGCCGGCGTAGCCAATCTGTGCAACACGAGCGAGTGTGGCTTTCCAATCAGCAGACATGGCATCACGAACAGTATAGAGTTGCAAACAAATCGGCTGTGACACGGTGTTCCTCCCTGAACGAGTACAATACCTGTAACCATCATACCACTGCTTGTTGTGATATACGACACAATGATAACAGTAATCCAAGTATGATAAAGAACGAGAAACGTTACTCAGTGTAGGTGGCGCATATGCGAATCATAATTGTAGGGGCTGGGTTAGCTGGATTAACAACAGCACGCGCACTCCAATCACGTGGTATGGCTATCACGGTGCTTGAAGCAAGTGATGGGGTGGGTGGTCGTGTACGGAGTGATATGGTAGACGGTTGTATTCTTGATCGTGGATTTCAAGTATTGTTTGACGCATATCCGGCAGTGAATCGTTGGTTATCACTACCAGATTTAGAGCTTCAAGCGTTTGATCCGGGTGCAATTATTTGTCGAGATGGTCAACAGTCGGTGTTGACCGACCCCTTGCGCGATTGGTCTGATGCATGGCCAGCGATATGGTCGGATGCTGCCACGCCTTTCGACAAATTGCGTGTACTCATGTTGAGTGTTGTACTGCGTCAACAAACGATTCGGCAGATTCGTGCACAAGAAGATATGCCAACAATCGACTATTTGCGGCGATACGGATTTAGTGAACAGACTATTTCGCGATTTTTTGCTCCGTTTTATGGTGGTATCTTTTTGGATCGTTCGCTCCAAACGAGTGCCAAATGCTTTTTGTTTGACTTCAAAATGTTAGCCGATGGTCGGACTGTTGTGCCAAAGTATGGTATGGGTGAAATCAGTAACCAATTAGCAGCGGGACTCAATACCGATACGAGCGTGCGTCTGAGTACGCCTGTCGCTGGTCTAGTGCGTGAGGGGGATCGCGTTGTTGGTGTCCGGTTGCGCGACGATCAAGTCATATTGGCTGATGCGGTTGTGTTAGCGGTTCCGGCACCGATGGCACAACAATTATCAGGGATCGCATTACCTACTGATGGTTTAGACACTGTGACGATTTATTGGCACGGCACACGTCCACTATCACACCGCAAAAAAATCTGGCTCAATGCACATGCTGACGCCTTTGTGAATAACGCAGTACAAATAAGTGCAGTCGCGCCGAGTTATGCACCTATTGGGGAGCACCTTTTGAGTGCCACTGTTCTTGGTATTCCGGATATGAGCGATGAAGATATCTATCAACGTGCCGAACGAGATTTGTCGCGCATGTTGGGGGATGATGCGCCATTGGCGTCGTATCGACGCATGCGCATGTACCGCATTCCATTTGCACAGTTTCGGCAACCTGCAGGTATTCATCCACAATTACCCACAAACCACACGCTACTACCAGGGTTGTTTTTGGCGGGAGAGTATACCGAGGCGAGTAGTATTAATGCTGCAATGATTAGTGGTGAAAAAGCGGCTAAGGCAGTTGTTCGCGCGCTTCAAGGGTCATAACGCCGTTACGGATCCATACATTGATATCCGTGACATACACGCCAACTCCGGTGATTGGGAGTTCAATAGATTGATGTTGATCAGCGTACCCAACGGCGAGTGTATATGTGCCGGCGTCGAGGTTACTACGGCCGAATTGGGCATTTTGATCGAGTTGCATGCGCTGTGCATCCAGCGTAACGGTAACGTGCGATGCATCTGCGCCAATGATGCGTCCACGAATGTATCCACGACGGGTAATGTCGAGTGTAGTGAGGGCGTTTATTGCCGCATCAACATCGAGCAATCCGTATCCATAGATGTCGTCAAGTCCGGCAGGTCCAAGATCGACTGCATGAGCAATGAGGATTTCTTGGATTTGCTGAGCACTGAGATCAGGCCGAATTGCACGCATCAAACCAACCGTTGCAGAGACTTGAGGGGCGGCCGTGCTTGTCCCTTGTTCGAGGCTGTATCCGGCGCCAAATGGTGATGTATTAAAGATATCTACGCCAGGAGCAACCAAATCAGTGCTCGGACCACTTCGGGCAAAAGGTGCTATTTGATTTGATTTGTCGACGGCACTGACTGCAATGACACCAGGATATGCAGCCGGGAAGATGTGTTCGGCACTGCTTGGCGTGGTGTTTCCGGCCGCAGCAACAACAACAATATCCGCCGCTAGGGCGCGTTCAATAGCCGAACGAATCGCTGGTGTATCATTGCCACTCCCCACACTTAAGTTTATGACCACGACTCCTGCATCAATCGCATGGTCAATGCCTTGGGCGACGGTTACGTCGCTGCCGTATCCGTCATCATTTATTGCTTTGATGGCTACAATTTGGCAGATTTGGCAAATACCACGAGTATGCATCTGGTGATTTGGTTGTGCGGCGATGATGCCTGCGGTATGTGTCCCATGCCCTTGCTGATCACGCATGCTGGGTGCCGCAAACACATCAATCATTCCAACAATGCGTGATGTTAAATCTTCATGATTCGGATCAATACCTGTGTCAATAATTGCCACTCGGACCGGATTAGTGTTGGCATTCCATGATTGACGCGCATTGATGCGTTCGAGATACCATTGGGGTGTCGTTGGTTGTGGTGTAGGTGTTTGTGACGGAGTGGGCGTCTTGGTGTTGGTCGGTGTTGGTCGGGGCGGCGTACTGGTTGATGGTAATGAATGTTGCACCGTCGGTGTTACTGTGGGTGTTGAGACGAGCTGTGTATGCTGACACCCTTGGAGTATGACTAGTAGGATGCAAATCCATAGGATACGCGTATTCATGGTTTGACTTGAACCGGCTCGCCTAGGTAGATGGGCTCAATCGTAGGATGACCGTGTGGTAGTGCGCGCAATACGTGGCTACCGAGCTCGGCGAGTACGTGCGGTTGAGGCCATGCGCGATGCTGGCGTGGGTGATACATGCATGACTCAGGAAGGAGCGTTCCTGCCGATGGCTCGTATACAAGTAGGTGATGTTCTGGAACCATGAACGCTGTCGTAGCACAGTTGCGTGGGGTAACTTCACCGGGCTGCCACGAAGAATCTTCGTAGGTGGCCGTGGCAAATCGACCACGTCCAAGGGCAACTACAACGGTCAATGGCGCCATATGCCGCAAAGGCCATGCTAAGACGTCTAGTGCACTGATGCCTACAACGATGGCATTGTTGGCAATAGCCAGACCCTTGGCAATACTAATCCCCACCCGGATACCACTCCAACTGCCTGGACCTATATTTACTGCCACATGGGTTATCTGGCTTGGTGCGCTATCCACTAGGCGACACAAATCGTCGAGGTGTGGAATTACTTGTTCACTATGGCGCCGATCGCTTTGCCAACGTGTTTCGGCAAGCAACTGGTGTTCGTCGAGTATGGCGAGCCCACTCATGGCACCGCTTGTATCAATTGCCACCATCATGGTGATTGTCCTTTGTTTGTGACCAGTGTGTTGCCAATGCGCCGATGATGGCGTGAGCCCGTTGGCCATGTGCGATACAGGTGATTTCACGAGTTGTTGGGTCAATATGGCGTAGTGTTACCGCGAGGTGCGGCATCGTCACCAGACTAGGATCACGTTCCGGCCATTCGATGAGTGCAATACCATGTCCCGCCGTTGCATCTGCAATACCAATACCATCAAGCTCGGCATCGGTTGTGATGCGGTATAAGTCAACGTGGTAGAGCGTGATGCGCATTGGTGTGCGGTATTCATTCATAAACACAAATGTCGGACTTGTAACCACATCTTCACTTCCGGTGCCAGCTACAATCCCTTTTGAAAGATGCGTTTTGCCTGCCCCTAAATCGCCTGACAATAACACGATGTCACCGCGCTGGAGCAGTGCCCCGAGTACTGTACCGAAGGCAAGAGTGTGTTGTACATCGGTTGTGATGATGCGAAACAGTGATTGTATGTCCATACTAGGCATTCTATCATGTTGGATATGACTGTGGCACGGTATCTGTCGTATAGAATGAGTTGCACAAATACAGGCTCTCGGCTACAATAGCGGGCGGATGTGGCTTGTGATAGGAGTAACAAATGGATGCACGTCAGCGATACGAGCGCTATATTTGGTTGGTCCTTTTGTATACGATTGTGGTGATTTTGTGGGGGGCTGTGGTCCGTGCCACTGGTTCTGGTGCCGGATGTGGTGATCACTGGCCATTGTGTAACGGTGAGGTCATTCCACGGGCACCTGAAGTCGAAACACTGATTGAGTTATCACATCGTATCACCAGTGGGTTATTGCTGTTTTTGATTGCATGGATGACGTACCGCGCATTCACACTCTATCCTAAAGGTGATATCGTGCGTAAGGGAGCGGTGGCCACGTTAGTATTTGTGATTATTGAGGCATTGATTGGTGCATTACTAGTGCTTTTTGAGTTAGTTGCACATAATGCATCGTTAACGCGTGCATTCTCCATGGCCGCACACCTCGTCAATACGCTGTTATTGCTCGCTGCTATCACGCTCACTGGCTTATGGGCGCGTGGAGTAGCTGCGCCGGTGTTCCGCAATCAAGGGCGTTTGGTGGTATGGACGGTCGCTGGTGTTTTGATGATGATGCTCCTCGGGGCCAGTGGTGGTATTGCTGCACTCGGTGATACGCTCTTTCCGGATACGACCTTTGTTGATGGCTTGTACAAAGACCTTGATACGACTTCAAACTTATTATTGCGGTTGCGTGTTGCCCATCCGGCTATTGCAGTAGGGACTGGTTTTGTGATGGTGATTATCGCACAATTGTTCCGCAATGCGTTTCCATCAGCTGCTGTGTCACGTACCGCAAACATTTTGATTGGTGCATATGTTGCACAGCTAGTGCTTGGGGCGATTAATGTTGTGTTGTTGGCGCCTATTCCTATCCAAATCATACATCTCTTCTTAGCTGATGCAATCTGGATTGCGTTCGTGGTGCTTGTTGGATTGGGGTTTGCGAAGCAACCTGTCTCAGCAACGACATAGTGCGTCGCATGATAAACGGCCATGCAGCGCATGTGCGCTGCATGGCCGTTGGTGTAGCAATTTAGGCAACTGCGAGTGCTTTACGATCGAACCAATGCCGACCGATGAGCGCCAAGCCAGCGATGATGCACGTGTGAATACCATGAAACAACAGGTTTGTGGCACTGTAATCAGGTGTAATTGCGTGATTATATACGGCAAACCCAGGCCATAATATGAATCCCCAAAGTGTGGTGAGTGCGGCAACCCACGCACCGTCGATGTGTGGCATTGATAGATTAATCGTTGACACAGCGATATTCCATGCCACAGGTATGGTAATAATGGCCAGTACAACTAAGCGTTGAGTGGTTGTGGCAACCAGTGGTGTCATCAGTAGCATGAATACTACCGCTGTTATCATGACGAGTATGACACTTGGGAGTGCCAACAAAAGCGTAGCAACTGACGGCATTGCCAACGGATTAAGCATGGTTCCGATGATAATTAACAAGGCATACGACGCAACCGCAATACTCACTGCACTCAAGGCAATTGCCACGAGTAGTGCATAACGGTCAGGCATTGCCAACACCCGTTGTATCGCCAGTGGTTGCTCATTACTATCAGCAAGTACGGAAGTGGTATATAACGTGGCCAAAAAACTGTAGAGCACGAGTGTGGCCTGCGTCGCATGACTATCATGAAGGCCGCGCAACACAAAGAATGCAGTGAAGCCAACGATGGCTAATTCAACAAGGATTCGTTGACTACGAATATGTTCATTGAGAATCACAGTGAATAGTTTGATCATGAAGGACTCTCCTCGGCACGTGGTACATCGACAATCGGTGATGTAATTGCGCGCACTGGGTATCGGTGTGCAAGTACCTGTGGCTGTTTGGCTTGAGTGACTAGGTCAGCCAGTGGGTGATTGAGTGGTTCTATGGCAAAAATATGGACGTTATAGTGCAACAAAACTTGGAGTATTTGTGACAGTGCGCGCACACCTTCGCCAGTCAATACGATGTTGCGTCGTGTGACCACAATCCCATTGTCGAGTGCTACGATGTGTTCATAGGCAGCAGTCGGAATTGCATCAGTGCGTATCAAAATCGTGCGTGGGAGGCTACGAATATGGCGTTGATCGAGCTCTGCAATAATCGTACCGTTTGCCAGGACACCGATCATATCAAACAGCGGGTCGAGTGGCGCATCGCCACGCGTAGCGATGACCAGGGTCATGTCGCGGTCGCGAAGACCCTCAATCAAGTCAATCATGACTTTTTGTTCGCTTGCAGTAAGCCCTATCGTCGGTTCATCAATAAACAATATCGCCGGATGTTGAACGAGCGCCATTGCAAGCAACACGCGTCGTTGATTGAATATTGACAATGAGCGAATAGGGTGGCTGACGAACGACTCGAGTGCACACAACCGAATGGCTGCATGCATATAGTGTGTCATTTCGGCAGGCATGTGGTACAACTGCGCATGTTGCATTAATGCTTCTTCGATGCGCATATCGGATGGTAGTTGCATACGCGGTGACACGATGCCAATGCGCCGTGTTGCATGATGCGCTGGTACGCCATCAATAAGAACATGCGGTGATGCCGACCCATGTAGTCCAGCCATCACGTTGAGAAGACTACTTTTGCCGCTCCCACTCGCTCCGACAATCCCATAACATACCTGCGCAGGTATGTGTAGGGAGAGTGATGTGATGGGCGTGTTGGGGACGCTGAGTTGTTTGATGCGAACCAAGTGCATAGAACCTACGCTTTAGTTAGGACACAAAAAATTGCAAGTACGCAAGTGCCAATATTGCGGGAGGTAGTGCACGCCACCAGCACCAACGAAGTGCAGCTGCTAGTGTCACAAATGGTTGATTACGAATCATCATGCGTATCAAAAACATCGAGAGTACGGTACTTGTAATAATCGCAATCAGACGTACTACTTCGTTACCAATCTCAATGGGCACAATGCTCGAGGTGACCATCACCACTAATACAGTTGCACGCACATCAGCCGCAATTTGCATGAGCGCCACTGTCGAAATGTTAAGGCCAGTTGTAATGACGCCAGTGAGCGCGGTATCGTTGCGAAACATGCCGACCCCAACAGCTGCTGGTATAGCAAGTAACCCAGACGCCCATGCGAGAAGTACCGCTGGCACTACAACCCAGCTCCATGATTGGTTGGCCCAGTACATGACACCAAAGGCACACCAAATAACAATTCGTCCTGCCAAACCGATTTGCAATGAACGTGCTGCACCGCGTACAACCATTGGAGACGATGATGTTTGGGCGACTAGCGATGGCACCAAAAACGCCGCCTCTAGCGCTGCCCACATCAATAATGGGCCAGCAACATTGCTATAGGCATTATTAAACGGCCATGGCATATAGATGAGCGCACTAACCGCTAAGACAATACTGACAATTGCGCCTAACCCATCCGTGCTTTTGACTGCTTTGATGAGATCTGGTGGAATAACCAAGCGCCGCTGCGAAACAAGAAAGCTGAAAAGAAGCGTCAATAGCAAGGCTGGAATGAGGCCTGGGTATACAAGTAATGCAAAAATAAGATCCACCGTCACTCCTTATCGCTGCGTCCCGACACTTGGCATTACGCCTGACATATGCTCACTATTATACGCAAAACATGCCACGATGGCGTGATTAGTTACGTATTTTGCGTGAATTATAAATTGCGCCAATGATATCTTCTGTGCGGACTGGACATCCAAGTAAGCGCAAGTTTACTGGTATCTCGGGTGCTTCGGCTAGCCCGCCTTTTCCAAATGGTTGTCCGTTGACTGCACATAATCCTGTGGCAATAATATATGGCCGTTGTGTTGTACTAAGCAGTGCTTGTGTCAGATAATTGCGGACAAAAGGATTCAGGATACCGGTGATAAGCCACACATCAGCATCATTCGGCGAGAGAATCATCTCAATCCGTTGCTGACGATACAGCGCTAGCCCGATTTCGTTATCACATCCACCACACGAACCACTATTTGCATGAAAGACGCGTACGGTCATGCTCCTACCTCTGCATCTACGACGTAACTCGAACGAACGTTAACCCGCGGATGACATCTTCGATGGTGGCCAAAATTACTTGTGGATATAACCCTACAATCGCACTAATCCCGAGGAGCAAGAATATCACAATACTCAAACCCACAGGCTCGCCGATTAATTTGCGATCGCTCTGCCGAGACATTTCTTGGGTTGCTAACAGAATTGGCATTTGCTCGGTTGGTAACTCTTCGGCAGCACCAAGGAGACGTTCATGGAGCAACCGTGCGACTGCGGCGAGCATCAACAAGCTACCGATTCCAAGCAATACCACGAAGTGCGCGCCTGATGCGGCTGCAGCATTATAAACCAACAATTTGCTAGTAAATGAACTAAACGGCGGAGCGCCAAGGAGCAACAAACAGCCCCCAATAAATCCACTTCCAGCGAGTGGCCAACGCCATAACAAATCGCGCCTGAGTGTGACGACTGGTCGACCGTCTGGACGCTCGAGCAATGCAATTGATACATAAATAACCAACACCGCAATCATGTGGTTGAACAAGTCGAGAATCGATCCTGCTAGCCCATTGCTGGTGGCACTCGCGACGCCAAATACCATGAATCCACTGTTCGCAACCACGAGGTAGCTTGGCGTGCGGCGTAGGTGTGACGTAGCCAAGCCAAATAACGCGGCAATAATCATCGTCGTGGCACCCAAGAACATCAACACTTGCATGCCACGTGCATTCTCAGCCACGATAATTGGGAAGAATTGGAACGTGCTCACCAAAAAGAGCAAACTTGTACTGTTTAGGGCTGTGATGATAATGACTGTGACCATGGGGGCCGTGTATTCGGCTAGCTCTACCAACCACGAATGAAACGGAAAGATAGCTAAGCGCATACCGAAGCCTACAATAATCAACGACATGATGAGCTGTGCCGGTGATGACTGACTTGACTGCTCGGTTGGCCAATAAATGGTCAGCAATACGTACGCCATATACATGGCAAATCCTGACAATAAGACCAACACCAAGTAGTGCAACGCCGTGATGAGCGGCGATCGCTCAACCAATACGCTACTCCCAATCGGGAGGTCTACAATTGCCAAAATTGCGAGAAAGCCACTACTCACCAACAACAACGTGGCAACAAATGGCTCTTGCATCAAAATAATCGTGGTATGGGTGAAGCCAAGCAAGAGCAAACTGATGGGGATAAAATGCTCACCATGGGCAATAAAAAAATTCACCGTGTAAGCAAAAAGAGCGATTCCAAGAATGGTTAACATAATCAATCGACCCAGTGGATCAATGGCAAGTGTCAACCCCAAGAGTCGTACCGGTGCATCAACAGGTAACTGGATGACCAATAACATCTGTACTAACACCGTCAAGATAGCACCAGTAATTGCTGGAACTTGACGTGCACGCAACAAGAACAAGCCTGCTGCCATTGCAATTGGAAAAGAAATAGTAAGTAGGTAAAGCATTAGCGTTTATACAATTCGTTTAATTCGAGTGTCTTAAGGCGGCCATACATCAACCCACTAAGGTAAGACACTGCGAGCGAAAGCACAATGGTGGTTAACCCTAGTAATGCTAATGGAAACACTTGCACCGTACTCGCAATTGCGGTGTAGAGCAAGTCAATGCTACTTACACACAACAACAAACCGAGCCCGAGTTTGAGTACATCACTCGCAGTTACAATAGTAAAGAATCCTGTTAATGTCAACCAGTACCAGGCAAAATCGACTTCTTCACTACCGATTGGGTAGAGCCGGGGCAAAATAAAACTCGCTAATGCCACAAGCACCATCGCCCACATTGGTACAACAATGTCGGCAAATCGCCGTGGTGAGACGATTTCGAGCCGACGCGCTTGGCGCGCTGCGCGGCGTAATTCGGCTAACGAGAACTCATCGAGTGCACTTGCTTCGTATTCACGCGAGAATGTTAACGCAGTAATCGCCAATATGCTCACGGCTGATACGCCAGCGATGATTTTGACGAGGACGGTGGTGCTCACCACAATGCCAAGTAGATCGAGATCCGGTTTGATAAACTGTTGTTGTGACAAAAAAGCCGCCACAAACAAGTAATTAAAAAGAAGCGCGATGACGGTAGTCCGGCGCTTTTGGGCCATCAAAATGACTGTCGCCGATACCGATATCCCGATGAGTGGCCAGTATACTCCCAAAAAATCACCCATATCAGCGCCCTCTTAGATAAGCAACAACACCACAACGATAAACCCGAGCACCACACCTGCTACGTAATATCGATCTTCACCCAATCGGAAAATCCACTGTAGCGCATTGCCAAATTGAATCAAAAATCCCCAGATGCTATTGAGCAACCAATTTGCTTGGACCATGCTCATAAATATACCCAAACTCTCAGCAGTTGCTTGTGGTGGGATTGTGACGGCATTTTGGTCGCCAATACCGCCGTGTTGGCGTTGTTGTAATCGACCTGCAATAATCGGAATGACAATAATCGCGAGTGCCATAATAATAAGACCAATTTGTTGGAAGAACGACGGCATGCTTGGCGCATTTAAGATGGCATCACCACTTAATCGCCCTTGGAGCGGTACTAGCCACTCAGCCCATACAACGTGTGGCACAATGCCGAATGCTAATAACATACTGCCAAACGCCACCGGACCGAGCCAGGTACCCCATACAGGAATGGCAGATTTGACCATACCAGCACCGGGCATGCTTTTGGGCAAACGACGCCAAATACTTGCAAGTGCGACAGACCATGCAAGCCCGAGCAATGACCCACTCACCAGCATGGCAATAATTGTCCACGGAGCGCGTACCAACAAAATTTCTGCCATCCACCACCGTGCTACGAACCCAACCGTGCCCGGTAGTCCAATGGACGTGGCAACAGCCACCAAGATCATGACACCAGCAACTCCAATAGGCACACGTGGGCGTAGCTGGGTGAGTTCGTCGCTGTTGCTACTTGATTCAATAAATCCGACCGCAAGCGCAATCACGCTCGTCGTCAAAATACTACTAATAAACAAGATGGGGACACCAAGCACCATGACTTGTGTGTCACTTATAGCGGCAAGAACTAATAGCGCATATTGATTGCTGGCATGCCAACCGACTAAAGCGCGCAGGCGTGTTGCACTGATGGCACCTACTGCAGTGCCGACCGCACTGATAATCGCAAGGGTCATCAATACACTGCGCCATGTGTCGCTAATCAGTGGGCCTTGTGTTGCCATCATCTCGATGAATGAAAGTGCTGCAAGCAAGGGCACGCCGAGGGGTACCAAAAAGAGTGTCAATATGGCTGGTGCACTACTTAACCCGGCCAAATAACTATGAAATGGCATCAACCCCATGCCGAGTAGCGCTGCGAAGCTCCATGCCATCACTAACGCACCTGGCAACGCTCCCACGGGGAGATAATTACGCCATAAGATGGCTACCATTAATAACACCGCACCACTTAAGCCACCAACAATGCTTACAAGTGGCGTATTACTGCCTGGCAATGCCCCACTCACGCGCATTAAAACGCCACCAATGATGGCCGCAATCCCCCACATGAAGATGCGTAGAATCGATTCTTGGGCCATCAGTCCAAGCAAAATGACTGCAACGTGCGCCAAAATCAAACCGAGCAAGCTTCCATAATTGCGGAGTTGATATGGTAATGAATAAATCAGCCCAATCATACCCGCTACCGCAATCAACAGCACTAATATCGACAACACCCAGTTGAGCAGGTCAAGGCGCAAGGTGAGATATACCACATACGTGTCGATTTTGATCCACTCGACATTCAGTAACTGAATGGGTAAGCCGATAATCGGATTGGCGATGACTAACAACATAGCACTGATGAACAATGCACTGATTGCCAAATATCCGATATGCCGTGTTGGTACCACGCGGTCAAGAGCCCATGCGGTAATCGCGGCAAAAAATGGGAGGAGCAGTGCCACAAATAACATAGAAAAATATCCCTTGCTTAACCTTCGGCGCAGGCGATACAGGTGTCGGTTGATGCAATAATTGGCACAACATCATCAAGTTGTGTGTTGAGAAGTAATGTACGCGTGACGAGTCGATCCAATTGTCTCTGTACATGGATTGTACAACTGGTGATGCGCACACCATCACTACTCAGTGTGTATGTAATTGCACCACGTGGTCCCTCAACGCTACTTCGCACTGTTCCTGGGACTAATAATGGTATTGATCCCTCGCTGGGTCCAGCCTTGATAAGCCGTTGCGCCTGCTCAATCATCTTGGTGCTCATATGCGATTCCAGTAACATCACCATGAGCCGGGCATATATGTCACCACTTTCTTGAACCACCATACTTGCATCGAGACGCTCATATGCCTCATATGGTGTAAGAAACCGCACATCCGTGCTCACGCCTGATGCGCGACCGATAATACCACCGACTTCGAGCTTACTGGCGGCTTGATGACTTAACGCGCCGACATTGACGGTGCGCATCAACAACCGTCGATCGTCAATGATATTGTCGATGGCCTTGTAAAGTACCTGAAGAAGTTGATCGATACCTGATTGCAACGCAACAAATGCACTTTTGGATGGCTCGAACGCAATCCCACCTGGCATGATGATGTTGTCATTACTTGGGCGCCCAATGAAATCATGCAACAGCGTATTCGCTGCTGACTGTAATGTGTGGAGGACATGGTGATAATTGTCGAGACCTAGCATGGCACAGACATTGGCCGCACCAGCAAGATTCATGACGACACGCTCGAGTTCGGCGACGATGACGCGGATATACTGGGCGCGCACGGGCACCGCAACTGCGGTGAGTTGTTCGAGGGCGCGGCAATAAGCCAGCATATGCGCATGACTGCAACTCCCACAAATGCGTGGAACAAATTGCAGACTCTGCGTCAATGACAATCGTGAGATACGATCAGCACAACCGCGCTCATTCATGCCGTTGTGCAGATCAATCGCAGTGACTGTCTCACCGTCGAGTTCCATGATGTAGCGTTGCGGACCACGCCACCCAGGGTGAAAGGGTCCAAGTGTCAGGGAATAACTCACGCCACAATGCTCCCATTGACAATTCGGCTTATCAGTGATTATACACTGTATGTCTAGCGCTCTGCGCAACAAATCAGTTGCATCAAAAAGACCACATTGGCATTCGTGCCAATGTGGTCCCGTACAAATGCGACAGACGAGTCATCACAACGTTTATCGCCGTGTGACGAGCAAGCGAATAGCGGTACGCTCTTCGTTTTCAATCATGACATCCATAAATGCGGGAATACAGACAATCTCGATGTGCTCTGCCGCCAAGTAATTATGTGCAATCGCTATTGCTTTCACTGCTTGGCTGGTTGCACCAGCACCGATGGTTTGAATTTCAGCACTGCGCTGATCACGAATCACTCCGGCGATTGCTCCTGCTACCGCGCTTGGACGTGACCGCGTCGACACCTTGAGCACCTCAACCTTTGGATTCGTGGCACCATCGTTGGTGACCCCGGTGTTGATGACATCACTGGTATACTGTGAATCCATAGTACACACTCCCTCACTACAATGTGTGTTTGGTCTGAGACACAGACGACCAAAAGTGATGTGTGTGACGCGTCGTCGTCCATGTGTATTGAATTAACAAGCAGCACAATTACCGTGCATACTCCGTGGTGCGTGTTTCACGAATCACGGTGACCTTGATTTGGCCTGGGTACTGAAGGCTCTCTTCGATCTTCTTGGCAACATCACGTGCAAGATGGATGCTCCCTAGATCGTCGATGGCCTCAGGAATAACCATGATGCGTACTTCACGACCTGCCTGTACCGCGAATGCGCGCTGTACGCCTTCAAATGACGTAGCGACACCTTCGAGTGCCTCAAGTCGTTTGATGTACAAATCGAGCGTCTCGCGACGTGCGCCTGGGCGACCACCCGAAATAGCGTCTACCGCTTGTACCAAGAATGCCTCGACAGTTTGCGGCTCTTCGTCATTGTGATGCGCTGCAATTGCATGCACAATGGCTGGCGAACGACCTAAGCGTTTGGCTATATCAGCGCCGATAACGGCGTGTGGTCCTTGGACTTCGTGGTCAACAGCCTTGCCGATGTCGTGTAACAACGCAGCCGTCTTGGCGATAGTAATGTTGGCACCTAACTCGGCAGCCATGTGGGCTGCTAACAATGCACACTCGAGTGAGTGCTGCAACACGTTCTGACCATAACTGGTGCGGAACTTGAGTCGACCTAACAATTTGATAAGGTCAGGATGCAACCCTTGTACGTTGGCCTCGTAAGCGACGCGCTCGCCCTCTTCACGCATCACCACGTCGAGCTCTTGTTGTGTCTTGGCTACAACTTCTTCGATGCGTGTTGGGTGAATACGACCATCCTTGAGTAACTTACCAAGTGACAAGCGGGCGACTTCGCGACGGACTGGGTCGTGACATGACAGTGTGACGGCGTCTGGCGTGTCGTCAACAATGATGTCAACGCCAGTAATCTGCTCGAACGCGCGAATGTTACGCCCCTCTCGGCCAATGATGCGACCCTTGATTTCCTCTGATGGAAGCGGTACGGTCGAGACTGTAACCTCTGCCACATAATCTGAAGCACAGCGCTGGATTGCCATGCTGATGATTTTGCGCGCTGTCTTGTCAGCTTCGTCTTGTGTGACGCGCTCGATTTCGCGGATGCGCCGTGCTGACTCATCACGTGCCTCTAGCTCGACGCGCTGTAAGATAATCTCGCGCGCTTGCTCCTCACTCAACCCCGAAATACGCTCAAGTTCTTGACGCTGCTGACTCTTGAGTTGCTCGACTTCTTGCGTGTGTTGCTCAATCGCACGCTCACGCTGCTGTAACTGCCGCTCACGACGCTCGACACCGTCAACTTTGCGATCAAGTACTTCTTCCTTGCGATTGAGGCGCTCTTCTTGCTGACGAATAGTCTGTCGTGCCTCGCGAATCTGGCCTTCTGCTTCATTGCGAATACGCAACGCCTCGTCTGATGCCTGGATGCGTAACTCTTTGTGCTCGGTCCGGATTGCCTCTACTTTAAGTTGCCATTCAGCCTCTAGCCGACTGATTTGGTTTTGCGTACTCGTTCTATATATGAATAGCGCTACTCCAAAGCCAATTGAACCGCCGATGAGCAACATGAGGATTGGTAAAAGTACTTCCCCCACTTGCTTGCCTCCATAAACACGTCATGAAACAGCTCTCGTGTAGCACCGAAATAAAGGTGCCACCCCACATAAAGGTTGTGGTTGTAAAGACTGTTTGCTTATATTACTCGTTGATAATACTTTCTGTCAAGATAATTACCAATATCTGTAATACGAACAACACTTGTTCATTTTGTGTCAATAGGTTGTCAGTTATTTATGGAGTTTTTTGCTCTCAATAGTGGCATGAGAGCGGATATACACCAGCCATCCACTGGCTGATAATGGTCCAAACTGGTTGTGCGCAACACGTTGTTGCAAATCAACACGCTCGTCGGCGAGTTGTTGAACAATAGCACAACTACGCGCTCGCGTTTGGTGGAAGATTTCTGCTAATTCTGAGACGGTGTGCTGTGCAGGTGGTTGATACTTGTCGTACTCTTCACGAAACGGAGGGGCACCGAGTAATTCACGCAGACGCGCTTGCGCCCAGTGCTCGATTCCGATGATATGTCGGAGCAGTGCGCGGTTATGTTGGTCATCGCGTGCATTGCGGCATGTGGCGACGAGCGTTTCGCCACTAGATCGCAGCCCCGTGAGGTGGGAGTTATAATCGAGCGCACGGCCGGGTTTTTCAAAAAAGAAGTATGCAGCAACTGCAAATATACGATTCGCAAAAGATGACATTGCTATACCCTTATACATCCTCAAACATCGAACCTGTCAGATACAAAATCCCTATCCACAAGGCGCGTGCATGGCGATAGAATGCCACACCTACGATAATCATCACCAATGCTGTAGTGCCGATAATAATCCAAGTAGGATAGGTGGTTACGACCGATAGTATCGCGCCGATGATGGCTATGAATAGAACGAGCACGGTGTTGATGGCCATGCCACCTGTGATTTCGCCGTGGTCACGTTCAAACACGACGCCACAGACTGGGCAACGTACGTTCATGCGAAACATGCTACGGAACATGTGACCGCGTTGACACGCTGGACAGCGTAACCACAACGTGAGCCAGAGTACATGGATAATCCGTAACACCGACGACCTCTTGTGTTTGTGATGTGTGTGGGGGTACAAAGGGGAATGAATGGTGGGCGATAGTGGATTCGAACCACCGACCTCAACGATGTCAACGTTGCGCTCTAACCAACTGAGCTAATCGCCCGCAAGCAGAATAGTAGCACGGACGTGAGGGGTTTGTCAAATCTGCATGAAGGATGATAGATGATACACTAGTGTGCTCGTCATTTTGTGTCACAATAGGGGCATGAATCGTCATCGTGTGAGAGAGACGCTATGCGCTTTTCTATTCGGTTTAATAATGACCGGCCTGTGCGTGAATACATGGAACTCGCCCAAACAGCCGAACATGCTGGATTTGACCAATTTTGGGTGAGCGATGATTTGTTTTTGTATGGGGTATGGCCGATTTTGGCAAGCTGTGCCACGGCCACAACGCGCATTCAACTTGGCACCTGTATCGTCAACCCATATACCATGCATCCTGCCGAAATAGCGATGCAGGCCGTCGCACTCGACGAACTTTCGGGTGGGCGAGCACTCTTGGGGATTGGTGCGGGTGCAGGCGACTTTCTGGGCTGGGTTGGTGTGCCACAACACCGTCCATTGACACGCATCATCGAGAGTATACAGGTACTGCGGGCATTGTTTGCTGGCGAGCGCGTGACGCACCACGGGAATGAACTGGGTGAATGGAGTGCCGAGGCATACTTACGTACGCCGAGCCGTCCTATCCCGATCTATTTGGGTGCGATGAGCCCCAAGATGCTCGAGGCAATTGGCCAATACGCCGATGGCGGCTTGCCCTTGTTGTTCCCGCCTGAGCATTACTACCAAGCCCGCGCTCACGTTGATCGTGGGTTGGCGTCGGCTGGACGATTGCCTGATGCGGTGGACATGGCTGCGTGTATTTGGGTATCAGTAGGCGATGATGCTACGGCCGCAGAGGCAGTACTCCGCCAAAAGATCGCCTATTATGGGCATGCATTAAGTGATACCATTTTGGCGAATCTGGGCGTATCACGGGACGAGTTCATCCCCATTCAACATGCAATTCAACATGACCACGATGAGGCTCGTGCCTGTGCGATGGTGACGCCGGAGATGCTCAAGATTGGCATCACCGGGACGGGTGCCGATCTCTTGCCACGTCTGACGGCCTTGGTTAATGCGGGTGCGCGACATATTAGCTTCGGTCCTCCGCTTGGGCCTAATCCGCGTGAGGCGATAGCGGTGTTAGGGCGCGAGGTATTACCTGTACTGCGCGCCATGGTTTAATGAATACAACACACAACGCAGGAGTGGCATGTGCCATTCCTGCGTTGTGTGTTTGTTGTTGCGTGTCTGTTTAGGATGCGTGCGCTTGTCGTTGGAGTTGAGATGCGCGTGCAAGGTATTCGGTCTTCTCGCTGTCATTGTTAGCGACCATCGCCAACGTTGTCCAGACTTGTACCTCACGCGGGTAGACATCACTCATGATTTCGAGCAAGATGCGTACGCGACGGTAGTCGCCCTGCTGGTAGAGACGATTCGCAATTTTGAGCAATGCTTCGCATTCGGTGTTGCGCATTACTGCACCGTCTCAGCAATTAACCAACCTTCACTGCGATTGCTCCCACCGTACAGGCGCAGATTGGTTGAATCAGCATGAACATCAAAGATGAGTGCGATGCTCTGGAGTGCGCCTCCGTTGTACACCACATCGCTAATATCGATGTCTGAGACCACACCGCGACCGCCACCAATGTTGAGCAACTCCTGGGTGCGCTCGACGTTGACGTTGTAGGTGCGCCCTTGGTCGTCTTGTAAGACAAAAAAGTCAGCTGGTATTGCCTGATCGGTGCCCGTGTTGTTGCGTACCAATGCAACTACCACATAGAACGACCCATTCTGAGGCGCCGTGGTGAATCGGTAGGTACGGTTACCGGCCACAATCGGACTGCGTACACCGTACTCCCAACCTTCAGCACTGGTGGCCGTGTTTTCTGCATTGAGAAGCACGACCGTAATGGGTGACGGCGCAAGCGTTGGTTCGGCGGTTGGTACAGGTTCAGCGGTTGGTACCTCAAGCGTTGGTGTGCTGATAATGCCGTTGAGTAGTCCATCGGTCAGGCTTCCACTATCGGCACTTTCTTCGCTTCCTGTCCCCATGAACTGAGTGAATAAGAAGTATCCTAGTACCAATACGAGCACGCCCAAAATTCCCCACATGACCGGACTGGGCCCGCGTGGCTCGTCATCGTCATCATATAAGTCAGGGTCCACCGAATCAAGCTCGCGCGTTAATTCTTCTTCGTATTGTGAAAGCGGGCGACTCGGGCGCACGGGACCACTCCGACGCCCAAACAAACCACTAGTGGTTTGTTTGACGGCCTCTACAATGCTCCGGCGATCACCACCTTGTACACCATTAAGTGCTCGCAATCCACGTAACGCCATGTCATTTTGTGGGTCAATTTCGAGGGCTCGCTCAAGGGCTGCACGTCGCTGTCGCGGGTCGTCAGATACCCCGGCTAACCATAGCCATGCCTGAATGTTGTCGGGATCTTGACGCGTGAGCAACGTAAATAAATTACGCGCTTCTTCGCGATTGCCGTCACGGGCGGCATCCATACCTAGTGCGAGTATCTCATTCGCGTCAGCCATCGTTCTGCTCCAATTCCCATTCGGCAACAGCAATTACATAACTTTTACAGGTTTACTATAAGTCATAGTATAACAAATCAACACAGGTTGGTCAATCAGGAATTTTGAGGTATTCACGACGCGAGCAGGCATGATTCTACTGCCTAATTTCGCCAGTAACTGTCAAGTTTTTGCTGATAATTAGCTGAAATAATGCATATGGAGAAGGAGCATGCGTGTCACTTTATCTCGATTTCAGATATGATGAATTAAGGCGGGGTGGCAGTATAAGGAACGGGTATGCGTTTAGTAAGTTTTCGCCGTGCCAGCGACCGAATTCGTGCTGGTGTATTAGTTGAACACGGCATTATTGATATTCATGAGGGGATGGCGTTACTAAGCGATGATCGGCCGCTCGATGCGTTATCGATGGCAACAATTATTCGTGGTGAACACGAGCATACGCATTTGGGAAGTGTTGCATTGCTAGAGGAACTTGTTGCTAGCCAGCAACACGCTGGCCTCGATGTCGCGCAGTGGTTTGGTGGCGTAGAGATGCTCATTCGACGCAATGACGTGCAGTTGACTGCGCCACTGGACAGTACTGCATGGCGTCGCACAGCTCAGCACATTCAGGCATATGAAGCGTTGTTACGCCGACAAGGTCAGCATGTGCCTTTGCACTGGTATGAGCGTACACCTGTGTGGGGAGCACTGACATCAGTGCTCTATGGGGATCGCTCGGTGGCTCCTTTTCCGCAAACGACCATGTGTGATGTCGAATGTGAAATTGCATGGGTGACGATGCATGATCTCCATAATGCCGATATTGGCGAGGCCCACGACGCAATATTGGGATTATGGATTGTAGGCCAAGTCGTAGCGCGCGATCGTGCCGATGACGATGTGCTCCATGGGTTGTGGTCACGTCCAACAGGGACAGTCATGGGGCCAATGATTACGACGATGGATGAACTGGGCGAATTTTTGTTGATGGATGGGCGTTTGCGCATTGACATCCAAATTCTTGTGAATGATGTGCGGGTGGCACAGATGAATCTGCGTGACGTCCATTACACCATGGCTGAGGTTACGGCGCATGCTAGTGATAATTGTCTTATTCCTGCGGGCAGTGTGTTTAGTAGCGGTGTGCTGACGAGCATCAGTCTTGATGGTAGTGCGTGGCTGGTACCTGGTGATGATGTCATCATCGATGCCGGTCCACTCGGTACTATTCGTTGGAGCATGGAGGATTGGTGATGCGACGCATACATATCCTTATGACTATGCTGAGTGTGCTCTTGATGGGATGTACGGCATCGGCAACGGTTGCTCCTATACCAACCCCAACTGATCTGATTGCGACAATACAACCGACGACGACACCACAATCCCCCTTACAACTCTCTGGCGTACAACCGTTGGTGCCAATTAGTGTTGTGCTCGATACGAGCCTGATTCGTGGCAGTGGCACGATTGAGATTGTTGATGTGGCAGGCACTGTGGTGTTTGCGCAAGCAATGGCGATTGAGGGTGACACCACCACTGTAACGGTCATTCCTCAAGGTGCTGTTGGTCCGGCACAAGCACAGTGGCGGAGCGCTGATGGTGTAACTCCACTGGCTGATGCAGTGTATACACTCGATCCGGTGAGTACTGTCCAAACCGATGATCCGGTATTTAGCGCAGTATTTGCTGATACGGTGAAGTATATTCAAGGGAGTATGCGCAGTTATACGCTCAACGGTACGACGATTCGTGGCTATCGTTCGCCAGACAACCCACTGTTGTGGTTGCGTGATCATGTGTATCAAGGGCGTGGGTTTCGCTATTTCGAAAAAGATGCCACAAGTCTGCTCAACGCCTTTCGTGATGCCCAAAACCTCGATGGCAGTCTACCCGATTGGGTTGATGCGCCTGAGTTGGGTGTTACGGCCGGACGCAAAGAGGTCGAATCTGATCTCGAGTTCTTGTATGTGCAAGGTATTTACGAAGCGTGGCAGATGACTGGTGATGATGCGTGGATGATCGACATGTTGCCGTCAGCACGGCGTGCAATTGTCTACACCACGAGTGATCCGTTGCGCTGGAACAGTGAGCGTGGCCTGATTCGCCGACCTTATACCATCGACATGTGGGATTTTGAGTATGGGCCTACTACCAAGAATCCCGATACCGGCGCACCAGCGCCACGCCACTGGATTGACGACCAAACGGTGTGGGGTTCGTTCCACGGCGATAACACCGGCCTCGTGCAGGCCCTACGCATGTTGGCCGTGATGGAGACGCGTGCGGGTAACGATGTTGCTGCCACCACCTATCGTACCCAGGCCGACGACCTACAAAAGCGGGTTATTGACCTGCATTGGAACGGCTCGTTCTTGCGACACTTTGTGCCTGAGGACCCCGATTGGCGCCCCGAAGGTGTCGATATGGAAGCGCAACTTAGCATCTCAAACGCCTATGCGCTGAATCGTGGCGTGTTGTCTCCGACCCAAGCGGCTACGGTGATTTCGACATATTATCAGCGTGGTGTGGACAACCCGAATGTGCTATTGCCGTGGTTCAGCATCGATCCACCGTTTCCACCGTTTGCCTATGGCATGGCCGGTCGCAAAGGTGAGTTGCCCGGCGAGTATGTCAATGGCGGTATTATGCCGGTGGTGGGTGGCGAATTGGCTCGTGGGGCATTTGCTGTCAAATCCGAGCAATTCGGCTTTGATACGCTACGCCACTACCATGTGCTGACGAGCAGTCATGGGGGATCGTATCTGTGGTATTACCCCAATGGAGAACCTGGCATCTCAGGCCCCGACACCATCCCCACCGATGGCTGGGGAGCTGCGGCCATGCTCGGCGCATTGATGGAGGGGGCCGCCGGTATTACTGACCCTGGTTTTGCCTTTTTGGCGAGCCGTGTGACACCGCGTTGGCAGTATGGTGGTGTCAACGAGGCCTATGTGGTGGCCCGCTACGCTGCCGGTACCGGCTATGTGGCCTATCGCTGGCAAAAACAGCCCGGCCGGATCCACTTTGAGATGACTGGTTCAGGTCAGTTCACCACCGTGCATCTACCGATGGAGTTGGGCACGTTTGATCGGGCGCAGGTGACGCTGAATGGCGTTAGCCGCAACGACCTCAAAGAGCGACTTGATGGCATTCCGCATGTGGTGTTGACCACCAACGACGACATTCAAGGCGTTAGCCACGTCATTGAAGTAACATGGACAGAGTAATTTGCTCGTATAATCGCAACAGTTATTGTCTGACGAAAGGAATCCACTCGTGACCAATCATGCTGTTATCGCCCAAGGCCTGATCGACTCGCGTGCTAATCGCACCTTGGTGACACCGCCATCGAGCGACCCTGCGTATACTCTGAACGATGCTTATGCGGTGGCCAAAATTCACCTTGACCATGCAGTGGCTGCTGGGCATACGCCAGTTGGGCGCAAAATCGGCTTCACCAACCCAGCTGCCTGGGCCAGCATGAACCTCAACACTGCAGTTTGGGGCTATGTTTACGCCCACACCGTATCTGATACCACCACTGGACATACGACGCACGACTTGACGACGGCGCTCCAACCCAAAATCGAGCCCGAAATCATGTTTGGCCTCAAGTCTGGTGTCATCGGCTCAATTGATCCCGTCAAAGCCCTTGAGTCAGTTGAGTGGATTGCCCTCGGTTACGAAGTGGTCTCGTGCCCATACCCTGACTGGCAGTTCAAAGGTGTCGACGCCGTGTCAGGCTTCGGGTTGCACCGTGCGTTATACGTCGGTCCCAAGCGCATGATAACTGCCAGCGACGATTTGGCCGATATCGCGGCCCGTCTTGCCACCGTCAAGGGGCGTATCTACAAAAACGGCGTTTTGGCTGGCGAAGGGAGTGGCCAAATTGTGTTGGGCTCTCCAGCACGGTCATTGGCCGCACTTGCGGTGATTACGGCCAATCAGGCTCAATTTGCGCCATTGACTGCCGGCGAAATCATTAGTAGCGGTACGCTGACACCTCCTCCTGCTATTACGGCCGGCGATGTCATTCGTGCTGAAGTCGAAGGCTTTGATTTGGCGGGAATTGAGATCACGCTAGTGTAATATAAATGGTGTTGAGCGGAGCGGTGCAGTGATTTGTGCCGTTCCGTTTTTTTTGTAAGTGAAAAGTGAAAAGTGAAAAGTGAAAAGTGAAAAGTGAAAAGTGAAAAGTGA
>CAYXXK010000019.1:0-48351 GCA_964469045.1 uncultured Klebsiella sp.
TGTTAATCTCCGCACGTGTTAAGAAAGTGTATGTAAAGACGAACATAAAATCGTATAAAAATATGCCAGAATAGAATGAAAATTTATAAAAAAATAGGTAGAATATGGTATATTTAGCGTATTGAATTTGCTGTTACTTGCGGGCGTAGCTCAGTGGATTAGAGCAGCGGTCTTCTAAACCGTTGGTCGTGGGTTCGAGTCCCGCCGTCCGCGCCATCTGTGTTGTTCGGTGATGTCGTCGTTTTCTCAAGGGTAAAGGAGTTGGCCAATGCAGGTCGAGCGACTCAATGATTATCAGACGGCATCACGCCGGACGTGGAGCCTCATCAAGACCGACCATGCAATTGTCTACCCCACTCTCGGATTGGCCAACGAGGCAGGTGAGGTTGCTGGCAAAGTCAAAAAAATCTTTCGTGATCGTGCTGGTGTCATTAGTGACGCTGACCGTGAGGCACTGAAGCACGAGCTCGGTGATGTACTTTGGTATCTTGCACAAATATGCACAGAACTCGACATTACGCTTGAGGATGTCGCAAGTACGAATTTGACGAAGCTGTACGATCGACTTGAGCGCGGTGCGATAGGTGGCGATGGTGACAATCGTTGACAGGGATGAGATGATTCCTTGTATTGGTTTTTTGTTAATTTATTTATACACATGCATCTTGTAAAGGCGTATGTGGGAGTTTCGGTATGACAACACCACAAATTTCGGTGGTAATTCCGTGTTTAAACGAAGCAGAGACGTTAGCGCAGGTCATCCGCAAAACCGTTGCTGGTTTTGCTCGGCTCGGCATTAATGGCGAGATTATTGTTGCTGATAACGGCAGCAGTGATGGATCACAAGCGATTGCGGTGCGTGAGGGCGCTCGCGTTGTACCGGTACCACAACGCGGGTATGGTGCAGCCTTGCATGGTGGCATTCAGGCTGCGCACGCCGAGTTTGTGGTGATGGGTGATGCGGATGATAGTTATGATCTTGGGGCTATTGATGAGTTTTTGGCGCATTTGCATGCCGGCGCTGATTTGGTGATGGGGAATCGTTTTGCGGGGCGAATCATGCCAGGAGCGATGCCATGGTTACACCAATGGTTAGGCAACCCCGTATTAAGTTGGCTCGGGCGTACGTTGTTTGACTCTGATGTTGGGGATTTTCACTGCGGGTTGCGAGCATTCCGCAAATCGGCATGGGAGCGTATTCAGTTACAAACAAGCGGTATGGAGTATGCCAGCGAGATGGTTATAAAGGCGGCATTGTTTGGCTTACGCATTACAGAAGTGCCAATAACACTCTACAAAGACGGACGATCACGACCGCCACATTTGCGTACATGGCGCGATGGATGGCGACATTTGCGGTTTATGTTGGCGTATGCTCCTGATTGGGTCTTTTTGTTGCCTGGTGGTTTATTGAGTGTACTCGGTGCGTTTGCCATGGTGTGGTTGTTACCTGGTGCACAACAGGTAGGCACTGTGACCCTCGACATCAATACGTTAGTTGTCTCAGCAATTGCGTTGTTATCGGGTGTGCAACTTGCGCTGTTTGGATTAATGGCCAAGAAATACATGGTTGCGACGGGATTGTTGCCGCAGACATCACGGTTTGCGCGCATCAGCGACATGTTAACACTCGAGTACGGGTTGATTGCAGGGTTGGTGTTGCTGGTGATTGGCTGTGTCATGATAGCGCGTGTGTTTGGTATGTGGCAAGATGTTGATTTTCAGAATCTTGACCCACGTCAAAGTGCACGGCAGACGATTGTGGGTGCAGTGGCGATTATCCTTGCAGGTCAAGTTGGCTTTACGAGTTTGTTTCTGAGTATGCTCGGGTTGAATGTCCGCGCACGCGGTTAGTCGAAACGTTGATACAAACCATTGTGAGTGAAATGAGTAGCGAATGACAGCACACAGTACGACTCCATTGGAATTGCTCTACTTGGGCAATGTCCCAACATGGCAGAATCCGTCATTGACGGGGATCAATCGATTGCCACCGCATGCGACGCTCTTTCCTTTCGCAGACGCAGACAGTGCGTATACAGGTGATAGAAGTACGTCGCCTTGGGTGTTGTCGCTGAGTGGGACGTGGCAGTTTAGCTTGTTGGCGAACCCGGCCACCACGACTCCTGAAACAATTGCAACGACTAATTGGTTTGAAGTGCACGTCCCGAGCTTGTGGACGATGTTGGGATTTGAACGGCCACAATACTTGAATATTCGTATGCCGTTTGACAACTCGCCACCTGAAGTACCTGCGGACAACCCGGTCGGCGTGTATCGTCGGCAGATGACGGTTCCAGCGACGTGGGAACGCCGCCGTGTCATCATTCATTTTGCGGGTGTCGAGGGCATGTTGTGTGTCTACGTGGACGGTCGAGCAGTTGGTATGAGCAAGGATGCGCGTACGCCGGCAGAGTTTGATGTGACGGCGTTTGTCACGCCTGGATCAACACACGAGCTGATGGCGGTGGTTGTGCGCTGGTCAGATGCAGCGTATATCGAAGATCAAGATGAGTGGTGGCATGCGGGTATCCCGCGTGATATTTGGCTATATAGCACGGGCACACCGTATTTGCGCGATATCCAAGTGTTGGCAGATCCTGATGACGAGTATCGTGGTGGTACGGTTACCGTCACGGTCTACGCAAACACACCTGGTGATATTCGCACCGATTGGCATGTGTCGATGCAACTCTACGACCCTGACGACAAGCCGTGTTTGGGCATGCCACTTGAGGTCGCTCCGCAAATTGTATTCGACAAATGGGGCGCGCGGACAAACGCTGTGGATAAGGTGGTCATGCAGGCCAGTATCAAACGCGTTGAGTGCTGGAATCATGAGACCCCGAATTTGTACACTGTTATTGTGACGTTCCACACTGAGACGGGAGATGAATACTATCGTGTACGCACAGGTTTTCGTAATGTGCGTGTGCGTGATCGTCAGTTATTGATTAATGGTCAACCGGTACAAATTAATGGCGTAAACCGTCATGATCACGACGATCGACATGGTCGTGTCGTTCGGCGCGAGTTGATGGAGCGTGATGTACAGCTGATGAAGCAATTCAACATCAACGCTGTGCGGTGCTCGCACTATCCGAACGACCCGGCGTTCTATGAGTTGTGTGACGAGTATGGCCTTTATGTCATCGATGAGGCGAACATCGAGTCACACGGCTTTATTTTGGATATGTGTCGTGATCCGCGCTATACCGAGGCCTTTGTGGATCGTGTGCGCAACATGGTAGAACGCGACAAAAACCACCCGTCAATTATTGCATGGTCACTCGGCAACGAAAGCGGTTATGGACCAAATCATGACGCTGCGGCTGGGTGGGTACGTCATGCCGATCCGAGCCGTGTTTTGCATTATGAGGGGGCTATCGCCCGTGAGTTTGATCGTGATTGGGATCAAGGACACCTTGCGACTGATCTGATTTGTCCGATGTATCCGTCACTCGAGAGCATCATTGCATGGTCGAAAGATGGCGCACACGATCATCGTCCATTGATATTGTGTGAATATTCGCATGCAATGGGCAACAGCAACGGTACGTTGGCTGAGCATTTTGCTGCCTTCGAGGTCTTGCCCGGCTTACAAGGTGGTTTTATTTGGGAGTGGATTGATCACGGCATTCGTCAAGAAACTACTGATGGCCAAACATACTGGGCGTATGGCGGTGATTTTGGTGATACGCCGAATGATGCAAACTTTTGTGCTGATGGTATGGTGTGGCCTGATCGTACACCGCATCCGGCGTTATTCGAATATAAATATCTTGCGCGACCAGTCAAAGTGACGCCTGTTGAGGGTGTGATCGGTTTGTACCGCGTCTTCAATCGACGTTACTTCACAAATTTAGATGACTTGAGTGGCGAATATGTGGTTGAGGCAGATGGCCAGGAGGTTGCTGAGGGTAACATCAACATTCGCGGGCTTGAGCCACAAAGCATGCGTGAAGTGCAAATATCGCATTTAAACGCTATTCAAACTGCATATCCCGATGCCTTGATTACGGTGACGTTCCGGTTCCGTCGCCGACGTTCGAATGCGCATAGCCCGATTCGACATGAGGTGGCGTGGGATCAACACCAGATTCAGTTGGCAGCCACACTTGGGCATGCACGTTCACGGGGTGGGCGTGTCAAGCGTGACGAGGAAGAAATCTTGTTGCAGGTGGGGCGTGTCAAAGCGCGTTTTGATGTCAAGAGTGGTATGTTGGTGTCGTACGGCACACCACGGCGTAATTTCATCACGCAAGGTCCAAAGATTCAGCTTTGGCGTGCGGCGCTCGACAATGATGGCTTGAAGTTATGGCCGAATCACCCATCAAAGGTTCTGCCTAACTGGCGGTTATTGGGGCTCGACAATATAGAAATGGCGTTGACTGATATTGATCAGATTGGTGCACGATTAAGTTTTACCTACCGTGGCAGTGGTCGCGGACAATCAGGTGACGTGCGTCACACACAGACATTTACAATGAATGGTGATGGAAGTTTGCATGTCGAGCACTACATCAAACTCGGTGAGGAGTTGATTGACGTGCCACGTGTTGGTATTGCGCTGGACATTCCGTTGCAGTATCGCACGGTGAGTTGGCTTGGTCGTGGTCCATGGGAGAACTATCCGGATCGCAAGGCTAGTGCAATGATTGGTCGGTATGAGCATGACGTTGATGATTTCTATGTGCCATATATCATGCCGCAAGAGCATGGGCTACGCTGTGATGTGACACAGGTACAGTTTGATAATAATCGTGGCAGTCAGCTACACATAATTGGCGATGAGCCGTTCCAATTCTCGGCGAGTCGTTTTACGCCGTCACAGGTGTTTGCTGCAACGCACACGGTTGATTTGATTCCGAACAATTACATCACGGTGATTGTTGATCACCAACACCGGGGTGTTGGAACAGGGAGTTGTGGACCAGACACACTGGACCAATACAAAATATTGTCGCGACGCCATCGTTTTGGGTTTACATTGGTTCTTGGTAACGACGAGGAGTAGCATATCAATGCTACGCTGAGCTCCAAGCAACGCCCATTCATGTTAAATGACTGGGCGTTGCTTGGCATCACTCACAAAATTAGACACCCCGTCTGCATATGCTATAATTGCAAGCGCAATTTTGCTCTGTAACGGGAGTTTGGCATGACCACCACCGACACCGGCGTCAACCCATCAACGATTGATCCACGGGTGCCAATTGTCAACGACTTTTCGATTGTGGCAGCCACCGAAAACGGCTCAGGCAGTCAGACGGCCAATAATACGCTGATTCGCGCTATCTTCAAGATGGGCATTTCGGTAAGCGGCAAAAACCTTTTCCCCTCGAATATTCAAGGATTGCCGACATGGTATACGATTCGCGTGAGTCATCAGGGCTACACGGCGCGTCGTGAGTATGCCGAGATTTTGGTGGCCTTTAATCCACGCACATCAGAGGAGGACCTCACCAAGTTGCCTAGTGGTGGTGTGTGTGTCCACCCTGACGACCTCAAATTCGCAAATCCACGCAGTGACGTCATCTATTACCCCATCCCGGTCAAGGAATTGGTCAAGCAGATTAATCCACCACAGAATCTGCGCGATTATCTAGCCAATATGGCGTACGTCGGTGTGTTGACCGAGTTACTAGGCATTGATCGTGCGCAAATCGAAGCAGCGTTGATGCATCATTTCAATGGCAAACGTAAAGCAGTAGATTTGAACTTAGCGATGGTTGATTTGGCGATGGAGTATGCGCGTAACAACTTGCCCAAACAAGATCCGTTTCGAGTTGCTCCGCTCAACATGACGAGTGGTCAAATACTTATTGACGGCAACACGGCCGCTGGCATTGGTGCAGTGGTGGGTGGTGTCTCCGTGGTGGCGTGGTATCCGATTACGCCATCAACGAGTTTGGTTGATGCAATCACCGAGTATGCCCCCAAGTTGCGCCCTGCAGTTGATGGCAAGGTCAATTATGCGATTGTCCAAGCAGAGGATGAGCTGGCGGCAGCTGGCATGATTGTAGGTGCTGGCTGGGCTGGGTGCCGTGCGATGACGGCTACTTCGGGTCCTGGTATCTCGTTGATGAATGAGTTTGGTGGTTTGGCGTATTTTGCTGAAGTGCCGATTGTGATTTGGGATATTATGCGCATGGGTCCCTCAACAGGGTTGCCCACTCGTGTTTCGCAGGGTGATATTTTGTCGGCGTATTATCTCGGGCATGGTGATAGCCAGCACGTGTGTCTGTTACCTGGTTCAATGCGTGAGTGCTTCGAGTTCGCTGGTACGGCGTTCGATTTGGCGGATCGTTTGCAAACGCCAGTGATGGTGTTGAGCGATTTGGATTTGGGCATGAACAACTGGATGACGGATCCATTTGATTATCCAGATCAACCAATGGACCGTGGCAAGGTGCTTGACACTGATGCGTTTGAGGCGTTCTTGGCCGAAAAAGGTTCGTGGGGTCGCTATCGCGACGTCGATAACGACGGAATCCCATACCGTACGATTTTGGGCAATCAGCATCCGCGCGCAGCATGGCTCGGGCGCGGCACTGGTCACAACGAAAATGCTGTCTATAGTGAGCGCAATGACGACTGGCAGCGCAACATGGATCGCTTGACGCGCAAGCACAACACGGCGCGCACACTGGTGCCCGCTCCCGTGGTTGAGCATGTGCCGGGGGCGCGCGTCGGTATCATCGCCTATGGCTCAACGCATGATGCGGTGCGCGAGGCACGCGATTACTTGCGGGAGCATGGCGTCGAGAGTTCGTACATGCGCTTGCGCGCCTTGCCACTCAACGATGATGTGACTGCGTTCATGGCACAGTATGACGAAGTATATGTGGTCGAGTTGAATCAAGATTGTCAGATGATGCAACTCTTGGCTGCGCATGCACCTGTGCATGCTGGCAAGATGCGACCTGTCAATTTGTGTGACGGCTTGCCGTTGACCGCAGTGTTTGTTTTGAATCGGATTCTCCAACAGCGCAATGCGTTGTAATCACCACTCATAGAGGTAGATAACTATGACAACCACAACGAATCGTCCAACCAATCGGATTGGCTTGACGACCCAAGATTACCAAGGCGGGACCTCGACGTTGTGTGCCGGTTGTGGCCACAACTCGGTCACGAGCCAGATTATTGCGGCATGTTATGACCTGTCACTTGACCCACGTCAAGTGGTAAAGATGAGCGGCATTGGCTGTTCAAGCAAGACGCCGGCGTACTTTTTGAATCGTTCGTTTGGCTTTAATACCTTGCATGGCCGTATGCCATCAGTGAGTACGGGTGTTGCATTGGCGAATCGCACCGTGATGCCGATTGGCATCAGTGGTGATGGCGATACCGGCAGCATCGGCCTCGGGCAGTTCAAACACATGATGCGCCGTAATGTGCCAATTGTGTACATTGTAGAAAACAATGGCGTCTACGGGTTGACTAAGGGGCAACACTCGGCGACTGCTGACATCGGTCAAAATCTCAAGTATGCCGGTACTAATGAATTACCGCCGATCGACATTTGTGTGGAAGCATTAGCTGCCGATTGTGGTTTTGTGGCTCGGTCGTTTGCTGGTGATGCCAAGCAGGTGCGTGAGCTCCTCAAAGCGGCTATGAGCTTTGAAGGTACGGCCGTCATTGACATTATTAGCCCGTGTGTCACCTTTAACAACCAAGATGACTCAACCAAAAGCTATGGCTACGGCAAGCAAAATGAAGAGCGCATTCAAGACATCACCTTCATTCAAAGCTATGAAGAAGTGCAGGTTGATTACGAGCCTGGGAGTGAGCAAATGGTCAAACTTCACGATGGCCCGATGATTAAGTTGCGCAAGCTTGATCGCGATTATGATCCAACGAATCGTTGGCAAG
The DNA here is from genome assembly GCA_964469045.1 of uncultured Klebsiella sp. Taxonomy (GTDB): domain Bacteria; phylum Chloroflexota; class Chloroflexia; order Chloroflexales; family Roseiflexaceae; genus UBA965. The sequence continues at coordinate 7,879 of CAYXXK010000019.1, forward strand.
CAATTCAGTTGATGGAGCAGGCGCGCAACAAGAATGAGTTCGTGACTGGCCTGATCTATATCAACGAAAGTCGACCGACATTGCAACAGACCATGCAACTTATTGATACGCCACTAGCATATCAAGAGCAACAGTTGCTGCGCCCAAGCCGCGAGGCCTTTGCGCGTGTGATGGGTGAGTTCTAATTCATGTGCTGTATACAGGGGTGGCCATCGGGCCACCCCTGTTGTTGTATCGGAATAAGGAGATGTTATGGCACTTATTTATCATATGGTTCCCACGACACGTTGGCAATCATGGCCAGTTGATGCACCGTATTTGCCAGCCGAATACGACAATGATGGTTTTGTGCATTGTACTGCAGGTGATGAGCTGATGCTCAAAGTCGCAAACCATTTTTATACCAAAGTGGCTGGTGATTTTGGTCTACTGGTCATTGACACCGAACGCCTCACCAGCACACTAAAATGGGAATCTCCTACGCCGGGTGATACCCTTGCGCCCCTCTTCCCCCATATCTATGGTGCCATTAATCGCGATGCAATTGTTGCGGTACGTGCAATGCAACGCACCGCCGAGGGACAGTTTGTGGCGATTCTTGGGTGAAGTTGTGTAATTATACACTGTTTAATTATTTGTTTGATAGGTATGGATAATAATTAAACGGTGTATAATTTGATTCGTGTATCCGAGATGTACGAAACAGATAGATGAATAACGCACGTTTTGAGTGCATGTGTATTTACGACAAAAAATAGTACTACATAATATTGACAATAGTGTTGTGAAAATGCTACCATGCGTAGTAGATTATTCAAAAAAGGGAATGGTTGTACAGACGACAATGCCAGAGCGATACATCAACAGTTACGGGCCGATTGAGCGCCGGCGGCGGGGATATACGCCACCGCAGAATCAGAAGCCGAATATTGAGGATGTAGTGATAGGGGTGCCGAAGCGACCTGAGCCAAGCACGGCGACTATCATGTTACCAACGGTGACGCAACCAGCGTTATGGATAGGGCTGGTGGTTGTGGTATTAGCGTTCGTGACGCCGTATGTGTTTCCTGGGTCAGAGAACGCGGTACAAGTAGGTGTGACCTTGCAGGGGCAGCCATTAGCAGGGATGACACGTGAGATGGTAGACGAGGCGGTTGCGACGCGCTACGAGGGATTTTTGGCGCAGCCGGTGACGCTGGTATATCAAGATCGAGTATGGCGGCCAACGGCGAGTGATTTGGGAGTTTCATTAAACATTCGCCAGACGAGCAATGAGTTATTGGGGTTGACGACGGATGTGAATCTAGAGCGTTGGGTGCGCAACTGGTGGGCACGGCAGCAGGGGGTACTTGATGTTGGGCCGCATGTAGTGATAAATGGCGTGCGCATGCAGCAATACCTGATGACGATTAGTAGTCAAGTCGACCAACCAGTACGACCGGCTGATTTATTAATAGATGCACAAACGGGGGCAACTGTCACAATTCCAGCGCAGACGGGGCGGCAGATATTGGTAGATGAGACGATGGTCGATCTCTACAATGCATTAGCAGCGACGACACCGATGACGGTGACATTGCGTTCACGCGAGCTGGCGCCGACAATCGATGCCACAATTCTCGATAAAAGTGCTCAAGATGTCGAACGCTTTTTGGGGACACCGCTGGTACTCCGGCAAGGGGCACAAAGTTGGACATGGGAGCGTGACCGATTAGCGTCATTGATTATCAACGAGAAAGATGCCACAGGTGCGGTACAAATTCGGCCGGACGCACAAGCAATTGCATTAGAGGTAGACCGGTTAGCGCAGCGTATTGACAGCCGGAGTGTTGAGCCACGAGTGCGTTGGCGTAATGGTACAACGGAGATTATCACATCTGGGCAACAAGGCAGTCGTCTTGATCGGGTGGCGGCGGTGCAGGCGATTGGTGACGCATTGTATGGGACATCACGTGTGGTGGAGTTACCAACAATTGCAGTTGAACCACAGCTCAACGAAGAGATGGTACGGCAGTTGGTATTTGATACGGTTGTGAGCACGGGGCGCAGTAGTTTTGCAGGATCGGCTGATTATCGTATTACCAATATTAAGGCGGGTGTGGCGCGTATCAATGGCGTATTAATTGCGCCGGGTGCAGAGTTTTCGTTTAATACTGAGGTTGGTGAGATCAACGAAGCGAATGGGTTTGTGCAAGGGTATGCAGTCATCGGTAATCGGACGCAACTAGAGTGGGGTGGCGGCGTATGTCAAGTATCGACGTCGTTGTTTCGGGCTGCGTTTTATGCGGGGTTGCCGTTTAATGAGTGGCATGCACATCCGTTTTATATAAGTTGGTATGATGCGTATGCATTTCCCAACGAAAACGGACCTGGACTTGATGCGGCGATATTTACGGGTGAGCTTGATTTGCGGTTTGTGAATGACACTGAGGACTGGATGTTGGTTGATGCAACTGTCGATGAGCAGCAACAAATACTTGACATCCAGTTGCGTGGGGTAGATGCAGGGCGTACTGTGTCCGTGAACGGGCCCAAGGTGGTAGGTACTACGCCGGCACCGATCGACCCGGTGTATGTTGATGATCCGACATTGCCGATGGGTATGGTCAAACAGTCTGATAAAGCGAAAGACGGCATGAATGTTGTGGTATATCGGACAGTCACAAAGAACAACAAGGTGATGCCGAGCGAAGAGTTTGCAACGACATTCAAACCGTGGCCAAATGTTTATTTGCGTGGTACAGGACCCAAAGAGAGCACGCCGTAGCTCATGTATCGAGTGGTGGCGATACCAGTATCGGTGATAATGCGCCGATACTGGTTTTTTATGTAAGAAGTCACATGAAACAACGTACAATGAGATATTGCGTGGTAGTGATATGGTGGAGCAGGTCATGAAAACGGCACCAATCAAAGCGATTCCTTATCATGTGATGTGGACACATGCAGATAAAGGGCGTATCCGTGAGGATCTTGCGATCATTGCTGATCGTGGGTTGACGCATATTGTATTGAGTCCGGCGTGGTTTCGTCTTCAGCCACGACCATATCAGATAGACCGAGTTGTAATGGCGACGATTGAGGCATGCTATGATGCGGCGGCGCACGTCGGGCTTCAATCTATCACTTCAATCCTTACCGCAGGGTATGCTGGAGTTCGTGAGTTGCCTGATTGGCATCATAGTGCTGATGTGGTGGGGTGGTTGCAAGGCCGGACGACAGCCCCACTCTACGGTAGCGGTGGCACTATCCGCATCAATGGCGTATCGCGGCGCATGCAATTTGCGCACCCGTACACGACTGACACGTATCGTGCTGGGCAACGTGAATTGGTGCGCGTGGTGATGGGGTACTTTGCGGGCCATTCGGCGGCGCAACACTGGCTATTAGCACCGGGGTGGGGGTATTTGGCGGATGTGCAACCAACGGTGGCTACCTCGTGGTGGCAGGCATTGACGAGTCTGGCGCGTCGTGTCAATCCACAGGCGGTGTTGATGGCGCAGATTGATGGGCCACAGATGGTTGGTCACGGCTTGGATGTAGGCATGGTTGCTCGTGAGGTTGATGTCGTAGTGGTTGATACGGCGATGCCGGTGCTGGCGCAACGCCAGATGCGACCGGTATTTGCACCGATGCAGTTTTTGCACGCTGTGGTTGCCGGATTAGCACAACGCCCTACGGTCATCGGCATGTATCCGATTGGCGTGAATGACACATCCACATGGCACACAGTGCGTTGGTATGACCGACCAGTAGCGGTACCGGTGTGTGCGCATGGGCAGATTGCAACGATATGGCATGATTTTGTGACATATATGCAACGCATGCAGGTTGCTGGAGTGGTTTATCCTGTAGGATGGCATGCGGGTCATGACGATGATCGTCATGACCAGATAGCACAGCGCTTTCGGGTTACAACGGCGATACATGCGGACTGTGAATTAGCGTTGCGTGATTGGCGCGTAGTGGGTGCTAATCACGATGATATTGATAGTGAGCGGTATCGATACCGACCGCGGCAAGAGCTTGCGCGCTTATGGCGGGCGTTTGCTACTGATTCATAAAAAGGAATGGTTGCCACTCGTATATAATGGGGGCAATCATGGAGGAGACGAATGGATACTGATGAGATGTTTGAACGAGGTGTGGCCGACGCATATGTCGGTGATCCACACCCATTCTATTATCGTCATTACGAACCATATCGGCAGGGCTACGACCAGACACGACGACGCATGCGTAAGACTGGTGCGATTCCCGTCATTGATGTACGGCGTATTTTTTTCAATGCGCTGTTTGTGGTTACATTGGGCGGCGTAGCAGTAGCGATTTATTACTTTACGACAACGACTGTGATTCAACCAACGTTGCCGAAGCCGACGCCGGTTGTTTTGCCGACGTTGCCTGCGGCGAGTGTGATGGTCTTTGCGACAAACACGCCGATTCCACCAACACCTGAGCCATTAGTTTTGCAAAAAGGGAAATCAGCGCGTGTGCAGAACACTGAGGGCAACCCGTTGCGGATGCGCATTTCGCCTTCAACGAATGCACGAGTCGTGGCGTATGTGCGGGATAATCAGATTGTTGAGGTTATCGAAGGACCGATACTCGCAGACGGATATGTATGGTGGCAGATTAAAAATGATGAAGGCACTGGATGGAGTGCTGAACATAATAATGAAGGTATTTATTGGATTGTTCCCATCCCACCCGAACAATAATCCAGCGTAGCACAAAGGTCGTTGCCGTCATGAGTACAACCCCAATTGTGGATCCGAAGATTGGTCAGCGCATTGCGGCCATGTTGTTTATTACACAGAGTTTTGGTTCGGCTGCACTTATTTCGAATGCGACGGTCAATCCGATTATTGGATCAAAATTAGGTGGAAGTGATGTATTAGCAGGAGTACCAGGTACTTTGTTGCTGATTGGTGCGGCACTTGCGTCGTACCCGGCAGGGATGTTGATGCAAAAAATCGGTCGTCGTCCCGGGTTGTCACTCGGTTTCTTTTTGGGAAGCGTTGGCATGGCGATTGGAGGGTATGCAATTGTCACGCAGTCATTTCTCTTGTTTTTGTTGGGGTTGCTGTTCATTGGTGGGGCGCGTGGTGCGGTTGACCAGAGTCGATACGCAGCGGCTGACGCCAATCTTCCCGAAGCACGCGCCCGTGCAATTAGCACCGTCGTCTTTGCGGGGACTGTTGGGGCCGTTGGCGGTCCGTTGTTGGTAGCACCCTTGGGGAGTCTTGTGCAATCGACATTTGGTTTTGAGGTATTAGCTGGGCCGATGATTGGTGGATCAGTGTTGTTTTTTGTGTCGGGTATTTTGATTTGGCTCTTCTTGCGACCTGATCCGCGTGATGTGGGTCGCATTATTGCCGATGCCCTCAAAAGCGACAACGATCCACCACCGGCTGCGGCGCGTCCATGGGGGGAGATTGTGCGGTTGCCGGGGGTACAACTGGCTGCATTATCGATGCTCATTGGCCAAGCGATGATGGTGCTGGTCATGACCGTCACGTCGTTGCATATGAGCCATCATGCGCACCCACTGGCGGATATTTCGTTGGTAATTATGGCGCATACGTTGGGAATGTATGGGCTGTCGTTTTTGACGGGTACGATTGCTGATCGTTTTGGTCGTAATGCAGTCGTGGTGCTAGGGGCACTTGTCATGATTGCAGGTAATATTGTGGCACCGATTTGGACCGACACATTGCCGATTGCAATTGGCTTGTTCTTTGTGGGTTGGGGCTGGAACATGTGTTATATCGGTGGATCGTCGTTGTTGGCTGACAATCTGGTGCCGAGTGAACGCGGGCGTTACCAAGGTGCGGTGGAGTTGACGGTCAATTTGTCGTCGGCTGTGGGCAGTCTTAGTAGTGGATTCATTTTGGCGGGGCTCGGCTTTACGGTGCTCAACGTTATGGCGATTGTGTTGACGACGACGCCGATAATTATGGTGTTGTGGCAACGCGGGCGCCGGTTACGACAGGCCACATTGGAGTCTGTGTGATGTGGCGGCGGTGGGTGTTGGTGTGGATGTTGAGCTCGATATTCGTGGGGTGTAGTGCTCAAGCGCCTATCCCCGTGGCGCTACTCCCGACATATGATGGGCGTGAAGTGACGGTGGCTGGTGCGGTTGTCATCGAAGATAATCGGGCGTGGTTAGTTGCACATGTGGTAACCATGCCTGATGTACCCGTTCAACTTGCTGACGAGCGATATCCAATCGAGATGACATGGATACAACAGCAGTGGTTACCGTGGCGTGATGATGGCGAGGTGCAATACGTGCCTGCTATTGTCACAGGTGAGTTTCGGGATGGTATGCTGTCAGGCATCAGCCGTCTTGATACCGATATGCGAGAACAGACTGTGGTGAATCATGACAGCTATCGGTTGATTCGATTGGTTGGTAATTTGCATACACATCCAGACGGGATGTACATTCATGATCAATACCAACCTGATCAAAGTCGCGGGTTTTGGCCGACGTGGAGCAGTACTGATGCACCAATCCGTTTAGCCGAGGGGGCTGAAATTTTGATTGAGGGTGTGCGCGTAGATGCGCGTATTATCCCGGTTGTGGTTGCACCAGTGATCGAAAAATCACGTGAACGATAGCAAACCCCCACGTCACATCTGCGACGTGGGGGTTTGTTGTGTGCAATAACTAGACGATAGCCTTCTCGCTGTCGCGATCGAAGACGTGCATCTTCGACATATCAACAACTAACGAGATGTTGTTGTTGATGGCAGCGCTAGTACGTGGGTCAAGGCGGGTAACCATTTCTTTGCCGCCGTTTTCGACGAAGGCATAGACTTCGCTACCGAGTGGCTCACGAACGGTGACGCGTGCGTTGAGGCGAGCGCTCTCTTCGACACCGCGCGGTACGAAGTGTTCGTCGTGGACGTTCTCGGGGCGGATGCCGAAGTAGACTGACTTACCGACATGGGCCTCAAGTTTGGCGGCTTTGTCGGCTGGCACAGGCAGGTTGAATGGACCTACGTCGACAACGAGGCCGCCGTTACCACGACCGACGGTGGCTTCGAAGAAGTTCATTGATGGTGAACCGATGAAGCCGGCGACGAACATGTTTGATGGGCTATCGTACAAGTTCTGCGGGGTATCGAGCTGTTGCAACACGCCATCCTTCATAACGGCGATGCGAGTACCCATCGTCATGGCCTCGGTTTGGTCATGGGTCACGTAGATGAAGGTGGTCTTGAGGCGCTGGTGCAACTTTGAGATTTCGGCACGGGTTTGGACGCGTAATTTGGCGTCGAGGTTTGAGAGCGGCTCGTCCATCAAGAAGACGGCTGGGTTGCGCACAATGGCGCGACCGAGGGCGACGCGTTGGCGCTGACCACCCGAGAGAGCCTTGGGCTTGCGGTCGAGCAAGTGACCAATGGCAAGCATTTCGGCCGACTCTTTGACGCGGCGGTCGATTTCGTCCTTGGGGGTCTTGCGCAACTTAAGACCAAACGCCATGTTCTCGTAGACCGACATGTGTGGGTACAAGGCATAGCTTTGGAACACCATGGCGATGTCGCGGTCCTTGGGTGGCACGTCGGTGACGTCGCGGTCGCCGATGTAGATGTGACCATCGGTAATTTCTTCTAGACCGGCCAAACAACGCAGTGCGGTGGTTTTGCCACAGCCTGATGGCCCAACCAACACCAAGAACTCTTGGTCGTTGATCTCGATGTTGAGGTCCTTGAGGGCTGAGAAGTCGCCGAAGCGCTTCCACACGTGATCAAACTTGATTCCTGCCATGATGTGTGCATCTCCTCTATGAGCGAACGCGGTCAATATATTCGGAGGATGACTCCTCCGCCCAGATTACGTACGGTTGGGGCCAGTACTGCCCCGAATCATCAGCTTGGGTGCGAGCAACCGTGGCTGATGTGATACATGCTGCCCACTGATTTGCTCCTCGAGCAGCTGAATGGCGCTCACTCCCATGTCAAATCGTGGTTGGCGAATGGCGGTAAGCGGTGGTTGCAAGTAGGCTGCAGGCGGCAAATCGTCGAACCCGATGACCGATATGTCGCGCCCGATTTGTAAACCGGTATCGCGGATGGCGCGCATTGCCCCGTAGGCCAACTCATCACTTGCTGCAATGACTGCGGTCGGACGCTCGGGCAATGCCAGCAATTCTGACATCACGGCCTCGCCATCGGCCTCGCGTCGCCCTCCAGCCAAGACCCCGCCCTCAATTAAGTCAAGCCCAATCTCGGTGAGGGCACTGACAAATCCATCAACATACCAATCACTACTCGCAAGCTCCGGATCTGGCGCAATCAAGGCGATGTGTTGATGCCCAAGAGTGTGCAAGTGCGTAATAGCGAGATGCATACCATAAGCGACATCGCTGGCTACCCAGGCATTTCCTTGTGGGCCAAGAGCCACATGCGAAATGTGCGCTTGCGTCAATGCGGCGAGGCGCACATCTTGGTACTCGGGTTCACACACCACAATACCATCGACTTGTCCACTGCGGGCCACCGTTACGCATTGCTTGCTGAGATCGGTACTCATGGGAATAAGTAAGAGCCCAAGGCCACGATGCGAAGCCTCATGGGCCATGCCAGCGAGCATTTCAGCAGTGGCTGGATCGGCTAAACGGTCAAACCCACTCGCCATTGATACCCCGAGGGTGTGGCTGCGACCGCGCATCGCACGAGCCGCATGGCGTGGTTGGTAGTCTAACGCGTGAACCGCCTGCCAAACCCGTGCCTGTGTGTCGGCGGGGATGGAGCCTTGACCATTAAGCACATATGAGACAGTGGCAATCGAAACCCCTGCATGTGCGGCAACCTGACGAATTGTGGCCATGGGCGCTCAGGTATTCACTCTGTTAGTTAACCGTTTAACTAAATAATAAACGTGAAGTGCGGTGTTGTCAACTGCGGCGGTGCTCTTTTTTCGGGCTAAAATAGCAATACACCAGTTAAGAAGGAGCATCACGATGTCCAACGTGATTGATTTGCGGAGCGATACCGTTACTCAGCCGTCGCCAGCCATGCGCGAGGCCATGTTCAATGCTGCAGTCGGCGACGATGTCTATGGCGACGACCCCACGGTCAACGAACTCGAGCGCCTGGCCGCTGCCAAGGTCGGCAAAGAAGCAGCCTTGCTTGTGACCAGTGGCACCATGGGCAACTTGTGTGGTGTGTTGTCGCACTGCCAGCGTGGTGATGAGGTGATTGTCGGCGACAAATGTCATATCTATAACTACGAGGCCGGTGGTGTGTCGGTGCTCGGCGGTGTGGCGATGCATACAGTGCACACTACCGCCAAAGGTGAATTACCCCTTGCTGATTTGGCGGCGGCCGTGCGTAACCGTGAGGATCCCCATTCGGCCTATACGCGTCTCGTATGTCTTGAGAACACGCACGGCGGGTGTGGTGGTGTGGTCGTTGCTCCGAGTTACATGGCCGAGGTCAAGTCGTGGGCCCACGCCAATGACTTGCAGGTGCACCTTGACGGTGCACGCGTGTTTAATGCGGCTGTGGCGTTGGGCGTAGACGTCAAAGAAATCACCCGACATGTTGATAGCGTGCAGTTTTGTATGTCGAAGGGTTTGTCAGCTCCAATCGGCTCAATTCTGGCCGGGAGTGCTGATTTGATCCGTAAGGCGCGGCGTCTGCGTAAGATGGTCGGTGGTGGGATGCGCCAAGCCGGTGTGATTGCGGCCGCTGGGATTGTTGCGCTGACCGAGATGGTTGATCGCCTGGCCGAGGACCATGTCAATGCTAAGGTCTTGGCCCACGGTTTGGCTTCGATTCCAGGCATTAGCATCGACCCCAACCAGATTGAGACCGATATTGTGGTGTTTGGTTTGAGCGATGGCCGTTCGGCTGGTGATTTTGTGGCTGCCATGAAAGCCAAAGGGGTGCTGGTGGGTGCATTCGGCCCTGGCAAAATCCGCGCGGTTACCCATTATGGCATTGACGGCAACCACATCGAACAAACCCTCGAGGTCGTACGGGCAGTCATGGCTACCCCACCGACCGTTGCTGGCCAACCAGTCCAAGGGGCGTATCGTTAGGCCTTCACAATGAACAATGGGCGCCGCACACATGCGTGTGTGGCGCCCATTTGTATGGTGAGTTACAGGTTTTTGCCAACAAGCTCGAGGGCTGCATCATCATTGGGTGGGTGTGTCAGGCCAGCCCGAGCATCGCGGAAGAAACGTTCAAGCGGCAGATCGCGCGTAATCCCAAACCCACCCGCCGCCCGCAGCGCATGATCGGTCGCCACCACGGCTGCGTTGGTTGCGGCGTACTTGGCCGCCGCAATGCGTGGCCCTAGGTGCATCCGCGCCGCTGGATCGTTGCTCCAAGTGGCGGCAACCTCGTGTAATAGGGCGCGGGCGGCTTGGAGGGGGATGCTTGCTTCGCCAAGGCGCCGTTGAATCAGTGGCAATGTGGCAATCGGCTTACCGAGCGCCGTGGGGATGCGCGTTTTGGCGTAATTGACGACGCTATCAAGGGCTGCTTGGCCGATGCCGAGGTAGACGGCAGCTAGTGTCAAGGCAAACCAGGCCATCCCGGTCGGTGGCTCAACGGGTGCAGGCGTGCCGAGTGCTTTGCGATCGATGACCCATGCATCGTCGACGGCGACATCGCGGTAGATGATGTCACCACTGCCGCTACTGCGCAATGCGAGCGCATCGCTCCAGGTGTCGACGATTTCGAGCCCGTTGCTTTCGCCACGCACAATGGCATTAGCAGTCCCTCCATTGGGCATAGCATCGCTTGATGGGAGCGCTACGGCGGTAATCAGGTAGTTGAGGGCCGGCGCCATGCTGACAAACAGCTTGTGTCCATTGATGCGCCATCGTGCCCCGTCCCATGTTGCGGTGGTGGCGGGTAATCCGCCGCGCGATGGGCTACCAAGGTCTTTTTCGCTGGCGACGGCATTGACCAAGGCTCCGTTGGTGACAATGTCGTGACAGATATGCGCATAGATGTTGGCGGGATAGTTGCGCATCTCACCGATGCGGCCAATGACGTGGATGGTCATGTCGACGGCCATGGCGGTTGAGCCACACCCTTTGGCGAGCTCTTCTTGGCACAAAACCATGTCGTAGAGTGATGCACCGCGCCCGCCGAATTCACTTGGTACCACAAAGCCGAGATAGCCGGATTGATGGAGCTCGCGGTAGAACTCATAGGGGAATGTGCCCGTGCGGTCAAATGCATCGGCGCGTGGTGCAAACGATTGCGCCAACTGTCGGGCTATATCGATCATTTGTTGTTGTTGAGTGGTTGGTGTGGGCATACACATCTCGTGGCAATCATGAATGCGTCGATTATACCATCGTTGTGATACTGCGTTGCCTTGGCGAGGTTTGGTATACTGATACAGATTGCGTTACCGATGGAGTTGTTTGACCATGTCATACGAGCATCTCCCCAACGAATACCACGTGGGGCATATACGGATTCACCCCAACATCGTGCTGGCGCCGATGGTCGGTGTGACCGATAGTATCTTTCGCCGTACAATCCTGAGTCTCGGCGGCTGTGGCCTCGTCTCGAGCGAGATGACTAATGCGGCCAGTGTCAGCCCCAAGGCGCGGGCGCGGCACAATCAGCTTGAGTTCTTGCCAGAGGAGCGCCCGATTACCATTCAGCTGAGTGGCAATGATCCTGATTTGGTGGCCAATGCTGCCAAGCAGGTCGAGCAGATTGGGGCTGATATCCTCGATATCAATTGTGGCTGTCCATCGCCTAAAGTGACCGGTGGCGGGCATGGATCGGCCTTGCTCAAGGATCTGTGCAAGATGGAGCAGCTCATCAAAGCGGTGATTGCGGCTGTCCAAATCCCTGTAACGCTTAAGTATCGTGCCGGTTGGGACGACAACAGCCTCAATTATCTCGATACGGCGCGTATGGCCGAGGCGGCCGGTGTCAAGGCCTTGGCCTTGCACCCGCGTACCCGTGCCCAGCTATATACTGGGTTGGCGGATTGGAGTCGAGTGGCCGAGGTGCGTCAAGTGGTGTCGATCCCGGTCATCGGCTCGGGCGATGTCAAAGACGCCCACGAGGCCTTGCGGCGCCTTGAAGTGTATAATGCCAGCGGAATTATGATTGGGCGTGGTGCCATGGAGAATCCATGGCTGTTTATGCAAATCGCCCAGCTGCGCCGCGGTGAGATGCCGTTTGTGCCACAACCAGCTGATAAATGTGAGTTTTTGGTACGCTACCTTGAGTTGATGCGCACCGAGATTGGCGAGCGCATGGCCCTCAACAAAATCAAACAGTTGATTGGCCAGTTTGGTGTGGGCTTACCAGGTGCCGCCAAGTTGCGTGAGTCGGTGCACCGCTCGGAGAATTCTGATTTGGCTCGATCACACATTGAAGCGTTTTTTGAGCCATATATGACAGCGACATCGGTAGCGATGTAATGCAGAAAATCTCCGTCACCCATTGGGTGACGGAGATTTTTGTGGTTATTTTTGAGCTTTGTCGGGCAAGGCTGATGCGACTGCAGGGATGAGGATGAGTCCTGCCACAGCGTGCATTACATTAAACCATAGTGCGGTCACTACGCCAGCGGATACAAATGGTGGGATGCCGTACAACACTAACGCTACAACAGCAATCACTATCCACGTGCGCTTGGGTTGTGCGGTGCGGAGCGCAAGATAACTGACAGCGCTACCTCCGAGTATACCCAACATAAGCGTAAAAACCAACGGCTGTGCAAGTGTGAGCTCCATCTCAGCTGGCATAGTCACTATGAGTGGTCCACTGATTTGTGTAGCAACCACAAACACAATCGTGTTTACTACTGCTGCAATTAGGGCAGCAACTGCCACTCGACGTATGATTTCTCTCATGATATCCTCCACTTAAATAGTTTAGAAGCGAACTAACTTATCTAATAGTACATTATTGTACTATTATTGTCAAATGAGGAGCGGTGTGCAACAATGACTTGGCAAAAGGGATGTGAGGCCGTGGAGTAACTACGATGCAACAAGCAGAACACATCACAAAGGCGCTACTGGTATTTGGTCCGTTGTACAGCGGATGGCTGACCCAACAATTACCGGTCGAGTACCAGAACGTCAAAGCCCGATTGCTGGTGATGCTCATGCATACACCACACATGCAGATGCGTTACTATGCGCGACTTTTGGGTATTTCCAAAGCGCATATGACTACATTAGTTGACGAGTGTACGCAATGTGCACTGGTGGTGCGCACAGTTGATACACATGATCGTCGGGCGAGTCAGTTGGTATTGACGGCAAGCGGTGTGAATGTTGCGACGCAAATCTGGTCACACTACGTCGCACAGACTGCGACGATTCTCGATACGGTAACAGACGCACAGCGTGAAGTGTTTTTGGCGGTATGCGTGCAACTCACCGAACGTATGCATGCAATGGGATGTGGGAGTGGGATGCATGTGTGTGAGCCCGTCCCACAGCCTGAGACTGACAAATAACGACTACAATGACGCGGCATGATGTGGGTGTGTGCGTGATCAGAAAGAGGGCAAGGATGCGTAATCAGTGGTATACAACGGTAATGATGGTGCTGGTGCTGGTCTTGATAACAGGATGTGTCAACGCATCTAATGTGTCGTCAACACCTGAGCATACGCCACATTGGAGCTATACGGGTGAATCAGGGCCGGCGCACTGGGGTGATCTCGCACCGGAGTATGCACTATGTGCCAACGGCACGGAGCAAACACCGATTGACATAGTGCCTACGGCAAATGAGGCACTTGTAAATCCTGCGGTACGCTATCAAGCAGGCGATGTTACTATCATCAACAACGGCCATACCATACAAGCCAATGCAGCGCCTGGAAGCGCTATTGTCGTTGATGGAGTTGAGTATGCCCTTGCGCAAATGCACTACCATACACCAAGTGAGCATATGGTGAACGGTATGTCAGCCGTAGCCGAAGTCCATTTTGTCCACAAGGCCACGGATGGTTCGTTGACGGTGATTGGGGCACTCATCCAAGTGGGCAGTCAAGACAATCAGGCGTGGGCGCCGTTTGTGGAAGCACTCGGCACCGTTGTTGATGCGAAAACTACGACGACACTAGACTGGGCTGCATTGCTTCCGTCGGATTTGACGACTTATCGTTATCGGGGGAGTTTGACGACACCGCCATGCACCGAGGGTGTACATTGGATGGTGTTGCAGACGCCGGTAGTATTAAGTGAGAAACAAGTAGCTGCGTTTATGGCAGCCTATAACGGGAATGCACGACCGATACAAGATGATACCGATCGTGACGTGGTATTCGATACGAGTGACTCGTAGGGTGTACACAACGAAGCGGCTCTGCATCATTAATGATGCAGAGCCGTAACCAAATGTTTCAGGGGTGTGAATTATTCATCAGGTGAGTGTTGTGTATGTGTGATGCGCTCAATCTCGGCACGACGCAGGCGATAGAGTACTTCTTCTTCGACACGGCGCAGGCCGCCAATACGATCAGCAATTACGCCAAACAAAAAGATGATAAAGCCGATAATCAGGGCGGTACTACCAACACTCAGTGCTTGATCGTTGGTGGCAACTAACCCGAAAAAATTGCGGCCAACATAGACGTATGCGGCACGTCCGAGTAGCACAAGTCCTACGAGCAAAAACGGTGTTGCGAGGTACGAGAAACTCTTAAGCGGCTCGTAGGTGGCGTAGGTACGGGCAATAGTTGCCGCTTGCCGTTTGATGAAGTTCCAATTATTGGTAAACAAGCGCGATTGACGGGTCACGATGTTGGTACGGATTGGGACGTGGTGAATTGCCAGTTTGCGCTTGCCTGCTTGAATCAACACTTCGATCGTATATGAAAAGTCACTCGTGACGAATGTGCGTAAGGCAGCCTCACGTGAGAGTGCCCTGAACCCACTCACGGTGTCAGGTACATCGGTGCCCGAGGCCCAGCGCACCACACCACTGCCAACATATTGTAAGAATTTTTTGATTGGGGAGAAGTGTTCAAGCTGTTGCACCTGACGATCGCCAACAACCATGTCTGCTTTTTTTGCCAAAATTGGCGCAACGAGGCGTGGAATCTCTGCGCCGGGGTATTGATGATCGGCGTCTGTGTTGACGATAATATCAGCGCCGAGGCGTAAGCAAGTGTCGATACCAGTTTGATAGGCATAGGCTAAGCCACGACGTGCAGTGTGACTGATGACATAATCAGCGCCGGCGGCTTTGGCAACGGCGACGGTGTTATCAATGCTGCCGTCATCAATGACGAGCACCTCAACAACATCAATACCGAGGATTGACCGAGGCACATGTTGAATGACCTCGGCGATATGTTCTTCTTCGTTGAGCGCAGGAATCTGCACAATCAGCTTCACACTAACCTCCTTTGGAGGGTCTTGATATCACTAAATAACGCGATCATTGCCACCATCAATTGGGATTTGGGCGCCGGTTGTGCGCGCAAACACATCACCACATAACTCTACCACGAGCCGTGCGACATCATGGCTGGTGATGGTGGTGTGCAGGATGTTGTTCTTTTTGTATTCGTCGACGCTTAGGCCATAACTGGCTGCGCGATTGGTCAAGACGTCGTTACTCCAGATGCCTGTATCGAAGACTTGATTGGGGTGCACCACATTTACGCGAATATTGTCATTACCCCACTCAAGTGCAGCGACGCGTGACAATTGAGTAATAGCTGCCTTGGATGCAGAGTAGGCAGCAGCCCCTGGTCCAGGTGCAGGTACGTTTTTGGAGCCGATTACCACTATCCGACCGCCTTTGGGTGCGAGTGTGAGCATGTCATGACATTCACGCATGAGGATGACGTTGGCATCGAGGTTGATAGCCATCGTTTGGCGCCATTCGGCACTTGGCATTGTGTTGATGGTGCGGCTTTTGGGGAAGATGCCAGCGTTAAGCACGAGCATGTCAATACCCCCAAACGCCTTAACACCCGTATCCACCGCATGTATTAACGCCTGTTCATCGCTGATGTCGCATACAATCGTGCATACATCAGCTCGGTTAAAGATCGTCGGTAGGTTAGGGTTGATGTCGAGGGCAATGACTGCTGCGCCTTGGGCGAGCAGCGCTTCGACACAAGCCCGACCAATTCCTGAGGCTGCGCCGGTGACGAGGGCGATCTCGCCGCTGAAGCGAGGTGGCGTGCCGAGGAGCTTGAGTTTGACTTGTTCGAGCTCCCAATACTCGATTGCAAACAAATCGACATCGCCGAGCGGTGTGTAGCCACCAATCTGCTCGGCTGCAGTGATGACGGGGATGCTTTGGGCATACACGTCTGCGGCAATCACTGCTTCACGCACGCGCCGCCCGACAGTGAGCATTCCCAACTCCGGATCAAGCACAATTCGTGGTGCCGGGTCAAGCATGGTGAGTGGGGCATCGACGCTGTGTTTGTGGGTCTCAAACCATTGGTGGTATCGGTTGACATAGGCCGTCACATCTCGCCCCACGAGTGGAATCTGGCGCGTACGGATAATGTGATCGGGCGTGACACAGCCACGCTGGGCAATATCAGCCAAATCAGGACGGGCAACGAAGGCTGCTGTTGTATCGGTGTGACGTGGCACCGTAACTACCGGTGCCCCCAGTGCTTGTGAGAGGGTTGCGCGCAACTGCGCACGTTCGTGGCGCATCGCCGGGAGTTGTGGTGCTGACGAGACACGTCGGTTGACGCGTGCGTTGACGAATTGCTCGGCCAAATCGACATAGTGGATCATGCGTTCGTAACTGGTGCGTGCATCGTCGCCCCAGGTGAAGATGCCGTGATTGAGCAGAATCAGGCCCTCATGATGCGGTTTGAGCTCGCTGGCGAGCTGGATGGCACACTGGCGTGCCAAGGCAAACCCTGGCATCACATATGGGATAACCAGCATGCGATCGCCGTAGATTTCACTGACATATTGTTCGGCATGCGGGGTGTCAAGAATCGTTAATACGGCATCTGCATGGGTATGATCGACAAATGTTGCTGGGATAATTGCATGCAAAATCGCCTCGACTGATGGCGTCGGTGCACTGCTATCAATCATGGCACAGCGCATGGCATTGACCATGTCAGCATCGCTTAGTGTGGGGAGTTGTGCCATTCGTACGAGCTCGTTGAGTCGTACTGGTGCAAAACCACGTTGGTCTATGGTCCCCAAGTCATGACCACTGCCTTTGATGTAGAGAATGCGCTCCGCATCACCAAACAGGTTGGTATGTGTGACTTTGACTGATGTGTTGCCACCGCCATGTAAGACGAGGGCGTTATCTGCACCAAGTAAGCGTGATGTGTAGATACGTAACTCAAGGAGTGAGGTAAGTGATTGCGTATCGCTCTCGTTCCAACGACTATGCATAGATGTCTGGTCTCGTCTTGAAAAAATATTGTGTCTATCGTAGCACAACTACGTTTAGTGATTTTGTAATCGGGACTCGATGTACAGACTGTCGTTCACCCGTATAATGTGCTTGTGAAAACGATGACATGGCAACGATGTATACAATTTGTCTGTAGTGTGGTGCTCATGAGCAGCTGTGCCTCATCAGTTGTTGTACCGCGCGTTGCAACACCGACACCACTCGTGGCGGCAGATGTGATTGGTGCGCCTATTGTGGCGACGCTCCAACCAGTGCGCCTGACTGCATGGCAATCGCCTGATGGTCGGCTTAGTTTGCAGGTACCGCAAGAATGGGCGCTTGAAAGTCATATTGATGCAGGGCGCGGTCTATGGATCTGGAATGCGCCTGGCCAACGTGGGTTGCTGTCGTTGATGTTGATTGGCAGTCCCACCTATATTGATGATGCGGCGCATACGCAGCTATTGCGTGATGCGCTTGCACAACTTGAGGCGCAACCAGTCGATGCCATTCAACGCGTGGATGCGAGTGTGCTGCGGGTTGAGGCTATTGGTCATGGAACGAACCGTGAGGGCGCAGATGTGCCGATGTGGCTTTGGGTGAGTGCACATCGTTTTGTGGATGGCGTCGCCATAGTGGTGATGAGTGTTCCGGATGCTGACAAATTGACCGTGTCACCAATGGTGGCTGCATTGCAGTCATCATTAGCGGTGGTGCCATTGCCGACAGCAACTCCCGTGCCTACAGCTACACCGACGCCGTATACCAAAGAAACGTTTGATGAAGATGCTGGACGATGGTTTGTTGGTGATGACTTGCGTCGTGCAATTACCATTAACGATGGCGTATATCGGCTTTATTTACGCATGGCGGAAAGCTACTACCTCAGTGCCCCTGCAGAAACGCCACGATTCAATCAACGATTGCAGACAACAGTGGTGTTTGATGGAGATGCGCGTGTGGGCGTCGCGTTACGCTTTCAATACCGTGCTGATGAAACCCGTGATTACGTAGCGTGTTGGATAAGCTCACAACAACAGTTTGGATGCTTTCGATCAGATGGCGATCAATGGAGTGTGATGTACGATATCAGTGAAAGTACTGCAATTCGTACAGATGCAGCCAATAATGTGTCGTTTAGTGTGCAAGATGACTTGTATACGTTTGTGGTGAATGGGCGTGCTGTAGCAACATTTACTGCACCGGGGTTAAATCAGGGAGTGCCAGCGTTATATGTTGAGACATTTACGGCTGCAGCAGGTGGTATATTTGATGACGTTGAAACATCGTAACGACATGTCAAGCTGGATGGAGGTCGGCTATGAGTGATGACACAATCCAAACAGGGAGCATACTTGCACATGCGCCAGAGTTGATTCCCGATGAATCATTGATGTACTCAGTGACGGCCAATGACTTGTGTGTACGCTTCCGTGATATCGCTCAAAACGACCCGCATATTGAACAGTACCTTCAGCTTATTCGTGCGGCATATGCAATTGCGTTTATGGCGCATTCACATCAAAAACGAGCATCCGGTGAGCCATATATTACGCATCCTGTGGCTGTAGCGAGTGTACTTATCGAACTCCATATTGATGCTGAAACGATTATCGCTGCGTTGCTCCACGATGTTATCGAAGATACGTCTATTACCTATGAACAAATCGAATCATACTTCGGCCCGCAAGTCGCTACACTCGTGGATGGCGTCACCAAGTTGTCTGAACTCGAAGTGCGCCCAAAAGAAGAAGCACAAGCCGAAAACTACCGTAAGATGTTTGTTTCGATGGCCAATGATCCGCGTGTCGTCTTGGTGAAGCTTGCTGACCGCTTGCACAATATGCGCACTATTAATGCAACCCACCCAGATAAACAACGCCGCATTGCCCGCGAAACGATGGAGATCTATGTGCCACTTGCGCACCGACTGGGAATTGGACAGCTCAAGTGGGAAATTGAAGATCGTTCATTTGCGATACTCGAGCCTGAGCGTTACCAAGAGATTAGTCGGCAATTGGCGATGCGTCGTGATGTGCGTGAAAAGACCGTACAGCGTGTCATGGAGCGATTGAACGAGTTGCTTGCGCAAGAAAAAATTCATGCAGAAATCACAGGGCGGCCCAAAAACATCCATTCGATCTATCGCAAGATGAAGCGTAAAGGAGTGCGCATTGAGCAGATTTATGATCAGCTTGCTGTGCGCGTAATTGTGAATTCAGTCCCGGAGTGTTATCAAGTACTTGGCTTAGTGCATACGACATGGCCACCGGTACCTGGTGAATTTGATGATTATATTGCAAACCCCAAAGAGAGCTTGTATCGATCGCTCCACACTACGGTGTTAATTCCTGGTGGTCAACCGTGTGAGGTGCAAATTCGAACGCATGATATGCATGAAGTTGCTGAGCACGGTATTGCAGCGCATTGGCGCTACAAAGATGGATATAAGCGGTCTGACCAGACGTTCGATGCCAAAATTGCCTGGTTGCGCGGTTTGATGTCGTGGCGCAATGAAGTTGCCGATGCGACAGAATTCGTAGAACGACTCAAGAGTGATTTTCTTGAGGAGCAGGTGTTCGTGTTTACACCGCGTGGCAAGATTATTGATCTGCCACTCGGTTCAACACCGGTTGATTTTGCCTATCGTATTCACTCTGATGTCGGTAATAGTTGTGTTGGCGCAAAAGTCAATAATCGTATGGTGCAACTCGATCATCAACTAGCAACGGGTGATATGGTTGAAATCATGACAAAGCGTAATGCAACAGGCCCGAGTCGTGATTGGATGAATTTTGTGAAGACGGTGAGTGCGCGGGCGCATATTCGTCGCTTCTTCAAACGTGCAGATCGTGGCGATAATCTCACTGCTGGTCGTGAGATGCTAGAAAAAGAGTTTAAGCGTCTTGGTTTAGTGGTGGCACTCGATGATGCTGCGACGATTGCCGGTATCAAGCCGGTCGATGACATGTTGGTTCAAATCGGTAACGGCGAATTATCAGCGCGCATGTTGGCGCAGAAGATTCTCGCGACACAAATGCGGGACGACGAGCCAGTCGATCCGCCGATGCCATCAACGCCGAGTAAGAGTTCACTCGATAGTGCAGATATTCGTGTGCGTGGGCTTGATGGTATGTTGACGCGCATGGCGCGCTGTTGTAGTCCAGTGGTTGGTGAGCCGATTGCAGGGTATGTGACGCGCGGCCGTGGTGTCACGGTACATCGTGCTGATTGTCATAATATCCTTAATGAACCTGATACGAACCGAATTGTGGCGGTGACGTGGGGCGGATCGGTGCCCAAATTGGGCTTCTTGGTGCCACTCCAGATTGAATCATGGGACCGAGTCGGCTTGTGGCGCGACATTTCAAGTACGATTGCCGATGCCAGTATTAACATCGATGTGGTAGAGCAGGTACCGACGCGTCGTGCAAATATTTCGATGTTACGTGTCATTGTCCGCATTCAAAGTGTCGAACAACTGACGCGGTTGATTGATCGACTCAATCGCCTACCAGATGTCATCGAAGCACGACGAGACATGTCGGGTAGTCGGAGTAGTGATAGTTAATTATTGATGAGTGATATACGGCTCACCTGTGCGCATAATTAACATTCCGATATAATACAAAAGGGTGTATTGTACGAGGGTTATTTATGAGCGCAGGAAGTAAGTCAGGGTTGTTGTTTTTGGTGCCACAGATGATTGTGGTCGTCATTTCCACACTGCTTGGCTTTGTGCCGATGGTGATTATGGGCGGTTCACCAATCGCCATACTTGGATGTTGTGCAGCACCATTAGGTGCTTTGGTTATTGCGGTTGTAGCCGGTTTTTTTGCGGCATATTGGCATGACGGCAGTGGCGCACGCCATCAATCACTGATGGCTGGGTTGATCTCGGGTGTTGGTGCGCTGCTTGGTGTAGCGTTGTTTTGGGTGGTGATGGGGGTTGTTATCAGCAATGCAGTGGATGCTGCAACCATAAACGAAGCCATGCGGCAGATGCAACGCATGCAGCCTGATACGCAGATTGATCGGGGTATGATGACATCAATGATGGGAATCATATCGTTTGTTATGGCCGGAGTTGGCGTGTTCGTGGGGTTGATTTCTTTGGCGTTTGCGGTGCTTGGCGGCTTGCTTGGGTCGATGCTCGCCAACCGTGATGAACCAACGACGCCTTCAGTGACGACCACGCCATTAGCGTAGTGCATAAGCACAGAAGAACGGATCTATGTCGATTTTACAAGTGCATACACTCAGCAAGTATTTTGGCGCTGAGCATATTTTCTCGGGCGTTTCGTTTAATGTGGCACGCGGTGACCGTGTAGCTATCGTTGGGGTGAATGGCGCAGGGAAGAGTACTTTGTTGCGTATCATTGCTGGCGAAGAGAGTGCTACAAGCGGGGCGATCGTGCCTGCACGCGGTGTGCGACTTGCCTATTTGGCGCAAGAATCGCGCTTTCAGGATGGGCAAACGCTTCGTGGCTTGCTTGACGAGGCACTTGAACACCTTTATTACATGCATCGCGAAATGACCGCACTAGAGACGGCGATTGCTGATACGAATCACCCAGAGTGGTCTGATCGCATGGATCGCTATGGCGATTTGCTGTCGCGCTATGAACATGCAGGTGGGTACGACATAGAGCGTACGATTGAGCGTATTTTGACTGGTTTGGGTTTTGACCCGGGCTATCATGGGCCGATGTTGTTGGCGCAATTTTCTGGTGGTATGAAAACACGCGCTGCGCTTGCGGCGATTTTGCTGTCTAGTCCTGATATTTTGTTGCTTGATGAACCGACCAATCATCTAGACTTGGCAGCGTTGGAGTGGTTGGAGTTTTTCTTGAAGCAGTGGGACGGCACGCTCATGGTGGTCTCGCATGACCGCTATTTTCTGGATCGCGTGACCACACGGACGCTCGAAATTGCTCATGGTCGTCTCGACGGCGATTACCCAGGTGGCTACATGAAGTATCAGCAACTCAAGGCTGAACGCATGGAGCAGATGTGGAAGCAGTATCAAGCCCAACAAGAAGAAATCGCCCGCATGGAGTCGTTTATTCGACGCTACAAAAATAGCACGCTCAGTACACAAGCACGTGGTCGTGAGCGCCGATTGGAACGTCTCAAAGAAGGCTGGACCGGCGGGAGCGGTAAAAGCGAAGTCTTGATGAATCGCCCTGAACAACAGCGCAAACTAACGCTGGCACTCCAAGCAAATCAGCGTGGTGGTGATTTGGTGTTTGATTTTGAACGCCTCGAAATTGGCTATGTACTGCCGAATAACCAACATATTACGCTCATCAAAATCCCCGAGCTCGAATTGCGCCGGCAACAACGCGTTGCATTGATGGGTCCGAATGGCGCCGGCAAAACCACGTTGTTGCGTACCTTGGTTGGTGAATTACCGCCGTTGCGCGGCCATGCGCGCCTTGGGAGTAACGTGCAAATTAACTATTATGCGCAGGCTCATGAAGGCTTACAAATGCATAATACAATTCTTGATGAGATGCGCCGCGTGCGTCCAGCCATCAAAGAAACAGAAGCACGTACATTCCTTGGACGATTCTTGTTTAGCGGCGATGATGTCTTCAAACGCATCGGTGATTTGTCAGGCGGCGAACGTGGGCGGGTCGCGTTGGCACAGTTGACGCTCATTGGTGGCAATTTGTTGATTTTGGATGAGCCCACTAATCACCTTGACATCGGTGCCCGTGAAGCACTTGAAGATGTGCTCAATGAATACGATGGCACTATTTTGTTTGTGTCACATGATCGCTATTTTATTGATGCAGTAGCGGATACCTTGTGGATTGTTGATAACGGTGTTGTGACTGTCTTTGATGGTAACTACAGCGAATATCGTGAGTCACAAGAGCAACGCGATAAGAAAGCTACGACGCTCGTAACCCCAAGTGTGCCGAAGAGTTCACCGACACAACATCGCCCGACGTCGACGAATCAGGCGGTGAACAAAGATGTTGAGCGTGAAGCACGAAAACGCCAACGCCGTAGTGAACAACTCGAGCAACAAATCGCACTCCTTGAAAGCGAACGTGGGGTGATTACCTTGGCTCTGTCTGGGCAAGAAACGAATCCCAAACGCATTGCAGAGTTGGCGTCACGTTATAGCACTCTCGAGCGCGAGTTGCAGTCCCTCTATGATGAATGGGCTGTTGTAAACGGCTAGTGCGTTTGTGTGGTGTGTTTTGGGCGTACGGATACCCGTACGCCTTAATTTATTGCCTGTAATCTATTTGTAATAAAATTAGAAAATTTATATATCATGCAAATTTCAGATTACAATAAGGTTACAAATCAAAGAAATATATGATAGAATGGGAATTGGTAAGGAAAATCCTCAAAACAATCCGCCAATAGTGTACTAGTCAAGGAGATTGCATCTTGTTTCGACGATTATTGTCATCAATCACACTGATGGTGGCGATTATTGCGGGCACCATTCTGCCTGGTGTGACGCAAGCAGTGCCACACAGCCCGAGTGAAGTGCCGGCATCGCGCACCTATGCTGGATCACGCACATTCAGCGAGACTGGGCACACAATTTCGAACTATTTTTATCAGAAGTGGACATCAACGCCGAATGCGCTGTTTGTATACGGCATGCCGATTTCACAGCCATTCATCGAGGAGAGCTTCACCAATCCGGGTGAGTTTTATCGGGTGCAGTATTTTGAGCGTGCGGTATTAGAGGAGCATCCTGACAACACGGCACAGTACTACATTCAAGGTCGTTTGATGGGCAGTCGTTTGGTGGCTGCACGTCAAGCAGAGACGCCATTCAAGCCAGTGGCAGACCCCAAGGACGGCACATACGACAGTGCGAGCAAGCATACCTTACGCGATTCACCGGCACCATTCCGCACGTTTTACAACAACAATGGTGGGTTGACGGTGTTTGGTCGACCATTGTCAGAGCAGTTCCAAGAGGTCAACAAGGCAGACGGCAAGACCTACTGGGTGCAATACTTTGAGCGTCAGCGTATGGAGTGGCATCCAGATGAGACCAACCCACAATATCGCATTTTGTTGGGTTTGTTGGGGAACGAATACCGTGATGCCAACCACAAGAGCAATGCTGCCTTTACGGCAGGTGCCACGTTGTCCCCTGAGTTATCAGGATCGAACAATGGCGGAACAGCGGTTGCGCCTACCACGCCGGTGAACACGGGTGGTATCGCATACGGTGTGAACATCAACTTGTCAGAACTTGATAGCGGTATCGATCGTAAGCGTTCGTTGCAATTGACGCGCGATGCTGGATTGGGCTGGGTACGCTTCATGGTGTACTGGAAGTTCCAACAAGATATTTCGCGTGAAGTGAAGTGGGGCGAGCTTGATGCGAAGGTGAATGATGCCCATGCTGCAGGTATCAAGGTGCTTGTCACTGTAGCAAAGTCACCGTCATGGGCGACGTCCAATGGCAGTGATGGCATGCCACGACGTGAGAATTTTGGTGACTTCAACAGTTTCTTGACGCAAGTAGCAACCCGCTATAAGGGCAAAATCAACGCGTATGAAGTCTGGAATGAGCCAAACCTCGCACACGAAAACGGTGGACGTGTGGCGGGTGCGTCATATTATATGGACTTGTTAGTTGGGGCATCACAAGCGATCAAGTCAGCGGATCCTAGTGCATATGTGGTATCAGCTGGTCCTTCATCGACCGAGACGAATTTGTCGAGTGTGGCCATGTCGGATCTGGTTTTCTTTGAGCAGATGTTCAGCGACCCGCGCTTTAAGCAACATGTCGACATTGTGGGCGCACACCCAGGTGGCGCGGCAAATCCAGCTGACACCTGCCCAGGTGCGAAGCCAAGCCCGGCAGTTGGCTGGACGAACAACAGCGAGTTCTTCTTCTGTCGTGTTGAAGATGTCAAAGCGCGTATGGACAAATACGGCATTAACAAGCCGATGTGGGTGACTGAGTATGGTTGGGCCACGCCAAATCACACGCAGAACTATCGCTTCGGCAACCAGACGTCATACGAGGAACAAGCGCAGTACATCGTGCAGTCGATGGAATTAGCGAATACCAAGTATAGCCCATGGTTGACCGGCTTGTTCTTGTGGAACTTGAATTACTCGGTATCAGATGAGATTGCCAAGAAGAAGACCGGGCGTTATGGTGATGACCCCTTCTATGCCTATAGCATCATCAATGCCGACTACAGTCCGCGACCAGCATATAACGCAATTAAGGCATTTCTAAAGCGATAATGTCGTCAACTTGTGTTACTATGCAAGTACTATGTGGGGAGGGCACGCCATGCGTGCCCTCGTGTTAGGGAAATCCTATCGTCCCAGCATGCTGGAGTATATGTATGAAGCGAATGGGTAAATTGCATCGATGGCTGATTTTGAGCTTGTTGGTGCCAATCTTAGTAGCATGTGGCGGTGAAGCAGCCAATGAGCCTACTCCTGAGACGGTGGTCGATTTTGCGACGGCTACGGTACCAGCAGATGCTACTGCCGCTGTTGAACCGACTGCTGTACCAGTTGAACCTACCGCGGATGTTGCACCGACGGCAACAGCCGAACCTACCACGACCGGCAAAAAGCCACTGCGATCGGATGTGATGGAGTTTAGTGTGGTAAACCACCTGTACTACACCGATCGCGAGCGCGTGTTGGCGTTGACGAACATTGCTGGTTTTGATTGGGTGCGCCAACAAATCGTGTGGAAGGACATCGAAGGACCTGAGCCAGGTGACTATAAATGGGGTGAACTCGATGGCATCGTTGAGGACGTGAGCGTACACAACCTCAAGCTATTGATAAGCATCGTGCAGGCACCAACTTTCTACAGCGAAAACAACGGTATGCCCGAAGACCCAGTTGCATTAGGGAATTTTGTGGAAGCCATGATGCAACGCTATGGCACCAAAATCCAAGCAGTAGAAATTTGGAACGAACAGAATCTGGCCCACGAAAACGGTGGTCGGGTTGTCCCTGAGGATGCTGGACGCTACGTAGAGTTGTTGGTTGAGTCGTATAAGCGCATCAAGGCGGTTGAGCCATCAACGATTGTGTTGGCTGGTGCGCCTTCGTCATCAGGTGTGACTGATCCAAACATTGCTGTAGCTGATGAAATCTACTACCGTGAGATGTATCGCTACAAAGATGGGCTCATCAAGGACTACTTTGATGTACAAGCAGTGCATCCAGGTGGCTCGGCAAATCCTCCTGAGACGATGTGGCCAGATAACCCCAGCGATGCAGAAGGCTGGACCGATCACCCAACGTTCTACTTCCGCCATGTGGAGAACGTGCGTAAGTTCATGCTGGAAGAGGGTGTCGGCGATCATCAAATTTGGATTACCGAGTACGGCTGGGCTACCGAGAACGAGACTCCTGGATATGAGTTCGGTAATCAGATTACACTTGAAGAACAGGGTGACTTTATTCTTCGAGCCTTAAAGTATGCGTACTTCAATTACCGCGAGCCAAATGGTGCTCCGTGGTTGGGTAACATGTTCTTGTGGAATATGAACTTCGCCGTGTTGTGGGGTGCCCAAGACCAGCCACTTCATGAGCAGGCGTCATTTGGCATTCTCAATCCTGACTGGAGCCCGCGTCCTGGATTCTTGGCCGTACAAGGCTTCATGAACGCCATCGAACAAGAAGGACGTCGGTAGTTTCGTATATTCGACCTGTATCAAATCACGCCTCACATGCAATATCATGCATGTGAGGCGTGATTCGTGTATGATGCATACGATTTAGCGACACAATAGAAAGTAGTGGCTCAGTGAGTACCACGCCGCAACGGTTTACGTGGAGTGATTTTGGGCTGTTGGCGACCATTGTGATTTGGTCGGCGAATATGTCGATTGTGAAGTCGGCGTTTGAAAGCATGCCGCCACTTGCATTCAATGCGGTGCGTTTTATGTTTACGCCGCTTTTGATGCTCCTGATTGTATGGCTTATCGAAAAAGATTTGCGCATCGATCGTGCATTATGGCGTAATGTAATCTTGGTCGGCCTAATTGGTAACAGCGGCTATCAAATCTTCTTTGTGGTTGGACTCAATCTTACGAGTGCTGCAAATACGGCATTGCTTGTGGCAACCACGCCTATTTGGGTGGCGTTGATTGGGCAAATACGCGGCACAGACAAACTTTCGACCATTGGCTGGACCGGGATTGTGTTGTCGTTTGTGGGTGTATTTGTGATTCTGTTCAATGGCGAAGCTATGACCAATGAAAGTATCATTGGCGATGTGCTGGCATTGATCTCAGCCATGTGTTGGGCCTATTACACCATCGGGGCTCGCCCGGTACTTGCCAAATATTCGCCACTGAAGGTGACGGCATTGACGTTGAGTGTTGGCAGTATCCCAATAATGCTGGTAGGTATTCCTGAGACGTTGACGGTTGATTGGAGTGCGGTATCACTTCAAGGCTGGGGAGGTATGGCGTATTCGGTATTATTGTCGATTATTTTGGCGTATATTTTGTGGTACAACGGTGTTGTCAAGGTCGGTGCCACGCGCACCGGGATTTATACGAGCTTATTACCCGCTGGTGGCGTTATCTCGGCATACTTGATTTTGGGTGATCCTATCACCGTACGTGAGGTCATCGGTACTGTAGCGATTGTATCGGGCCTGTACTTGACGCGTCGTGGCTAATGAAAAGATAAAAACACCGCCCTGCAATCAAGCTGCAGGGCGGTGTGTATGCTTATTTAACCGTTAGCGAGTGCTGCTTGCCACTGACTGAGTAATTCGGGCAAATCGGCATAGACGACATCGGGCTTGATATCTGAAGACACCACATCTTCGCGAGTGACAACTCCGGTCAACACCAATCCAGCCGTCATGTTTGCAGCGAGTGACCCTGCGATATCAGTGTCGAGCCGGTCGCCGATGGTCAACGTCTTGCGCGGATCAGCCCCAAGTACATCAGTGGCAATATGGAACATGGTTGGGCCGGGTTTGCCGATGATAAATGGCTGGACGCCACTTGCAGCTGACAACAACGCCAAGAGTGCACCACACCCAGGCACAAGCCCTTCAGGGACTGGTAATGAGACATCGGGATTAGTACCGATGAACTTGGCACCGGCGCTAATCAGCAAGGTAGCCTGACGCAACTTGGCGTAGGTGACCTCGGTGTCGAGGCCGACAATTACATAGGCTGGACTCTGGTCATCTTCTACAAAATACCCATCGCTGAACAGCGCCGTGCGTAGCCCGTTCATGCCGATACAAAAAATCTTGGTACCTTGAGGCACGATACCCTCAAGGTATCGTCGTGTTGCTACGGGCGAATTGATGATATGGGCAGCCGGGAACTCGATGCCCATCCCGGCCAACTTCTGCGAAAACTGCTCGGGTGTCATGGTGGCGTTGTTGGTGATACAGGCCATCTTGATGCCGTGTTGCTGACAAAAGGCAATCAACGTGTCGGCACCGGCAAGGCGTTCGTGCCCGCGGTACAAAACGCCGTCCATGTCGAGGAGTAACGTGTCGTAGTGTCGCAAATCCATCATATTCTCCTACATGCGCTCAGGCGCGCGTACTCCGAGGAGTGCGAGCCCATTGTGCAAGGCTTGGGCGGTGGCGGCAGTTAGTGCCAAACGTGCTTGACGGAGCTCTTCATCGTCAGCCTTGACGACTGGGCAGTCGCGATAAAACGCTGAGAAGGCGCGAGCGGTATCATAGCACCATTCGGCCAAGACAAATGTGGCATAGCGCTCGGCTGCAGCCCGGACAGCACCGGGCATCTTGGCGATTTGGCGCACTAAGTCGAGTTCAGACGCATGCGTCAGCACGGCGGCGTTGCAGGCTGGTACCTGCATGCCAGCCTGCTCACCGGCTACACGTCGAATAATCGATCGACAGCGGGCATACATGTATTGGATGTACGGTGCGCTGTTTCCTTCGATGGCCAGCATCCGGTCCCAGTCGAGGTTGATGTTGCGGCGTGGGTCTTGGTAGAGGTCGTTGTAAATCACCGCACCGACTCCGACCATTTCTGCCACCTTGGCGCGCTCGTCCGCAGGCAAATCAGGGCTCGAGGCGTCGACCACAGCGCGGGCACGGTCGCGGGCGTCGTTGAGCAAGTCGGTTAGGTAGATCATATTGCCGGCGCGCGTTGAGAGCGGCTTGCCGTGCTGATCGAAGATGGTACCGAATTTGACGTGAATCAAATCGGTCTCTTTGGTGGCATACCCCATGGCTTGCGCCAAGGCAAAGAGTTGACGGAAGTGGAGTTCTTGACGGGCGTCTACCACATAAATAATCTGACTGGGTGCAAACTCAGCCATGCGGTACTTGATTGTGGCCATGTCGCGTGTGTGGTAGAGCGTGCCTGAGTCACTGCGTTGGAGCAAGAATGTGGGCATGTTCTCTTCGAGCTCGCTGACAACCACTGCGCCGCCTTCGTCACGAACAGCATAGCCACTTGCCAAGGCGTCTTTGATGACGCCTTCATTCATGGGCGCATAGAAGCTTTCGCCATAGGCATGATCAAAGCGCACACCCAAGCGGTCGTAATTATATTGATTGGCGGTGAGGGTCAAGTTGACCATCCACTGCCAGAGTTCGACGGCGGTGGGGTCGCCTTGCTCGAGTTTGAGTGACCAGGTGCGGGCCTCTTCGTCGTATTTGGCGTCTTCTTTGGCCATACGACTGAATTGCGCATACAACTTGTCGAGTTGGGCAATGGCCTCTTCGTCGTCGCCCTCGGGTTTGCCGAAGTGCAGAATCGCCGCGATGTTCATGCCGAATTGCTTGCCCCAGTCGCCGAGGTGGTTGTCACCAACGACCTGATAACCGAGGTATTTGAAGATGTTGTAGAGTGCTTGACCGATGATGGTCGAGCGAATATGTCCGACGTGCATCAGCTTGGCGATGTTGACCGATGAGTAGTCAATGACAACGCGCTTGTTGGCGCCGAGATCGTCGCTGCCGTACTGATTGGTAAGGTTGGCGACATCGGCGAGTACGCTTGCCACATAGGCATCGGTGCGGATGGCGAAGTTGAGGAACGGGCCTGCAGCGACGGCACTGCCGACCAACGAGTCGTCAGCGATCGCGATTTGGCTGGCCAACTGATTGGCAAGTTGTGGTGGTGGTACGGCACGATCACGGGCAGCCTTGAAGGTGGGGAAGGCCAAATCGGCCGGAATGTTAGGCTTGGGTGCCACGAGCTCAATATGCTCGGCACTCGCGAGCCCACTGGCAACAATCGCCTCGTGTGCTTGGCGGATAAACCGATCAAGTGTGTATTCCACGCAGTGTCAATCCTTTCTGCGACATGGTATGCCTTGTGCGTACATCCATATCTTTTTTGTCTGTTGATACCATATACCAAAAGCACTAATCTTGCCAAAACGGCTTGACCCAATCGCGACCAACCAGAATCTCGCGCAAATCGAGCATGGCCGTGTAGGTTGGTAGGATAGAGATGGTTTGTCCAACCGGTGTATGTGTGAGTGCGGCATCGAGTGCTTGCCCGAGCGATTCGTGATAGTGAATGTGTGAGGTTGGCGTCCCTGCATACTGCATGCGTATCCGCATATCAGCGGCACGTGTGCCACTAATGAACACATGGTTGATGTGGGGCACAAGATGCTCAAAATCCGCATCCCATAGCCACGATACATCGGTGCCATCGGCGTCGCGATCATTGATGACGATGAGCAGATTTGCCGGTTGATCCCAGGCCTCGACGAACATGCGAATGGTCTCGCTAGCCCCCACGGGGTTTTTGATGAGGGCCATGACCAGCGGGTGGTGCGGCGTGTGTACCACCTCGTAGCGCCCGAATGCAGGCTGCATCTGTGCCAGCGCCGGTGCCACTGCACTTGCTACTCCCAGTACATCGGCAACTGCATAGGCCGCCAGCGCATTGACGGCGTTGTAACTCCCTGGCAGGGGCACAAAGAACTGCGCAGTCTGATTGACCGTGATCGTGCTCCCCAGCAAGCCATCGGCGCGCAGAGTCGTGATGGCGTACTCTGGTGTTGGTCGCGTAAACCCACACTGCGGGCAGTCGTAGTGGCCGATATGCGCAAAAAAACGGGTCGTATAGGTGAGTTCTTGCCCGCATCGACAAAATCCGGCATCGGCGAGGTAAGCCACACTATTGCGGGCACTCGTGATATCGTCGTTGCCATACACGACGACCCGGCAGGTGAGCGATTGCGCTAGACGAGCCAACGACGGGTCATCGCCTTGGATACATACCACGGTGCTACTAGGCAACGACGACAGCGCAGTCAGCCAGTGTTGGGCAATAGTATCGACCTCACCATAGCGATCGAGTTGATCGCGAAAGAGGTTGTGGAGCACCACCATGCGTGGTTGTGTTTCGTGGATAATCTGCGGTAGTGCTGCTTCGTCACATTCGAGTAGTGCCACATCGTGTTGCATCTGCCCACGCCAGTCGGCGTTGGCGAGCAGTACAGCACTGACACCTGATACGAGATTAGCACCAGAGCGATTGTGAACTATGCGCCACCCTGCGTGTGCGAGTATATCGGCTATCATGCGAGTGGTTGTAGTTTTGCCGTTAGTACCAGCTACCAAAATCACCCCGCGTGGAAGTTGCGCACTCAAGTGGTGAAGTAGATTGGGGGCAACACGGCGTGCAACGACACCCGGCAGTGTAGTGCCGCCACCACGCCCTAGCCAGCGGCTGAGCATGCCGGCGCCTCTGCCGAGCCAAATTGCCAGTTGTTCACGCATGGTTGTTCACCGTCAACAGGTGGATGTTATTACTGACATTATACAATTGCAGGGGTGTCTGTGTCCTGCCAAATCATGCATCGCTTATTTATTGCGTAGATGCCATGCGCCTGTCCATTCAGGCAAGATCATCGAGCCATCGTCTTGAAGTATGCCGGTCATTTGATTGCCAAAGAAAAAACCTGTGAGTTCGCGACATTCGGCTTCAGAGACAAAACGATAATCAGTTTGAATAGGAGTGCGTACAAAGCCGAATTCCTGTTCAAATAATGTATAACAATCAGCCAAGGCTTGTGTGGGCGGGTGAGGTGTCGTGCTACCAGAGCCGAGCGTTTCGAAGATGATTGCACTACCACCTGGTTTGATGAGGCGGCGCATTTCGTTGACAGCAGCGCGCACATCGGTTTGCCAAGCCCCTGGTACCCATTCGGTTGTGTGTCCGAAGCTCCAGCCTGCTGTCACGAGGTCAAACTGTGCATCAGGGAGAGGGATATGACGATTATCAGCGGTAAGCGAGCGCACATGCGTACCGAGTGTGCGTTGCGCGATTGCAAGCATGGCAGGTGCGCGGTCGCTGATGGTGAGTGAACGTACATATGGTGACATGAGCGCAGCAACGCGACCAGTTCCACTGCCCATATCAAGCACATCGGCCTGAGATAGGTCAATGTGGCGTGTAATTTCTTTGAGGATATTGCCGCGGTAATCCTCGCGACTGACGAGGAGATGATAGCGTTGGGCATGATGTGGGTCTTGGTAGATTTCTTGATAATCAGGCATGTGATCTATCCTTTGCGTGAAAGTCGTATGGGGGGCACGGTTGGTGTTAATGATATACCGACATGTTGTAAGAACTGACTTAAAAACGTCAGATGGGTAATCTCAGTAGACCAAGTGTGGCGCTGTTCGTCAAACCGTGCTAAGCGGTTGATGAGGTGCATATGTGGCCGTGGAAGCGATGGTAGTACCAGATGTGCAAAGGTATCGACGCGCTCCCATGCAAGCGGTGGCGCTATTGAGGCTGCTTGTGCAAGCCCAAATAACAATGCGCGATCTTCGTCGAGTGGGACAAGTTCGAGTTGGGTGCCTTTGATGGCGTGGCATCCAAACCACGATGGAAGACCGCGTCCTTGCCGGTATCTGATGACGCTACCGATGGGAATCATCACGCCGATTTGAGTGTTCTGATGAGATGGTTCAAGTGGTACGATGACGCGTTGCATCGGGTCATATCTACTCCAGCGATCGTGCGGCGTATGATAAGCATACCAATAAGCATCGCCGATAAGTGGTGGTTGTGGCAGGCGTGGCAGATGTGCGATTTGGTCATCGAGACTTGCTACTACTAATCCGCGCTGACGAAGTCGTGCGAATAATCCATCACGACGCCACGAAGTGAGGGTGAACCGGTTTCCAACCAGTTCACCCTCACCGCGCAGGAACGGCGTCACCCGGATGTCGTGCACGACGAAGATATTAGGGGTGAGCTCTTCAAAGGCTACTGGTGGGTTATTCCCCTTCATTGAGTCGTTCACCAATCAAGTCTTCACGATTGTCGTCGATTTGTCCTTTGCCACAGGCAACATGCAAATCGTGGCGTAGTTGGGCCATTTCGATTAAATGGGTACGCTCATGATTGACCATCCAATTGCCTTGATAAAGCAAGTTAATTTCACCATAAATGACATGTGAAGCAGTGCGATGCCAAGCTGCACTTGTGAGACCACGGAGCATGAGCAAGCACTCAATGCGTGATTCGTGGAAGGCGTTCAGAATTGCACGAATGTCGCGCTTTCGGTAATGCGAGGCTGCCATCAGCTTGGGTGGATGGGCAGACGGTAGCTCGGGATGATCAGTATCAAGGATAAGTCGTGCACGCTCACAAAACACAAAATTCATGTCGTTGAGGTGACCAAGTACTTCTTTGAGTGACGGTGCATTATTTGGTCCAGGGCATGACAAGATGGCATCATCGACATCTTCGAGCATCGCGCGCAATGTTGCTTCGGTATGTTCGAGGGCATGCATGATGGCGTGTGGTCCCAAGGTGCCCATTGCTTCGATGGTGAGGAGGCGTTTGTGCGATTCAGGGACAGCACCACATTGTGGACAGGCTCCAACGAGCTCGCCTTCACGTGTTTCGCCACAAGTGGTGCACACAAACAAATCACCTATTTCGTTGGCGTACAAATCGCGATGTTGGGCAATTGCGGTCGCAGCGCGACCCAGCAATTCACGCGATCGCTCAGAGGTTCCGGTAATGCGTTGCATGGCCACGGCCTCTGGTTCGTTGCCGTTGAGGGCTGAGTTGACGTTGTCATCAGTATTTCCTACGCCACCTGTCTGTATGAACGCGCGCATTGCACGCGCTCCGCGTGCCTCACACAACGCATCAAATAGGCGTGCAATGTTAAAGCGGCGCTCGCGACGTGCTTGAGCCGACCAAGCGCGGTAGGCAACTTGGCCCATGCTGGCACTTGTAAAGAGTTGGCGTAACTCTTGTTCGGACATAGTCATTGGAGGTGCTCCCTACCAAATCAAAGACGATAATCATAACCGCATCATTGCGCCTACATACTATAATAACAATATGTGATTCTGTGAATAGGCAATTTTGGGGAATTTTGGTGAAAATTGCAGTTGTGCACGATTATTTGAATCAATATGGTGGTGCTGAGCGTGTGCTTGAGGCTATTCATGACATGGTGCCTCGGGCAGCAGTCTACACATCGATCTATGACGCCGATGCAATGCCGCAAATATATCGAACATGGGATATCCATGTGACATGGATGCAGCAGTTGCCGAACTGGCGACGCTTCTTTCGGCACTACTTCGTGTTTTATCCTTTCGCATTCGAACAGCTGAATTTGGCAGCCTACGATGTGATTATCAGCAGCAGTAGTGCTTATGCGAAGGGGGTCCGGCCACGACCGGGTGCGGTGCATATTTGTTATTGTCATACACCCATGCGCTTCGCATGGCAGACCGATCAATACATTGCACGTGAGAATATTCGTGGCGTGGCAAAGGTGGCCATGCAATTCTTGTTGCGCTTTGTCCGTGCATGGGATGTGCGTAGTGCGCATCGTGTCACGCACTACATCGCTAATTCGCGCGTGGTTGCGGCGCGTATCAAGCAGTACTACCATCGTGATGCAGTGGTTATTCCACCGCCAGTTGATTTGGCACCATTTGAAAATGTCTCACCGGGTGATTATTTGTTAACCGGAGGACGATTAGTCCCCTATAAGCGGATTGATTTGGCAGTCAAAGCCTGTACCGCACTCAACGTGCCGCTGGTTGTGTTTGGCGATGGGCGTGATAAAGCTGAGTTGATGGCCCAAGCCGGTCCAACTGTACGGTTTGTGGGGCGTGTGAGTGATGCGGAACGACTGCGATTATTTGCGGAATGTCGCGGTTTTCTTTTTCCTGGTGAAGAAGACTTTGGTATTACGCCGTTAGAGGCCATGGCTGCTGGTCGGCCAGTTTTGGCGTATCGAGCGGGTGGGGCACTTGATACGGTAGTAGAGGGCGCTACTGGTCTTTTTTTTGATCGTCAAGATGTTGCATCTGTTCAAGCAGGTATTGTAGCGCTACAGCAGCAAGCATGGGATGCACAGCGTATTCGTGCGCATGCTGAACAATTTGGTCGTGATCAATTCATGGCCAAGATGCGTGCCTTTGTGGCCACACATGCGCCTGGGAGTGAGGAGCAGTTTTCATGAGTGACTTGATGCGCATCATAGTACTCATGCGCGGCCGCTGGTGGTATGTGGTGATGCCTGCGATTGTACTTGCCGCTACCGGAATATGGCCTTTGGTGCACATGACTCCTCAATATCGCGTGTCAGTGACGGTGTTGTTGACAAGTCGTGCGCCGATGAATGATACGGGTGACACGCTGGCGTATGATTTTCCTGCGGTTAGTCGCGGTGATGCCTTTCGCCAAAAAGTCAGTACCTATCTAGATAACGCAGTTGCGGCCGATGAGATTGGTGCCATGCTTGATGTGCGCAACGATGCCCGTGAAGTAACAATTATTGCGCGCGGCACCGACATGACACGTCTTGTACTGGTGCGTGATGCGGCACTTGCAGTCTTGACACAGGATGGTACACTGCTATGGGGAAAATCGGGCGATACAGCCGTGAATATCGCCAAATTACGTAGTGAGGATATCCCAGTCTCAGAGCGGCCATGGGTGAACCAAATCGCTCAAATCGTATTGCGAGCAGTGGCAGGATTATTGGTAGGGATCATGGTTGTGGTGTATCGAAGATAAGTGTGAGGATCTATTATGCGTCTTTCTGAATATATACGAATTATGCGTCGACGGGTCTGGGCTATAGTGTTGGCGGTGATGGTAACCGCTGTTGCGGCGTATGTTTTTAGCAAACTACAAGAGCCGCTGTATCGCTCTGAAGCAAGCTACTTGGTGGTGCCCAACCGTAACGACAACGGCTTGTCTATCGTGTTGACCAACAACATGAATAGCTACAAGCAGCTGGCGTTAGCGCGCCCTCAAATCGAAAAAATCAGTGCTCAGCTTCAACTAGACCGTAGTCCTGAATGGCTACTCGAGCACATCTCGATTCAAGCGAATGCTGATGATCGTAAGATGATTGTGCAAGTTGACTACCCTGATATCGACATGGCTCCGCGGTTGGCCAATGCAGTTGGTGAAAACATGGCTGCGCTGGTGAGCTCACTCAACGATGGTCTTGAGGGCACCGACAAGATTAACATGCGTATTACCACGCCAGCGACACCGCCACAGTTATATCGCCCCCAAACCCGAATTAACGTATTAGCCGGGGCGTTTTTGGGATTGATTATTGGCTTGTTGCTGGCATTCGTGTTGGATGCGATTGATGACACACTAAAGAATGTTGATGATGTTGAGCGGCATGTTGGCTTGACGATTTTAGGAGCTATTCCTGCCACGAATGCCATAAATGAACGCCGTGCGAATACGAGGAAATCGGTATGACAAACGAACATGTGTCAACTCAATTAGTTGTCTTGAGCGATGCTCAATCAGCGGCAGCCGAGGCGTTTCGTACGCTCCGTACAAATATTCAGTTTGCAAGCCTCGATAACTCGTTGCATTTGTTGAGTATTACGAGTACGAGCACCGATGAGGGCAAATCATTGGTTGCTGCGAATCTTGCGGTAACCATGGCTCAGGCCGAACAGCGCGTTATTTTGGTAGATGGTGATTTGCGCCGACCTGCCTTGCATGCTATTTTTGGGCTGAGCAATGAACATGGTCTTACGAGCATGCTCTTTGCCAGCGAAGGGACACCTGCACCACTTCAAGATACCGGTATTCACGGCTTACAACTACTTGCGAGCGGACCATTACCCCCGCGACCTGCGGATATTTTGGGTTCACGTCGTATGGGTGAAATACTCCAGAGCCTGCGTGGCGCGGCCGATGTAGTGATTATTGATACGCCGCCGATTTTGGCAGTCAGTGATGCAGTGGTTCTTGCGCCACGTGTTGACGGCGTGATGATTGTCTTACAAGCGGGGCGTACGCGCCGTGAGCATGCTAAGCAAGCGCGTGCGATTCTCGAAAAAGCCAAAGCAAATGTTATTGGCGTAGTACTCAATGGCGCAGAGCTCACACAAGCATCAGGATACTACGCATAATGATTGACTTACACTGTCATCTCCTTTATGACCTTGACGATGGTCCGCGCAAACGCGACATCTCGGTCAACATGGTGCGTCAAGCGCATGCTGCAGGCGTGCATACTGTGGTGTGTACTCCACATAGTCCTGAGTCGAGTGC
This sequence comes from uncultured Klebsiella sp., assembly GCA_964469045.1. Taxonomy (GTDB): domain Bacteria; phylum Chloroflexota; class Chloroflexia; order Chloroflexales; family Roseiflexaceae; genus UBA965. Next base: position 45,762 of record CAYXXK010000019.1, read on the forward strand.
GTCACGTCATTACAGTCCACAGTTGATTGCTGAGCGTGCCCACGAGGTTCAAGAGTTGGCGGTGGCTGCAGGGTACGAGGTGACGCTCAAACCTGGTACGGAGATTAGCTATATCGCCCAGGCACGACATCGTTTGGATAGTAAAGAATTGCTGACTCTTGGTGGAAGCCGAACGGTGTTGATAGAGATGCCAGTATTTGCGGTGGACATGCGTTTCTTGCCGACTGCTACCGAGTTAATTGCACATGGGTATCAGGTGATTCTGGCACATCCTGAGCGGTACATCTACAACCAAAAAGATGTCGATGATTTGCGTCGCATTCACGAGAGTGGTGTGTTGTTCCAAGTGACTGCTGCCGCCGTAACAGAGCCCAACAGCCGCACGTTGTTCGATCTGCAGCTGGTTGATGTGGTTGCAAGCGATGCGCATAGTGACACATATCGCATGACGGCGATGGACACTGCGTTCGAGTGGGTAACGAATGCATACGGTGCAGGATTAGCGCATCGGCTGTTCGTTGATACGCCACAGCGACTACTCAATCTTCGCTAGTCACATCCCTCATGTTCGCAAGGATGCGTCAATGAGTCAGTGTTTGTTACAAGCAGAATAGTTGATATCTGATGCGCCGTTTTTTTTCATTAATTGACCGTATTGTCCTGATTATAGCCGTGCTCTGTGCTGGTGTGGTGATGTATGCATGGATCGACCACGCTCCATCATTTGCATATATCTCGTTAGAAAACCGTGCACATGTACAAGGCATATGGGGGATTGAGCCAGAAGGCGCATGGACAAATGGCGATGCACAGGTCACTGTGAACAGGCATGGATGGGCGCCGTGGAGTGTTGCTGAGTTTCGCTGGAAGCAGCCGCCAACAGGTAGTGTTGCTGCACAACTACGCTCTGGCACGCTAACAGTTGCTGCCAGCCCTACATTAGCATGGCGTACGGTAGCGCTACTTTTGCCGCAACCTGCTCAACGTACCGACTTGCATATCATGAGCACCACGCAACGTGTCGAAGGCGATCGACGCGATTTAGGGGTCTTTTTGGCAGACATCCAAATCCTCCGACTGCATGTGCCATTCTGGTGGAATGTAGTACGCGCTGTGGATTACGCATTACCATTGATTGCTGCTGCGATATGGTTGTGGCGTGCCCGTTGGATGGGTGTGTGTGTGTGGCTCGGGTTATCCCTGTTGTATGGGACGATGTTCCATCAAGAATTACTTATTGGTATGGAGCGTGCAGCGCTACTCCTAGATAACTCAGGGCGTTATCTTGTGAGTGCGGTGATGGTTATGTGGGCATTTGTTGATGGTCGGCGGTCATTCCATGCATCCCCGACCACTGGCCGACGATTTGGCTTGGATGTGATGCGTGCTGTGGCTGTGTTATGTGTAATCGTGGCACACTTTACGCCACTCATGGTGGCTGAATGGCGCACCGAGCGCGATATTTTCCGCTGGTTTGTCTATCTAGGTGCGATTGGTGTTGATATCTTTTTTGCGTTGAGTGGCTATCTGATTGGTGGGATTTTGTGGCGTAATCTGCATCGTTTGCATGAACCGCATGTTGTACAACGCTTTTGGATGCGACGATGGCTGCGTACTCTCCCAGCCGCATATGTTTCGGCAATCGTGGTATGGCTGATTGCTGCGCCACAGAACATTCGTGATTATGTTGCCAGTATTTTGTTTGTGGGCACAATAAATCCCTACTACGTCACAACCGAACTTGGGTTTTGGTGGAGTCTGGGTGCCGAAGAGGCATTTTATTTTTTCTTTCCACTCGTGTTAGCTGTATTCATGAGGGTCATGCGCAAAGAGCGTGCGTGGGTCAGCGGGTTGCTGATTTTTGGGGTGAGTTCGATGGTAATCCGAGCGACGTTGCAGTTTCTCCTACCCGAAGAAGTCGTAGGAAATATTGAATTTGCTATTTATGCACGACTCGATTCAATGATTTGGGGCGTGTTACTCGCATGGATACGTCAAGTACGTCCACAGTGGTTTGATCGGCTGGCACATTATGGTTTTGCGCCAGGGATGATTATCTTTTGGCTGGGCTACATGGTATTACTCGAACAATGGCGTTGGTACGGCGTTGCTATCTTTGCTGGTCATATGCTGACCACAGTTGGTGCAACGTTAGTGATACCGGTCATGGAGCAGGTACGTACTGTGGGGTGGCGCCTCTTTGACCGTGTCATTTCGTGGGTTGCACTCGTGAGCTACTCCGCATATCTTTATCATATTATGATGGTCAATCGACTTGATCGCTCGATAGGGCCAGCAACTGATGTGGTCATGATGCTCGTGATGGCAATTGGGTATCTTGTGATGACATTTGGCGTGTCATGGCTAAGTTATCGGTTTGTTGAAGCGCCGGTGTTACGCTGGCGTGATACACACTATCCAGAACAAACCGCTCATCGCAACTGAACAATACCGGTGGAATCAATCGTAAATCCCCTCTCTACACATGTAGAGAGGGGATTTATATCAGCTACGGATACTGACTAAGGCGTTGCTGTTGGCTCGAGGGTTGGCTCGAGGGTTGGCTCGAGGGTCGGCTCGAGGGTTGGCT
>CAYXXK010000019.1:48451-50776 GCA_964469045.1 uncultured Klebsiella sp.
GGCTCGAGGGTTGGCTCGAGGGTTGGTGATGGTGTCATCGTCGGCACACGAGTGCGCGTCGCAGTCGGCATAGCTGGTGGCCGCGGGATTGTGATCGTTGTGTATGAATCTGCGTATTTGACGTTTCCCGCAGCATCAGTGACGGTCACAAAGAATGTTTTGCGTCCAGCTGCGGTGGCGCCAGTATTGATACGTGCAGTGGCAAAGCCATTCACAAGTGTACCTGAAGCAATCAAGCTACCTGGACGGGTACGAGTACCAGCATACCATTTATAAGTGAACGGTCCTACACCGCCACGAATTTGGACTGATACTGTGGCTATTGCATTACCGCTTACCCAGCGTGCGGTGGTGCTCCGTGTGTAGTTTGTGACACTAAATGGCGGCAAACTGATGCGTACGGTAGCTGCGCGCGATGTGATTGTAGTGCCTGTTGCATCGGTAACAACTACGGTATAGCTCCGTGGAGCCTCGGTGGCATTACTAAATACAACCGGCAGCGAAGCGCCCGTACCAACACTCACGCCAGCCAAGAACCATTCATACGTTAATGGGGCTGTGCCACCGTGTGCTTCTGCGGATAAGGTGGTACGTGCCGACCCACTCCGCCACGTTGCAGTTGCGCTCCGCGGTTCACGGACGAACTCTAGTGGGCCTGCGATGATTTCAATGGTGATGAGACTGCTTGTTATCGTGTTACCATTGCTATCTGCGACTTCAGCCCAGAACGTGTATGTGGCAGGAGTAAGGTCTAAGTTGACCTCATCATCACTTCCGACCACGGTACTCGTATCGCCTAGCGCACCTTGATACCACGTATACGTGTATGGCTCCAAACCGCCATCTGCTTTCACCGCAAGCTCAACCTCTTCGGTGGCGTCATAGGCGGTGATACTTTGGTCGAGAGTTTGATCAATAATCGCTAATGGATACGTGACTACATTAATCACTGCAGTTTCGGAATTGATAGTGTCACCATTGCCGTCAGTGACTTGTGCCCAGTATGAGTGCTCGCCGGTCGCTACCTCGACAGTGATTTCTTCGCCCTCATCAACCATGGTGGTCGTATCGCCACTCTCACCTTCGTACCAAGCGTAAGTGTAGGGGCGGGTACCGCCGACTGCGGATACTTCAAGCTCGACAGATGTCGTTGTACCCGTGCTCTCGAGTTCTTTGCTTTGTGGCTGCTTGCGGATGCTCAACGGACCTACTGTGCGTGGGACAATTGCTACTGTAATTGCACGTGACGAAACTGCGTTACCAGCGCGATCTTCGACCTCTGCCCAGTACGTGTATGTACCATGCGTTAAGGTTAGTTTGATGCGATCACGTGCACCCACTTGTGTACTCGTATCACCAACTGCACCTTCGTACCACGTAAAGGTGTATGGGCGCGTTCCACCGGTGACTGATACTTTTAATTCGACGCTTTTGCTTGAATCATCAGTGCGAATTGTGGTGTTGCGCGTCTGCTCTGTAATACGAAGTGGGCGAATTGGATCACGCACTTGTGAGCCCGCTGCGAAGAGTGACTGTGGCACAATTAATGACAGCACGAACAGTAATCTTATATACCAACGCATAAACACCCCCTATGTACACTCAATGTGTGACACGTATGTGTCTGTAATACGAACTATATGGCGAATTTGTTGTAAATCTATTGGAAATTGCTTAGATTTGTTTTCGTCGATATACACACATGCAGCTTGCCATTTGGCAAGCTGCATGTGTGGGGGGTGATTGTGCAAATAATATTGCACACATAGTCTACACTAAAAGAGACCGTACGAATCATCGAAAAATTACAAATGAATTACTTTGTGATAGACTTCATCGTTAATTTATCTGCAATTCCAATGTATTCTTCTGGCTTCAAATTACGTAATTCTTCTTTGATATGCTCAGAAATAGGTAGATGATTGATGAAATTGTGTAAATCTTTTAACGTTATCTGTTGCTTACCACGTGTAAGTTGCTTTAACAATTCATATGGCTCTTTAACGTTTTCGCGACGCAGGATTGTCTGATAGGCCTCCGCTAGTACTTCGGGGTGTGCAACGACGTGGTCATACATCAGGTCACGGTTGGGGCTGACCTTGGCTAATCCCTTGCTCGTGCGCCGACAGGCCAGCAACATATGGCCGAATGCCACGCCCAAATTGCGCAATACGGTACTGCCGGTGAGATCGCGTTGCAAGCGTGAGATAGGCAGTTTGCGACTGAAGAACTCGAACATAGCGCTAGCTAGGCCGAGATTGCCTTCTGAATTCTCGAAGTCAATCGGATTAACTTTGTGGGGCATAGTCGACGACCCGACCTCGC
>CAYXXK010000020.1:0-4132 GCA_964469045.1 uncultured Klebsiella sp.
TGAAAAAAACCAACAGTGACGCCTACAATCATGCCTGCGATACTCGATTCAACAAACGTGTCGACACCACCAAGTGTCCATACAACGAATTGCCCGCCAATCGGAAAGGCCAAGAGCGTCGGGATCCAACGGAGCATAATCGAACGCACATTCATAGCGTTAATCCTACATGGTTTATAGTATACAATGTATACTATGTTATAATCAAAAATTATGCAAGTACCACATACACGTCGCCAACGAAACTCATTATCAGAGACGGTAATCCTCGATGTTGCAGAAAAGATACTGCGGTCGGGTACTGAACCACTGACTATCAGGCGGATAGCGCAAGAATTACAGTGTTCAAATATGGCACTCTATCGCTATTTTGGAACAAAAGAGTTATTAGAAAGTGCATTGTTAGATCGCGTGTTGTCACGACTAGAATTACCGAGTCAAACGCAAGCATGGCGAGATGCGTTGAGAGAATTAGCCGTACGACACAAACAATTACTCGAGGAAAATCGATGGGCTATTCCTTTGTTGTTTTCTAACCCGCTACCTGGATTGGCGGCAGTTCACATTGGTGAATCGATGTTGGGCATTTTGTCGCGTGGAGGAATTGTGGGCGAGCGCGCTGTCACCGTGTTTGTTACTATTCTTGCGTTGAACTATGGGTGGGCGGGGTTTAGTAGTGTCAAACACGAAGCAGTGATTGGTGGGCAAAAAAATATTTCAGTGGAAGAAGCGTTATTACAATTGTCATCGACGTCATTTCCACTTACGAGGGCGGCTGCCGCATATTTTGTTGATTATGGGAATGAACAACAATACCAACATGCACTAGAGGTGCTGATAGGATCACTTGGTAGTGTGTAGGGATAAGATAGTTAGGGCTGAGCAAATCCACTCCGTTGGAGTTGCTCACGCAACTGCGTGATGCGTTGCGCCGTGAGTGGATAATCGACCACCGCAGCGCCAATCTGTTGCCAGAGCGCCAGCGAACGTTGCCCTTTGAGGCGACTGCTGAGGCGCTGGCGCAGTTGCTCATCAAACAACGTATCTGCCTGGGTGGAGCCATCGGCCTGCGCCACAATCCCCCACAAATCGCTGAGCGACCGGTAGCCGAATGGGCGCTCTACCGTTGTCAGGTAGCGCTGCAGCGTCACCACGGTCTGCCACTGGCGGGTATCGATGGGGTGGGGCCAGCTGGCGCGCCACGCGGTGAGATCAACTGACGGCATGTCGATGAGATGCATGCGGTCGAGAATTCTCGGTGTGACGTCATAGGTTGATTCATCTTGATTGACGGTGCCAATCCACAAAATGTTGCGCGCTAGTGGCAGTGGATTGGGGATGCTTTCGCCGTCGCTCAGGCGAGCTTGATGCCCGGGGATGCCCAAGTCAATCAGTCGGTCCACGCTTTCGCTGGCCGACAAAATGGGCGCGAGGTAGTACTCAGGCCGTGCTAGATTCATCTCGTCGAGACAGACCACAAACGGCTGCCGCGGTTTGCGCAAGGCCTCGAGGAGCAGTCGCGTCAACGGTGTCGGCTGAAAGACATCTGCCAGTGCGTTGTAATACCCCAAAATATCGCGGGCATGATGCCAATCGGGTTGCACCGCCACGCGCAAAAAGGCCGGGTTGTCGCCGTGACTATCAGCACCATATAAGGCATCGGCGTAACGTCGAGCCAGCAGGCTTTTGCCGACGCCGGGTGGGCCGGCGAGGATGACAAACGGGCGCTGTTGCAGGCTCAGGTGCATCTGGCGAATCACCGATTCGGGCATGATGACGCCGCTCTGCGCGATGCGCTGACAAATCACCTCGAGCGCCGGCGCGGTGTCGTAGGCAACCGATGCCTCGCGGATGCGGGGCGCTGGCGCAATCACCTGCTGAATGATTGCATCGTGGATGGTGAGCAACATCGCAACATGCCCACAAATCCACTCGCTAATGGCCGGTGTCGCTACCTCGGTGTCGCTGAGTGGGCGTTGAAATCCGCATAACAATGGGCTCGGGCGCCGTTGATTGACATAGCGCTCGTACCACGGTGTCGTGGTATCGCCCTGATTGACCCCGCGAAAGCGTACATCGGTGCAGGTCGTCAACTGTGCGGCAACCTGATCATCAATGGCCAACAGCCGACGCAGGGCATCGCGTAGGCGTGGGGCAAGTTGCAAAGCCACTACGAGTTGCTGGGCTGGGCCGTCGATGCTGACATAAATGCCGCCACCGCGAGGTGGGCGGTCGATCACAATGTAGGCACTACTAGTCTGGTCAGGCTGTGGGTGCCGTGGTTGTTGTTTGAAGCTGGTGGTGTAGAGTGACCAGCGTTTGGGCAACGTGCGTTCGCCCTGTGCATAGATCAGGTCGGCCAATGCCACCAGTTGCGGGTGGAGTATCTGTTCGTAGTGCGCTTGTCGCTGCGCAATATCTGGGTTGTCGAGTTGCCCAGGCGTGATACCCGTGAATGCTGGGCGTTGCGGTGATGATGTGGTCACGCACGTTCTCTTTTGTGTGAAAGCATTTAGGCGAGCACGATGGCATCGGGCTGGCGCACGCCACGGTACCAGTCGCGGGCGACCATGGCACTTTTGCCGGCTGGTTGGACGGTATCAAGCACAAGTAGTCCGGTGCCACAGGCTACGGCTGGGCCGTCTGGAGTGTCGATGACGCTGCCAACCGGCCGGTTGTGCGATTGATTGAGGGCGTGCGCGCTGATGATGCGGAACGGCTGATCGTTGAGCGTACTAAATGTCCCCGGCCACGGGTCGTAGGCCCGGTTCATGCGGGCAATCTGGTGCGCTGGCTGACTCCAATCAATCCGCCCATCATCACGACTCAACAAGCCGATGTAGGTGGCCTGGGTATCGTCTTGTGGGGTCGGTGTCAGCGTGCCGTCGATGTACGGATGGAGCACCTCGCAGAGCAATCGTGCCCCCACATGAAAGAGATCCTCGGTCAAGACACCAGCCCGATCATCAGCAGCAAGTGGCTGACGGTGTTGCACCAAAATCGGCCCAGCGTCCATTTTGCTGCCGAGCTGCATCACGCTGACGCCCACCTCGCTATCACCGGCGAGAATCGCACTGGTGACCGGTGCTGGGCCCCGATGACGGGGTAACAGCGACGGATGGATGTTGAGGTAGCCGTGCGTCGGGATAGCAAGGACGTTTTTGCGCAGAATCTCGCCGTAAGCGGCGACCACACCGATGTCGGGGGCCAAGGCGGCAATCTGTGCCACCACCGCCTCGTCTTTGAGTGTCTCGGGTTGTATGATAGTCGCGATGCCCAGCTCTTGTGCGACGGCTTTGACTGGTGGTGGCGTCAGTTGACGGCCACGCCCACTCGGGCGATCTGGTTGGGTGATGACGGCCACGATGGTGATGCCAGGCATGGCGTGGAGCGCCCGCAGTGGGATGGTGGCGAGATGTGGGGTACCCAAAAAGATGAGCCGAATGGGATGAGTCATGGTGTCACTACCTCAACGACGATTTACCAAAATAATACCACCGATGATGAGCAGTCCGCCGATAATCTGACTTTCGCGGATGGGCTCGCCGAGTAACGGCACCGCCAGAAGTGCCGCTATCACGACTTGGCCGAGTAGCGTGACCGAGGTAATTGAGGCTGGCAAATGCCCGAGGGCATAATTAATAGCGAGCCAACCAATGGTCTGGGCAAACAGCCCGAGTACGAAGATGAGAATCCAGGTGGTTGTACTAAAGCCCCAGAGTGGCGCCTCGAGTCCGATGGCAAACGGCAGGATGACAAGACTCGCGATGGCGAGTGACCAGACCATGAAGGTCACGGTGTCCATGCTGCCACGCGCTTGGCGGGTGCTAAGGATGTAGCCGGCATAACAAAAGCTCGCACCGAGGGCGAGGATGATGCCGTTGAGGTCGGCCGGGTTGAGTTGGAGGTCGCCACCGGCGACCACCACCATGCCAGCCATAGCGAGGGCTAGGCCGATCCAGTAGTTGCGTGTGAGTTGTTCTTTGAAGATGAACATCGAAGCCAGCCCAACCCATAATGGGGCATTGTTAGCCATCAGGGTGGCGCTGGTGGCCGGGGCCCGGAGGAGGCTCTCGTTCCACAGGACTAGGTCAACGCCAAAGAAGAGTCCACCGGCGATGATGGCCCAGAG
>CAYXXK010000020.1:4142-48652 GCA_964469045.1 uncultured Klebsiella sp.
GGGCGTTGCCTTTGGGGAGTGTCGGTTTGTGCAGGACAAACCACGGGATGAGCACGAGACACCCGATAAACACCCGATAGAACGCAGTGGTAGTGCCTGGCACGTCGGCGAGCTTGACGATAATTGGCGAGGTGCTAATCGCAAAAACACCTGTGATGAGGGCCAGCCAGGCTTTTTGTTGAATGGTCATCGTGTATCCCTGATGGGTGAAATGATTGCATTGTAGCGTACCATATTGTGTGATACGTATGCGACAAAACAGCACAGTAATGTATGCCTAGTGCGTCATGATGCGTTATAGCCACAAAATATGCTACCATAGATAATGGTACATTCGCCCTTCGGCTCGTCCCCCGCCATTCGACGACGCCGGATAGAACGGAGGGTTGCACATGCATCCTGCAGTAGAGGCATTATTGCCGATTGCACTTATGTTGCTTGCCGCCAAACTCGCTGGACTCTTGAGTTTGCGCATTGGTATGCCAGCAGTCTTTGGTGAGTTGTTGGTTGGCTTGGCGCTTGGTCCCTCGTTGTTCAATGCTGTTGAGCTCGACAAGACGACCAAAATCATCGCCGAAATCGGCGTGGTGTTGTTGATGTTCATGGCCGGCATCGAGACCGATGTCAAAGCCATGCAAAGCGTCGGGCGCCCGGCGTTTTTGACTGCGCTGGGTGGGTTGCTCCTCCCGCTTGCCGGTGGTACAGCCACGATGTTGCTCTTTGGTGGCGACCTCAAGACGGCGGTCTTGGTAGGTGCGGTCTTAATGGCCACGAGTGTCAGTATCTCAGCACAAACATTGCGTGAACTTGGCTTAATGCGCACGCGTGAGGGCACGGTGGTGCTTGGTGCTGCGATTATCGATGACGTGCTCGGCGTGTTGATTTTTGCGGTGGTGATGAACTTGATGCTCGGCACCGGTGATTTGGTGACGACGCTCATCAGCATGATACTGTTCTTTCCGGTGGCATGGATTATTGCCGACAAGGCGATTCCATTTTTGCGCCGCTATGAAGATCGCATCACCCAAAAAGAGACTGTGTTGGCAATTCTGATTGCCATTATTTTGTTTTATGCCTGGTCGGCCGAGGCCTTCGGCAGTGTAGCGGCGATTATCGGCGCATACTTGCTGGGTGTCGTTGTGGCGCGTCATGTTGATCACCACCATGTGGCCCATGGGGGGATTGCGGCAGTTGGGTACGGTATTTTCATCCCGATTTTCTTTGTGAGTATCGGATTGCAGGCCAACATCAATGATGTGGTGGGTGCGCCGATGTTGGTGATTGTCTTGACCGTGCTGGCTATTATCACCAAGTTGATTGGTGGTGGATTGGGTGCACGTATCGGTGGGATTAACTGGCGCAACTCGTGGTTGGTCGGCGCTGGCATGATTTCACGCGGCGAGGTGGCCTTGGTACTGGCTGGCGTGGCATTGAGTGCTGGTGCGATTGACACACCTATCTTTTCTGCTTTGATAGTGATGGCGGTTGTCACCACGCTGGTGACGCCACCGTTGTTGCGCATTATGGCGCCCAAGCAGCCGGCTGCTTCGGCTGACGAGGCTTCGCAAATCTAAATAATGGCGGTTATCTAGCACGCAAACCCCGGTGGTGGCACATGTCATCATCGGGGTTTTGGTGTAATCAGTGCCACAAATATGTCATTCACGTTGGTGCCGCTGGCGCCGGGTATGAGTAAATCATCTAATGCTCCCCACCAGGCGTAGGTGTCGTTGTGATTGAGCGTCTGGGTCAGATTGAGTCCGAGTTGCGCCGCTCGTGTCATGGTTGTGCCTGTCGCGACGGCACCGGCAGCATCGGTGGGTCCATCGCCACCATCAGTGGCATAGGCGGCAATGATGATATTTGCATGCCCGGCAATCGCCTGTGCGGCAGCGAGGGCGAGCTCTTGATTACGGCCACCTTTGCCGTGGCCTGTAAGTGTGACAGTCGTCTCACCGCCGGCGATGATGCAATGAGGTGTATCGACTGCGTGGTACGACGCTACCAGCTTGCCCAGCATATGACCGACAGTACGGGCATCGCCGGTTAGTGCGGTATCACCGATGATGGTGGTATAGCCGAGTGCCCGTGCGGTGATCGCGGCGGCATCAATTGACTGCATCATATCGCCGATGATAGCGAGTGGTGATGGATTGGGTATCTGTGCCATCGGGGCGGTCAGGGCTGCGATGAGCGTAGGTGTTAGCTGGTCGGCGATAGAATAGCGCTCAATCACCTGCCAAGCAGCATCTGGGGTATCTGGGTTGGGTACGGTCGGGCCAGAGGCGATGGTTGCGGGTGGATTGCCGAGCACATCTGATATGACGAGCGTGCGGAGTGGTGTGGTGCCGGCGGCCTGCGCTAAGCCACCACCCTTGATACGGTCGACACGTCGGCGAATCGTATTGATGTCGTTGATATTGGCGCCACACCTGAGCAAGGTGCGGGTGAGATGTTGCATGTCGCTCAGTGGTACATCATCGGGTAAATCGACCATCAACGCCGATCCACCACCTGAGACGAGTACCAAAATTAGGTCAGATGCGGTGGTGGCGGCTACGAGTTCTCGGGCGTGACGCCCAGCTTTCAGGCTGTGGTGATCGGGTACCGGGTGACCAGCTTGGATGTAGTCGAGTTGTGGGATGCGCGGGCTCCCATCATCGTCTTTGTAAATGACAAGGCCATGGCTCAAATGCGCGCCAAGTTGTATCGATGCAGCAGTAGCCATGGCTGGGGCGGCTTTGCCGATGGCGACGATGATGACGCGTGTCGGGGTGAATTGTTCGTCGCCGATCCATACATGCGTTTCGTCGCTCCGCACAGATGCCTGTATCCGTGGAGTCGGCAAGGCTGCGCGCGTTGCGGTATGTAAGATGGCCTGCAAATCACGCCCTGCCTGATGCTGTCGCGTGCTATATGTGGCAAAATGGGCTATATCCATTCCATCCTCCTCTGTCTATTGTAGCGCTGGTTGTGCAAAGGATTACCATGCAAAAATCCGCTTTTGGAATGATACTCGTGAGTTGTGCCGCCTTTTTGTGGGGGAGTATTGGCGTCGTTGTGGCAGTGCTCTTCGGGCAGCTGTCGGTTGATGTACTCATGCTTGGTACCTTGCGTTTGCTGATTGTGGTGCCTTTTGTGTGGTGCTGGCATCGCATTTCAAGTGGACAGTGGCGCATACCGGCAACGAGTACGCATCATGGCGCTATGATGATTGGCGGCATGGCCTTTGCAATGTATCAGGTAGCCTACTTTGCGGCAATTCCGTATATCGGTGTGGCGATGGCAGTCATGTTGAATATCTGTAGTGCGCCGATCTTTACGGCACTGATTGCGCGATTCTGGCTTGGCGAGCGCCTTGGTACCGTACAAATGCTGGCGATTGGGCTGGCCATCGGTGGTGCAACCCTCCTTGTTGCCAATCCTGCCGATATTGCCACCTGGTCATGGCTCGGAGTCACATATGCGCTTGGTGCCGGCTTGTGCTACAGCGTGGTGGCTGTGACGACACGAATGGTGGCGCCGGCATTTGGCGTAGCGACGCCGCTGGCATATATGTTTGGCGTGGCCGCGGTCGTATTGGCGGTCGTGACCATGGCGATGGGGCGTACCTGGCCGACTGATGCGCTGATCTGGTGGGGAGCTGTGTATTTGGCCTTGGTGCCGACGCTGCTGAGTTATCTGCTGTATGTGCGTGGCTTACAAACGATTACGGCCACAACGGCAGCGACTCTTTCGTTGTTTGAGCCGTTGACCTCGACGGTATTGGCCGTTGTGGTGCTGGGCGAGCAGTTGCGACTACTGGCCTGGGGCGGAGCAGGCTTATTGTTTGGGAGTCTGGTGCTCTTTAGTGTTGCGCACCTGTGGCAACCACGCTCCCAGCAGTAGACTGCCGATGATGCCGATGATGACGGCTATGACTGGGGCTACTGAGGCAGTGCGCGGCACTGCAATCAGGTAATACCACCAGTAATCATAGAACCCACTGCGGATGTCACTGGCCCATATGCGCATCGCATTCGGTGTGTCGGGCATGCGCGATGGTGGGGTGGGGTTGGCCCAGATTGGGGCTACCTCACCGTTGTCATACACCGTTACTGAAAGCATTGATGCGCTGAGTGTATCGTACCACTCGTGTTGTGGTAACCCTACGATCCGTACACCGTCACTTTGCACCGTCACGGTACTTGTCCCGTGTGTCAACAATAGATGAATCTGACGAGGTGGGCAGGCCGTGGCGCGCTGCATCAGCCAATCGTTGAGCACGAGATCGATGTGCATCTGATTGGTTGTATCAAGGCATGAGTGGTACGTCGCCACGAGTTGTGGATAGTCGCGCCCACGGGCACTAACGATGATGTGGGCACCGCTACTTGCATAGCGGGGGAACTGTTGATGTGCCTCGCGGTCGCCCTCGCTATAACTCCACCCGTGCAAGGTGACACCCGGTTGCGTCAACGCATTGACGTCACGACTCATCTGGCGCCAGAGCGTACGCCAGTGCCCGACGATGGGCGATGACGCAGGCTCAAAGTAGCGCGCGCGCTCGTCGCGCGTATCGATGATAACAGCATTCAGGTTGATACTGAGTCCAGCGATTTGGACGAGGATTGTGGCCACAACGAAGGGGAGCAACACTGCTCGGCGGATAGTAGTGCGGAGTGTTGACAAGTGTTGATAGACAGCTCCGAGTGGCCAAACCATGAACGGCATGGCCAACATCACGTAGCGCGGCCCCCAGGCGCCATCGCCGTGCCAAAAGATAACGTTGGTGTGGATAAACACAATGGCCGCAATGATGCCGAGCAAACTGAGCGTCAGCTGGCGTTGCGTGCGCTGAAACCAAATGCCAATAGGCCACAAGAGTAACAACGGGGCATACAAAAAGATGCTCTTGCCACTACTCAAAAACTGCCCATATAACCCGGTGAAGATGTAATCCCAACGAATCTCGAGCCCGGTTTGGCTGCTGTTATACCCCGAGCTCAGTAGGCTGCCACGCGCAAGCAGATTGTATGTCAAAAAGATTATAGCGGCGACGCCCGCCCCGCTCCCCCATGCCATGAGTTTGTGCCAGTCGCGGTCGCGCACACTCATGCTCAACACGGCTAGGCCGATGATTGCGACGGCAGGCGCGACGGCGATTTTGCTGAGTAACGCTCCTAATGTGGCTAGGCCTGCAAGTATATACATGACACGTCGGGGACGGCTTTCGGCTGAAGCAAAAAAGAGCGGTAATGCGGCAACTAACAAGAAGAACGCTGCTGTTGGCTCCGAAAAGAAACTGCGGGCATACATCCAGGCTGGCGTTGCGAATGCATAGGTGATAGCGACCGCAATCCCGACGGGGCGTGACTGATATTGGCGCATGCTCAACCAGCCCAAGAGAGTAGCAGTGCTGGCAACGGTGATAGCGTTGATCCACGTGCTCGGCAGGCGCAACAGCCAGGCTTGCATCTCGGCGGGGCCAAGGGCGGCAAGGAGTGTGCCGAGCGGGAGTGTTACGAGTGCCAAGAGCGATTGCATCGGGCCGTAGACACTGAGGACAGGGTATTCGATGGTGGTAGACGAATCAAAAATATGTTGAATTGCCCGCCACATACGGAGTGTCGTGGCAAACATCTTTTCTTCATCACTGGCATAGAAATGCCCACTGCTACTGGCAATGAGAATTGCAACACATATAAACCAGAGGCGACGAAATAATAATGAATCGCGTGGTGATTGCACGCAATAGTCCTTTTGAATTACAAACAATCTAGTCCCTTTGTGTATTATACGGGTATCTGGTTGTCTGTACATGTGGTTTGTTGAGTGGCATATCTACAGGATATGTACTGTCATATGTTTATGTGTAGAATAAGACAGCATGGAGAAAAACGAGTGGCGGCGAAACATGAGAAATCATGCGGTGAGGTCATTGTGTTGGTTGAATAGGAAGTAGATGATGGGTAATATACATACCACAAACAAACCGACGATGTCATGGTGGCGTAGACTCATCTATGCGTTGTTATTGTTGACAATGTTGGGTGGACTGTATGTTACTATCACGTATCGTGTCCCGTCAGCACCGATAACTGCATCTGATATTGGTGATGGTAACGGTGCGGTGCGGCGTGATACCACCGAAATAACTGCTGATGGTATTTCGTTTATTTGGCTGGGTAGCGAATTTCCTATTCAAATCATACAACCACAGTATTCTGGCATCATAAAAACTCGTTTTTGGGTGCATCCAAGTGTGACACATGCTGAATTTCAATATGGTTCCCGGGTGGTTGATGTATCTCGCATGCAATCTCCACGATGGATGTACGTATTTGTGGATGAAAGTGCCATAGATGGCGTACTGCATTTGACGTTCATTCAACGTGCCACAAACAACGCACTACAAGATGCACAACTGCCTATTGCATGGGCCTTTAGTGAGCTTGAGTGGGTGGCTGTTGGTGATTGGACCCATGGTGCGTGGTTGATTGCTGCCTGGCTGGTACTGATGTTAGGCCTTGCGTGTATGCCATACTCGCACGATTGGATACAGGTGGTGCGCTGGGTGCTATGGGCAGGGGTGGTATATGCAATGACTTGGGTTGTGCCCATGCATGCAATATATTGGTGGATGTGCGCCATATTTGGTGTGGGTGCGGTCAGTATTCTGCTTGGCTTCTCACGCATACGACCGGTTATATGGATGGCAGGATTGGCGTGCGTATTGATTGTTGGACTTGATGTTGTACAGGCGTCAACCATATGGTATATCATCGGCCTTTTGGGGTGGTGTAGTGGCGTTGTGCTATGGCTACGCCAGCAGTCACCAGTTGTATTACACGACATACCAACGATTGATCGAGGGTATCGGGCTGATATCGATGGTTTGCGTGCAATTGCGGTGTTGACCGTGATTGTTTTCCATGCATTTCCTGAAGTACTGCAAAGTGGTTTTATCGGTGTTGATATGTTTTTTGTGTTGTCAGGATATTTGATAACACATATTGTAATTGCTGAGGTGTGGCGCGATCGTTTTTCGATTGGTGAGTTCTATCAACGACGTATCCGGCGTATTTTTCCGGCGCTTACTGTAGTTATTGTGGTGGTAATGCTTGCATTTTGGTTCATTTTATTCCGTGATGAATATGAATTACTCATGCAAACAATAGTCGCAAGTATTGGTTTTGTTGCAAATATATTTTACTATCTCCAAGTTGACTATTTTGCGCCAGAAACATATACACAACCGTTGGTGCATTTGTGGTCGCTTGGTGTCGAAGAGCAATTTTATATTTTCTGGCCACTCTTGATTGTCGCAATGCGTGGGCGGCGTACGGCATTGCTTGCGTCCTTTGTGGTAGTAGTAGTGACTTCATTTATCACGAATATCTGGCTGACTACGACCGATGAAGCTGCTGCGTTTTATTTGCCAGTCAGTCGATTTTGGGAACTTGCAATGGGCGGTATTGTGGCTTGGGTGAGCGTATTTACGCCAGTGACACGCGAGGATCGCTATCAACCGCTCCAATCAGGCCTTTCAATTGGTGGTGTAGTGCTTCTTCTTACGGGCTTCTGGTTGATTGACGCACAAAAAACATTCCCAGGGTATTGGGCTTTGCTACCTGTTTTGGGTACTGCAGGATTACTTTGTGCGCATCCGACGCACCGACTGCAACGCTGGTTATCACATCCATACATAGTACATATCGGATTAATTAGCTATCCGTTGTATCTTTGGCATTGGCCCGTCTTGGTGTTTAGTTATCTTATTTATGACGGCGAATCACATGCGGTGATGACCATTTTGTTGGTAGTACTAAGCGTGGTATTGGCACATGTGACGTATCGTTTGGTAGAGCGTCCGATTCGTTTTACGGCGCGGCATCGCATACAAGTACGATGGTTGATTCTCACAATGGGGAGTGTTTTTGCGCTGGCCACCCTGCTATGGTACATACCGGTGCCTACACGAGTTGCTCATTTTTTGGGGCGATATGACATGGTTGGTGATTGGATTATTCGTGGTGAATTAGCGCAGTACTCACGTAGGATAGACGCAACCGAGTGCCGCACTATCCTAGGCTCTGCTGAGTATTGTCGCACATCAGATACGGCGACTGGGAGTGAGTATGTATTGATTGGAGATAGCCATGCGCGATCATTGTACAATGGACTATTTCGCGATGAGCCTGTCCAAAATAACAGCTATGTAGTCGTCGCAGATGGGTGTTTGCCGATTCTCAACACAGATACCTATATTGATACACGTCTGCGGTATTATTGCCAACCGCCTGCAGGACAAACTCGTCAACTGCAACAACTTGAGCAGCTAAAAACTGATGCGCCACGGTATGTGTTTCTGATTGGGCGCTATTCGATTGTTCAAGGCGAAGATTTATTACTACGGACGCACAACATAATGCATTTGCGCGAGCGAGATTCGCAAGCGGAGTTGTCTGTGGCGTCGAGTACGGTTGCACTTGCCAATGGGCTTGATGCGATGTTGGAGCAGTTGACAACGGACCCGCGTAATCGTGTGGTATTTGTGCATCAAATGCCTGAGTTTTCGTTTGTCCCACGAAATTGCATGCGTACGCTGGTGAATCAAATTGGATGGGCGTGTGGGATTGATCGGACGCGCATCGAAGCGCATTTTGCACCATATCGTGCGGCAGTTGCCCCAGTATTAGCGCGGTATCCGCAGGTTTCAGTATTTGACCCACTTGATGCGTTTTGTGATGATCTGCAGTGTTATAGCGTCCTTGATGGTGAGTTATTGTTTTATGACCAAGATCACTTGAACATCCGCGGTGCACGCAGAGTGATGGAATTAATACAATCTCGATTCCCATGATCTACCACATTCCGATGCAGAAGCTAGATATAATACCTACGTCAGTTCTTTTGTATATTGTGGAGCTCTTATGACCAACGCACTTCGCGACCGATTTTTGCGCTATGTCAAAATCTACACGACCAGCGACCCATTTTCGAAAACGTACCCATCAACTGAGCGACAGTGGGATTTGTTGCGGCTTCTGCGTGATGAGCTAACCGCCATGGGGGCAGCTGACGTGGTGTTGACTGAGCACGGGTATGTGATGGCAACCATTCCAGCCACACCCGGGCATGAGCAGGCGCCAGTTGTGGCGTTTTTGGCACACGTTGATACCGCCCCGGACTTTAGTGGCGAAGGCGTGAAGCCGATTGTGCACGCCAACTACGATGGCCGCAAAATTGTGCTCCCCGATGACCCGAATCAAGTGATTGATCCGGCTAATCCGATGTACGCTGATATTTTGACGGCTGTCGGCAAAGACCTGATTACGGCATCGGGGACGACGTTGCTCGGGGCAGATGACAAAGCTGGTATTGCGATTATCATGACGGCTGCTGAGCAGTTGTTGCGTGATACATCAATCCCGCACGGGCCGATTCGCATTTGCTTTACGCCGGACGAAGAAATTGGTCGTGGCGTTGATTACCTCGATATTGCCCAACTCGGTGCCAGCGCTGCCTATACATTTGATGGCGGTGGCGTGGGTGAGGTGAGTTGGGAGACGTTTTCGGCTGATGGTGCCGTCGTTGAAATCACCGGCGTGTCAACGCACCCTGGGACTGCCAATGCCTATGGGATGGTGAATGCGGTGCATCTGGCTGGTAAGTTACTGGGCATGTTGCCACGTGAGTTTGCCGCACCAGAAAGCACCAATGGCCGGGTTGGCTTCATTCACCCCACGGGCATTGAAGGCAGCACGGCGAGTGCCACGGTGCGCTTTATTATTCGCGATCACGACAACGAAAAACTCGCTGCCAAGGGGCAGATGTTGCAACTGATTTGCGACGCACTCCAAGCTGGTTATCCGACAGCCAAAGTGACGTGCACGATTACCAAACAGTATCGCAACATGGGGTATTGGTTGCGCGACCGCCCCGAGATTATGGATAAATTGCGGGCCGCCTGTGCTGACGCTGGTGTCCAGTCGTACGACGAGCCAGTCCGTGGTGGCACCGATGGGTCGCGCTTGACCGAGCGCGGCTTGCCGACACCAAACATCTTTACGGGTGGTCATAATGCTCATGGCCCGCTTGAGTGGGTCACGGTGCAAGATATGTACAAAGGTGTCGATGTGATGGTTGCGTTGGCCAAGCGTTGGGCTGAGTAGAGACTATAGTGTGATTGTTCCCCATCTTGTGGACACACAAGATGGGGATTTTGTGTGGGTTTGGTCACTGGTGCAACTATTTTCGTGTGGTATTCGTATTAATTAGATGCGTGATTCGCTATTGTATTCGTTTTCGCTAGAAGCCTAGAAACAGGGTGTCATGGACTCAACGTTGTTATGGGTCGGATTTAATGTGTTTGTTTTGGCGATGTTGGCGCTCGATCTCGGCGTGTTCCATCGCAAAGCACATGAAGTCAACGTCAAAGAAGCATTGGTCTGGAGTGTGGTGTGGATCGGATTAGCCTTGGTATTCAATCTTGTCATCTATCTCTATTGGGATGTGATGATGCCAAACAGTCCTGATTTCGCAAATAACACCGAGGCAGCACTGGCATTCTTGACTGGGTACCTGATTGAGAAATCGCTGAGTGTCGACAACATCTTTGTGTTTGTGTTGGTGTTTAGTAGCTTTGCAGTGCCGGCGATTTATCAGCATCGCGTGTTGTTCTGGGGCGTGCTTGGGGCCTTGATTATGCGCGGTATCATGATTGCCGCCGGTGCCGCCCTGATCAAAGAGTTCCACTGGATTATCTGGATCTTCGGTGCGTTCTTGATTTATACCGGTATCAAGATGGTCAAGAGCGACGATCATGCGGTTGATCCGGCTGACCACACGGTCGTTAAGTGGTTGCGCAAGGTTATGCCGATGACTGAAGGGTACGAAGGGCAACGCTTTGTGGTGGTCAAGAACGGCGTACGTATGGCTACGCCATTGTTGGCCGTGTTGTTGGTAGTTGAGTTTACTGACCTGATTTTTGCGGTGGACTCGATTCCGGCGATTTTTGCCATTACAGACAATGCGTTCATCGTGTACACGTCGAACGTATTTGCCATCTTGGGCTTGCGCTCGTTGTACTTTGTGTTGGCAGGTGCGATGGGCAAGTTCCGCTACCTCAAGCCGGCCTTGGCGTTCATTTTGACGTTTGTCGGTGTCAAAATGCTCTTCCCAGATGCAACCAAGTACTTGCTCGGCGAAGCCATCAAGATTCCGGTTGGCGTATCGCTCGGCGTCGTGCTTGGCGCATTGGTGGTGGCCATCTTGGCATCATGGTACGTCAATACTCGTGAGGATGCGCGCGCAGCCCATTAAATGCATTGCGGTTGGTGGGTTGTATAGTCGTGGGGAGCATATGCTCCCCACGACTTTTTGTGTGGAATAATGAGAGTTTTCTCATAATGCACAGTTTTTGTGGAGATATTGCATAGATTATGCAACAAGAAAAAACGATTACTCGTTGAATTATTGGATAGGAGACCAAAGCACACAAGAAATACGAGACAAAAGAGGAAGCGATGGAAATGACGTGGATTTGGGTGGCGTTTAATGTGTTTGTGTTGGGTATGTTAGCCTTAGACCTCGGAGTGTTTCATCGGAAGGCACACGAAGTCAGCATCAAGGAAGCCACTATTTGGAGTGTGGTGTGGATCGGGTTGGCGATGGTCTTTAACGTACTGATTTATTACTATTGGGATGTAATGAATCCAGTCAATCCACAGGGGTACAGCAACGATGAAGCGGCGTTGCTCTTTTTAACAGGGTATTTAATTGAGAAATCATTGAGTGTAGACAACGTCTTTGTGTTTGCGTTGGTGTTTAGTAGTTTTGCGGTACCGGCGATTTATCAGCATCGTGTGTTGTTCTGGGGGGTGCTCGGTGCGCTGATTATGCGCGGCATCATGATTGCCGCCGGTGCAGCGCTGATTACCGAGTTCCACTGGATTATCTGGGTCTTCGGTGCGTTCTTGATTTATACCGGCATCAAGATGTTCAAGAGCGATCACGGGGCTGTTGACCCACAGAATCACACGGTGGTGCGGTGGTTGCGCAAGATTATGCCGATGACCGACGGATATGAGCAGGATCGGTTTGTGGTCGTCAAGAATGGTGTGCGCATGGCAACGCCGTTGTTGGCAGTGTTGTTGGTGATTGAGTTCACGGATTTGATCTTTGCGGTGGACTCGATTCCGGCGATTTTTGCGGTGACACTTGATCCGTTCATTGTGTACACGTCGAACGTATTTGCCATCTTGGGTTTGCGCTCGTTGTACTTCGTGTTGGCAGGTGCGATGGGCAAGTTCCGCTATCTCAAGCCGGCATTGGCGTTCATCTTGGTATTTGTCGGTATCAAGATGTTCTATCCGGATGTGATGTATTGGTTGACCGCAGAGAAGGATAAGTTCCCGCCGCTTATCTCGTTGGCCATTGTCACTGCCACGTTGGTGGTTGCGATTGTGGCGTCGTGGTGGCGCAGTCGTCAGGAGCCGACGGCATCAGCCCAGCACTAGTTCAGAGGTGTTGGTTGACATAGATACGGGCGCCGTGGGAATACTCCCACGGCGCCCGTGTATGGTTAGGCTTGAATGGGCGAGCTCGTAGTGCGCCAGCGTACCGATGGCATGATGGTGGCGTGGCGTACGAGGTGCTTATGGTCGCCGACGATTTGCATGACTGAGTCGATCAGAGTGTCACTTAGGTAGTGCGGTTGGAGGCCGAGGTCAATGAGTTTTTGGTGTTTGGCGTTGTAGTAGTGACTTTCCTTTTCAACGCGCGGGTTCTCGAGGTGCTCAATCTGGGCGGTGATGCCGTGAGCGGCAGCAGCGTGCTTGACGAGCTCGGCAAGTTGGAGCACGTTGAATTGCTCGGTGAACTGATTGAATACGCGGAACTCGCCGCGCTCGGCAGGATTGAGGAGGGCCAGCTCAACACATGCTAGCGTATCGCGAATATCGAGGAAGCCACGGGTTTGACCACCTTGGCCGTAGACCGTCATCGGTACGCCACAGACGGCCTGGACGATGAACCGGTTGAGGGCGGTGCCGAAGACTGCATCGTAGTCGAAGCGTGTTAATAGGCGTTGGTCAAGGTTGGTGGCCTCGGTTTCGAGGCCGTAGACGACCCCTTGGTTAAGGTCAGTGGCACGGATGCCCCAGATGCGACAGGCGAACATGATGTTGTGGCTGTCGTGCACTTTGCTGAGGTGGTAGAACGAGCCGGGCTGTTTGGGGAACGGCAGGGTGTCGGTGCGGCCGTTGTGGGTGATGGTGATGTAGCCCTCTTCGATGTCGATGTTGGGTGTACCATATTCGCCCATGGTGCCGAGTTTGACGAGGTGACAATCGGGGGCGTGTTCAGCGATGGCGTAGAGCAAATTCATGGTACCGACCACGTTGTTGGTTTGGGTGTAGATGGCATGACGGCGGTCGATCATTGAGTAGGGGGCGCTCCGTTGCTCGCCAAAGTGTACGACGGCGTCTGGAGCGAAGTGTTTGAAGGCTGGCTCAAAAAAGGTATAGTCGCACAGATCGCCCACAAATAGCTCGATGTGTTTGCCAGTGAGTTGGTGCCAGAGGGCGATGCGCTCGTGGATAGACGGGATGGGGATAAGGCTTTCGGCGCCGAGCTCATGATCATAACTTCGACGCACGAGATTATCGAGAATGGCGACGTCGTGGCCGCGTTGTGAGAGATGAAGCGCCGTGGGCCAGCCAAGGTAGCCATCACCGCCAATTACCATAATTCGCATATCATCTACTCCTCTATCTTGTGTGTGCTATTGCGATGGTGAAAAATACCATGGTAAAATAGTAAACGACTTCTGTAATCAATAGATAGAAATTTGATTAATACTCTGTTTCTTTTTGGTGTTGCTTATGATGCGTATGTCGAGTCAAGTAGAATACGGCCTACGGGCCATGGTGGATATTGCAGTACACGGTGTTGATACTCCAGTGCAAGCTGGCGATATTCATCGGCGTCAAAATATCGATGAGCATTTTATTAGTCAAATTCTGCTGATGCTCCGTCGTGCTGGCTTAATTGAAAGCTTGCGTGGGCGCCAAGGTGGGCATCGGTTATCACGGCCGGCAAGTCGCATTAATGTGCTTGAGATTATTGAAGCGCTTGAAGGCTGTGATATGACGCGGGAGCGACCGATGAATACATCGGTTGCTGATGCCTTGGTGGTGCGCAACGTCTGGACCGAGGCGCGTGAGCAAGCGCAATTATATATGCAACGCACCACGCTGGCTGATTTGTGCGAGCAACGCAACCAACTCGTGGCAAGTTCATATAATATTTAGGCGAATCGTAGATAAACAGACCGCCCTCTCTTTTCAGAGAGGGCGGTCTGTTGTGTGCTTACATCCAGCCATTGCTTTCGAAGCCAAATCGGAGCCACGCCATGCCGCCGAGCTCGATGGCGGTGATGATGCTGGCGACAACCATTGGTTTGGCTAATTCGGCGACATGGGCGATTTTTTGGTCGTAGCCCATGGCGACCGCCACTGCAAAGATGTTGGAGAAGAGCAGGATGCCAATGAGACCGACCCATGATATGAGGGAGATGGGCCAGTAGGCCCAAGCTGGCCCGATGATGACGAGCGTTGCATAGGCGCCTGCAATGACCCACAACAATCCTACTTCACCGAAATGATGAATGGTACGGGAGGATTTGGCGTTGGTGCGCAAGATATTGTTGAACAGTGCTACAAAAAACGGTGCCACGGCGATGCCAGCAAATGCGCCCGTGAGGGTGCGTAACCAGTTTTGGGGTTGGTAGAATGGTTGCCAACCAAGATCAACGAACATCGAGTTAAAGCCGTCAACTGCCATGATGCCGACAGGAGTAGCGAGCAATAGCATGGACCAGCGAGTGGGGAGCTGATTGACACGGAAGCGACCGAGCGCAATGATCGTGAGTAGGCTGAGTGTCATGGCACCATAGATACCGGTGTTGCGGGCGCAGAGGGGGAGTTGCGTGCCAGCAACGGTGATGTTGTGGACTTGGGCACAGACACCGTGCACGCTGGCGTACATGTTCCATGCAATACGACTATTTGGACCTGTGGGAAGTGGCAGTGATGGCCAGAAGAGGATACTCCCGAGGAATCCAGCGTAGATGCCAACGGCAATTATCTGCCAGTGGCGGAGTGAAGGTGTATTCATGGGAGCCGCTCCAATTGCAATTTGAGTGCGTCGGCACTTAAGATGCCGATTGAGATGGTGCGTACGATGCCTTCGCGGTCAATAAAGACGCTTGTAGGCAGATTACGGGCACCATAGGCGAGGCTGACATCGCCGTCAGGATCGCTGATGAGTGGGAATGAGACGCCAATCTCGGCGATGAACGGTGGGATGACATCGATATGTTGGCCTTTGTTGATGCCGATGACGATGACGTCGTTTTGACCGTGAACGCTATCGAGATCGGGCATCTCGCTCCGGCACGGTTCACACCAGGTGGCCCACATGTTGAGAATGACGCGTTGGCCGCGATAATCAGCGAGTTGACGGGTGGTACCTTGGGCATCCCGCCACGTAAATGTTGGGGCGGGCTGGTCGACCTCGGCGATGGTGCCGGCTTGGCTGAGTGTGGCGTTAACGCCGATTTGATTAGGTAAGTTGGCCGGGATGTCGGCAGTATTGTTGGTGCTACAGGCACTAAGACTGAGCACAATGATGAGGAGTACGAAAAAGCGCTGCATGATGCGTGCTTTCTGATTGAAACAAAACCTCACCTAGGGTAGCACAGATAAATGAATGTGCGGTGATAACAACACACCCGCGACATGCGTCGCGGGTGTATGTAATCGTCGCGGATGCATCACTTCGTTAGCCGGCAATGATACGGGCGAAGTGACGACCTTTTTGGATGACAGCAATTGGGGTGACGAGAGTATCGTAGGCGCTGACTTTCTCGCCGTTGAGTTTGACACCGCCGCCATCAATGAGCCGGCGCCCTTCGCTTTTGCTACTAGCCAAACTGGTACTGACCAGCAAATCGAGGATTGCTGTTGGCTGGCTGATGGCAAACTCGGGCATTTCGTCGGGTATTTCACGGCGTTGGAACTGGCGTTCAAATGCCTCGCGGGCGCGGATGGCATCGTCAGGTGAGTGGAATTGGGCCACAATCTCGGCGGCGAGGCGTTTTTTGATGTCCATTGGGTTGCCGGCACCGGTTTGGATGACATGCTTAATCTCAGTCACGTCAACTAGTGGAACATCGGTGAGGACCTCGTAGTAGAGCGGCATAACGTCGTCGGCCATCGACATGATTTTGCCGAACATGTTCTCGGGGGTCAACAAAATGTCAACGGTGTTGTCGAACGATTTGCCCATTTTGCGACCGTCAGTGCCGGGAATCAACGGCAGCAAGAAGACGTCTTGAGGTGTCTGACCCATTTGGGCCTGGAGCTCACGACCAGCAAGATTGTTGAACTTCTGGTCGGTGCCGCCGAACTCAACGTCGGCTTTGACGACGACCGAGTCGTAGCCTTGGAGCATTGGGTACATCAACTCGAGGATGGTCAACGATTGACCGGCTTCATAGCGCTTGCGGAATGTATCGTGTGAGAGCATGTGGGCCAAGGTGAATCGCCCGGCGAGGTCGAGGGCGTTCTCGAGATTGAACTGGCCGAACCATTCACTCTGCCAGCGAATCTCGGTCTTGTCGCGGTCAATGACGCGGAAGAACTGCTCCATGTAGGTGAGTGCGTTCTCCCGAACCTTCTCGGCAGTCAAGCGTGGACGGGTGGCGTCGCGGCCGCTGGGGTCGCCGATTTGGGCAGTCCAGTCGCCGACGATGAGCACAATGGTGTGCCCAAGCTCTTGGAATTTCTTGAGTTTGCGCAGACCGACGGCGTGCCCAATGTGCATGTCGGGTCGGCTAGGGTCAAATCCTTGTTTGAGGCGGAGTTTTTTGCCGGCATTGAGCTTGGCGCGGAGCTCTGACTCAACGATGATTTCGGCGACGCCACGCGTCAACAACTCCTCGGGGATGGCGGCCATAACACTATGCTCCTCAATGTGTGGACAAACCACGGCGGTCGTGCGAATGTGTGTATCAGCGCAGACTGACACTGATGCGCTTCAATTTTACCAGATACGAAGCCCATCTTGCTAGCAGCCCTAACTACGACTGGTGCGACTACTTGGTAGAGTGATGCTGTTGACCAAATCGTGCACTACTTGGCTAGTGGTTTGATTGCGCATCCGCGCATTACCACTCAACAATAATCGGTGAGCAAGGACTGGGACAGCGAGCGCTTTGATGTCATCGGGTAAGACATAATCGCGACCTGCAAGCAACGCACGCGCTTGAGCGGTGCGGATGAGCATGAGGAGTGCGCGCGTACTGGCTCCGAGTTCGATATCGTCATGTTGGCGCGTGGCTTGACCGAGTTGTACAACGTAGGTATCGATGGCAGGATCGATGTAGATGAGTGGGACGACGCGTTGGATTGCAAGGATGCCATTGGCATCTGTAATCGGCTGAATGTCATCGATGGGGTGGTGACTGCGTTGATTGCGCAAGACGGTGGTCTCGTCATTGAGGTTGGGGTAGCCGATGGTAATGCGCATAGCAAAGCGATCGAGTTGGGCCTCAGGCAAGGTAAAGGTACCCTCGTATTCGATAGGGTTCTGAGTTGCAATCACCATAAACGGCTCAGGTAATGCGTACGTGATGCCGTCCACTGTAACCTGATGCTCTTCCATCGCTTCGAGCAAAGCACTTTGGGTGCGTGGCGTGGCCCGGTTGAGCTCATCGGCCAGCACGATTTGGGCGGCGATTGGTCCTGGACGGAACTCAAATGTGTGTTCGCGAGGGTTGTACACCGAGTTGCCGGTGACATCAGCAGGGAGCAGGTCGGGTGTGAGTTGGATACGTTTAAAGCTACAGCCAAGTGTACGTGCGATGCTCCGTGCCAACATTGTTTTGCCGGTACCGGGTACATCTTCGAGCAATAGATGACCACCTGCCGCAACTGCGATGGTTGCCAAATCAACGGCTTCGCGTCGGCCGATGATGATACGGTTAATTTGTTGGGTAATATGGCGCAACAAGGCATTCGCTTCAGTATGCATTTGTTGCGAAAGTATGGCAGTTGTTGAACGCATTCTTGTGTTTCTCTAGATGACAAGAGTCTCTCAATGTAGTATAGCAGTTTTCGTTTTTGTGCTTAGTTTGGGGTGAATGATGTGAGGCTACTGAATACATGATAGATATCGGTGCTCTTCTGAAAGCCTAGGTTGGTATAGAGTGCATGCGCATTGTAATTATCATGTTGGGTATTAAGTGTCATGCGTTGTGCTTGATAGTGATTGGCATGATGCATAACTGTGGTTAAGAGATGACGCGCAATACCTTGACGTTGGTATTGTGGGTGTACTGCAATCCGCACGAGATGGAGTGTGGTGTGTTGATCGTGCCATAGTGCAATGGCATAGCCGACGATGTGTTCGTTTATATGTGCGGCAAGGCGAAGGCCATCACCCTGGAAGAGTTCGTGTATTTCAAATGGTGATTTTTGCCATTGTGCATCAAACACGCACGCATCAATATGTCGAACCATGGGAACATCAGCGAGTGTTAATGGGCGTAATAAGGTATGTGTGGGGTATGAAGGTAGATCAAATGTTGTGGTCACAAATGTGACAATATCGCCATGTGGGGCGAAACCTTCGGCAATCAATAGATTGGCTAACCATGCATCAAAGTGATCGCCGCTATAAAACAACTGCGTGACGGGTGCATGGGTTATCAGTAATTTGGCAAGTGCGCGCATAGTGATATCATGATCGGCCATGTTGATGCTATCAATGGCGCAGGCACGAACCCATGCAATATCAGGTGAAACACGTGTTGCCACGAGTACGGCCACGATGCGCTGATGATGCCATGCTGCGGCAATGATATAGTCTGACACCGGCAAATTGAGCGTGGTCGTACTAAATTGGACAATGCGAAACCGTGCCCGGCGAATCACGTCAAGTGCTGCCTCGACGTCATTGCCACTAGCCATGTGCATAGTGAGTTGATGAAATCGTAGTGAAAACATGCTCAACCCTATTCACGTGCTGATCGAACAAGTAGGTTATGGCGCGCAAAAAATGTCAGCAAGGCGAGTGCAGTAATAATGCCGACGGACATGAAGATGAGCCATGGCGCCTCGGGGTGATTCCAGCTTTGGCCGAGCCCGTAAAGCGTGCCGCCACTGAAGCTTCCCATACCACCACCAAATGCAATAGCGAGGCCGGCTACGCCGAAGTATGAACCGAGGGCGGTGGCGTTGGCGAGTTCGGCGGCGACGGTTTGTTGACTTGGCGAGGCCAACAGCCCCCCGAGTGAGTATAAGGCGACACATATGAGCATGAAGCCAATGTCGTTGGCAAGTGAGACGAGTCCGAGCCCGGCAGTCATCACGGCGATACCAATAACGAGCGTGGCCGCTGGCGCGAAGCGTTTCTCCATAAAGCGCATCACCGGATACTGCAAGATGATGCTCATGGCAGAATTGACGCCATAGACCCAGCTGACGGCATTATTATTCGTGGCAATTTCTGTGGCCTTGAGGGGGATAGCGAGGGTGATTTGAGTCCACAAAAACCAATAACCGAGTAAAAGCGCATTGTACAACATGAATCGTGTGTCGCGAAGTGCTAAGCCAATTCCATACGTCATGTGCTCTTGGTTGGTTGCTACTGCGACATTAGGGAAGACGAAATAGGTAAACACCCAAGCCACTAAGTAACAGGATGCAGCCGAAATCGCTACCACGCCGAAATCATAATCAAGTAGCCATGTACCGATTAATGGACCAATCGCCATGCCGAGATTGCGGACAATGCCCAGAATTGAGAAGTAGCGTGAGCGATCTTCGGGGGTGGTGAGTGCAGCAATCGAGGCAGAGCTCGGTGAATCAAATAAGGCGCCCCCGAGCGCTGCGAATATGGCACTTAGCAGGAGCAGTACAAACGAATCGGCCCAGGCCATGGCGGCAAAACCGAGAAAACGGACGACGAGTCCGGCTAGGATGAGTACGCGTGCGCCGAAGCGATCGGCTAACATGCCACCAACGACCGTGAACCCTTGTTGGAAGAGTTGGCGCACACCCAGCACAATGCCGATCGAGGCAGTCGCCCAGCCGAGTTGTTCGACATAGTGAATGGAGATGAGGGGAATCACCATGAAAAAACCGCCCCACATCATGAATGAATTGACAATCATGACCAACATGCCAGCCTTGCGTTCGTTGGGAGTCAAATCATTCGGTTGCCGCATCATGGTGCTACTCCTGTGTGTATGGGCCCTTGACAAATCACCGCCGTATGTTGCCCTGACACACGCGTGAGGATGACGACATATGATACACCATCTGTGTGCGAAAGTCGTTTGGCTAAGGCATCAGTATCAACCGGGGAGCCACGCTTTTTGACGGTAATGGCTCCTGCATTAAGTTGACGTAATCGCTGGCGTAGATGACGCTCATTGAATGACAATGTCTCGATTACCTGCCAACAACGCGCAAAAGGAGTTTCGATCACACTATCACCTGTTAAATAGGCGATTTGAGGATCAATCATCTGCAGATTGAGCTGAGCAGCGAGATGGGTCACCAGCCCAGCGCGAATCACCGCATTATCCGGCTCGTAGATATATGTGTGTGGATGAGAGATCGGAACATATGTCGTATCAGGTAGATTGGTGAGTCGGTGAACATCAGTTGCGGTGATGATTGTTGCTTGACGTTGCCATTGGTACGACGCATCAAGCACGATGAGCGTCTCTCGCATATCGCCCGATAATGAGACGCAATCGATGGCATATGGTTGTGCAAATGGTAGTTGGGTATAGTCAATACCTGGCGCACACTTGATAATAATGCGTCTGCCGGAACGGCGCCATTGGTTGGCGAGTGAGAGCGGCGGTAGGTAGTCATCGGCATCAAAGATGCGCTTGCCTTGCTGGCGCCGCCCCGGATCAAAGAAGACGATATCGACGGTCTCGGGGATTGTATAGGTGGTTGCATCGGCTACGATGCAGGTCGCCGGTAGGTTGCGTTGGGCGATGTTGGCCTCGGCAAAGGCGATGCGGGTGGCGTCGCTATCGATGGCGATCGTCGGGGCGACTGTAGCGAGTGTGAGCACATCGCCACCGCATCCGCAGCAGATGTCGGCGATGTGAGTGGCCGGGGTAATGTGCATCAGGCGCGCTTGGGCGACGCGTTCGTGGCTGGCTTGCTCGAGCGCTTCACGGGTGAACCAAAGACGATTGCCGTCAGCAAATTTGGTCGTGGCCCGTTGGCGTACCCATGCGAGCTCAAACAATGCTGCAGCATGGGGCGCATCGACGTGTTTGCGTAGAAAGCTCATACTCGGCAGGTGTTGCGTGGGGTCAACCTGGGCGAGTAACTGTTGCGCCTCAGTGGTTTGTAACCAGGCCACGATGGTACTGTTCATGTGGTTGGTGTGGGGCGTTTGATGATCGTACGCCAGGTGCCGCCGGCAATCAAGATGCCGACAATAATCACGACGAGCCCGATGATGGAGTTACGGCTAATCGGCTCTTGCAAAAAGACAAAACCGTAGATGACACCAAAAGGGGCTACGAGATATGACACCATTGACACTTTGGTGGCGCCGATGGTGTCGATGAGTCGGTAGTACAAAATATAGGCGATGGCGGTACAGAAGACGGTCAGGATAACCATGGCGATGATTGAGCGCATCGAGGGCACCGTGGTAGGGATGCCCTCCCAGACTAATGCGATGGGGATGAGCATAGCGGTGCTGGTGATCATCTGCCCGGTTGAGGGGATGAGTGGTGGCATCCCACTAAAGACGCGGCGACTGTAGAGAGCCGAGATGGCGTAACAGACAGCAGCGCCGAGCACGCAGAGCTCGCCGATGATGTTGCCCTCGGTGGCGCCAGCGATGCCGATGGCAATCATGACGCCCATAAAGCCGATGCCGAGGCCGATAATGCGTTCGGTATTGATCTTTTCTTCGGCACGGGTGACGATATTAATCAAGGCGGTAAAGAGTGGTGTGGTGGCGCCCAAAATAGCCGTGGTGCTACTGGGGATGAGGCGTTGGCCCCATGAGATGAGTAAGAATGGGACAACGAGCCCAAAAACGCCGACGGAAGCGAAGTTGAGCCATTGCTGTCGATCGCGGGGCAACTCAAGGCCGCTGATGCGGAGTGTGGCCCACAAAATGACGGCAGTGAAGGCGATGCGCACGGCAACGAGCGTGAATGGGGTGATATCGTCGAGGGCGATTTTGATGAGCATGAACGCGGCGCCCCAGATGGCTCCGAGTAACAACAACATCCCAGTTTGGCGCGCGGTCATGGTATGTCCTTTGGTGAAACCGAATTATCTTGCCACATCATAGCACGGTTGTGTTTTATGGTGTCTTACTTTCATCTACAATACACTTCTGAAGCTAGTACGAAAGAAGTAGACGATGCAATCGTTGCGGATGGTCCCGCGAGCGGCGTGGCTCGTATTGTTGCACAGCGTGTTGTTTAATTTGGGCATGAGTTTTTTTGATGTGTTGTTTAGTTTTTATCTGGTCAGCATGGATTTTGGCATTGAATCAGCCGGTCTGATGTCAACGACGACGCGGATGGCTGGTTTGTTATTTGGTATCCCAGCGGGGTACTTCATCGATCGTATTGGTGCGCAACGTGCATTGATTATTGGCGTTATCGGCTACGCCATTGGCATGATGGTATTGTTGATGATGCCCAGTTTGCCGTTGTTGATTATTAGTCAGTTTGCAGCGGGCTGTTTGTTTGCGGTTGGCATGTCGGCATTGATGCCGCTATTGACGCA
Source organism: uncultured Klebsiella sp. (assembly GCA_964469045.1). Taxonomy (GTDB): domain Bacteria; phylum Chloroflexota; class Chloroflexia; order Chloroflexales; family Roseiflexaceae; genus UBA965. The sequence goes on from CAYXXK010000020.1 coordinate 26,978, forward strand.
GGCCACGCCGCCTGAGCACCGTACGACGGTGTTTGGGTTGAATGAGGCGTCGATGAGCTTGGGCTTGGTGGGGAGCATCGTGGCTGGCTGGTTCCCGAGTTGGTTGGCGCCAATAGTGGGGAGCGATGCGCAATCCGCAGATGCATATCGTGCAGCCTTGTTGATTGGCTGTGTGGTGATGGTGTTTGCCGTGATCCCCGTCCTTGGGGGAATCGGTGGTCGACGTGCGCGAACTGACGGTGATGCGCCGGCGTTTGTTGAGGACGATACGCCACTTAAGCCAACGCGCAAAATTGTGGGGTATGCGGTGGCCAGTATTTTTGTGGGATTGGGGGCAGGGACGTTTCTGCCGTTTCAGGCGCTCTACTTCAGACTTGAGCACGGGTTATCCGACCAGCAAATTGGCTATGTGGTGGCCGGGGCGACGGTGATGATGGGGATTGGTGCCATGCTGGCCGGGCGTGTGCTTGGGCATCGAAACTTGCGTATGTGGGCTGGGTCGTTGCGACTAATTACCGCGCCGGTCTTTGCGTGCTTGATGTTGCCGGTCTTGCCGTTTGCGATTTTTGGGGCATTTGGGCGGGCGTTTTTTATGGGCGGGAGCTTTACGCTCAATGATGTACTGGTGATGCAGCTCGTAAGTGCCAAGCAACGTGGGCGCTTGGCGAGTTTGATGACGATGTTCTGGTCGCTCGGGTGGGGTATCTCGTCGACGGCGAGTGGGTATCTCCAGCAGTCCATCGGCTTTGCACCGCTGATTGGTATGAGTGCGGTAGCGTACGTGTTGTCGGGTCTCTCGATTTGGTATTTTGAACGAGATTAAATCATGTTACAGACGATTCGGACAATCCCGGTTGCGGTATGGCGGGTATTGGTGCATAGCACGCTCATCGGTTTGGGGATGAGTTTTTTTGATGTGTTGTTCAACTTCTTTCTGGTGAGTATGGGCTATGCAGCTGATACAGTCGGCGTGTTATCGACGGTGGCGCGTATTGCTGGATTGGTTGTCGGTATCCCGGCTGGACGTTTGATTGATCGGATTGGATCGCGTCGGGCCTTGATTGCCTCGGTGATGCTGTATACGGTCGGTTTAGTGGCGGTAGTGTTTGCGCCAAATTACCCACTGTTGATTGCCAGCCAATTTGTGGTGGGGTGTGCGTTTGCCTTGCTCTTCTCGGCGATGTTCCCGTTATTGACACAGACGACACCACATGCACAACAGACGACAGTCTTTGGTTTCAATGAGGCGGCGCTTAACATGATAGGCCTCGTTGGCAGTATCATCGCTGGTTGGTTGCCGAGTGTGGTCGCGCCGTGGCTGAATGTTGATGATCAGAGCACGCTGGCGTATCGTACGGTGTTGTTGATTGGTATTGCGATTTTTGCGTTGTCGAGTGTGCCGTTGCTGGGTAATATGCCGGTGGCGAGTAATACTGATGCTGACGGTGTACCACTACAGGCCGAGGTGCCAATGCGCACGACGTGGCGCATCGTGCAGTTCGGCATTGCTGGGTTCATGATTGGTATGGGGAGTGGGACGTTCTTTCCATTCCAAAGTCTATTCTTACGTACGCAATTCGACTTGTCAGATGGACATGTTGGTACTGTATTGGCGTTTAGCGGAGTGGCGCTAGGGGTAGGTGCTGTCGCTATCGGCCACGGTATCGGTCAGCGTAATTTGCGCGTGTGGGCGAGTATTTTGCGGATTGTGGCGGCGCCAGCGCTGTTGTTGATGTTGGCGCCGACGTTGTGGTTGGCCTTGATAGGGTATTATTTGCGGGCGTTTTTGATTGGTGGCAGCATTGCGCTTAACGATGTATTGACGATGCGTTTGGTTAATCCTCAGCAACGTGGCTTTGCCTCGAGTATTTGGAATATGACGTGGGCGGCGGGGTGGGCAATTACCTCGACAATGAGTGGTTTTGTGCAGACGCAATACGGGTTCACCCCGTTGTTGATTCTCGGATCGGTAGCGTATGTATTATCGGGGTTGTCGATTTGGTATCTGCAACAGGATGAATGAATTCAGCGCTGAATTCGCAGGAGGTACGGGTGCAACTACGGCAGTTATCGTGGTCAGTCTGGCGCATGCTTATTTACAGCATGATTTTCGGCATCGGCATGAGCTTCTTTGATGTGCTGTTTAGTTTTTATTTGGTCAGCATGGATTTTGGAGTGGAGATGGCCGGCATCTTGTCGACCACGGCCCGCGTCGCCGGATTGGTAGTTGGCATCCCGGCCGGCCTTTTTATCGATCGTATTGGTGCCCGGCGTGCGTTGATTGTCAGTGTGGTGGCGTACGTTGCTGCGCTGGCGTGGGTGCTCCATGCACCCACGGTGACGTGGTTGATTGTTAGTCAATTTGTGGCCGGCAGTGCTTGGTCGATTGTGGCGACGGCGACCATCCCACTGCTTATCTCGGTAACCAATCATGAGTTGCAACCGACGGTGATTGGCTTGAACGAAGCAGCAGTCAGCACTATCTCACTCGTAGGGAGTATTGCTGCCGGTATGTTGCCGAGCATATTGGCGGCAACGATGGCCATTGACCCGCAATCGGCGCCGGCGTATCGCAGTGCATTGCTGATTGGGGTGGCGATTATCTTGGTCGCTGTGGTTCCGGTGGCGCAGGCGTTGACACCGGCGCCGCATTCCAATGCTCCGAGTACGCAAAACTCGTCACGCTCAGATGCAGAGTACCCGATGCGGAGTACCTGGCAACTCGTGAGTTATGCGCTGGCGAGTATGATTTTGGGGATTGGTGGCGGGTTGTTTTTGCCATTCCAGAGTTTGTTCTTTCGGACTGAATTCGGCTTATCCGATGCAATGGTAGGTAGCATTGTGGCGTTTAACGGCATCTCACTGGGCATCGGCGCATTGGTGATGGGGCGACTGGTCGGGCAACGTGATTTGCGTACGTGGGGCACGATTGCGCGTGTGATGGGCGCTCCGGCGATGTTGTTGATGGCGGTGCCTATCTTGCCCGTAGCGTTTGTTGGCTATTGTCTGCGTGGGTTTGCGGTGGGGGCCAGCGTCTCGACCAACGATGTGTTGGTGATGCGTCTGGCTGGCCCACGGCAGCGCGGTTTGATGTCGAGCATTATGACGGTGTTGTGGTCGTCCGGGTGGGCGATTGCCGCGACAGCCAGCGGCTTTTTGCAGAAAAGCTACGGCTTCGGGCCGATTTTGGTGGTGGGCTCACTGGCCTATGTCGTATCAGGATTGGCCATTTGGTATTTTGAAAGAGAATAGCAATTGCATCACATATGTTGCAGTATAGTGTAGATATAATCGTACAAAAAGAGTAAGGGGCTTGTATGACGACCTTGTTGTATCACACCGATGCCTATCAGCGCACGTGCCAGGCCACTGTGATTGGCCATGCGAGCGAGGGCAACGGGATTATCCTTGACCAAACGGTATTTTATGCGACGAGTGGTGGTCAGCCACACGATACCGGCACCATTGATGGGTACGCCGTGGTCGAGGTCAAACGCGGTGCTGAGGGGGTTATACATACCTTGGCCGGTGATGCGCGCCCTGAGGTGGGCAGTGTCGTGACCTGCACGATCGATTGGGAGCGCCGGTATCGGCTGATGCGGACGCATACGGCATTGCACTTGTTGTGCGGCGTGGTATTTCGTGATTATGGGGCGCTCGTCACGGGTGGTAACATGGATGTCGACGAAGGTCGGTTGGATTTTGAGATTAGCGATTTTAGCAATGAGTTGGCCCAAAAAATCGTCGACACGGTGAATGTCGAAGTGCAGGCGAATCGCCCGATCGAGGTGAATATCTTGCCACGCGAAGAGGCCTTCCAAATCCCCGATTTGATTCGCACCAAAATTAACCTCTTGCCCGAGGGGATTACGCATGTGCGCACAGTCAACATCGTGGGGCTCGATTTGCAGGCCGATGGTGGCACGCACGTGGCAACTACGAGTGAAGTTGGCACCGTCGTACTGCTCAAGACGCGGAGCAAAGGTGCTACCAACAAACGGATTGTGATCGGACTACAACCATGAGCGATGCATCAGTGAATCAATCGATTCAACAACAATTCGGCGCAGTCGCTGCGAATTACACCACGAGCGTGGTACATGCCAGCGGTGCCGACTTGCAGGGATTGATTACGGCAACCGCATTAACGGGGCGCGAGCGCGTCATCGATGTTGGTTGTGGGGCGGGGCATGTGACAGTCGGATTGGCACCGAATGCAGCCGAGGTGGTGGCAATTGATTTGACGCCAGCCATGTTGGCCCAAACCCAACAACAGGTGGATGCGCGCGGGTACACGAATGTGCGGGTCGAGTCGGCGGATGCGGCGGCGTTGCCGTTTGCTGATGCGTCGTTTGATATGGCAGTATCGCGCTATGCGGCGCATCACTTTGCCGATCCGCTAGCGGTCTTGCGTGAGGTGCGCCGTGTGCTCAAGCCGGGTGGGCGCTGGTTATTGGTCGATGTGGTCTCACCAACGTCACCCATGGCCGATACGTTTTTGAATGCGGTCGAGATATTGCGCGACGCCTCGCACGTGCGCGATCATAGTGTGGCACAGTGGCTATCTATGTGCGCTGAGGCCGGGTTGCCGGCAATACACCGTCAGACGTGGTCGGTGCGCCTCGAATTCACCACGTGGGTGATGCGCATGGCGACGCCCGAGCATGAGGTGATACAGTTGCGCCGGATGTTGACTGCAGCGCCGGCACATGTCAAAACTGAGTTGGGCATCGAGGATGATTGTAGTTTTCATATTCCTGTTGCGCTGATCGAGGGGATTGCATCATGAGTCGTGGTGTGGCCATCAAACAGGGATTCGTGGATACGATTGTGGTCTGGCCGGGCGTGGCGCCGTTTGGTATGGCGTATGCGGTCAGCGCATTAGCGGCAGGGTTGAGCATCTGGGAGACGCTGGGCATGTCGCTGATTGTCTTCGCTGGTGCTTCACAGTTCACTGCCGTCGGGTTGTTTGCCACTGGCGCGCACCCGTTGAGCATTATTGCGACCACGGCGATTATCAATGCGCGTCACTTGTTGTTGGCTGCCTCGACGGCGTCGTATATTCGCAAAGCGCCAGCCTGGTTGCGGGCACTGGTGGCCTTTCAGTTGACCGACGAAACCTATGCCGTCGGTGTGCAACGCTTTGCCAAACATGGTGGCGATGCCTGGTATCAGTTCGGCTCAAATTTGAGTTTGTACGTAGTGTGGGCGGTGAGTACGATTATTGGTAGTCTGTTGGGAGCGTTGATTCCTGATCCGGCCGCACTCGGTCTCGACCTCATCTTCCCACTCACATTTATCGCCTTTACGATGCCGATGGTGCGCGACCGGATTAACCTGGTGGTGGCGATTGTGGCGACGGTGATTGCCGTGGCTACGGCGTTGGTCTTGCCGGGGAGTTGGTACGTACTTACGGCTGGATTATTGGCCAGCGCTGTCGGTGCCTGGTTGGCCAATCGACAGCCGGTTGCCGTAGGAGAAACCTCATGAAAATCGTTGATTTTTCCCTTGAGCGCTATTTTGCCAAATATGAATTTACCACGCCGTATATCTTGTGTAGTTCGGATGTGCAGGGCATGCGCATGCAAGAGCTGCTTGATCTCGCTGATGATGACGCCCGTGAGCGCTGGCAATCGTTGACCCTCGGTTATACCGAGACGAGTGGGTTGCCGGCAGTACGTGAGGCCATTGCGAACTTGTACGTGGGTGTGACGCCCGACGACGTGATTACCTTTGCGGGTGCCGAAGAGGCGGTGTTTATTGCGGCCAACGTGTTGTTGGGACCTGGCGACCACATGGTTACCACGTGGCCGGGCTATCAATCGCTCTATGAGGTAGGGCGTGCCGCTGGCGCCGATGTGACGCTGATTGAACTCAAACCTGAGCAGAGGTGGCAACTCACTGCCGATCAGGTGCGGCAAGCGCTCCGACCCAATACCAAGATGGTGCTGATTAACACGCCACATAACCCCTCGGGCTCACTGATGTCGCAGGCCGATTGGCACGATGTGGTGGCGATGTGTGCTGAGGCGGGAGTGGTGTTGTTTGCTGACGAAGTCTATCGGTTTTTGGAGTATAACCCGAGCGATCGTTTGCCGGCGGCGTGTGAACTCTCGACAAGTGCCTTGAGCCTGGGTGTTATGTCCAAGGCCTTCGGGTTGGCCGGATTGCGGATTGGTTGGTTGGTGGTACGTGATGCCGAGGTGCGAGCGCGGTTGTTGGCGTACAAAGATTACACGACGATTTGTAACTCGGCGCCCTCAGAGATTTTGGCGTTGATTGCGTTGCGTGCTGCACCACAGGTGTTGGCGCGTAGTCAGCGGATTATCGGGGCGAATGTGGCGGCGTTTGAGGCGGCCTGTGCGCGCCATGCGTCCGTGCTTTCGATGGTGCCACCACAGGCTGGCAGTGTGGCGTTTGCACAGCTGAATCTGTCCAAGCCGATTGCAGCGGTGGCGCATGAACTCGCCGAGCAACATGGGGTGTTGATTCTGCCGGCGACAGTGTATGGGTACCCGGGTAATTACTTTAGGGTAGGCTTTGGCAAAGCAGATTTTGCTGACGGGTTGGCACGTTTTGAGGCATACCTCAGCGCACAGACCGGGCAATAAGGATACGTATATGTCGATTTGGCTGACATTTTTGGGGATGTTTGCGGTGACCTATGCGGCACGTGCAATACCATTGCTATTGTTGCGCAACGAACCGCCGCCGTGGCTGGCTACGTGGTTGCGCTATGTGCCACCGGCGGTTTTTACGGCCTTGATCGTGCCGTCGGTCGTGACTCACGCAGTTGATGGTGCCCGCGTGTTGGCGTTTGGGCCTGCCCTTGGGGCGGCGGTAGTCGGTGCAGTGGTGGCATGGCATACGGAGAATGCGATTTTGACAGTGGTGATTGGCATGTGTGCCTTTTGGGTGATACGTATGGTGGTCAGCTAAACATCAAGGGGAACAATCATGGAGTTACGCACAATTACGATTGGCGCCCGTGAAGGCGATTTGGCTCGAGGTGCACACGCGGCGCATGCGTTGCGCACGCGCTTGGCCGAGGCTGGGTATGTGGTGCAGACGTTGCGCTGTGCGCCGACCGTGAGTGGCTTTAATAGTTGTGCTGATTTGGTCAGTGTGGCGCAGGGGATCGAAGAGCGGGCGGTTGATTTGGGTTTCGATTATGCCACGTTGGGGGTGGTGCAACGCGACCGTCTTAATCAACTGGCTGACGCCATGGCGGCTACCCAAGCGTTGTTTGCCAGTGTGAGTTTGACGCATAATGGGCTGGTTGATGAATCAACGATTCAGCAGATGGCGCAGATGACGCACGATTTGGCGCGCAAAGTGCCGGGTGGTGTGGGGAATCTGCGGGTGGCGGCGTTGGCGATGGTTCCAGCGGGGAGTCCGTTCTTCCCGGCAGCGTGGCATGATGGCGGCGCGCCGTGGTTGGCGATTGGGCCCGAGGCGGCAGCCTTGGCGTACAAAGTAACTCGGCCGTTAGTTGATATTGCGGTTGACCACCCTGATCGCCCAATTGCGGTTCAGGCAGCTCTCAATGCACTCGCGCACGAGATTGTGACCCACGATGCGCGCATGGGCGCCATTGCCCGTGAAGTGTGTGCTGAGCACGGGATTACCTATACGGGATGCGATTGGTCGTTGGCGCCGCACCCACATCCCGAGCGGACGATTGGTGGTGCTATTGAGGCTTTGACTGGTGTGCCGTTTGGGGCATGGGGGACGTTGAGTGGGGTACGGGCCTTGACGGCGACGATTCGGGCGTGTGCAGTGACGCAACTCGGCTTTTCGGGCATCATGTTGCCGGTGGTCGAGGATGCGATGCTTGCTGAGCGAGCCCTTGAGTCGCGCTATACGCTCCGCGATTTGCTGGCGTTTAGCACGGTGTGTGGTACCGGGATTGATACGATTCCGTTAGCTGGTGACGTCAGTGTGACTGATTTGGCTGGTATGTACCGCGAGGTGGCCAGTGTGGCAACGGCGCTCAATAAGCCTTTGACCGCGCGTTTGATGCCGCTGGCTGGCCATGTGGTTGGTGATCGGACGCGCTTTGCTGAGTTGTTGCCGCCGCCGTTGGCGCAGTTCTTTTGTGAGGCGAGGGTGTTGGGGTAGGGAGTGAAAAGTGAAAAGTGAAAAGTGAAAAGTGAAAAGTGAAAAGTGAAAAGTGAAGGCGGGGCAGGATTAATTGATTTCGAATCGTCGGTATGACCGCCGCCGGTGAAAAGTGAAAAATAGAAAGTGGGGTTGCAAGGAGTAGGTAGGTGTGGTCAGAGGTATTTCATGAGGATGTCCTGTGTCTCTGATTGTGTATTGGTCATGACCGAGTCCAATTAAACTGCGACAGGGATAGAAGCGTCGCACCGAAAGCAGCTACTCAGGCCATGTGGAATCAAGCCACACAAATGGGAATTGATGTGGCTGGTGATGAACAAGTTTATACGAAATGGGTTTTACAGCTGGCGAGTCATGATGTGCTGGTACAAGTGCTGGCCATTTGGGCGTTGTAGCAGACTGATGCCAGCGCCGGTGACTAAGCTGAGCAATACACAGATGCGCATATGGCGTAACTGCGTAGCTGTGATTGATTATGGTGGTGATGTGGTTGCACAGTTGTCTTTGATGCACGACTGGGTGCCGCGCATCCGCCGTGCCGTCTGGCATACGATCTTTTGCGAAAAATGTGTGATGCCGGCGCATTGCGAGATGATTGCGCCTGCACTGGATGAATACACCCTGCTGACACACTTGGCATTCATGACTCGAACCCCAAGATCCCGGCACAACTGATGCAACGCTGGTGCGTGCTTTAGGCGCAAAGAGGTGCATAAAACACATTGCCGGCTGTGATTCAACGCATGTCGTGTTAGGCGGTGGGGAGGGTGAAGGCAAAGGTGGTGCCGTGGCCGACGGTGCTGATGACCCAAATACGCCCCCCGTGCCCCTCCACCAAATGGCGGGCAATGGCGAGCCCCAAGCCTGTACCCGATCCGCGGGTGCGGGCTTGGTCGACTTTGTAGAAGCGTTCAAAGACGCGGTCTATGTGCTCTTTGGCAATGCCAACACCGGTATCGGTGATACAGAACAATACCCACTCGCCACTTGCATGGTCTGCAGGGGGGACTGGTGTAATAGTAGTATCTTGTGGCACATTAATCACGCGTGCGTGTATGGTAATACTGCCATAATCTGGCGTAAACTTAACAGCATTATGCATCAAATTCAAAAAAACCTGATCGATACGGTCTGCATCAATTAATACATCAGGCAAGGGTGCTGTGATGGTGTGTTGTACGGTGATATGTGTGGAATCAGCCTGTGGTTGAATGCGTTCAAGTGCTCGTTCGATGAGACGTAACGGTGCATGCGCACTCATTTGTAATGCTATGCGCCCTGCTTCAATGCGTGATAGATCGTGCAGGTCATTGACGAGTCTGGTGAGAGTATCAACTTCTTCGGAGATACGACGCGCCATGCGTTGAGCTATCTCGGGCGGGGGGTTGGTAATAATGGTTTCACTCAATAATTTGAGGGAAGCGAGTGGTGTCCGGAGTTCATGTGAGACGCTCGCAACCATATCGCGTCGGGCGCGTTCAAGTTGACTGATGTGTGTGACATCACGGATAAGGACGATGGTATATTCTTGTGACGCAAAGGTTATTGGGCGTGTGGTGATATGGAGCGTCCGTGCTGGGCTGCGTTGTACGTAGCGCATATCGTTTGGCTCGCGTTGCGTAATACTTTGTCGAACAAATTCATCGAATTGATGATCACGCACCAAACTCATTAACGATTGCCCAGTGGCGTATGACGGCAACTCAAGGAGCTCGGCGGCCACGTGGTTATATGTCTCGACGTTGCCGTTTGTCTGCACCAACAAGATGCCAATGTCAACATGCTCGAGGATCTCATCGCCAAGTGCTCGTGATACGTGTGGTGGGGATATAGAGAGATTTGTTGGTGGTGCCGGTTGCTGTTGTATCCACCACCATGCACCAATCAGTGTCCCTAGTGTGATAATCCACGGCAAAATGTCAAGTATGTCCATGTGTTACTCGCGCGTGCGTGGTGCATCAAACCGATAGCCGATACCACGGACGGTTTGGAGGTATTCAGGTGCACTTGGATCGGCTTCGATTTTTTCACGGAGCCAGCGTACATGGACATCAACGGTACGACCGTCACCGACGTAGTCCATCCCCCAAACACGTTCTAGGAGCACATCACGCGAGAGCGCGAGACCACGATTGCGCATGAGACAAGCTAACAAGTCGAATTCTTTTTGGGAGAGTTGCACTTCATGATTATCACGCCAAATGCGTCGCGATCCCGCATCGAGTTTGATACTGCCTAGTTGCATAATATCGCGATCAATGCCTTGAGTGCGGTCGCTACGGCGCAAGATAGCGCGGATACGTGCATGCAGCTCTCCCATGCTAAACGGTTTGGGTAGATAGTCGTCTGCGCCCATTTCGAGGCCTGCAATACGGTCGTACTCATCTTGACGCGCCGTCAACATAATAACTGGAACAGCGCTTTCCTTGCGGAGCATGCGACAAACCGAAAACCCGTCAAGACGCGGGAGCATGATGTCGAGCACAAGAATATCGGGTTGCTCACGGCGTGCAATCTCGAGCGCAAGCACACCATCTGCGGCATGCAACACGGTATAGCCCTCGCGCTCGAGGTTGTACTTGACGGTTTCTGCCAACGTGACATCATCTTCGACAAGGAGTACTGTTGCCATTGTGATCACCCTTCTGTGTAGGCATGCACAACCATGTCGGTGATGACATAAGGTTGTGTTATTCGGGCCGGACGCGACTTACGCCGTCGGCGGCTTGTGTGACATAAATTGTTGCGCTCCGTCCGGTGCTTGCGAGGTAAGCCGCAGCGACTTCATGACGAAAGCGCTCTACTGCATCATTTGCAACCAAACTCACGGTACATCCACCAAACCCGGCCCCAGTCAAACGCGATCCATAACATCCACTGACGCGTTGTGCTGATGCGACCAGTGCATCCATTTCGGGGATGCTGACGGCATAATCATCGCGCAAGCTCGCATGTGATGCATTCATAAGTCGCCCAAACTCTGCAATATTGCCGGCTTGTAACGTGGTGACGCCAGCAATGACACGCTCGTTTTCGCTAATGACATGGCGTGCTCGTTGACGCACGACCGGTGATAACAAATGGCCGTAATCGTGTAGCTGTGCACTTGTGACATCGCGTAAGGCCTTGATGCCAGGTAATGGTTGTTTGAGGATTTCGACAGCCTCGTCACATTCGGCACGGCGCTGATTATACGCAGACCCTGCCAACGTACGCTCGATGTGGCTGTCACAAATCACCACTGAGACCCCAGTTGGGAGCGGTACGGCTTGGTAGTTCAAATCGCGACAGTCAATCAACAAGGCATGATTGGCCTGCCCAAGGGTGACGATGAATTGATCCATGATGCCACAGTTGACCCCGACGAAGTGATTCTCGGTGGCTTGAGCCATCAAGGCTAGTTCCTCGCCCAAAATATTCAGATTGTGGAAGAGTTGGAACACGTAGCCAGTTGCCACCTCGAGCGCAGCCGACGACGACAACCCGGCACCGCGTGGCACGCTACTTGCGACCACCATGTCGGCGCCGTTAATCACGTGACCAGCGGCCAGCAACGATTTAATCATGCCGCGAATGTAGTTGCTCCACGGGCGCATGCCGCTCCGTTCAATCTGGTCAATGCCAAATTCGTCTTCTTCGTTGAGATCGGCAGCCAAGACGCGCACTCGATTATCGGTGCGTGGGCTCGCTGCAATAAATGTCGCTCGATCGATGGCGGCTGGTAGTACAAACCCATCGTTGTAATCGGTATGTTCGCCAATCAGATTGACGCGACCGGGTGCACGCACAATCAATGCAGGGGCGTGATTAAATCGCGAAACGAACTTAGCATGTATTCGGGTTGCATCAATCATGGCCACTTACTCTCCACTCTGTTACTAGTATGCGATATTCATTATAAGGAATTGTTATGCTTTCTTAAACAACAGATAAAAAACTCGACTATATCGCTTTTTTACGCGATACCCGACTAAGACCTACCATCACCACCACAAACACTATTCCAACCACTACGGCTAGTCCAGGATTACTCGTACTCAGATCGCCAGCAACGGTTAACATGGCAAGTGCAGGTACGACTCCGAGTAACGAAAACAATAAGTAACGCCACCAGACGATGTCACTACACCCTGCGGCAAATGAAACGACGGTATACGCTGGTCCAGGCAAAATACGCAACACCATTAGTTGTATGGGCGTGATGCGCTGACATAACTCATCAAAAGCGTGTTGTTCGGCAGCGTTGAGTCTGGTACGAATGACACCTTTGCCCCAACGCCGTGCCACGAAAAAGCCAATCAGTGCGCCGATTCCATCACCGAGCATGGTCACGCCAAATCCAACCCACGGCCCAAATACAACGCCCGCTGCGACCTGTAAAATAGTTGCTGGCACAACAGGTACGACTAAAACTGTCGCAATGAGACCAATGAGTATCATCATGCCCCACCAACCGAATGGGAGGAGCAACATGCGTAGTCCGTGTGGCGTGATCTCAATGTAGTGTCGGGCAATTATGATAAACACGAGCGCACTGATGACGAGTATCACGAGTGTGATAATGCGCTTCGGGGTCAGTAGTGTAGTGAGTATTTGGCGCAGCGATTGGTTCATGGAGTAATATCCTCTGCACTGATATGTTGGTACCGATAGCCTTGTCCTAGCAAAAACTGTTGGCGTTGCCAGGCATCATCAACTTCGCGTGTTTTTGCTGTTATAAGCGTATAAAAAGTGGCTGCAATATCAGATTTGGGGCGCAAAATTCGCCCGAGACGTTGTGCTTCCTCTTGTCGTGACCCAAAACTACCTGAGAGCTGAATAAGTACACTTGCGCGGGGAATATCGATAGCTTGATTGCCAATGCGCGACAAAATGATGACGCGAATGTGGCCATGTCGTACCTGATTATAGATGTGTTCGCGCGTTTCTGCATCATCAGCACCACTAAGCATCGGCCAGCCGGTGCGTTTAGCTAGTTCATGGAGCTGTTCGAGGTAGTGTCCAATCACAACAATGGTTTCTTCGGGATGCCGTGCGACGAGTTGTTGGGTGACTGTATATTTTTGGTTGGCGAGGGCTGCTAAGCGCCCTTGCTGGCGAATGGCCGCTTCCAAGTAATTCATGCGCTCTTGCCGCGTATGCTGCACGGTAATTTCATAACAACTTACATGTGCAATGTACCCGAGTGTCTCAAGCGTGCGCCAGGGCAATTGGTAGCGTTGTGGACCGACGAGGCTAAACACATCGCCGATACGATTATCCTCGCGCACGAGTGTGGCACTGAGTCCATAGCGACGCCTGCTGGCGAGGGCAGCTGTTGTGCGAAAAATAGGCGCTGGGAGCGTATGCACTTCGTCATACAAGATAACTCCCCAGTCCGCCTGGTTGATGCGTTCGGGTGTGGCAATCAACTGATGATAGGTGGTCACTGTGACGGCGGAGAGAGGCTGAGTGCGTCGGTATGTGTCGATGTGTGATGGCGCAAGCGTTGTTGCTACCATGAAGCTGTCGATCCACTGTTGGACAGCTGCGCGGCTTGTGGTTACCACTAGCGTATGTCGCTGAATGCGACTTGCTATCGCCACACCAACAAACGTTTTGCCACTGCCTGGCGGCAACACGATAACCCCGTGACTGGAGCGCTCAGCGCTGGCTACAGCATCGAGTTGATATGGTCGGAGTGCGATGGTGTGATTCCATTCAAAGCGTAACTCGTCACCAGGTGCAAGACTCGCCCGATCATCGACAGGCCATCCGAGTCGAGTGAGAGTACGTTTCAGATTGGCGCGTTGTAATGGGTCGATACGGACGTGTGTATCACTGACGCGCTGGCCGATAAGGTCTGCGACGCTCGCTTTGGCGATGATTGTATCTAAGATTTTTGTTGAATCGCTGACAAGCGATAGGGTATAAAAGTCACCCTCAAGCCACAAATGCCCCCAACGTTCCATGAGTGTGATTATCGTGTGTTGGACGGTAGGTGAGACGAGATTATGGCTTGCCGACTGCAAGATGGCAATAACATCATCGGCATGAATTCCATGGGTGGCGGCATTCCAGAGGGTAATGCGATCAATTTTGGCACGTACATAGCGGCCGCTGTAGGCGTAGATCCTCCCCCAGGTGTTGAGCTGTTGGAGTAGAGAGCGGGCATCTGCGTGTTGTGTATCAACGATGATATGTCCGTCATCGAGAATTTGGATGGCGGCATCGAGCGTCATACGTGCCTACTAACAGTGCGATGTGGGCGATGCAAGGTAGATGTGACGGTGACATCCAACGAGATGATCGTTGGTGAGACCTGTGGCTTGCATGAGTGCGTAACACATGGTTGCACCCACAAAGCGAAACTGGTGGTGTTTGAGGTCGCGTGCCATCTGTGTGGCGAGTGGCGTAATCGCCGGTACATCACTCATTTGTTGGTGGTGTGGCTGTAGGGGAACGCCATCAACATAGCGCCAAAAGAACGCATCAACACTGCCATAACGTGCCTGCAATTCAAGGAACGCCGAGGCATTGTGGATCATTGCGGTGATTTTGGCACGATTGCGAATGACGCCACTATCGACCATCAAGCGGTTAACGTCTGCTTCGGTATACTGCGCCACCACCACAGGGTCAAATTGGTGGCAGACGGCACGATAGTGTGCTCGCTTGCGGAGCACGGTAATCCAGCTGAGTCCAGCTTGCATCGTTTCGAGGACGATGCGCTCATACCAGCCATGTTCGCTATGGAGTGGTACGCCCCATTCGGTGTCGTGATAGTCGGTATAGAGTGGGTCGTGGCCACACCATGGGCAGCGGTCGTGTGCGTTCATCTAGGCTTCTTTGTGCTGTGCGGGAGCGCTTGCAATCGTGTAATCGCCAGTAACCCCATCGATGATAAGCGACGTGTGGTTGAGTGTAATCACCCAGGCGTTGTCTTGTTTGTGCCAGGCTACATGGCGTAACGGCGTGGGCGCGGCGCTTTTCAAGGTATGGGTCAGCTGATCGACATGCCAATGCGGTTGATGCTGCATATGGGTCAAATGGATGACCGGATCGCCACAGGATGCAATTAAATCTGCGTGCGTGACGTGTTGCGGATCGTGTGCTGCATCGTGCATAACCAACGTGGCGATGGGCTGGTCATCGAACTTGCGCCACTGAATCGCCGACGGTGTAAGACGCATGGTGGCTGGACATCCGAACGTCAAGGCGTCAATGACGCAGTCTGTGATGATGTGAACCAGTTGGTGACGCTCGTCGATTGAGCACTGACGCATATCGCGTGCAGGAGTGCGCCCGCTCGCCACGAGCAAGACCTGGACGGGGGTAATTGGGTGTAGGTTGATGTGGAAGTTGACCGACGAAATGTCGAGTGCCGCCACATGCGCAACATCGCACACCACCAAGGCCAAGAGTTGATCATCGCCACGAAACCCAAAAGCCTGAATCCGACCGTCAGACATGCCACCAAGAGTCTCGGGGATGAACTTGGTGGCACTGCCGACAAACCAATCTGTAAAAGCTGTCATATCCGTTGTCTACCTGTGTTATGCCCGTTGACGAAACTGCGGGAGCCACTGCTCATTGCGTTCACGTAAATCATGCCAAACGCGCTCAACACTCCCAGCGCCTGGGCCAAGTGGATTACTCAATAGTGCACTCATCGCACGTTCGTGGTTGCCACTGATGGCCGCCTCGACCGTTAACAGTTCGTAGGCTTTGACTTGCGCGGCGAGCCCATGCATGACGGGGACCAGCGGTGTATGTGGTAGAGCAGTGGCGCCATGCTGATTAACACGACATGGCACCTCGACAACCACATCATCAGGCAAATCCGGAAGCGAACCATTGTTGCGCACATTGACGATGTGGGTTGCATTATCACCGAGATGGAGCGAGCAAATCAAGGCTGCTGCTGCTGTTGAGTAATATGCACCACCACGTTCCATTAACTCGGGTGGTTTCTCGCATAGATGAACATCGGCATAGCGCTCGAGCAGGCGTCGCTCAACGTCCATCACGACTTCGGCGCGTGTGGGGATACCGCTTTGTTGTTTGGCAATAATTTCGTCAGTCATGTAGAAGTAGTCGAGATAACTGCTCGGTAACGCTTGGAGCATGCCAATCAGCGTCGCAGGTACATGCACATGGTCGCCATTTGCTGTGGATTGTGCCAAATCATGCATGGTTTGCTCGAGGATATGCGCTGTCACGTCGCTCTGACCGACACGAATATGTCGAATCCAGTTGAGATGATTAAGCCCGACTTGCTCGATATGTACTTCGTCGGGGCGTACATTGAGGCGTTTGGCGATACCGCGTTGGGCGGTCATGGCGTTGTTACACAACCCAATTGCGCGAATACCGGCATGGCGTATGAGTGCCTCGGTAACGATGCCGGCCGGATTGGTGAAATTGATGAGTGTTGCGTGCGGGGCGTGGGTGCGAATATCAGCGGCAATATCGAGAATAACCGGTATTGTGCGCAATGCTTTGGCAAAGCCACCAATGCCGGTTGTCTCTTGGCCAACTAAGCCGTGGTCTCGCCCGAGTTGTTCATCGCTATGTCGGGCTGCTTGACCGCCGACGCGTAATTGCGTAAGGACATAGTCTGGAACTGTCTGAATTGCTGCTTTGCGGTCATGGGTGCTGTCGACCACAAACTTGCCGCCACGATGTACAACCATGCGTTGCGCAAACGCAGTAATGATGGACAGCCGCTCGTGGTTTGGGTCAACGAGGGTTACACGTGTAAGTCCCAACAGAGGAGCGTGGTCAATCAACCCATCGATGAGTTCGGGTGTGTAGGTGCTTGCTCCACCAATAACAACGATATGCATATATGTGTGATTTCTTGGTGCAAAAAACGTACTTGCAACGTAGTATACCGTACTATGAAGTGCATGTAGAATCACAGCGGTGATGATGACTTTCATCAACCTATAACACAAATTATAGTCAATTTTCATCTAAAAAATACTAAATGTGGTCATGAATATTGCATTTTTACCCCAAATATGGTAAATTACAAACCGGTTAATATTTTTCTGCTGGCGTAAGAAAGTTGGTGTTGCGTGGATAAACCACTCGGTCCACCCCAACAACATGCGAGCTCATCTTCGAGCTCGGACGCGAAGTTCTCCCTCGATTTTGTTGACATCCTACATGTCGATTCAGCACAACTCAACGACTATCTCTCAGACGAAGAACTTTCTCATATAGAATCAGACACAGCGTCCGATGCCGACAGCGATGTTGACGATTCGGTGCGGTTGTACTTGCGTGATATTGGTCGTATCAATCGCCTCAAATCGATTGTTGAAGAGATCTCCTTGGCCTATCGAATCGAACTGGGTTTGGTGGCTGGCAAAATAGCCAAGCAAAGCACGCATGTTTGTTATTGTGCAGCGCGTGTTGCGCCACGTACTGCCTTGGTCCAAGATATTGTGCATCTCTTACAGCATGACACCAATCATGCGATGCCGACGAATCCAGTAGCATACGAACTTGCCGAGCGGATCCGCGAGAAGTATCGCACCGATGATCGTCCTGAGGCGCGCCAATTAGCAGTATTAGCAGCGCTTGTGTGTGTTGAAGTCGAGCCTATTGTTGAGCAAACCGTAACAAATGATGATGTCGTAGCGCGCTTTGTTACCTATGTAAGTATCGTACATCCGCGGTATGTGTCGCAGTTATGCGATGCAGCGCCGTTACCACAACGTATGATTGATGACATGGTACATGATGGTGGGCTAGCGCGTGAGCATCTGATTGCAGCCAATCTACGTTTGGTCGTTTCTAATGCGAAAAAATACCTTGGCCGTGGCATGTCCATGCTCGACTTGATTCAAGAGGGCAGTATCGGGTTGATGCGTGCCACCGAAAAGTTCGATCATCGCCGTGGTTTTAAGTTCTCAACCTATGCAACCTGGTGGATTCGTCAAGCGATTACGCGGGCAGTGGCCGACCAGAGTCGTACCATTCGTCTGCCGGTGCATGTTGGCGAGACCATCAATCGGTTGATGCGGACGGCTGCTAAGATTCAACAAGTCACCGCCCGCGAGGCCACCCCTGATGATATTGCCGAAGAGCTCAACATGCCGGTTGAGAAGGTGCGGCGCATTCTCGATGCATCGCGCCAGACCCTCTCACTCGAGACGCCGGTAGGCACCGATGGCGACGCAAATCTGGCGGACTTCATCGAGGATTACCATGGTGCCACGCCGATGATGTCGGCTGAGCAAATCGTGTTGCGCGAGCGCCTGCACGAGGCCTTGACGCGGTTGCCTGAGCGCGAGCGTCGGATTATTCAGTTGCGCTACGGTCTCGAGGACGGACGTTCACGCACCCTCGAAGAGGTCGGGCGTGAGTTTGGTATCACCCGTGAGCGCACTCGCCAAATCGAAGGCGAAGCGTTGCGTAAGTTGCGCCATCCCGGTGTGGCTCGTGGCTTGCGGAGCTTTTTGGAGTAACAGCACTCGCTCACACCATCCGCATGATGCGGTATAATCAAAAAAGCTGCGTCGCTATTGGCGGCGCTCTTTTTTTAAGTGCTCATAGCCATACAAGGAGTGATAGACATGCAGATTTATCTCGATACGGCGAACCTCAAAGAAATCCGCGAAGCGGCCAGCTGGGGCATCTTGAGTGGTGTCACGACCAATCCATCGTTGGTCGCCAAAGAGCAAGGTATCGATCACAAGACATTGATTACCGAGATTACCAAGCTGGTTGATGGTCCAATCAGCGCCGAAGCCATCTCGCTCGATGCCGAAGGCATGATTCGTGAGGGGCGTGAGTTTGCCACCTGGCATCCCAACGTCATCGTCAAGGTTCCGGTGACCACCGAGGGTCTCAAGGCGGTCTATGCCTTGGCCAAAGCCGGCATCCGCACCAACGTGACGCTCTGCTTCAATGCCACGCAAGCCTTGTTGGCTGCACGTGCTGGCGCATTCATCATCAGCCCGTTCATTGGGCGCGTTGATGACATGGGTGTCGACGGCATGCAACTCATCCGCGAGATAAGCGGCATCTATAAGCAACACGGAATTACCACCAAGATTTTGGCGGCCTCGATTCGCCATCCACGCCACGTGATTGACTCAGCGTTGTCAGGTGCCGACATCGCTACCTGCCCATTCAAGGTGCTCGAGCAAAGCATGAAGCACCCATTGACTGATAGTGGTATCGAGAAGTTCTTGGCCGACTGGAAGAGCCGTCAGTAGTTACAGAGGATGTGGCATATGCCGTATAACGAAATCGACCAACGCGCGATTAACACCATCCGTGCATTATCTATGGACGCAATCCAACAGGCCAACTCGGGACACCCCGGCTTGCCGATGGGTGCAGCACCGATGGCACACGTGCTGTGGTCGCGCTTCTTGCGTTTCAACCCTAACGACCCACACTGGCCAGACCGCGACCGCTTTGTGCTGTCAGCTGGGCACGGCTCAATGTTGCTTTATAGCTTGTTGCACCTTGCTGGGTACGATGTCTCGCTCGACGAGCTCAAGCGCTTCCGTCAGTGGAACTCAATCACCCCCGGCCACCCCGAGGTCGGTGTCACACCAGGCGTCGAGGTCAGCACTGGGCCACTCGGCCAAGGTGCAGCCAACGCCGTGGGTATGGCGGTGGCTGAGGCATTCTTGGCGGCTACCTATAACCGCGACGGGCACGCACCAGTCAACCACTGGACGTATGCCTTGGTCAGCGACGGTGACTTGATGGAGGGTATCGCCTCGGAGGCAGCATCGCTCGCCGGGCACCTCGGTTTGGGCAAGCTCATCTTTTTGTATGACGACAATCTGATCTCACTCGATGGTCCCACGTCGCTGGCGTTCAGCGAAGACGTGATGGCACGCTTTGATGCGTATGGCTGGCAGACCCTCAAAGTCGCCGATGGTAACGATTGTGACGCCATTGAGGCCGCACTCAACGAGGCGCGCGCCGATCTGAATCGCCCATCACTCATTGCCGTACGTACCGTGATTGGTTACGGTAGTCCCAATTATGCGGGTACGAGCCGTGCTCACGGTGAGCCGTTGGGCAAAGACGAAGTACGCCTCGCCAAAGCGGCACTCGGGCTCAACCCTGACGCCACATTTGATGTGCCACATGTGGTGACGCAATTGTGGGCCGACGTCAAGCGCCGTAACGCCAAGATTTACGAGAGCTGGCAGAAAGATGTGACCGTGTATGCGGCAGCCCATGCCGATATGGCGACTGGGTTGCGCACTGCCTGGGACGGCGGCTTGCCCGCCGGCTGGGATGATGGCTTGGTTGAGTTGGTCTCGGGCAGCGAGATGGCTTCACGCGATGCATCGGGCAAAGTGCTTGAGGCGTTGCGCGCACGCATTCCGTGGCTTCTCGGTGGATCAGCGGACTTGGCTGGTTCGAACAAGACGCCCAAAGTGAGCAAAGGCAGCTTCCAACGTGATAACTATGCTGGATCAGTGATTTGGTTCGGCGTGCGCGAGCATGCCATGGGCGCCATGCTCAACGGCATGGCGGCGCACGGCGGGATTCGCCCGTACGGTGGCACGTTCTTGACCTTCTCAGATTATATGCGCGGCTCGATTCGTGTAGCCGCTTTGTCGCATCACCCGGTGGTCTACGTCTTTACGCATGACAGCATCGGCGTCGGCGAAGATGGCCCAACCCACCAGCCGGTTGAGCATTTGGCGTCGTTGCGTGCGTTGCCCAATTTGGTGGTGATTCGCCCAGCTGATGGTGCTGAGACGGCGGTGGCCTGGCAGGTTGCCTTGAGTGAGACGCATCGGCCAACGGCGTTGATTCTTAGTCGCCAAAAGTTGCCGGCCTTTGATCATACGCATGCGCCAGCCCAACAATTGACGCGTGGAGCTTATGTGCTACGCGAGGCGAGTGGCGATCAACCACAGGCCATCGTGATTGCCACTGGCTCTGAGGTAGCGATTGCCATGCAGGCAGCGAGCACACTCGAGGCCGACGGCGTACCGACGCGCGTTGTCAGCATGCCATCGCACGAGTTGTTTGAGCAACAATCGGCTGAATACAAGGCGCAAGTCTTGCCGGCAGGTGTGACCAACCGCGTGGCCATTGAGGCCGGCGTGTCGTTTGGCTGGGACCGCTATGTTGGCGATAACGGTACCATTATCGCCATCGACCGCTTCGGTGCCTCGGCGCCAGCGGGCGAGGTCTATCAACACCTCGGGATTACCGCCGAGGCGGTGGTAGCTGCCGTCAAACGATAAGTGTTGGCCCTCTGATTACAGAGACGCATGGCCATGCATCTCTGTAATCAGAGGGTTATTTTTTCCTCGTGACAAAAAGAACAAATTTCGTTATACTTTGATTATGTGATAATTTGCACGAATAAACGCATCCAGACATCACAGATGAGCGTATTGTTTAGTATTGTGAAACTGTAGGAAGGACAAGGACCATGACCATGCGCGTAGAGGCAGCGGCGCCCATCACGTTGCGCAATGGCCAACAGGTCACGATTCGCCCGTTGGCGGAGGATGATCGAGCGGCGTTGATGCGATTTGGCCAACAACTGCCCCAAGATGATCTCATCTACCT
>CAYXXK010000021.1:0-44402 GCA_964469045.1 uncultured Klebsiella sp.
ACCGAATCGTTGGAGCGAGAGCGGCGAGGTGGTCCCCATGCCATCAATTACGAGGCGAGCGGCGTATGATTCAGCGTGTCCCGCATCATCCAGCACCGTCACAAGCACCTGTTGAGGACCGGTTTCGCTGCTCCATACCTTTTGAAAGCGTCGTTGATCGCGAATTTCGCCACCAGCATCAAGGAACTTTTGGCGGGCTAGTCGCAAGAGGGCCCCCGCATCAAGTGCCACATTGAGCACCTCGGGCAGGTGGAGTGTGACCTCGGCTTCGTCTTTTTTGTGAAAGCGAACGATGCCATCGGTATACTCATTCATGATGATGGTATCGAGTTCTGCCCAGGTACAAAAGCCGGTATCGACGAGGGCTTGAAGTTCATAGCGCGAAATATTCCATTCACGGTGAACACACCCAACGTCGTTGCGATCGAATACCAACACGCGCCAGCCACGCCGCGCCATCACCACCGCGTGAATCAAGCCTAGACCACCACCGGCATACACCAAATCACCGTGCCACTGGGCGTGGGCGCTCCGTTGGATTAACTCGGCGCGAGGTAGCGACTGCCACGCAGTACGGTATGAGAGCGATGGTGCGTCATTGGCCACTGTGGTACGAATATCGTGCCAGATTTCGTCGAGACGGATAATACGCTCAAGATGGTCAGCGGCATTCATGGCAGCAAAGGCGGCCAGTGTCAGGGGGTAGCGTTGGGGATCGATTGACATGCGGGGTTCCTTTGGGTGCGCATTGCGGCAGAGCTACAATGCGCACCGCGTGTGGTGTATTTAGAGGACAAACTTACCGTCTTTGTGGATGAGTGCGCCATCGGCGAAGACCTCGCCACCCGAACGCAAGTCACAAATCATATCCCAGTGCAAGGCCGATTGATTGGTACAGCCGGTCTCAGGGTAGGCTGCGCCGAGGGCAAGATGCACGGTACCGCCGATTTTTTCATCGAATAGAATGTTGCGACTAAAGCGTTGAATGCCATAGTTGGTACCGAACGCAACCTCACCAAGGCGGCGCGCACCTTCGTCCATATCGAGCAGTGAATGGAGCAAGTCTTCGCCTTTGTCGGCCGTGGCCTTAACGACTTTGCCATCAACAAATTCAAGCCGAATACCTGACACCTCACGGCCCATATAAATTGCGGGGAAGCTGTAGGTAATAAATCCGTTTGTCTTTTGTTCTTCGGGGCCAGTGAAGACCTCACCGTCAGGAAAGTTGCGATCACCGGCGCAGTTCACCCAGGTGCGACCAGCCACCGCATAAGTCAAATCGGTGCCAGGGCCGACGATGCGAATTTGGTTGGCGACTTTGAGGCGATCGATGATGCGCTCTTGTTCGGCACGTTGCGCCTGCCAGGCGGCCACAGGGTCTGCATGATCGAGTTTGCCGGCTGCAAAGACAAAATCTGCATAGTCGCTCAGTGACATATCGGCTTCTTGGGCTTGGGCGGCAGTGGGGAACAGGGTCAAGCACCAGCGGAACGAGCCTTCGGCACTGCGCTCCATCATACGCTTGGAGATGGGACTCATTGCTGCCCGACGCTTGGCCACGAGTTTGGAGTCAACACCACTCAAGGCGCGGGTATTTTCGTCAGCAAGAATCGAGAGATGTAAATCAACAGTCTCAATCTCGTCGTGCGCGAGTTGTGGCACATAGGCGAGTTGATCGTCGTTGGCATGCTTATAAAAGATCTCCTCGAGACCATCAAGCGTCAAGCGCATCAACGGATTAGTGCCAGCGCGCATCGCCTCACGGTAGACGGCGCGCACGAGTGGCGCAGCTGCCATTGGAGCTACGATACGAAAGAGTTGATTAGGTTGGGCGGATAGCGAGTAGTTGACGAGCACTTGGGCAAGACGGTCGATACGCATATCATGCATGGAAAGCCTCTTTTATATGAAATAAACAACACCACAAAGACTTATGCAGACTCTTTAGTAGCTAATACGCACGCCATACGCAACTCAGTTTCATTGTGCGTGGTAAGCGCGACGGTATTATAGCTTTGTCCATCAGCATATTCAGAAAGCATACTACGCAGTACCGGCTGTACGCCCAGCGCCTGGAGCACTGCACTATCGCTTTCTTCGTAGCGTAGCTGCTTAATCCCTCGTGCTAACAGATAGTTCGCCTGGGTCGTTGCGTAGAGTGCGGTATTAATGATGACGCGATCAAGCCCACCACGACCAAGTGTGCGTGCAACGCGTGCCACATAATCAGCAGTACGGAATGTATCGGTCTGACCAGGAATTGTCGTCAACGCCGGGATACAGACCACATGTCCTTTGACTGATCGAAGCGTCTCACTAATCCCTTCAGGCAACAACACAGGCAGCACGTGTTCGTAGAGCGAACCCGGTGCAATGAGCACCACATCGGCAATTTTGAGCGCATGTAACACCGCAGGTGACGCCACGACTGGAGGATCAAGAAATACCTGTTGGACGGCACCTAACGGAGCATGTTTGAGTTGGCTGATACCACGGCGATGCTCAGTATCAGCAATGCGGCAGACCATATCGTGTGGGGTCTGTGTGACCATGATGACATCTATGTCACAAGCGACATCCTGGCGGAACCGATCAAGCGCCTCAGCAAGTGTACTTTGGGCAGCATGTGCAAGCACGCTCAGCACGCCAAATGGCACTTGCATATAAGCACTATCGACTTGTTTGAAGCGATGTTGCATGACACGCACGGCAGCGGCATTATTCCCAAATGTACACATCACCTGAAGCACATGTGCAAATGCAGGGTATAGGCCACCACGGCGCACAAAACCATCACTGTCGGTATCGTTGCAACTAGGCTCAATCACGGTAATACGATGAGCAACTGGGAGCATCGCACGAATGGTTTGTATGAGACCACGACCTCCACCCATGATAACCACATGCATGGCACTGCTCCTTCGTAGTGTTGATTGTGCGGTCTTACTGTGACAGAGTTACATGCTATCACGTTCGCTACGCGTCATATGAAAGGTTTGCCGAAGCACATCTGCTTGGGCATCACTCAAAGTTACTTTGCGCCGCGCCATGACTTTGCGGGCCACGGCAATCATGCGATCGATTTGATACTCGCGAAAGCGTTCTCCGCCCCAGGTGAATGGAGGAATTGTTTTGGGTGCGAAGTGTACACCAAAGATATTGGCTCCAGTACCGACAACTGAGCCGCCATTGAGGTGCACACCGATGCCAAGTTTGACGTGATCGGCAAGAAAACATCCCAGCTTAAGTCGACCGCTGTCAACCTGGCCATATCCATCAACAGTAACTTTGATGGATCCATAGGTGTTTTTGAGGTCACTTGTGGTAGTCATAGCGCCAATATTCACCCATTCACCAAGGTATGAATGCCCAAAAAAGCCGTCGTGGTGTTTATTGGAGTACGCCTGCACAACTGTGGCCTCAATTTCGCCACCAATCCGACAGACTGGACCAATCGTGGTACCCGCACGCACACGAGCACCAGAAATTAATGCGCCATCATGAATGGCCACCGGTCCTTGGATAAGCGAGAATGGTTCAATGCGGGCAGCGCCAATCACAATCGGACCCTCACGCGCATCAAGCGCCACCGGCGATTCAATTTGGGCATTCGGATGCACGAAGATGCGTTCAGGCGCCTGCATGTGCCATTGTGCCGCATTTGGGTGATGTGCCGCCGGGATAAATGTCGTCGGATCTAGTAGTGGCAAATCACTGCTAATCAGCTCGGCATTGGCCTCGACGATGTCCCACGGAAAGTTGAGCATGCGTGGGCGATGTGCCACGGTCTGCCCAAACCGCTGCAATTCGCTGAGCACACGCTGTCCTTGTTGCTGGAGCAAATCGGCGAACACGGCACTCGCTAGTGCCGGTGACAACCGGGCTGCAACGAGTGTACCACCACCGGCAACCGTGTTGTTGTCATCGCTGACGACAACGGTACCAATTGGCGCATTTGCCAACGACTCGAGGCACGTGATGTCGAGCAATCGGCTATTGACGAGCATGATTGGCACATTGCGACTCAGCAGACGCAACGGCCAGCGCCCAGCACCCAGCGCATCAGCGAGGTACTCACGGGGGATAATAGTTGGTTGTTGCCCAAATCGTGCATGTAAACGTTCGCGAAGCGTAAAAATACCACACCGAATATCAGCCGCCGTGCGCGTATAGGTCAATGGCAGGAGCGAGCGATAGCCCTCGTCTTCAAACAGGAGAATCGTATCATCCATGCCCTATTGTCCCCGGCGCAAAATGTTACGAATGGCGGCGGCCACTTTGTCGGGATCGTGACGCAACACGCGCACGGTCCGACTTTTGCCGGGATCATCGAGTGATGCAGTGAGTTGTACCACCGCGGTGGCCAAGTCAGCCTCGACAACCACAGCGCCTTCAACCATAACGTCGCTCCCAGCATCACGATCGATGGCTTGGACTACGGTTTCTTCATACTCTTCGGGGGCAAGATAGACTGGGCTTTGGTTAGCTGCCGCATAAATGCGTTGGACATCGGCGTCAATACGCTGGGCATTGACGAGCACATAATCGGGCGCAAAACCGCCGTAGCGGACAATTTGGCGGATGTGATCGGCCACAGTAAAACCGGTGGTCAAACCGGGTTCAGTCATAATGCTACAGATATAAATCTTTTTGGCACGACTCTGAGCTAAGGCCTGACGAATCTCGGGGATGAGCAAATTGGGAATGATGCTCTCAAACAAGCTCCCAGGACCCATCACAATCACGTCAGCATTAGCAATCGACTCAATGGTCATGCGCGTGACCAAGACCTGGTCAACCGTGGTATCACCATCAAGTTGCACGTCAACCACATAGCGTTGGGCGTAAGCGTCGTTTTGTGAGATGCGATCGCTTGGGCGCACACGTTGGCCATTATCAAGAATAAACGACACATTCATCGGCTGTGGGGTTGGCACCACAAACACGACTTTTTCGAAGTTAAACAGACTCGATGCGCGATAGTAGTACTCCACCGGGTCTTGGATAGGAGTAATACATGTCATCGACTCGACGGTACGTCCGAGGCTTGCAAGCACGAGCATGCCGGGGCCACCCGACAACACGGCCACACGTGGCATACGGTCGACACGTCGATAATCGAGGAGTACCTCATCATTGCGACCATCGTTGTTGATAGGGATGACGACTTTGTTACTCAGCGACCAAATACCTGCACTAAGCGTACCGACTCCCACCAACAAAAAAAGCACACCGCGCCACATTTGAGGCACAAACTGGAGTGTCAAATAGTAAAAAACAGGTGGAAGTGTGAGCGTGCGATAGAGATATGTCAACAAATAACCGAGCCCGAGCGCCAAGATGGCACACCCCAAAAAGGCGAGTGCGAGTGGGCGGATCAGGTGCTCGAGCGTAGCGAGTCGGCGACGAATTCCTAGCATACGATTCCTCTAATGTGTAGCAGTATACTCGCGCAAGGCGCCAAGAAGCACATCACGGATATAAGCAGCGCGGGCCTCGGTCTCTGCTTCGAACCGTGTCGTAATAACTGGCTCGGTATTTGAGGCACGCAACAGCCCCCAGCCATCGCCAAAATCGATGCGCAGACCATCAGTTTCGATGATGTGGTAATCATTGGCGAACTTGGCACGCACAAACTCGACAGCGGCAAATTTGCGCGTATCGTCGAGCTCAATACGCTCTTCGGGGACCTCGGCACGCACCGGGTATGGCGCAAGTGCCTGCGACAACGTTTGACCACTGTTGACTAGGGCCTCAATCAAACAGACGCCAGCAAACGTGCCATCATCGAAACTATGCCCTGGGCGATTATTGAAGATGTGGCCACTCAACTCACCAGCGACAGGCGCATTGAGTTCACGCATTTTGGCAGATTGATTGGTATAACCGGTCTTCCACATAATCGGCGTGCCGCCGAATTGGGAGATGGCATCGGCGAGTACGGTACTACACTTGACATCAAACACTATCGGCGCCGGGCCTTTTTTGAGGGCCTCACGCGCAAGCACAATCATGTAGCGATCGGCAAAGACCATATTACCTTGGTCGTCGATGACGCCGAGCCGATCGCCGTCGCCATCAAGGCCAATCCCGAGCTCGGCGCCGGTCTCACGCACGACACGTTTGAGATCCTGCATATTCTTCTCTTTGAGTGGGTCGGGATGGTGATTGGGGAATGTGCCATCGGGCTCAATAAAGAGCGGCACCACCTCACAACCGAGGCGTTCAAAGACACGCACGCCAAGTGGGCCAGCGACACCGTTGCCGCCGTCGACGACGACTTTGAGGACCCGCGGCAGTGTGACCAGCGCAGCAATGTGCTCAACATAGGCATCATCAACGCTCACCGTGCGATAACTGCCCTGACCGCTGGCGAATTGACCACTAATGGCAATACGTCCGACCTCTTGGACCTCTTCGCTCGAAAACGGCACACCACCGTATTGCGGCTCGTAATGGCGCATCTTGAGGCCATTAAACTCGGGGGGATTGTGGCTTGCGGTAATCACTGCGCCGCCATCGGCTTTGAGGTAGTCGACCGCAAAATACATCACTGGCGTCGGCACCATGCCGATATCGATGACATCACAACCGACCGCTTGCAGACCGCGCATATACGCCGCCGCAAACGCCGGCGACGTCAAGCGGGCATCGTGACCAACGACGATTGTTTGACTTTGGCGATTGCGAAAGAGGGTGCCGGCAGCGCG
Organism: uncultured Klebsiella sp.; assembly: GCA_964469045.1. Classification (GTDB taxonomy): domain Bacteria; phylum Chloroflexota; class Chloroflexia; order Chloroflexales; family Roseiflexaceae; genus UBA965. The sequence continues at coordinate 6,711 of CAYXXK010000021.1, forward strand.
GCCGAGGACTTCGTAGACCGCTTCGCTCAGCTCTTTGCCGACCACACCGCGAATATCGTAGGCCCGAAAGATTGTTGGGCTAATTGTTGTCATCACGCTACTCCTTTGCCATCTATTGCATGCATTATACCAACCTCAGGCATTGCGGTGGGCTAAAACATGCTCGACTGGGCGACAGTTGGAGGCACCGTGACGATGGAGCTCGTTGATTCATCTTGACGATTATCGACAGATACATCCTCGCCAATCAGCGACACGAGTGCATCAATATCGATAATCGGCACCGATAAATCATTAGCTTTTTGGATTTTGCTCGTGCCCGGGTCGCTACCAGCGACGACATATGACGTCTTTTTGGAGACGCTGCCAGTCACCTTACCACCGTGGCGCGTAATCAGGGCCTCAGCCTCGTCCCGCGAGTAGCCGGAAATCGTACCGGTCACCACAAAGACTTGATTGGCAAGCGCTTGGCTCGTAGGCACAGGGCTCCCGCCGCCGGCAACGTTGACACCACGGGCTGCCAGCTTGTCGATGAGCGCACGATGCTCAGGATGTGCAAAGAAGTCAACCACGCTCTGGGCTTTGGCGGGGCCTATTCCCTCGATGGCGCTCATCTCGTCGATTGTGGCGTCAGCAAGGCGAGCAAGACTGCCGAAGTGGTTCATCAAGAGCTGGGCCACCACCGTCCCCACGAAGCGAATCCCGAGGCTCATCAAGACGCGGGCCACCGGCTGTTGTTTGGCATCGGCAATCGATTGCATGAGGTTGGCAATCTTTTTTTCACCAAAACCGTCCATATCAGCAAAGTGCGCTGGTTGCAGATCAAAGATATCGGCGATATCGCGGATAAGCCCTTTTTCGACGAAGAGTTGAGCTTGCTTCTCACCGAGACCGACGATATCGAGGGCCTCGCGTGAGACGGCGTATTCGATACGACGCACGAGTTGAGCAGGGCAAATGCCGAAGTTGGGGCAGCGCCACGCCACTTCGCCCTCGGCACGTTCGAGCGGTGTATCACAGGCTGGGCAATGTGTCGGCATCTGCCACGGCACCTCGACGCCAGTCCGCTTTTCTTTGATGGGGCCAATGATATATGGGATTACGTCGCCGGCGCGCTTGAGTACGACCGTATCACCGATGCGCAAATCGAGCTTCTCAATCAGGTCAGCATTATGCAAACTGGCGTTGCGCACCGTCACGCCACTCAACTGCACCGGATCAATCTCGGCGGCCGGCGTAATCACCCCAGTACGACCGACTGCGACCGTGATTGCACGGAGAATACTCGTCGTCTCGCGCGCCGGAAACTTATAAGCGATCGCCCAACGAGGGTCACGACCGGCCTCACCAAGTAGGCGTTGTTGGGCAATATTATCGACCTTAAAGACAATTCCATCAACCTCGTATGCCAAAGTATCGCGTTGAGCCATCCATGTCGCAGCGTACGCCAATAGATCAGCAAATTCGGTGAAATGACGCGCGTCGTCGTTGATCGCAAAGCCGAATGCCTGTAGCATCTGGAGCGTTTGCCACTGACTGACAAATGGTGCACCTTCGATGTAGCCAACTGCATAGGCAAAAAAGCGCAATGGGCGGCTCGCAGTAATCCGTGAATCCTTTTGGCGCAACGAACCAGCGGCAGCATTGCGCGGGTTAGCGTGTGGTTTGTCACCTTGTTCGACGAGGCGCTGATTGAGCATAGCAAACTCGTCGGAGCGCATGTAAACCTCGCCGCGCACCTCAATAGTTGTAGGAATCGGCCAATCGGCATGTGGGCGGAGCTGATGAGGAACATCTTGGATGGTACGGACGTTGATGGTGACATCCTCTCCAACCTCGCCGTCACCACGCGTGGCTGCCCGCATGAGTATGCCATTGTGGTAGGTGAGGGCAATTGCAAGGCCATCGATTTTGGGCTCGGCAGTCCAAGTCACATCGGTAGTTTCAAGCAATTTATAGACACGATCGCGCCATGCGCGCACGCCGCTTTCGTCAAAGGCATTAGCCAGAGAAAACATGGGACGTGGGTGGCGGACTTTTTCGAACTGATTATCAAAGCCATCGACGATACGCATGGTCGGTGAGTCAGGAGTCAGGAGCGCTGGATATTGTTGCTCAAGTGCACGTAACTCATGAATGAGTGCATCAAATTGCGCATCAGATACACTCGGAGCACTGAGCACATAATATTCGTACGAGTATTGTTTGATACGGGTACGCAACTCGGCCACGCGTTGTTCGGGAGTACTCATCATCCACCTCAGTTTGTCATACCACGTTCATTATAGACGGTTGATCAGCAACATGTCAGTATTGCAATTGCATGAATGCTAAAGCATTGATATTTCACCTATATGTCAATTATTTTTAATAATTTCGCACCATATCATTAAACTTACTACCGTACATTCTAACTGTCGTTCTTGTGACATACGAAAGTGAATGTGAATGTTTATCAATTCTCTGCGATGGCTGTTTGTGTGTATGACGCTCATGGCCGTGTTCGTCACACCGGTGGTGGCTGCCGATAATATCCATGTTATCACAGACGCTACATTTGTTGATGTGCGTCTGTCAGTCGCACAATCCCAAAGCTTGCCAAGTGCCCCAATTGCGAATGATCGTGGCATCTTATTAGGAGGGATTGGAAGTGACCTGTATCATATGCCAGGATCTGCTGAAGATGAATATTGGGCAGTTACCGACCGTGGTCCAAATAGCGAAGTCGTTGTGGATGGTGAAACACGATACACCTCGCTTGCTCCTGAATTTACTCCCACAATCGTGCACGTCAAGCTCACAAATGGCGTTGCCACACCCATCAAATATATCCCCATCATTACCACAAGTGGCAAGCCTGTCACCGGTCTGCCAAATATACAAGGGTACGATCCTCAGTTTTGGGATGCAACAGGTAGCAACAAGTTAGACTTTAATCCAAATGGGCTTGATGTTGAGGGACTCGTACGCACATCAAACGGAGAGTTTTGGGTCGTTGAAGAGTACAGTCCTTCACTTGTGCACATCAGCGCTACAGGTAAAGTGTTAGCACGGTATGTGCCCAAAGGATTAAATCTCGTTGACACCGATTATCCAGTCATTGAGGCACTGCCAGCAGCCTACACAAAGCGCAAAGGTAATCGTGGATTCGAAGGGCTGACCATAACAAATGATGGAAAAACCATCTTTATTGTGTTACAAAGCCCAATGAGTGCACCAAACAAAGAAGTAGGCGATCGATCGCGCACCACGCGTATTCTCAAGTTTGATGTGGCGTCTGCATCAGTAACCGGTGAGTACGCGTATCGTCAAGAGATTTCGACACTCTTCAATCCACGTCCAAAAATGAAGCAAACCGAGATGAAATTATCCGGTGTTGCAGCAATTGATGGAGAGAATTTGTTGGTTCTCGAGCGCACCGACTGGGCATTTGGCATCTACAAAGTTAATTTGACTAACGCAACCAATATCAATGGATCAGTTTGGAGCACGACCAATACGCCTGTTTCGCTTGAGTATTTTGCTGAGACAACCGATGTCAACGTGGTCCCTGTCACAAAGACATTATTAGTACACAGTAATGCATTGAACAACATGCCGGAAAAAGTCGAAGGCTTGACGATTGTTAATAATACGACAATTGCTATTGCAAACGATAATGATTTCGATGTTGGGACTGTCGATGCAACCGGTAATAACGTCGGCATCAGCAAAAAATGCCGCGTTATTGTGTTGCAAGTACCAGATATCCGCAAGTAACATTTGTATTGTTACTCCCCATTGCCATGATTTGTCAGATGTAATCATGGCAATGGGGTAATTGTTATCGTACGAATAAACAACGAAATATGGCGAAAATCACGTTCGGAGGCCCGTCCTTGGTATGGAGGCACCAGAATAATCGTATCTGCGTCTTGATGCGATACCACGTCAACGGTTTGGGTTGACAACTCATGGCCAAACGCCATCTGCCCATGCGCATCACCAACCTGCACAAACACAGGTGCGCCAACGGCCTTATTCCACGCCAAACCTTCAACACTCAGACGAAATGCGTGGGGAAGCGGGTTTTTCATGCGAATGACAATGCGTTTTTGGACGGCATTATTCCACCGCCCCTCGGGTGTGTACTCCTCCATACCCGAGATTGAGCGAACGCTCCCAGGCCACCATGGGCGCGCAAAATCAATAGGAATAGCGACATCATCACGTTGGGTCAGTTGATAATCATCGAGCAAAAACTGGCTCTGAGATACAATGTCGGCCACACTCCGACCCGCAATACGTGGTCCTTTCGGTGTTATCGTGTAGAGTGCAAGATTTCCATCAGGGCTGACCACATCTGGACCACGCCCCAACACCTGCTGCAGATCACGTTCTAATGTTGGATAACGATCAGTGTGCAGATTACGCGTAATTTCGATAGCATCAAAGCCAAGACGCGCAACAATGTCGACTTGACGTGCTAATGGCTCTGCCTGAAGCGCCACAAAAAACTGATGTGCATCACGCCCTTGAATATTGCCATGACTACAAAACAACGTTGAATACAGATAACACCGTGGCTGACGATACTCACCATCCACTTCAGGAAACGACACCACTGGCAATTGGTAGATTGCGGCTTGTGCGCCAAGCAAGTCTTGTGTCTGCTGATAGAATGCCGTTTCACGGTGCCACTGCTGTTGGCGATCGGTCCATGTGGTTTGGAGATACGCTCCTTGTGCAAATGCCGCATCGTACCAGATTGTCGTACATACAATACCGATAAGCGGCCACTGCATCCATTGATACCGGAATGGGAGTCGTCCAATGACGCGGGGCAAACCCCAAACAATCGTCGCAATACCAATAAACGACAGAAAGAACATGATACGATTGATACCACGAACAAACGATGTCACATAAAGAGAGACGCCAAGGCCAACACCACCAACCATTGCATAGAGCATAATACTCACGGTCAGCACTGCAAAAAAGAGCTGGAATGATGAGACTGCATGCCCGAGCATGCGACGAATCAGACAGCCAAAAAGTATCACGATGCCGATACTCGCCAGCAGGGAATTATAATCATGCTCCGAAGCAATGCCTTGCTGTAACAAAAACGCACTATACTGTTGCCCCCACGCAGTGTAGAGTGGCGCCGGTGTAATGACCGCACTAAGCCATAATGCAAAGGTCTCACTATCTTCGATTTTGCGTGCTAATGCGACATCAGTCGGATAGAAAAAATTATAAGTCCAACTCGGTATGTAATTAATAATAAGCCCGGTTGCAAGCACTACGATGATAAACAACCCATCACGGAGCATACGCAGATTGCGATGAATCTGAGCGGCAGCCATACTTGTCACCAAAATGACAAAACTCGTCATGAATGTCCAATAGGCATTAAAAAAGCCAATCACCAAGAAAAGCACTACCATTGGCCAGCGCGTTGTAGGCTGCCAGAGCGATTCACCACGCCAAATACGCCAGGCGTAAGCACATACCAACGGCACAAAAAAATACCACACATACGCCATATGACTGATACGCTCATGGTGGGCAGACACAAAATCAAAGGCCACGGCACCTATCACCGCCCATACCATCGACACATGCCAACTCCGAAGCACAGCATAGGTGGTCAGTGCAATTGGAAGATAGCCCAGTACATATAACCATGCGTATGCAGCGATCCAATTCGTCGAGAAGAGGCCAACAAACTTTGTCATGAGCATATCAAACAGTGGTTTGGGGTATTCGTATAGTGTGGAAACAAAAGGATAGCCCATGCGCACATTTTCAAAAAACCAAAGACCTTCAAGTTGACGCTGTAAAAACACGGCAACGGAAAGACCGTCCCCAACATAAATCAATGGCACACTTGTGTTGGGCGCAAACCAACTTGTCCAATTACTGTAATATCCGTTCACCATCATGTATATGACACTTACCATTGGTAACCATACATACCACTCTTGACGAATAACCGCCCATACTGACAATGGCGCAAATGACGTGTCATCATGGTGAGAAGACTGGTACTTATCGTGTGTCATTGATGTATCACTCGAATTGATTGCAAGAAGATGCCGATGCGCCGTAGCTCACCTGCAGGAGGCGTAGGTACGGGCTGAGGGATAATTTCGATGACGTCACCACGCGGTTGCACAAACGTCACAAGGTATGGCTTAACGACCGTATCAAGCGTCACCACATGTATCTCATCGCCAATACGAATCTGAATAGGTGCACCAACATTCGAACCCACTCCCCGCGCACGAATCTCAAACGTCACGCTAGTTGCCATTGGTTTGCTGACACGGATGAGCACGCGATCAGCCAATGCCGCATCGCTCCATCGCCCAAAGCCCGGTTCGATACTTGATAGACCAGATACCGAAATCACATCGCGTGGGAGGAGCTGTTGGCCAAACCATAGCCCTTGATCAAGGGTTGTCACAGGAATATCACGAGGTACGTAACTCATATGTCGCATAATATTGGTTGCTGGTACTTGGTCAATTAGCATGAGGATTATCACGAATACAATCCGGTACCCATACGCTATAGGAAGTGATTGGAACCAATACAACGTGGTCACCAACGCCCCAAATACCACAAACAACTGCATGAATTGGGATGGCGCCACAGAGACACCAAACCACACCAATAACACACTCAATCCATGGAGCGTTCCTACAAGCAATAGTATCAATAACCACACAAACAACGGCTGGGCTGATGACGAATTGGGTGTCAAAAGATGACGTACTGCGCGCCCAATCATCAACGCTATCCCAACGACTGCTAGTAGACCCGCATATACCGTTGACGTACGGTCAATCTCTAAAAGAAAAATGCGCTCGCCGAAGGTCGCCAACCATGGAATCCAATGCGTTCGATGTGGCACGACTAGCTCAAGCAGACGTATCCCACCACCAGGTGCACTGGATGTATCAATCGGAGAGAGTATTTGCAACATACTTGTCATCAATACCAACGGGAAGAGTGCACTGCCAAGGTGACGCCACCGCCAATCGTGTCGTATGGATGCAGCAATCAGCGCCGCAATCACCAATGCAAACACGCTCCACCAGAGTTGATCCCAGCCGAGTAGTGGAATGACAACCAAAGGCGCATAGTAGCGCCACGAAATATGTCCCACCATCTCAGCATGTTGCCACCAATGTGCAACAACAAGCCATACCAGAGGCATTGCCAACCACCAATGAGTGGAGATATCAACAAACCAGAACCGCGCCGGTAAAAGCGTGAAACAGAGTGCCAATAATAGCGCCCACACACGCAAAAATCTGGTAATGCGCGCAACAACATATGTCACAATGGCGGTTGTCATCGTGGCGACAAGGTATATCACAATAAACACATATTGCGTCGACGGCAAAAACTGTGCAGCGAACCACGCCACCCCAATCGTCATGTGATTGGTATGCGGCTGCGCAAACCACACATCTTGATGGAGTACAGCGAGGCGCACAGATTCAATGACCGCAATTGAAGAAATGGCGGGTGGTGCATACTGCCATATCGCAAAATCCTGCGGCACTCCAACGATATAGAGACTCACCAATAATACGAGTGGTGGGATCCCTGCTACAAGGAGCAATGCCCACCAATCATGACGAATAACCGCTTGTAATCGAGAGTATCGTTGCACACTCATACACAAATCAACGCATGTGTACATATGGTGTTATCAGTACACACTGCATCCCTCTCGCACGGAATTCAAAAACATACATTATTCGTATTATATATGGTTAATCTATTCTTATGAGCAAATGACGACATATGATGTGCTAATGACACACACCATAAATCTGATTTGACACACTGATATGCACATGCTATACTACCGAACGTTGCGAATATTCCTCGATAGCTCAACGGTAGAGCGGCTGACTGTTAATCAGTAGGTTCCTGGTTCGAATCCAGGTCGGGGAGCCAATCCAAGCGCCGTGGCAGTAGCCACGGCGCGATTGTTTGTGTGTTACTTTTATGCCACAACAAGCCACAAGTATTCATGAGATGCTTGGGCACCTCCCAAAAAATGGTGATGATATTGGCGATATTCAGGCCATGCATGCATGCGAGTCGTCGGATGTACAGTGGTCATACACATAGCGGCCGCATACATTGATGCAGTCATATACCCCATGGCAACCATCATCGGTAACAATACACTGGTTGTGTGTTGATGAAACAAATACGACACGACCGCACGCTGTGCACTTGAAAGCGCCTGATATGAATCACGCACAAACTGATCAAAGGTGGCATCGCGTCGACACGCTTGACTCGGCAAATGTAGATTTGCAGCCGCCAACCATTCGATAACACTGCACCATGTTTGGACTTGTCCATCAAATCTTGGCGGATATTGGATGAGCGATTCATGATGTTGCAAAATATCCGGAATATAATCGGAGATGCCATCATTACCAGCAACAACCGCATCATAATGCATACAAAACACGCCATACACGCCAGATTGGGTAACATCAAGTTGTGCATGCAGCCATGCTTCACAGCGAATAGCGTCAATGAGTTTGTAGCTCGGATGAGACACAGGCCGCCCTTCAACCGTCATAATGGGGGTTGTTCCTAAGCGTAATTCATAACACCCATGTGCTGTATTAACAATAGTCAGCTGATGCAATTCGACATCACTAAACACACGTGGCGTACCATGAATCATACTGGTGTTCCCTTTCACAGGGGAGGGTAATGTCTCTTCATAAAATGCAGGGCGTAATAGTGAAATGCCCATGCATTAGTATAACATGTTTACGTCAAAAAACGCCATTACCAATCATTCTGGCAACGGCGTGATGGTCATCTGATTCAGTAAAAAGGACAAGTAGCGAAAATCAAATTCAGACGCACGCTCGCGGAACGGTGGTACCAGGATTAGACGATTCTCTGTACCGGTATATGTAAGCTCAACTGACTGTGTAGAGAATTTGTGACCAAATCTAAGCTCAGCCGATGCATCGCCTACACGCACATATACTGGAGCACCAACACTCCGCCCCCATGCTAGTGCGGTAACATCGAGACGAAATCGCTTAGGCAATGGTTCATCAAAGACAATTGTCACATACCGTGCAGATTTACCATCGTTCCATCGGCCACGTGCTTCGGTATCGTACAAACCACGCACATAACGAATACTGCCTGGCAGCCATGGTCGCCAAAATTCAATAGGAGTCGTTATTGCACTTTGTTGACGTATCTGGTAATCCGTTTTGAGAAAACCAGTCTGATCAATAACCTCCGCCAATGTCCGCCCTGGAATTTTTGGTCCCGTAGGAGCGATTTTATAGAGCACGACAGATTTATCATCGCGCTCAAGTAACGGTTGACCGAGCTGAGCTGATATCTCGCGTTCGAGGGCAGAATTACGTCCATAGTACGGGCGACTAATCATGACACCATCAAATCCTAACTGTGCAACGATTTCAAGTTGTTGTGCAACAGGGACTTGCTGTAATTCACGGAAGAACAAGTATCCATCACGGCCAAACACATCACCATGACTACAATACATACTGGTATATGCATAACAACGCATTTGACCGTATGCAAAGCCAACATAATCTCCTTCGGGGAAGAAGAGTGCCGGTAATTGATACACGGCGGCACCTTGACCAAGAAGTGCTTCAGACTCCACAAAAAAACGCCGCTCTTGTTGCCACGCAGTAGCGCGTTGTTGCCAGGTTGCATCGCGATACGGCCCAGCAGACATCGGGGCATCAAACCAAACACTCGCAGCACATACAATCATTACGACCGCAGTGACCAGTGGTCGCCCTGCGCCGTATGTGCGCTGTATGTATTGGATGGCATACATGCAGGCGGCAATGCCTGCAAACGAAATAAATATAAATATTCGATTGGTTGCCCGAATAAACGCCGTAACATACAAAGAAATCGACAACCCTAGACTACCGACTGCGGCATATAGCACTAATCCAATCGCCATCACCGCCAAAAATCGCAAAAATGGTGCAGATGCGCGCCCAATGAGATGGGAGAGAAATGCAATACCAGCCACAACGAGTCCAATTGCACCAATAAACGAGTTAACGTTATGCTCTGAAGTGATGTGTTGTGCATCAAGAAATTGATGATACGCTTGCCCGAGAGGAGTATTTGCTGGTGCTGGTGTCAAGAGCGCTATGGGCCACAAGGCAAAGCGATCACTGTCTTCGACTTCACGTACCAACGGCATATTAGTAGGGTTGGATTGTGCGTATATCAGACTCGGCGCATAGCTTACTAATAACCCAGCAACCATACAACCAACGAGCACCATGCTATACACCAACATACGCCAACTACGACGAGCGATACTCCCACTCAAACCAGCAATCATCAGCACAGCACTGCTCATAACGGCCCAATACACAAAAAGTGTGCCGATGATACCAAATAACACACCATGTGATACGGTCGACCAGCGACGCCAATCCCCGGAGAGCCCCTGCCAAAAATGCCATGCATATGCATATACAAGCGGCACAATACAATACCAAAAAAAGTAAAAATGAGGAATGCGTTCATGATGAAATGGCATAAAATCAAACGCCAATGCACCGACAATTGCCCAACGTGGCTGGATATTCCACAGACGAAACACGCCATATGTCGTAATAAACACCAATACATAGCTAGTAATGTGGAACCAATGGTATATCTCGATCCATCCAGCACCTGTCCACTGAAACGCTTTGATGATACTCATATCAGCAAACGAACTAGGGAAGTCATACAGCGTCGAGATAAAGGGATACCCAGACCGAATATTCTCGTAGTACCAGAATCCCTCTAATTGACGTTGAATGTATGCAGCCATGACCAGTGAATCGGAGCCAACCAGTAATGGTACAGATGTATTCGGAGTAAACCATGATGTCCATCCGCTATAATATCCGTTCACGAATAGATAGACAGCGATACAACTTGGAAGCCAAATATACCATTCACGACGCATGATGACATGCCACGATTCGGTTGAATGCGTATGTTGCGTATCCACAAATCCTCCACCACATCCTACATTTACGGATGAACAACGCGGATTGATTGTAAAAGCACCCCAATCCGTCGCACATCACCAGTAGGCGGTTCAGTCACTGGTTGCGGATAGATGCGTATCGAATTACCGCTTGCCGTAGCAAAAGTCAACTGATACGAATTCACTGCATCCGTCAAGATTATTGATTGTTGTGCATCACCAATTTGCACCAGCACCGGCGCGCCAATGTTTACACCGACACCACGTGCACGAATATCTAAGATGATTGGCGCAGTAACTGATTGTGCAAGAGTGATTTCGATGTACTCGGCCTTTGACGCATCAGACCATCGGCCATAGCCTTGTTCTATATCACTAACCCCTGTTATAGACACCACATCATTGGCCTGGAGTGCTTGCCCTAACCAAACACCATCACGCCATGAATGAGAAACTGGAATCTCTATTTGACGTTGCATCATTTGATACAACATATTTGTCTGTGGGACATGGTCAACCAATACCACGATGCCTACAAGCACACCGACCCATCGCGTATTAGGATGAAAAATTCGTTCATTGAGCATACTCACCAATACAGTTATGCCAATAAACGCAATCCACACGTCAACATACATTGTTGAGAGTGCAGGCAGTCCAACAAACGGAGCCAATAACAATAATCCGCGTTGATTCGCAATCACAACTACAACGCCAACCACGCCCATCAAGCGATGTCGTTCGGTCACCTGCTCGGCACGTACACTTCGCACCAGTGCATGTGCAACTAACACACACAGACCCGATAACGCCAACACACCAATATATGACGCATCAGTGTGCACGATATCAAGCGTATCGAAATCAAGGCCACGTTGGGCAAACCATCCAAAACGATGATCGGCAGGTGGAATCCACAGCGAACTCAGTCGCAGACCGTTGTCGCTTTCCATACGTGGAATTGGCCAAATCTGATTTAAGAGTGTCATCACGATCCATGCGACACCGCTCATTCCACTCGCCCACCATATCGGTCGCCACGTGCGATACGTCAAGGCTGCAATCATAGCACTTGTCAGTAGCACTACGCTAGACCATAGCCAGAATGTCGCTCCGAACAAGCCCAAAAGAAGACTAGTAACAGCCATATAAATCTGCGTAGGTAGCACAAATGCATCGCGATACCGCAATTCACTATCCCACCACCACAAACACCAACCCATTATCACGGGTACGACAAACCACCAATGTGTCGACAGGTTATGCATTTCAAAACGCGCAGGAAGCAAGCCAAATGCGATAGCACCGATAAATGCCCATGTCACGGCGATAGTACGAACACGAAACATGACATATGCAGCTAACGCCGTAGAAATCGATGCAATCAGATAGAGGACGGTCACAATCCCAGCTGGAGTGGTGAGGATCAACGATAACACCCACACACCCAACCATGTCGCATGATTACTCGGCACTTGTACGGACTGATGCGTCAACACCGCCTCAACAAACGATAACGTTGGTATGGCTTGTGGTGTATACATCCAAACAGCATGATAGCGTGGATCAACAAATAACGTGAACAACACCACTCCACTCACGAGCAGAGTGATACATCCAAGCCATACCCATTCACGTCGGATAAATTGCCAATATCGCGCCCAAACAGCGGGAGATGGTTTAGTCATGCAGATACCGCTTATCCACAAAAATCCTACATATCTTCGTCTTCAACGACATGCTCCCAAAAAGATTCGAGAGGCACACCAAGACCATCAGCAAGACGATTTACATAGGCAAAATAACCCGTTACTTGATTGATATCAAGTATAGCACTGTCCGAAAATCCGGCAGCGTGCAAGGCTACCACGTCGTATTTGGCCATTTTCCACGGCGTAAGTGTCAGTTTCTCCGCATAGGTCAACATCGCATGCTCGGCTGATGTAATTGATGCACGGCGCCAATCATGCTTCAGTTGGCGTACAAGTTCAGGATTCTTGGTGAGACGACGGAGACCCCGTCCATGATGTGTCATTCAGTACACACAGTGATTCACTGTCGAGACCACCACGGCTATCATTTCGCGTTGGGCTTTGGAGAGCTCAGACTCACCACGCATCAACGTGATATACAAGAATGCGTGCGCCTTCAGCGATGGCACATTCAAACTATGGATTTTCATGATGTTATCAACACCACCCCAAGGCTCAATCGCTTTGGCGTACTCTCTTTGGAGGTCACCAGTGGCATCATCCTCAGCAATCATGTGAATCCAAGCCATGACACACTCCTGTCTATTGATGGCATTCATTGTTATGATACAACAGAAGCATGTGCACTTTGGAGCTCTCCATGCCAATCATTGTTGTATTCGATGGCGTATGTAACCTATGTAACGACGTTGTCACTTGGATTATCCCTCGTGACCCGCATCAACACATTCGATTTGCAGCACTTCAATCCGCCGCCGGGCAGCGCCTTTTGCAGCATCATGCGCTGAACGCGGTGCAGCTTGATAGTGTGATTGTAGTTGAGGGTGATGCTGTTTTTGTTGAAAGCGACGCCGCCCTTAGGATTTGCCGCGCACTACGATGGCCGTGGCGGCTCCTCAGCGCCATGCACGTGATACCTCGTGCATGGCGCGATGCAGTTTATCGTTGGGTTGCACGCAATCGCTATCGCTGGTTTGGGCGCAAAGCACAATGCATGCTCCCATCATCCAGGCATAAGCAACGCTTTCTTGACGATTAAGCCGTAACAAAACGCACATAGAGTCGTTTGTTTTGTCGCCCTTTATTTTCCGTTTTGTATATTTCACACAGTCCAATATCAGTGGTCTGGCGCACGTGGGTACCACCGCATGCCTGGGCATCAAACCCAACAATTTCGACGACGCGTATATGACCATGATACACGGGAGGTTGTACATTTATGGTACGCACTAACTCAGGTCGTTGTGCAAATTCAGCCGCTGAGATGGTATAGGCATGAACAGCATGATTTGCGATGATCACTGCATTCATTTTTTGTTGTAAATCTGCGATCATATCAGCATCGAGATGTGCAATCGCTACGTCAATACGTCCATACGCAGGAGTAATAGCTGCGCCAGTCAGCCACGCCTGATAGTCATGCAAGGCCAGCGTATTGAGGATGTGTAACGCCGTATGATACCGAGACACCAGACCACGATGTGACGAATCAACAACCAACGCAACTGATTGACCAATCTGCACGTTTGCATGGCTGTGATGCCACACTTGATCATCACCATCAACCGTTATGGCCGTTATAGGCTCACCATCAATCCAGCCAATATCAGCTGGTTGGCCACCTCCACCCACAAAAAAAGGCGATGCAGCCGTAGCAACCATGCCTGGCAACACAGCAGTCACCACTGTTGTTGCATGTACACACTGATCATCTACAAGATAGAGTCGTTCGGTAGGCATACAACGGCGCTCCACTAAGCCTGTTGACGTCGACGCCAAAGGCGACGGACGGCAATCATCATAATAATCACTGCCACAACGACGACGAGGAGCGGTACAAGCAAGGCGAGAATCGATGCCATTGTCGCACCAAACACCTCGGCAGTGGCCACCAACGGATTCCCTAGCCCAGCAGTCGTGGCAGTAGAAGCGCCGCGTACAAGGGATTTGCCAATATGCAATGAGCCAGCAATACCCCCACCGGCAATCAAGGCAAGGGTCCATCGCAGCCATTCGTCCATCCCAACCACCATAGAAGCCGTCAACATGGTGCCAGCAACCACCGCTGCAGGGCTCCCAATGACATCAAGTGCATGGTCGACCACAGGAATGTAGTACGCCAACACTTCAGTAACAGTAGCAGCAGCAAACACCGCAAGTGCAGGCCAACTTGATAGCCACAAAAAATCACCCGCCACCGTCACCAGCTGGAGTTTGATAGCGATACCAGTCACCAAAAAAGGCAAGAATATGCGAAATCCCACCGCAGAACTCAATGCAATCCCAGTGAGCGCACCAAATGCAATAATTGCATAGTCGGTCATCTATTTCTCCAATCATCTTTGTCGCGTAATTTTGACTGCCATGTCATATGCAAAATCAGGTATATCAAGCGTAAGTGTTGCTGATGTCGAATTGACGACAACCGGAGGTTGCCAGGTTGCATGTTGTGGGTCAAACCACTCCACCACATATGCACCGATATCTACATCATCGAGAACGATGGCTGGCCATGATTGTACGTCAAGTACATACTGCCAATTCGTATCGTCGGTTTGGGCGAGTGCATACGCGCGTAGTGCTTCTTTCGCCGTATATGCGGCATGGCGCATCCACAAATACATGGTTGTCTCATTGCGCAAACCGAGGAGTATTGCTCCTGCAACCGATACGCTAAATGAGCGCATCTTCCGCATATCAATACCGTTCACAAAAGTACTGAGGGGAGCAAATGCATCCCAATGATGATTCGGATCGAGCCATGTATCCCACCACCAATACATGCCACTCCCTGCAGTTCCAAGCATCAGTGGCGCCCACAACGCATTATGCAAATGAACACGTTCAATGGCATCGGCAGTCACTGCACCACCGGCATTCAGGCCAATTTCACTGACAAGCAATGGTTTTTGGCGCAGAATATGTTTGATAGGAATACGTGCAGTATTAATGGTACGCACTACATCATCGGCATCATAGGTATGGTGTTGTACAACGTCAAGCGCTGATTCTTGCCATAATTCGGTCATACGCACGCTCGACCAACTGCTTGTCACAGGATGTTGATACGGGTCAACACGCTGCATAAGCGCACGCGTATCGATCAGCCATTCGGCTAATGGTTGATCGTCGATGGGTGTCCAATCGACTTCGTTCCACCACTCCCAACACCAGAGCGAAGAAAAAGCCGCATAACGCGCACCAATATACGCGACACGTTTATGCCACAACATCTGTGCGGTCGGATTAGTTACGAACTCCTCAGGTTGTGCTAACGGACCGCCATTGACCTGATTGTATGGGTTATCATGCCATTCTGCGTTCGTCGTTGTACTAAATGCACCGTGATTCATCAAGCACAGCATGATACGAATACCGTACCGTTGTGCGAGGATGAACACTTGATCAAGTAACCAGGCATGACGCATACGATTGCGATAATCGCCGAGTGGCGTATCTTTCCACTCAATACCAAACGCCCACGAAGCCATCCAAACGCGTGCTGCATTACCGCCATGTGCGGCAAGTTGAGCAAACCAGCGTTCGTAGTCAGTAAGAATTGTAGCTCCTTGTGCTGTCGACCAGCCGAGATTGACGCCTATCGGCACAAACGGCGTATCATCATCAAATGCAAAGCCACGTGGGTGTACCCGCACCATGCCACGAGTATCGGGGTTCGATGCTACGGTAATATCAATCGCCGGGCCGATGATGTCGCCTTGTGATGCGGATATACGCCATATCCCTGCATCCGGGAGTGATATACGTGCACGCCAACCAGTCACGTTCGTCGGATTGATTTCAGTATCGTACTCAGCCATCCAAAAAAGTGGCACGCGTAACGTCTTTTGCGTCACCTGATGCATTGCAGTAAGCCACATGTTGTTACCGAACGTGTCATATACATCGGCTGGTGAGTGTTGTACAATAACATCCCATTCAATGACGTTATGCATGAGGTTTGGCGCATTCGTACGCTGAATCAGCTGTAGTGGTACCGCAGGAGTCGCCGTCTCATCTGGCAGTTTATCACCAAGTGATAGGCCACATGCGGTCAGAGCTACACTGCCAATTATTGAAAACACACTACGGCGATGCATACATTCCTCACGATATGTTAGCGAAGCGCGGTCGTCATCAGCCATTCGTAGAATCGGTCAATCCAGCCATCACTCGGCAAATTACGCCGCATCATACCAAAGCCATGCCCACCTTGACTATAGGCATGGATCTCGATAGGCAACTGCGCTTGGAGCCATGCATCGGTAACTCGGGCTACTGTGTTGAGAATCAGTGGGCCAAACTCATCGTCATTGGCGAGCGCAATAAACACAGGTGGCGCATCAGCTGGCAGTATAGTTGCATCGGACCAGATAGGATAGACTGGGTAAATAGGTGCCGCAAAATTTGGGCGACTCTCGTCATCGTAATGCAACATCGCACTAATCGTCACATGACCACCCGCAGAAAACCCCATTACACCGATACGTTGGGGATGGATTTGCCATTCTGATGCACGTTGACGCACAGTACGAATAGCCTGTAGCACATCAGCACGCATCAGTGGCTCGTGGGACGCAGCGAGTTGGCGCATCAACCCAGGTTCAACAAGTTTCGCACTGAGTTGCGCCTCGTGCTCTGCATCATCATCAGGTGTGGCGATAAGACGATACTTGAGCACAAAGGCAGCAATACCGCGCGCAGCCAACCACTTAGCTACATCGTGCCCCTCGTGATCAATAGCCAAGATGTGATATGCACCACCCGGACAAATCACGACTGCGGTGCCTGTTGCAAGCGCCGGATTCGGCAGATATACGGTCAACGTCGGAGTGGTCACATTACGCACGATCCCAAACAGTGCGCCGGTCTGGGAATGACTCATCGTGTACTTCTCCGCAGGTGCATCTGTGACAACAACGTGATTTGGCCACAACGGCAAAACAAAAGATTCCATAATTTACCTTTTCAGTAATAAGAATATGCGATGGCATGAGTATACATCGTATTGGGATGAGCACCAATACAGCATTGCGGCCAATTCACATGTATGTATTGAGTTAAGTTCTCGTACAATAGATACGAAATTCGTGCCACGATGGAGATATCGCATGGACACACCGTTTATTTTGGGCGTGAATTATTGGCCACGACGCAAAGCTATGACGTGGTGGAAAAACTTTGAGGCAGGTGAAGTACACGAAGATTTCGCTCAAATCGCAGATCTCGGCATGCATGTGGTACGCATCTTCTTGTTGTGGGAGGACTTTCAGCCTACTCCTGATAGCGTTGATGCCAAGTGTATGGCCAATCTCAAGACCGTTGCAGACATTGCTGCACGCAACAACCTCACGCTTGATGTGACGTTCTTTACCGGTCATATGAGTGGCCCAAATTGGTGTCCCGGGTGGTTACTCGGTGCGCCAGAGGATGCCACGAACTTTCATCAACTACAGGTGGTCAGTCATGGCGCCATTGTCAACAAACCATACCGTAATCCATATCATGACCCCGTGGCCGTCTCAGCAGCCAAACTCTTGCTACGCACAGTCGTCGGCGCCCTCAAGGATCACCCTGGCATCGGCTGGTGGAATTTGGGCAACGAGCCAGATTTGTTCGCCTGGCCTCGAGATGCAGCCCACGGACAAATCTGGGTACGTGAGATGACACAACTTATCAAATCCATCGACCCAGTGCATCCAGTTGGCTGTGGACTACACGCAGACAGCCTCTTCCGTAATAATCACCTCCGCGTCCACGAGGTCTATGCCGAAACCGATTTGGCCGTCATGCACTCGTATCCGATGTACGTATCCTGGATGAAAAATCCGCTCGACCCCGATTATGTACCATTTACGTGCGCCGTCGTCAGTGCACTCTGTGGCAAACCAACGCTCATGGAGGAGTTTGGTGGATGTACCGCACCACCAGGAGCCCCGTCACAAGTCTGGACATGGCAGGCGTACGGGAAGCCTCGTAGCCAATTTATGGCATCAGAAGAAGATCTTGCCGACTACTTTCGTGTCGTCTTGCCGACACTCGTTGATGTAGGCGCAACCGGTGCAATGCTCTGGTGTTGGGCCGACTATAGCTCTGATTTGTGGACACAACCACCCTGCGATGAGGCTCGCCACGAGCGATTCTTTGGCATGGTGCGTCCTGACGGCACACTCAAACCGCATGCACATGTGATTAAAGACTTTGCGGCAACTCGACCTGTTGTTATTCCAGCCACCCGCCCAGTTACACTCGGATGTAGCATTGATGAGTTTTATCGTGAGCCCGCAACTCACATGAAACGCTTATTTGCCGAATTCGCTGGTGCGGATCGTTTGAAATAACTATGTGCGTGGACAGGGCGTGTACGCCCTGTCCACGCACATAGTGCACGGCACAACGAACGGGTATGGTATTATCTTTTCACTGATTCTTTCGCCGCTACCTTTTGTAGCAATCATGGAGCACACTCATGGTTACCCATCGCCTGCTTATTCCTGGACCGGTAGATATCGATGACGAGGTACTTGCGGCACTGGCAAGCCCAACCGTGCCACATTATGGGCCGGCATGGGCCGAACAATATCATGAAGTCGTGAGCGGGCTCAAGCATTTATTTGGGACCGAGGGCGATGTATACCCCATCGTCGGCTCGGGCAGCACCGGTCTAGACGCAATGATTGCCAGCTTTGTGGCAACCGGCAAGCGCATGGCAATTGTACGCAACGGCTACTTTGGCGATCGCATGGCAATCATTGCCAATGCGTATGGAGTAAGCGTACACGATATCAATGGTGAGTGGGGACGCGCAATTACCGTTGAGACCGTGCGTCATGTATTACAAGAACAAGGACCGTTTGATGTGCTTGGCGTTGTCTATGCAGAAACCTCAACCGGTGCGCTCAACCCACTCCCCGAGTTGTCGGCACTTGCCAAAGAATTCGGCATTCCGATTTTGGTTGACGCGATTACCGGATTTGCTGGTACGCCTCTCGAATTGGATGCATGGGGCATTGATGTATGTGTCAGTGCATCTCAAAAAGCCATGGCAGCACCGGCTGGGTTAGCCTTTGTAGCAGTTAGTGCCAAGGGATGGGCGTACATGGATGCCAATCCAGTGGGGCCACGTGGGTGGATTCTTGACGTGCGCACATGGCGCAAATACGCCAAAGACAATCCTGGGTTTCACCCACAACCTGCAACTATGCCTACTGGGTTGATGACCGCTGTCAATGTGCGACTCAAACAAATCCATGCCATCGGTAAAGCTGAATACGTCGCAAAACATGTGCGTGCCGCACATCGATTCCGCACCGGACTCAAAAGCATGGGGCTCAATTACCTTGTACCTGATGCAGAGGCCACCCCACAAGTAACACCTGTGCTTATCCCAGACGGTCGTGACGCAAATGCTATTATCAGCCAATTGCGCGAGCGCTATGGATTTATGGCAACCGGTGGAATGGGCGTACTCAGTGGTAAGATTATTCGTATTGGACATATGGGCAAAGCAAATAGTGATGCCTATATCGATGATGCGCTCGAAGCGCTCGCTGACATCTGCAATTAACTAATTGTCGAAGAAAAACGCCACTGTGTCATTATGAAATGATACAGTGGCGTTTTTATGTCCCTATCGCTTGAGTCGTTACTCGTGTACGACGTGATATAGACCTATCAATCTTGATTATTAGCAAATTATTAATTTAATATGTGTTTAATTAATTAAATTCATCAAATTTGCATAGAATTTGAAATGCAAAGAGGTGCGGGAATATTACAATAATGCTAGAATACGATGCATTGCCATGCGTTAACATTTATCTAACAGTCACTGTTATACGTGTGTGATTGCGTGTGTTGTTGAGCAGATAGGATTATCCCCATGACATCCCCTTTACGATACTTGTTGGTTGTAGAAGATCGGTTTAATGTACGCATGATGATGTCAGAATATCTGACACAGCAGCAGTTTGATGTAACAACCGCAAGTAACGGCCTTGAGGCATTAGAACATTGTCAACAACGTCAGTTTGACTGTATCCTCCTTGATTTGATGATGCCAACGATGAATGGGATTGATTTTTTGCGTGAGCTCCGAAAATCAACAAATGTGCCAGTGATTGTCATCTCAGCAAAGTTGGAGGAATCCGACAAAATCACCGCACTCGAACACGGTGCCGACGAATACATCACCAAGCCGGTCAGCATGCGCGAGTTAACAGCACGCATTAACGCACTACTCCGCCGTGTAGCAATGCAACACCATCAACCAATTACCAAGATACAACTGTCAAACAATGGTCGTACAGTTGTATTGCATAATCGTACGGTGGACTTAACACCAACTGAATACAAGATCCTTGAAGCGCTTGTCACGCAACCAAACAAAATTTTGAGCCGCAAGGAAATTGCAGTAGCGTTATACGGCAATGACATGGTAAATGTTGATCGTTCTATTGATGTGCATATTCGCAACATTCGCAGTAAAATCGAAGTAGATGCAGACAACCCAGTCTACATCACCACCGTGTATGGGGCAGGCTACCGGTTCCAATCATAACTATAGGAACCAATGCCTCAATGTGCAGAAGGTACCGTCATGCGCAGTTTACGAGGCAATATTGTCCGTATCTTTATCGTCATGAGCATCGCAAATACCGTACTATTCGTTGTACTGTACTTTGCGATGTTGACGTATGTCACGTATCGATTTAGTGCGCCATTATCTGTCAATCGTTTTTTGCCAACCATCATGAAACACTATTATGCAGGGGGCGATGATGCGACCTTGTATATCAGTCTTGAAGAGCGCTTACGCCTATACGATTCTTTGTCATTCCGACCACCACGCATCGCTAGTCAAGATATGATGTTTATCTACCCATACAATTTGTATGGGCAATCAATTAATCTCAAAGACTTTGCGATTCAATATCGCATCCAATTGCCTAATCAGCGTGTCATTTATCTGTTGCCGTATACAAATCCGAGCGAATACCCAACAGTCAGTACCTAC
Source organism: uncultured Klebsiella sp. (assembly GCA_964469045.1). GTDB lineage: Bacteria > Chloroflexota > Chloroflexia > Chloroflexales > Roseiflexaceae > UBA965. Next base: position 28,471 of record CAYXXK010000021.1, read on the forward strand.
TACCCGTATTTGTTTGGTGGAATCGGTGCAGGTCTTACATTGATGATTGTTATTTCGGCAGTCGCGGGGACGTTTTTTGCGGTACGCTCAATCAGACCGCTCGAAATATTAACGACGCTGAGTACGACCCAAAATATAATTTCATCGGTACCACGCCAACTCAACAAACAGCTCCCACGGTACACGACACGTGAAATAAACCAGCTTGCAAACGCTATTGATAATCGAGATAACGAGATTCAGCATCAAATCATGCTACGACGCCAACTCAATGCAGATATTGCACATGAGCTACGTAACCCACTTAACACTATTGGCGGTTATATTGAAGCAATGCGTGATGGGGTATTAAGTGTGACGCCAGCACGACTGCATACGATGTATGACGAAATTCAAGCGTTACATCAGCTAGTTGATGATTTACGTTTGTTAGCCCAATCAGATAGTCATGATATTACCTATGTGTTTCATCCCATAGAGGTATGTGATTTAATTGGGAAAGCGCAAGAGGTAATGACACCATATGCCCGAAATCTCCAGATAAATCTCATTAACACATGCGCCATCCAAAAGGCTTATATCAATGCTGATATGTCACATATGTTGCGTGTACTGCGCAACATCATTGACAACGCACTACGACACAGTAATGTGCATTCGGAAGTTATATTATCATCTGAAGTCACTACGCAGCACGTCATCATTCGCATAGAAGATCATGGATGTGGGATACATCCAGACGATATGCAACTCTTATTTGATCGCTACTTTCGTGCACGAAACACCAAAGGCAATGGCTCTGGATTGGGATTACCAATTGCGCAAGCAATTGTCGTTGCGCATCACGGTAATATTACGGCCACATCTGAGCTCAACCACGGAACAACCATCACGATCACCTTGCCAAGACACTATGAATTACTACCCAATAAATAAAAAAACTGATTAAATGAGTTTCGATTTCGTTACATGCATATAATTGAATAATCGCTGTTTGCATGATAGAATAGCCATATTCATACAGTCGTTCTCGATACAACTCATCAAATCAGTTATATCTGAGAGCATTCACGATGGAGTGAACTGCAATCATGGCAGATCGTGTTCGTGCGTGGAGCGAAGTCATTACCATCCCCACATACAGTGTGGGTGAGCCACTCAAACAACCGCTTTTTTTGGATCAACGCGTCTACCAAGGGAGTAGTGGCGTTGTCTATCCGTATCCAGTCATTGACAGTGTCAGCGACGAGAAAGCTCCCAAGCCGTACACGGCCGTTTTTTTGGAAAATCAATACCTCAAAATCATGCTACTGCCAGAGCTCGGTGGACGCGTGCAAATGGCACTCGACAAGACTAACGATTACCATTTTGTCTATTACAATCGTGTTATCAAGCCTGCACTCGTCGGATTAACAGGCCCATGGATCTCGGGTGGTATCGAATTTAATTGGCCACAGCACCATCGTCCGAGCACATTCGACCCGGTTGATTGGCGGATTGTCCAAAACGCCGACGGGAGTGTTACGGTCTGGTGTAGTGAGATTGAGCGCATGTTCTTTACCAAGGGTATGCACGGATTCACACTCCACCCTGACAACGCCGTGTTGCAGATTGATGTACAGCTGCACAACCGCACAGACTTGCCACAGACGTTTTTGTGGTGGGCGAACCCAGCCGTACATGTCAACGATGAGTACCAATCAGTGTTTCCACCGGATGTACATGCGGTGATGGATCACGGCAAGCGCGATGTCAGCGAATTCCCGATTGCAAAGGGCACCTATTACAAGGTGAATTATGCACCAGGGACGGATATTTCGCGCTACAAAAACATCCCCGTACCGACATCATATATGGCGTACCACTCCGATTATGACTTCGTCGGCAATTACGACCACGGGCGACAAGCGGGCATGATGCACGTGGCCAATCATCATCTGGTCCCCGGCAAAAAACAATGGACGTGGGGCAACAGCGATTTTGGCTTGATGTGGGATCGGCAACTCACCGACGAAGACGGCCCATACATTGAGTTGATGTGTGGTGCATTTACGGATAATCAGCCGGATTTTTCGTGGTTGATGCCCGGCGAAGAGAAGCACTTTCGGCAGAACTTTTTGCCGTACAAACACATCGGTCCGGCGAGTAATGCCAACACAGACGCAGTCGTCCACCTTTCGCTTGATGCCCAAACGATTAATGTTGGCGTCTATATCACAAGTCCGACCAATGTAACGGTGCAGGTGTTGTACCGTGATGCCTTGGTTTGGCAACGCGAAACCACGCTCTCGCCGACGGCAACATTAGTTGAGCAGGTCCAGGTGCCGATTCAGGACCTCAAGCTTCATGAATTAACACTGCTTGTGACCAATCGACAGACGGCACAGGTGATCATGCGCTACACGCCCCCGGCACCTACCGAACACGAGATTCCACCAGCAGCCACAGCTGCGGCGGCACCGCATGATATTGCCAGCACTGACGAGCTGTTTCTCAATGGATTACACCTCGAGCAATACCGGCATGCAACTTACCGACCCGAGGACTACTACCTCGAGGCGTTACGACGTGACCCGCTCGACAGCCGGTGCAACAATGCGATGGGGTTATTGGTATTACGGCGGGGTGACGCACAAGCTGCGGTGCACTTCTTTGCACGAGCAATCAAACGCCAAACAAGTCGCAATCCGAACCCATATGATGGTGAGGCATATTACAACCTCGGGCAGGCATATCGGCATCTCGGCAACGACAACGAGGCGGTAGACGCATTCTACAAGGCCACTTGGAATGCTGCATGGCAAGATGCAGCGTTCTTTGAGTTGGCGCGAATCAGCGCCCGACGCGGTGATTTGCGCGAGGCGTTGCACCTAACCCAGCGTGCACTCCGGCGCAATTGGAGTCATCAGCGCGCACGTCACCTGGAGATACTAATATATCGCCTCATGGGTAATCATACGGCTGCTCAGGCAGCCTGTGCGGTAGCACTCGCACTCGACCCAATGGAGCCGGGTGCGGCATGGGAACTGGCCTCCATGGGCGGCGACACAACTGTACGTGATGCTATTAACTGGGATATGCACGCCTGTGAAAGCCTGGCACTCGATTATCTCGCCGCAGGCGACACAACCATGGCGTTGCAGTTATGTGCGCATGCACCACAACTGAATCCGTTGATTCACTATTTGACTGCCGCTGCGGCCATGCAAGCGGGAGATGCTGCACAGGCAGATATGGCCTGGGAACGAGCACGGAGTGCCTCGCCCGATTTATGCTTCCCACACCGCATCGAGCACGTCACTATCTTGCGTCTCGCACTCCAAGCATATCCTGAAGACGGGCGGGCCGCATATTACCTCGGCAATTATTGGTATGCCCACCGCATGTATGACAGCGCCATTGAATACTGGCAGCATGCGGTCAAATACGATCCAACCAACGCAGTGGCATGGCGTAATTTGGGGCTTGGATACGTTAACCAATACGAAGATCTCGCACTTGGGCAACAAGCATACACCACAGCGCGTCAGCATGACCCGCACGATGCGCGACTGTTTTATGAGGCAGATCAACTTGCCCGCAAGTCTAGTACGCCACCGGCAGATCGTTTAGTCACATTGACACAATGGCATGCATTGGTCCGTCAACGCGACGATTTGACCATTGAGTACGTGACGTTGCTTAATATCGCCGAGCGCCACCAAGAGGCGCTTGAGGTCTTGATGGCGCGCACATTCCACCCATGGGAGGGTGGCGAAGGCCGCGTGGCTGCGCAGTATGTCTGGGCATCAATTGGCTGTGCCCAACAGGCTATGGCGCGTGGCGCACACCACGAGGCCATTACACTTCTGCAACAGGCATTGCACTACCCACATAACTTGGGTGAGGGAAAATTGCCTGGCAGTAACGAGAACCACGTCTACTACTATTTGGGGGTCGCATATGCGGCAATAGGCGATCAGCAGGCTGCATACGATGCATGGCGCAAGGCCACGCGAGGCGATAATCAGCCAACGAGTGCCTTGTATTACAATGATCAACCACCTGACATGTTGCTCTACCAAGGATGGGCGTGGCATGCGCTCAATGAATCAACGCAGGCAGTAGCAATTTTTGAGCGGTTGGTTACCTACGCTGATGCACATCAACACGACAACATCGCCCCAGATTATTTTGCGGTGTCATTACCAACGTTTTTGGTATTCAATGATGATGCACAAGTACGTAACCAAATACATTGTCACTATATGCGCGGATTAGGCCTATTGGGCATGCAATCATATGCCGAGGCAGTCGCAGAATTCGACCGCGTTTTGCAGATCGACGCAAATCATCAGGGAGCGTGGATTCACCGACGATTTGCCCTTGAACAACAATAAAGGCTCTCTTATGCGTACGTTTCAGTGGTGCATTACCGTGTTCATGTTGACATCGTGTATTGGCGTATCCGAACAGACGACTGTGCCAACAGAACCTATAGCAACCTCGCAACCAAGCAACACCGCAACAGCAGTCGTTGCACCAACTGACACCGCTGCGGTCAACACTGCTACGGTGGAAGCGACGATGGTCCCAACAGTGAGCGTGATACAAACAGCAACTCAGGTTGCTCCACAATCAACACCTGATGTTACCGCAACGCCCAGACAGCCTATGGCAATTGATACAACCCCGCGGCAACCAATTGCTGGGGGGCCGACGCTACTCGACAATCGGCTCGAACTCCGACGTGTCACCACGGTGCCCGTCAATAGTATTCGCGTGGTCTACGACCAAACAACAAGTCAGTTGCTGCTTTTGAATATGAGCGAGGGGCTCATTGCAGTAGACCCACAAACCGGAAAGACACGTCCAATCGCCGACAGTACGATGATTGCACCAAACGGCATGCCGTCTGGACTCGCAGTAGCTGCCGACGGGCGCATCTTTGTGGTGTCCAACATCCAGCAAAACGGCTATAACACGGCCACTATTCGTCGCGGTACGCCAAACAACGGTACATATATTTGGACAACCGTAGCCACGACAGAACAGTACCCATTGAGTGGCACGCCGTTTGATCATTTGTTCAATGGAATCACGATCTCACCAGATCAACAATTCTTGATTGTAAACAGTGGATCACGCACCGATCATGGTGAAGTTGAAAGCAACCAAGGGCAGTTTCCCGATCTGCGTGAAATTCCATTAACTTCTCGTTTATTCCGCATCGCAATCAACGCTAGTTATTTGATTTTGCCGAACAATGAAGATGCGTTAGCGCCATATGTATTTGCACGTGGATTCCGCAACGCCTATGACCCGGCATTTGCGCCTAACGGCGAGTTATTTGTGGGCGACAACGGCCCAGACGCAGATCTGCCCGATGAGTTCAATGTAGTTCGTGAAGGTGGGCACTACGGCTTCCCGTGGCGATTTGGCAACATCGACAACCCTCAACGCGCTCCCAACTACGACCCACAGAGCGATCAATTACTCAGTGAAGACTTTACGGCGGTACAACTGGGCGCATATGCAAATGATCCTGCGTTTCCTACCCCACCAGCACGCATGACCGACCCAATTATGAATCGTGGGCCGGCAGCAACCGTATATCGCGCTGCTGATGGTCAAGCAGTTGATGCCAGCGCAAACGGTACGACGCTGAGCAGTTTCACACCACATCGTTCACCCTTGGGGTTGACATTTGCTACCGAGGCCTTCCCTGCAAGTTGGCAGGTTGATGATGGGTTAAGTGGATTTATCTTAAGCTGGGGTGCAGCAGGTGGTGATTTGCCGGACAAAGGGCAGGATGTACTCCATCTACGTCTCACACCCGACAACGAAGGCGGATATAGCATGCAAAGTACACAGCTCATCCGCGATCTGCGCAATCCAATTGACGCAGCACTTATCGATGATCGCATGTATATTCTTGAGTTTGGGGCCGATGTTGCCCTCTGGGAAGTGATGTTTTTGCCGTGAGTATAGATTGGGCAGAAATGGAGTAGTGCAATGCGGAATTTGACCAGCAAACGCAATTCACGCGGAGGCAATGGTCGCATCTTTGGGTCACTCGTCGGAGAGTTGCAACAACGACTCAACCGAGGGGAGTGGCAACCAGGCGACCATTTGCCGAGTATTACTCATTTGGCTCATACCTTTGGAGTCAGTACAGGATCAGTACGTGAGGCATTGCGTTCACTACAATCACAAGGATATGTTCGTATTGAGCATGGACGTGGTGTGATTGTGATTAGCAATCACGGTAGCACCGGCAGTGAATCGCCACAGAGTATTGACATCCACCACGTCATTGCTCTTGGCGAGGCTCGGCGTCTGATCGAACCTGAATTAGCAGCTTTGGCCGCAGAACGTGGCAGTGACAACGAAATCGCCGAGATTCGTGAGCAAGCCATCACAATGGAGCAACAAGCATTACGAGGGACTGACTTTGTGGGACCTGATGTTGCATTCCATCGTGCCATCGCCCACGCCGCCCACAACCCAGTGCTCCAACACATGTTGAACAGCACCCATGAACTCTTTTTAGCGAGCCGTCATTTGACAAGCCAAGAACTTGGTATGACCGAACGTGCGATTCGCTACCATCGGCTCATTGCTGATGCAATTTTTGAGCGCAATGCAAGTCAAGCCCGATTGCTGATGTTAGCGCACATGAATGACGCACTAAGCAGTGTATTGGTCATGGCAGCCCACACTGATGCAAATCCGTCCGCACCTCAACCAATTATTTCCACACCCGCATAACGGCATAATGATGCCAAAGGAGACACCGATGCGTATTGCAGTGACTGGTGGGAATGGCGATTTGGCGCGTGTCCTTATTCCGATGCTGATTCAAGCAGGACATAGTGTGGTCAGCATTGATCGTGCACTCCCTGCGCCAACCCCCGGGAATCCCTTAGGTTCGCGGGCACTTGTTGTTGATGTCACGGATTTCGGCCAAGTGGTGGCAGCAATGCAAGGATGTGAGGGAGTCATCCACTTAGCAGCACATCGTACTCCCATGAACGCACCAGCGCCAACCGTATACGCAGATAACACACGTGGCAGTTATAACGTACTACTCGCCGCAGAAATTCTAGGGATGTCACATATCTGTATGGCCTCGAGTATCAATGCAATCGGAGGAGTATTTAGTAAAGCTCCACGTTATGACTACTTGCCGCTCGATGAGCAGCATCCATGCTACGCCGAGGATCCATATAGCTTGTCCAAATGGGTGCTAGAGGTCCAAGGCGATACATTTGCACGTCGGCGCGACAATGTGGCCATTAGCAGCATGCGATTCCATGGCATCGTCCCACGCGAGTTTGCTCTTAAGAATTGGGACAACACCGAGCCCGGCATAAAGCACTTGTGGGCATATGTGCATCCACAAGCTGCTGCACGGGCCTGCATGGCAGCAATGCAGGTGGAATGGCGTGGTCATGAGGTATTCTACATTGCTGCTCCAACCGCAGCCAGCGTCACTGACAGCGCCACGCTCGCCACCACCTATTACCCACACGCCATCCATCGCCCCCAACTGACAGGCAATATGGGTTTTTTCGACTGTAGCAAAGCAGAGCGGTTGCTTGGCTGGCGTCATGATGAGGAGTAATCGATGAAGATCACAGACATCAAGTGCTATCCGTTATGGGTAGGCGTCCGCAACCAGTTGGTCATCAAAGTTGAGACCGACGAGGGGATTTATGGCCTCGGCGAATCTGGCTTGAGTGGGCGCGAGTTGGCCGTGATGGGCGCGGTTAACCACTTCCGTGAGTTTTTGATTGGCCAAAACCCAATGCACATGGGGCGAATTTGGCAAGAACTCTACCGCAGTCAGTACTTCGAGGGTGGGCGTGTGTTAACTGCCGCCCAGAGTGCCATCGATATCGCCCTCTACGACATCGCCGGCAAAGCGTTGGGCGTGCCCGTACACCAACTGCTCGGCGGACAACAGCGTGACCACATCCCATGCTTTGTAACAACATCTGGTGGCACGCCAGACGAGATGATTGCAAGTGCTCAACTGTTGTGGGATCACGGCTGGCGCGTGATTCGCACTGGCATGTTGTCACCACGCAATCACGGCGAGGGGATTTTTGAACCACGTGAGACGCTCGGCATCACCGCCAAGACGCTCGTCAAAATCCGCGAACGCCTCGGCGATGAATTGACGTTGGGTATCGACTACCATCACCGCTTATCAATCGCTGAGACGGCGACGTTTTGTCAGCGTATGCCAATGGGCACGATTGACTTCCTTGAGGAGCCAATCCGTGACGAAACGCCAGAGGCCTACGATGCCTTGCGGCGCATGACTGATATCCCATTTGCAGTGGGCGAAGAATTTGCCAGCAAGTGGCAATTTGCGCCGTTCATCGAGCGTCACTTGACCGACTTTGCTCGACTTGATATTTGTAACGTGGGAGGATTCACCGAGTCCATGAAAGTCGCTGGTTGGGCCGAGACACACTACATCGACTTAATGCCACACAATCCACTCGGTCCAGTCTGTACCGCTGCAACAATTCATCTGTCCGCAGCAGTGCCCAACTTTGCTTGGCTGGAGGTACGTGTATCTCCAAGTGAGAACATGTATCGCGGTGATGGCATCAACGACGTGGACGTACTATTCCCCGTACATCCCAAACTCAACGGCAATGTCTTCGATGTACCACAAGCCCCAGGCTTGGGTATCGAGTTTGATGAAGAGACCGCCAAAAAGCACACCTGGAAGTTCTGGGAGGCACCGCATTTGCGCCGCCGTGACGGCTCGGTCACCAACTGGTAATCCATCACACAAGGAGAATCGCTATGCAACGCATTCTTGCGGGTAGTTATGCCAACTCAGACCAACCAGGTGTATACATCATTGACCACAACAAGTTCGGCGAATTCACCATTGTCAGCACAATGAGTGGCGTCGATAACCCGTCGTTTTTGGCGCGGCGCGGCGACCACATCTGGAGCGTCAGCGAGACTAACCGTGGCGCGGGATTGCCTGGTGGTGTCGTGGCTATCACCCGCAACCACCACGATGCACTCAATCACGGGCCACGACGCCCGAGTGGGGGTGATTGGCCATGCCACATTGCCATCTGTCCACACGAGCGCTTTGCAGTGGTCGCAAATTACGGCACCGGTAACATGGCACTGCTCAAGATTGACACCGATGGATCGCTTTCGGGTCTGAATGACTTACAACAACATCAAGGTAGTGGCCCGCACAGCGGGCGGCAAGAGGGATCACATGCGCACTCAAGCGTGTTCACACCCGATGGCCGCTATGTGATTGCCGCTGATCTCGGCACCGACGAACTGGTGGTTTATCGGATTCATGAAGAGTCTATAACACTCGAACGGGTTCGTCACGTAGCAACGCCGGCGGGCAATGGGCCACGGCATACAATATTTCATCCAAACGGACACATCTTGTACGTGGCCAACGAGCTAGCATGCAGTGTATCTGTGTATCGTTACGTCGATGGACAGCTTGAACATGTGGCCGACCACTCGACAATTATGGGTGTCAATCACGATTACACCGTGGCCGATATTCATATTGCGCCCGACGGCAAGTATCTCTATGTCAGCACACGTACCGACAATACGCTTGCCGCATACCGCATACTTGATGATGGCAATTTACTGCGGATCAATGTATATGATTGTGGCGGCAAATGGCCACGCAACTTTGCTATTAGCCCAGATGGCACCTATCTGCTCGTTGCCTGTCAACACGACAACTATATTGCGATCGTGCCACGCAACCCAAGCGATGGCACGCTTGACGAGCCGTTACTCGCTACGATACCGGTACCAGGCGTATCGTTCGTCGAGTTTTGGTCATAGAAAGCAACACCGCCCGAGCACTCGTGCTCGGGCGGTTGAGTAATACCTCACAAAAACCTACACACGTGGATCATCAAGGTGACGATACTCGCCGCGCAAGGCCAACCATCGCACCCGCACAATATCACGCAAATTGCGCATGGCATCGCGGATGGGATCGACTTTGGTTTCTTCACCATAATGCCAAAGCACTGGCAACTCGGCCACCCGATACCCTCGAGCCACAGCGAGATACAAGATTTCGACATCAAACGCAGTAACGGCCGCACCCTCAATCACTGGTGCATCCGCACCATAGATTTGCGCCCGCTGAAACAGATCATGAGCCACTGCAGTGCGAAACGCCTTAAAGCCACATTGCGTATCATGAAAATTGCCGACAACAATCGAGCGCACGAGTCCATTAAACACGCGCCCCATGATATGCCGATGGACTGGTTCACCTTCGCGGCGGGCCCCTTGGCCTTCACGCGAGCCAATCACGACATCATAGCCAGACTCGAGCAAAGGGAGCATGCGCTGCCATTCGGCAATTGGCACCGCCAAATCGGCATCGCACAATAGCACGTATCGCCCTTGTGCAGCCAGCGCGCCGGCGCGAACCGCAAACCCCTTGCCCCGATGATCAAGTGCGAGTAATCGAAGTGCCGGCCATGTTTGGGCGTATGCTCGTACCACTTTGGCGGTACCATCACTGCTACCATCGTCAGCCACTAATACCTCAACACGAAGTTGTGTATCTGTTACAAACGTATGAATTGCCGCCAACGTATCAGGCAAACGCCGTTCTTCGTTGTAGGCTGGTATGACAATTGACAGAAGTGGTTGAGTTACACTACTCACAACATGCTCGCTTTTTCATTCCTACCTTGTTTCATCTTACCACTTATACATGAGGAATAATTGTGATTCATCGATATCATGTGGAATACATTGACGTTTGCGCCAGAAGTGTACGATACGACTCAGCATGTGCCATTGGCCGCGCAATCGGGCGCGAGCAGCTTGTCCGCGAATATGCCGAATACTATCAACCATTAGGGCAAATTGACGCCATATCATCACTCCGAGATAACGACGAAACACCGAAGCAGGCATGTTTTTGAGCCATACGAGCGCAAAATTACGCCCACAATAATAACTCGCTAACATACCACCACCTGTTGCACTAAGGCGATGATAGACTACTGCCGTAGGAACAAACACGGTCCGCAACCCATGTAAGCGTGCGCGCAAATTAAGGTCAACATCCTCGCAATACATCGTGAGATCAGGATCAAAGAAGTTGCCGTCGACCGACAGCATCTCAATAACACGTCGACGATACGCCGATGCACCGGCACACGCCCCAAATACTTCTTCTTGTTGTTGATACTGCGGCGCATCTTCTTGCCAGACACCACGATTCCCTGGGATACCATCAACTCGATAAAAATCACCCGCAGAATGAATGACAGTACGCTGATCAAAGAGCATCAATTTGCTCGCTGCAATATCATACGCCGGATGTTTTTCAAGGGCACCGATTAATTCGGCCAGCCATGTTGGCGTTACTTCGGTGTCATTATTGAGCAACACGACAAATTCAGCGCGACTCGCTGCAATCGCCGCATTACAGCTCGCCACAAAACCGCCGTTTTGTGGCATTACAATGATATACACCTCGGGGTAATTTGCCTGCACAAATGCTACCGAATCGTCAGTCGATGCATCATCAACCATCACAACGCGCATATCAGCATTGCGCGTTTGATGGCGCAACGCTTCAAAACAGATGGCAAGATGCTGCTTGCCATTGTAATTAGGCACAATAACGTCAATCACGCCTGTTCCTTACAACATTCATGCACAAACTCCGTGACGGCTTCTTGCCAAGGGCGCAAACGAATACCGAGCGCACTACCCACATAATTTGCTAGTGGTGTATATGGTGGTACACGACTCGGGCGCGGGTATTCAGCGAGCGTAATTGGTGTTGTCTCTATGTGGTGTAGATTCGCAGCATCAAGCACAGTCCGTGCAAGTTCGTAGCGCGAGCAATGCCCCTCATTCACAAGATGATATGTTCCATATGCGTTACTCTCAAGTACATCAGGCAGATACGCTGCCACATCACTGGCATGCGTCGGCGACCCTACCTCATCGTGTACCACACGTAACTGTGGTTGATTTGATGCCAAACGCAACATGGTACGCACGAAATTACGCGGTCCGCCAAACAGCCACGCAACACGAACAATATACAATCGATCAAGCAGCTCGCGTGCGGCTTGTTCACCGGCGTATTTTGAGCGCGCATATGGATTGATCGGGTTGGCAACATCGAATTCACCGTATGGGTGTATTGCCTTGCCATCAAACACTTCGTTCGTACTAATTAATACCAAGCGAGCATGACTACGTTTGGCGGCCATAGCGACCCAACGCGACCCTAGCGCATTCACTCGATACGCCTGATCGGGGTCTTGAGCACACCCATCGACGTTGGTCATCGCTGCAGCATGAATAATCACTGCTGGGCGCAAAGCCACGAGCTGTGACACTGTGGCAGCATCACTCAGCTCGATATCGGCATGGCCGAGTGGTATCACATCATGATGCGCCTGAAAACGAGCCACCACTGCCCGGCCTAACTGGCCGTTCGCCCCAGTTACTACGATTCGCATGTCTACTCCATTTCCCTGCATCAGCATGCAGATTCATGGTAGAACATCCCTCAATGTACGTCAAACACACGCATCCGAGTATAATGCCTATGATGACGTGTTTCACCCACCACACAAAGGGAATAAACTGATGACTCATGCATCTGTGCGAACGCAAGTCGATGCCTATATCGATGCCAATCTCGACCGTTTTGTCGATATGCTCGGCGAATTATGCGCGATCCCGAGTGTCGCCGCCCAAGGGCAAGGCATCGAGCCATGTGCCCAACGTGTCGCCGACTTACTAAGTGACATTGGGCTCTCTGCAAGTCTCATGCCAACAGCCGGTAATCCGGTCGTTTATGCTGAAGCCGCAGGGAGTAGCAACAAGACGATTTTGTGTTACAACCACTATGATGTCCAACCTGCAGAGCCTTTTGATTTGTGGCATACTCCACCATTCGAGATGCACCGCAAAGATAATCTGTTGATTGCGCGTGGCGTAGCCGATGACAAAGGCGAGTTGGTGAGTCGCATCGCCGCGATAGCCGCAGTGCGGCATGTACTCGGCGAGTTGCCCGTGGGCGTCAAGTTTTTGATTGAAGGCGAAGAAGAGATTGCCAGCCCCAACTTGGCACCGTTCATCATGGCCAACCGCGAGCGACTCAAAGCCGATGCCTGTGTCTGGGAGTTCGGATCACACAACAGCGATGGGCACTTGACGAGTTATCTCGGTCTCCGTGGAATTTGTTATCTCGAGTTGTCAGTCGAGACCGCCCGCATCGACACCCACTCAGGCATCGCAGGGTCAATCTTGCCCAATGCAGCCTGGCGACTCGTATGGGCACTCAACACCCTCAAAGACCAAGACGAAAAAATTCAGTTGCCTAATTTCTATGCAAACGTTATCGCTCCCACCGCTCGCGACATGGAGTTGCTCGCAGCCTTGCCAGACAGCGATGAAGAGATGCAAGAGCTGTTCGGCAATACACGATTCCTCAAAGACGCCCGTGGCGTTGAGTTGCGTCGGCGCGAGATTTTTGAGCCGACCTGCACGATTTGTGGCATCACCTCAGGATATCAAGGAGCCGGGCAGAAGACCGTATTGCCCGCCAAGGCTAGCGCCAAAGTTGACTTCCGGCTTGTGCCCAACCAAACGCCCGAGGAAGTCGTCGCCAAGCTACGTCAACACCTCGATAATCATGGATTCACTGATGTGCAAATTGCTGTCGTTGGTGCGGGGCGACCAGCACGCACCGACCCTGATCACCCACTAGTCGAGATGATGACGGCCGCCGCCACCGAGGTCTACGGCAAACCACCACATATTTGGCCGATGTCTGGTGGCTCTGGCCCAAATTACCTGTTTGCCCACGAAATCGGCGTGCCGATTATCACGCTCGGTGTGGGGTACTCGGGATCACGTATTCATGCGCCAAACGAAAACATCCGCCTGAGTGACTTTCGCAATGGTATCCGCATGATGGCGGCAACCATGTTGCGCCTCGGTAACGCACAATAAGATGTTTGGGTGCATCTCCGCCAGATTGTATCGATGACTGCTACCATCTGGCGGAGCATTTTTTGGAATCATTCACTGTCTGGTCTGACAGGTTGACATGACGTTGCATGAACCTTAAATTTTCATGATATAATGCCCTTGTCAATTGAAACGTAGCGAACTACGACATGCATCGTCGAAGTCCCACCTTCCGCCGCCACCCCTGGTTGCACCTGGCAGGATGCGAGTTGTGTAGTTCATACGCAAGGCGGTCAGGCTGTGGGGCACGACGTCGGGGATTGGCGAACGGGTATGGCTTTATTGAGGCGAAATGCAACATTTCGCAGTGTCCAGTTGGTGGGCAGAGGGAGTGGATCGAATGCGTGTCAAGTTGTTTGTGGGTAATTTGCCGTGGCGTATGACGAGCGAAGATTTGGGCAACACCTTTGCTGATCATGGCGAAGTGTACAGCGCCCGTGTTGTTATTGATCGCGATACTCAGCGCTCACGCGGTTTTGGTTTTGTCGAGATGGAAGTCGACAACGTCGAGCAAGTTATCGAGGCCACCAACGGTCTCGAGGTGCAGGGTCGCCAGTTGCGCGTCAACGAGTCAGACGAGAAGCCTGGCTTTGGCGGCAACGGCCCACGCCGTGCTCCACGTGACGATAACCGTTACTAAATCATAGAGCGAATTTCGGACGAGTGGAGGCAAGGGTGCGCCTCCACTCGTCTTTTTGTTTATGAGGAGAATGACCAATGCAACAAGTACGCCTCGGTCGCACAGGTCTCCACGTCAGTGAGATTTGTCTCGGGACCATGACGTTCGGCAATCAAGCCGACGAGGCCACATCACACGCAATTCTTGATACGGCAATCAATCACGGCATCACCTTCATTGATACCGCTGATGTCTATCCGCTCGGCGGCGACCTGACCAGCGTCGGGCGCACCGAGGAGATTATCGGCACCTGGCTGAGTGCGCGTGGCAATCGTCATGATATCGTGCTTGCCACCAAATGCCGTGGAGCGATGGGCACTGGTCCCAACAACGAAGGCTTGTCACGTCGGCATATCATCGCCGCCTGTGATGCCAGTCTCAAACGTCTCGGTACCGATTACATCGACCTCTATCAAGTCCATGCACCAGATCCAGAAACTCCCATCGAAGAGACACTTGAGGCGCTGACTGATCTCGTACGCGCCGGCAAAGTACGCTACATCGGCTGCTCGAACTTTGCGGCTTGGCAAATTATGCAGGCCTTGTGGACCAGCGATCAACGCCGTTTGAGCAGTTTTGTTTCGCTCCAACCGCGCTATAACATGCTCTTTCGCATGATTGAAGACGAGATTCTGCCCGTGGCACGCACCTTTGGTCTCGGTGTTATCCCATATAACCCACTCGCCGGCGGCATGCTGACCGGACGTTATGTTACCCAACGTGCGCTGACGCCGGGCACCCGATTCCAACTCAATGGCGCCGGTGAGCTCTATCGCAAACGCTATTGGAACGATGTCGTCCATGAGATCGTAGCCAATCTACATGCGTACTTTGATGCACGCGGGATTGCATTGACGCACGCGGCCCTCGCATGGGTACGCAGTCAACCCGGCATTACCTCACCAATTGTTGGTGCGAGCCGCCCCGAGCAATTAACTGATTCACTCGCCAACCTCACATTGGTACTTGATGACGAAGCCATGCAAAAATGTAACGACGCATGGTTTGACCTACCACGTGAACGCGACATCAGCGTAGCTCGTCGCTAATGGCGCTACATACGCTACTCTTGCATACTCCGAAGACATCCCTCTAGCATCGCACACCGCAAACAATAACACAGCACTCCCCTAGCAAACTAGGGGAGTGCTGTGTGAAAACGTTAATCCGTTATGGAGTCGCCGTTGGGGTGCGCGAGACCAAGGCACCGAGCGATGCATCACCG
>CAYXXK010000022.1:0-43919 GCA_964469045.1 uncultured Klebsiella sp.
CGGCGCGCAAGTCTCGTGATTGTCCGTTTACGCCAAAAAGGCTAAACGATTGCTACGGTACGTGAACGATTATTTGTCAAGGAGCACACACTACATTGAACGGTCAAACATTTCTTGATCACCTCAATCATCGATATGCTGTCCCAGCTGAGGGGCCAATTAATAGTTTTATCAGTCGCCGAGATGGTCATCTTATCCTTGATGATCGCATTAACCTGAATGATTTGATGTCGCGCTATGGTGCACCACTCGAAATCGCCTACTTGCCGTTGATTACCCGTCAGGTGCAGCAAATGAGTGTGTGGGCCGAAGCGGCACGACAAGCAACTGGTTACACCGGTGATTTTTATTATGCGTATGCAACCAAAGCAAATTTCGCCGAGGAAGTTGTGCGCGTTGCATTACAAGCAGGTGCTCATTATGAGACATCAGCGTCTGCCGACATCATTATTGCCCATCAGTTGTGGCGTCAAGGAGTGTTACCTGCAGACCGTTATATGTTCTGTAATGGCTCCAAAGATGATACCTATCGCAACGCTATGGTTTCCTTGCGCGAGGCAGGGTATGAGCGCATGGTTCCAATTGTCGATGATTTGGATGAGCTTGATTATTTGATTCGTCATTGCCATGCACCGCTTCAAATCGGTGTACGTGTGCGCTTTGATATTGGTGATGTTGATCCAGATCATCCAGGTGGCGAGCGCTTTGGTTTGACGCATGCCGAGATAGACACAGCCATTCAAATGGTCGCTGGTACGCAGCATTCGATTGTGCTCTATCACGTGATGGTCGGCAGTCAAATGGAGGACGCCAACATCTGGCGAATCCGCTTGAGTATGGCCGTTGAGCGCTACGCTGAATTGGCAGCCCGCGTTCCCAGTTTGCGCTTTTTCAACTTTGGTGGCGGCATGCCGACCGACGCCTATGATATCGGCTTCACCTTCGATTATGATGGCTTTTTGCGTGGCATCATGCAGGCGATGGCCAATGAATGTGCTATGCGCGGTGTGCGTGCACCTGATTTGGTCGGCGAGTTCGGGCGTTATACGGTGGCTGCCGATAGCTTGTACTTGATGGGAGTAGGGTGTGTCAAAAGTGGTCGTGGAGGTTCACCTGATTGGTTGCTCCTCAACGGCAGCCTGATGGTGACGTTGCCTGACACATTGATTGTAGAAGGTCAGTCGTTCATCGTGTTACCACTCGAAGACTGGCATCAGCCAGTGCGCCCAGTCCGTCTAGCGGGGCGTTATACCTGTGATACTGACGACTTTTATCCACGTCCCGGCCAGCCACCGTTGCTGTTACCGAACGGCGGTGAGGGCATGGTACTTGCGTTCTTTGGTATCGGTGCATACCAGCAGATGCTTTCTGGGCGTGGTGGTGCACATCACTGTCTTACTCCAGAGATGCGTCGTATCGTGATTGAGGCTGATGGTGATGATTTGGTGGTACGTGATGTGCCAGCACAACAACTCAACGACATCATGCAGTTGCTTGGGTATCAACAAGCTACGCTTGATCTCAATCGCCCTGATACACGAGAGTCCCGTGAACGAGTCTCGGTCAGACCATTGCGCATGCCGCTCCGTCGACCAGTGCGTATGTGGCGTCGACGGCCAGCATAAACACTTCTACGGTTAGTTTGATTTCGTTACACGACACCCGGTGCATGCATGCACCGGGTGTCGTGTGTTTATCGTTGAGACATGTGTTGGCGTAACTGTGCAAGTCCCAATTCTTCGGTGCGAGGGATTGGCACAGGATTAAGCCCTGGGGCTGGCTGACGTGTTTTGCGGGCAGTAGGGCGAAACACCTTCGAAATCATACGACGCATCTTCGATTGCAACGTGGTTTGGTGCGCTTGTTGTAATGCAACAATCTGTTGTTGAATCATTTGTTGTGCTTGCCATAAGTGTGCAATTTGGGCGCCATGCTCGCCGCGTAACTGTTGTATATCAACACGGATGGTCTCTTGATTATTGGCTTGTGCCTGGACCATTTGGTCAATGATGCGCATATTCTCAAATGTGAGGCGTAATGCGTGGCGTTGGAGTTCGGCTTCAGAAAGCTGCCGGTAGTTGACTTTGGTTTTAGGTGGGAAGATATCATCAACCACCACGCCTGGATAGTACCGATCCACTAATGCTCGATTTGACTCGTAATACGCTTGATGTATGCGCACATACCATTCTGCAGGAAACATATCGATGACATCGTCGTGATCATCAAATGCAGAAGCGGGTTTAGTACTATTCAACAGGTTTTTGTAGTTTGGCACAACTTTGTTCAAGCGCATACGTAATTCAACCCCAGTATTGCTGGCGGTGTCTATGGGCCGCGCCTCGGCGAATACGCGTTCACGCTCGGCCGCAATGACACTATCGTCACGCAAGTATTCGAGCACTCGAATTGTGCGATTTGAGAGCGATTTGTTTACAAAGACATCTCCACTCTCTTCATTGACCAAAAAGCCGATTTTGATTTGACGTGCAAAATCATTTACCAAGCTTCCTTGGTGCATGTAACGCTTGTCAAGCACACGAACTGCAACGTTTGATGCGCCGAATGCCTGTTCCCAAATGCTGATTAATGCACTCCAGTTAGCGATTTTTCCGAGACCTTCCTCAAACCATTCGTGCATATTGGTATTGTTGAGGTAGCCCCATTCCTTCCAACTACTTTCGAGGTATTGGGGTTGATTTCGCACATAGGCGATGATTTTCCAATCACAGAGATGGCGCAGTGGGAGGAATAAGTCAATAAAATGCTCCCAATCATTAATAAGATTCTCTGCACTGATAATTGCAGATTTGTATCCTTGTGCCTGCATGTAGTGCAGATTAGCATGGAATTGTTGTGCGAATATTCCAATACGATCTGGGTTGTTGATATGTAACTTTTCGAAATAGCTCTGTTGTATACTCAGCGTCTCATTGCCTGTATGCGGCTGGAAGGTACTATTAAAAATCAAATACCCGGCATTCTTGAGCCGGTCTTCGTGCATTTTGAGAAAGCGTTGAATGGTCGAACTGCCGGTCTTGCCTGCACCGATGTGCACGTATATTGTCGGCTTGAATCCCATACTGCTTCCCCATAAGTAATAGTACGATTTATAGTAGTTGTTACTACAGATTATAGTGGTGAGCATGAAAAGTCAAGCAAAAAATAGGGTTTGGAGCGGAGGGTTATGGTATTGTAATCTCAGTTAATGAATCATAATTACTGGCAATGAAATAGTGAAAACGGTTTTGATACCGTGCTCCATGGTATACTAAAGCGAATCAGGGCGTATGTGAGAAGGATTGTGGCATGGCGACGAATCGACCGAGTATTTCAGCGTTTTTTCCCGCATATAACGATGGTGGTACGATAGGAAGTCTCGTTGTCACGACGCTCCAAACGCTCGCCGAAGTCACTGATGACTATGAAGTTATCGTCATCGAAAACGGCAGTACTGATTATACCGTTCAAGTTCTCGAGGAACTTGCTGGGCAATATGAGCACTTTCATTACCAAGCACATCGAGAGCCTCTTGGTTATGGTGGTGCGTTGCGTGCAGGTTTTGCAGCCTGTAGCAAAGAGTTAATTTTTTATACTGATGGTGATGCGCAATACGATCCACGTGAGCTTAAGTTGTTGTTGGCGGCGTTGCGCGATGATGTAGACATCGTCAACGGTTACAAAATTGACCGTAGCGACCCATTTCATCGCAAAATCATTGGTCGGGTCTATCACCACACGGTCAAGTTTCTTTTTGGCTTTAAACTGCGTGATGTTGATTGTGACTTCCGACTGATTCGGCGTAACGCAATGCATGATGTTGCGCTTGAATCCGATAGTGGGACTATTTGTCTCGAACTCGTCAAAAAGCTTCAAGATGCTGGCAAACGCTTTGCGGAGGTGCCGGTGCATCACTATCATCGTACATACGGCGAGAGCCAGTTTTTTAATTTTCCACGTATTTGGCGTACACTTATGCAACTTATCGGATTGTGGTGGAAGTTAATTATCCTCCGGCAGAAATAAGTAGGAATGACCGATGAATGACACCGCATTTGCAGGCGCGAACATCTTAATCACCGGCGGCATGGGCTTCATTGGCTCTAACCTTGCGATTCGTCTGGTGTCAATGGGCGCTAAGGTAACGCTGGTCGACTCACTCATTCCAATTTATGGTGGCAATGATCGCAATATTGCTCCTGTCGCTGGTCGTGTACATGTGAATATCGCTGACGTGCGCGACGAATATTCGATGAATCATCTTGTCCAAGGTGTTGACTTTCTATTTAATCTTGCCGGACAAACGTCACACATCGACTCGATGACCGACCCATATAGTGACCTCGACATCAACTGCAAAGCCCAATTATCGATTCTTGAGGCCTGCCGCAAACACAATCCAACGCTCAAGTTGGTCTATGCCTCAACCCGACAAATCTATGGCAAACCCGATTATCTGCCGGTTGATGAGCGACATCTGCTTAAGCCGGTTGATGTCAATGGCATCAACAAAATGGCCGGTGAGTGGTATCACATCCTCTATAACAACGTGTATGGTATTCGGGCAACGGCCTTGCGCCTGACCAACACGTATGGTCCCCGTATGCGCGTCAAAGATGCGCGTCAAACGTTTTTGGGTATCTGGATCAAGCGACTCATCGAGGGCGAGCCGATTCATATCTTCGGTGACGGCAAGCAAATTCGCGATTTTAACTATGTCGATGATGTGGTTGATGCACTGATGATGGTGGCAGCAGAGCCAGCCGCAGACGGACAAATCTTTAATTTGGGCTGTAACGAGACCATTAATCTGCATGATTTAGCACAGATGATGATTGACATTTACGGCAAAGGTGTGTGCGAGCTCGTGCCGTTCCCACCCGATCGCAAAGCGATTGACATCGGCGATTACTACAGCGACTTCAGATTTATCCATGGGCGCGTCGGCTGGTCCCCCAAGGTCAGTTTGCGCGAGGGGTTGGCCAAAACGCTGGCGTTTTATCAGGCTGAATCAGCGTATTATTTTGGGTAAATGGCATTTGGTTGGTGCGATAGAAATGACGGTGATGGGAGAGACGCATGTGTGGTGATGGGAGAGACGCATGACCATGCGTCTCTCCCATCACCGATTTTGTTATCCGCGGGCACGTTCGGCGGCCGTCACCAATATATGCGTAGCGGCCAATCCATCGGCGGCGGTGACGCGCAATTGGGCCTCGCCGGTGACGCATTTGGCAAAATGTGCCACTTCGTTGACAAAGCGATCGCCATCGGCGACGGCTACCTGCTGGCGCTGGCCAGTGGCGTCGGTCTGCCACAACTGCATGCTATCGTAGTCCATCGTGAGTGCGCCGCGTGTACCATATACCGTGACCACCCATTCGCCGGGCGGCGTACGCCAACTGGCCTCAATCGTGCCAATCACGCCGCTGGCGCTGGTGAGCAGAATTACTGCCGTATCCTCGACGCGCAAGGCTGGCCCGAGTTCGGTGGTGCGGGTGACGGCGCTGGCCTGGATGCTGACGGCGTCGCCGATGAGGTGGCGGAACAAATCGACCGAGTGCACGCTCGTGTCCATCATCACTCCACCACCGGCCAGCACGGGATCGCTGAACCATTTGCTTTCGACGTTCGGCATGTGCCCCGCAAAACGATTGCGGAACATGATGATATCGCCGATTGCGCCCTTGTCGATCAACGCTTTCATCGTCTCGATGTGCGGCTGAAAGCGGTGACAAAAGCCGACGCTGAGCAGTTTGTTTGCGGCACTCGCGGCTGCAATCATTGCCTCACAATCGGCGATTGTGGGCGCCAGTGGCTTTTCGCATAACACATGCACGCCAGCCGACAAGGCCGACACGACCAACTCACGATGAGTCGACGGTGGCGTGCAGATACTGACGATGTCGAGATTGGCCTCAGCCAAAAACGTGGCAATGTCGGTATAGGCTTGCGCGCCACTACTGCCGGCGAGCGCCACGGCCGCACCAGGCACGGTGTCGGCGAGCGCGACTGGTACGTATCCGGCCTGACTCCAGGCGTTGAAGTGGGTGCGGCCGATGCCGCCACACCCGATAATGCCAATGCGCAGTGACATAATATCCTCCTTGTTAACGTGCGTAGGCCGCTGCGACACCACCGTCGACGGTCAATAGACCGCCCGTAGTGCGACTGGCACGTGGCCCGGCAAAGAAGCTGACGGCCTCGGCGATATCCTCAGGGCGTACGTTGATTTTGAGCACCGTGCGCGCCTTATAAAAATCTTCGAGCTCCTCGGGCTTGATGCCGTAGCCGGCCGCACGAGCCGCCCGCCAGCCGGCATCCCAGATGCCACTGCCCTCGAGGACCGCATCGGGGAGCACGGTGTTGACGCGCACGCCAATAGCGCCGCCTTCTTCGGCCAAACAGCGGGCCATGTGCAACTCGGCGGCTTTGGCGGCGCTATAGGCCACGTTGCCCTTGCTGGCCATCACGCTGTTTTTGCTGGCGATGACAATCAGTGACCCGCCGGTCTTTTGAGTTTGCCAAATCTTGAAAGCCTCGCGTGAGATCAAGAAGTAGCCTTTGCCGAGCACGCCCAACATGCGATCCCAATCGTCGCTGGTCGTCTCGGTCACCGGCTTAGCAATGGCGAATCCGGCGTTGTTGACCACGATATCGACGCCGCCAAAGGCCCGAATCACCTGCTGCATGGCGCCGATCACGGCGGCCTCGCTGGTCACATCGCAATGGACGGCGATGGCGCGACGCATCTTGTAGGTGTCGTTGAGCTCTTTGGCGACCGACTCGGCGCCGGCCAGATTAATATCGAAAATCGCAATATGTGCGCCATCAGCCGCCAAGCGACGAGCGGTCGCGCGCCCGATGCCACTGGCAGCGCCGGTGACGACAGCAACCTTGCCAGCCAACTCGCGTGGCGCCGGGTTGAGCTGGGGTTTGTACTGCTCGAGCGGCCGGTACTCAAGCGCAAAGGCCTCGGCGGCACTCAAGCTGGTATACTCGCCGACGGCCATGCTCCCGCCGATGACCGCAATGGCTCGGTGGTAGAGTTGATTGCTGATATCGGCGGCCTGGGCGTCAGCCCCAGCGGTCACCATGCCCAACCCGGGGATAAGGGTGATGCGTGGGTACGGGTTCATTAACACATCATCAGTGCTTTTGTGGGCATCGAAGTAGGCAGTATACGCGCGGGCGTATTCGGCCACCTGCGTGGTAATCGCTGCTTTCAAGGCATCAACACCCTGACTCGGCTGCCAGTCGATAAAGAGCGGCAAGCGCTTGGTGTGTACAAGGTGATCGGGGCAGGCCGCACCGACTTGGGTGAACTGCGCTGCACCCTCGCTGCCGATGAACTCGAGCACATTGGCCGATTCATCGACTTGCACAATCTGGCTCCCCTGTTGACTCAGCGCGCCACGGAGTACGGGCAACACCTGACTCCACACCTGGACGCGCTCCTCGGCCGCCAAGGCGGGCACGGCAGCGCCGGCGAAGATGACGCGGCCGTTACGCGTGCTATTGATGAACTCCTCGGCCTCACCAATCACCTTGATGCTCTGGGCATAGCACTCGGCGCTAGTATTTGCCCAGACGGTCAAGCCGTGCTTGCCCATCACCACCAAATCAGCCTGCGGGTTGTTGGCCACGCCCTCGCCGATTTGTTTGCTCAAGGTGAATCCCGGGCGGATGTAGTCAACCCACACCATGCGGTTGCCCCACAGGCGTTGACATAAGGCGCGGCCGTCGGCAGCACAGGCAAGACTAATGACGGCATCGGGGTGGGTGTGATCGACGTGTGGCGCGGGAATAAAGGCGTGCAGCAGGGTTTCGATTGACTGACGCGGCCGATCCTGCAAAAAGACACTACGGTTGAGGTAGGCAACCATCTCCTCGTCGCTCATTTCGGCGCGTTGGATGAGTGGGGCGATATCGGGCATGCGCAAGGCGGCAAAGCCGCCCTCGCCGATGGTGGCCACGTCACTGCCTGATCCCTTGACCCACAAGACTTGCACTTCGCGGCCGACGTGGTCGTGCTCGATGGTCTTGGCGCTGGTATTGCCGCCGAAAATGTTGACGACGGTGCGGTCGCTGCCGAGCAGGCGACTGCGATAGACGAGTCCGTCGAGGGCTGAGTGTTGCTGTTTGTCGGCTTCGTTCCACCGGTTCTGTGGCATGGTGTATACTCCTGTGGTCATCGTGATATATATGACTATACCATCTCTGCTTAGGGTGCTGTTTGCTTTCGAAAAACAAAAATACTGTGGATTCGAAATATATCATTCTGTGCTATTGCACGTTCAACATGTAGGTGGCACATGGGTGAGGTAATAATATGGATATTGTGCTAGGGCGAGGATGTACTCCGATCGGATTGGACATCAGCATGTTGGGTAACAGGTTTTTGTGCAAAAACTGATAAATTCCACCAAAATGAATAGAATAAATGTGCTACAATGCGTATCCGTGTGTAAAACTGCCGGTATGCATACAACAAGGCAGCAACTGCGTATAACTATGTATGCGTGAATTTCTCATCAGGGCAACCAAGGAGTAATTGTGCTACGAGAATTCCGGACGGGGAACGAATATCCCTACAACCGCACATCGGCGGTGCGGTGGGTTGTGTCGCACATGATGCGCTACCCTCTCTTGCCGATTGGGTTTACAGCGATGGCCATTTTTGCCATTAGTGCGTTTACCTATACGTCATTCCAAATTCAAGAGGCGTTCAAAGTTATCGAAGCTCGTGGTCCGCTTGATCAACTATTGGTAGTTTCACTAGGGTTGATTGGTATACGTGCGGTATTTGCGGTGGTTGACATGATCAACACCGTCGTACGTGAGGTGTTGGCGTCGCGTATGGAGCGTGATGCGCGTGAGGAGTTGTATATCAGCTTGCTCAGCAAAAGTCAGACATTCCATAATCGTCAGCGCGTCGGCGATTTGATGGCTGCCGCCACGGGTGATGTTTCACAGCTAAACTTGATGATTTCACCTGGGTTAAGTCTCATCATTGAGGCGGCAACCCAGTTAATTACCCCACTGATTGCCATTGCTGCCTTGAGTCCATCACTCTTGCCACTTCCAGTCGTCTTCGTTATTGCGTTGATATGGGGACTCATGCGCTATAGCGGCAAGCTTGGCCCTGTGGCAGGTATGCTCCGTGGGCAGTACGGCCAAGTCAGCGCGACATTGTCTGAGGCGATCCAAGGGATTGAGGTAGTCAAAGCCACAGCGCGCGAGCGGTTTGAGGCAGATCGTTTTCGCGCAGTTGCGGCTCGTTATCGTGATTTGTTTGTCCAAGAGGGTGAAATCCAAGCACGGTATTTGCCAGCACTGTTCTATGGATTGCTTATCGGCCTAGCATTTGGCTATGCCATGTGGTTGCGATCAATGGGGATGATTGATACAGCAACGGTTGTAGCCTTCATGTCGTTGATTAGCTTGTTTCAATTTCCCACGTTTATTTCGTTGTTCATGTTTGCTTTGGTGCAATTTGGTCTAGCTGGTGCGCAGCGCATATTGAACATCATCAACACCGAGACCGAGATGGATGAGAATCCTGATGGTGAGTCGCATCAAGTGCGCGGCGAGTTGGTGTTCGATGCCGTGTCTTTTGGCTATAGTGGTGATAACAACATCTTGACTGATATCTCGTTCCATGCCAATCCTGGTGAGACAATTGCGATTGTGGGGCAGACCGGATCTGGCAAAACAACCTTGACGCGCTTGGTCAATCGTACGTACGATGCATCAAGTGGGCGAGTCATGATCGACGGTGTCGATGTACGGCGTTGGAACCTAGATTCACTTCGCTCACAAATCTCGATGATCGAGCAAGACATCTTCTTGTTCTCAAAGACCATCGCTGAGAATATCGCATTCGGAGCCCGTGGTGAGATTCCGCGCGAGCGTATTGAGTGGGCTGCCAAACAAGCACAAGCACACGATTTCATCTCATCGTTCCCCGAGGGGTACGATACTGTGGTAGGCGAGCGCGGCGTGACCCTTTCGGGTGGGCAACGTCAGCGCATTGCAATTGCGCGTGCGTTCTTAACTGATCCGCGCATCTTGATTCTCGACGATTCGACGAGTGCAATTGACAGCGCAACCGAAGACCAGATTCAGCGCGCCATGCGCGAGGTGCTCAAGGGGCGTACGACGCTGCTGATTACGCACCGATTGGCCCAAATCCGCTGGGCTGACCGGATAGTGGTAGTGCGCCGTGGTCGCATTGAGGCGCAGGGAAGCCACGAAGAGCTCATGCAGTCGAGTGAGTCATATCGGCGTATTTTTGCCCGCGACGATCACAAGTAGTCAGCGTAGGAGTAGAGAACAATGGGTTTCGTACTTGATGGGTTAGATGCAGAGGCATACGATCGTCAGTATAAAGACGGCGATTTGGTGCGGCGCATTGCACAATATTTCCGGCCACACGTCAAAACTATGGTGATTGTGGCAGTGGTGACTGCGCTCGGCTCAAGCTTTGCGCCGATTTCGGCTATCTTGATTTCGCGTGGGATTGACGACGCCACCAACGGCGGTGACCTGATTACCGTGCTGATGTGGGCTGGTATCATCACCTTACTCGGCCTGCTGGGCTGGGTGGTCAACTACATTCGTCAGCGCTATACCGCAATCGCAGTCGGCGATGTGGTACTCAAAGTCCGTGAGGACTCGATGGATGCTGTGTTGGCCCGCGACATGTCGTTTTATGACCAATATGCTTCAGGCAAGGTGGTCAGTCGCGTGCTCTCCGACACCCAAGATTTTTCGTCGGTGGTCACCTTGACGATTGAGTTGCTTAGTCAGGTGATGTTAGTGTTGGTGGTGACCGTCTCGCTTTTCTTTGTGAATCCGACACTTGCCTGGATTACGCTGGCCGTATCACCGCTGGTTATCATCGCTGCTTTGGCGTTCCGCCGTATTGCCCGCAAGGCGACACAACAGTCACAACGTGCGAGCGCGTTGGTCAACAGTGCAGTCAGCGAGACGGTGAGCGGTATCGGTGTGGCCAAGAGCTTCCGGCGTGAGGCCTTGATTTATAGCGAGTTCCGCGAGACTAATTTGATGCAATACGGCATCAAGTTGCGCCAAAGCATCATCTTTGGGTCGATTTGGCCGGTGCTCAACATCATTTCGGGCTTGGCGCTGGTGATTTTGGTCTATTACGGCGGTGTCATCTCAATCGAGACGCCCGATCAGCTTTCGCCAGGTGACTGGTATTTGTTCATCCAAAGCGTCGGCTTGTTCTTCTTCCCATTGACCAGCATCGCCTCATTCTGGAGGCAGTTCCAACTCGGGTGGGCCGCCAGTGAGCGCGTGTTTGCCTTGAGGGATGCCGAGGCGAAGGTGGTCCAGACGGGTAATAAGCCCGTTGACGAAATGCACGGCGAAGTCATCTTCAAGAATGTGCGTTTTGCCTACAACGAAGAGAGCGTCGTACTTCGCAACTTTAATCTGCATATCAAGCCCGGTGAAAAAATCGCCATCGTCGGTCACACGGGTGCCGGCAAGTCGAGTTTGATTAAGTTGCTGTTGCGCTTCTACGAGTTCCAGAATGGCCAAATTTTGATTGATGGGCAAGATATTCGCGATCTCGATTTGGCGGCTTATCGCACGCATACCGGGCTTGTGCCACAGGTGCCGTTCTTGTTTTCGGGCACGGTGATGGAGAACATCCGCTATGGGCGCCCCGAGGCGAGTGACGACGAGGTCCTTAAGGCGGCACAGTCACTTGATCACGGCGATTGGATTAACGACCTGCCGGATGGTCTCAAAACTGATGTAGGCGAGCGTGGCAGCCGTTTGTCACTTGGTCAACGACAATTGGTGGCGTTGGCGCGTGTGTTGTTGCGCAATCCGTCAATCTTCTTCTTGGATGAGGCGACGGCGAGCATCGACCCATTTACTGAGGCACAGATTCAAGACGGTCTTGATGTGGTGATGCAAGGGCGTACGAGTATCGTGATTGCCCATCGGCTGTCGACCGTGCGTACCGCTGATCGTATCTTGGTCTTGAAGAATGGTGACATCATCGAAGAAGGCAATCACGAGGCGTTGTTGCATCAAGGTGGTCACTACGCAGAGTTGTACAATACCTACTTCCGCCATCAAACGTACGATTATCGTCCTTGGGAGAACTAAACGCGTTGCTGTAGCCAGGTATTTCGCTGAAAAATGCGTGATACCTGGCTGATATTTTTTGCACAAACTACAAATACCCACTATTGTAGTAAGGTAGTCATCACAGACGAGTAGTGAGAAAGGATGTGTGATGGAGTTTATTACCGAGATTTTGTCCTTTATTCTGCATATCGATGAATCACTGAAGGAATTGACCTCGCAGTACGGTGTCTGGACAAACGTCATTTTGTTTTTAATTATTTTCTGTGAGACCGGTCTGGTGGTGACCCCGTTCTTGCCCGGTGATTCACTGTTGTTTGCTACTGGAGCAATTGCTGCCGATCCTGCTGCAGGACTTGATCCGTTGGTGCTGTATATAATTCTTACGATTGCGGCAATTTTGGGCGACTCAGTAAACTACTCGATTGGCCGCCGTGTAGGTATGCGTATTCTTGATTGGAATCTGCCGTTTGTGAAGGCTGAGCACATCGAGAAGACCAATGAATTCTACGCAAAACATGGGGCCAAGATGATTGTCCTGGCACGCTTTACGCCAATTGTACGCACGTATGCCCCGTTTGTAGCTGGTATTGCTAACATGGATTACAAGACATTTTTGACATATAACGTGGGTGGTGGGATTTTGTGGACGACGCTGTTTATTTGGGCGGGCTATTTCTTTGGAAATTTGCCGTTCGTCAAAGAAAACTTCGAGCTTGTGGCACTTGCCATTGTGCTCTTGTCAGTTATACCTATCATTTACGAAGTTTGGCAAGACCGTAAGCACAAGAAATCAGCTGCGTCGTAGTGTGTTTTTGAGATTTGACCGACGAACGGAGGCGCTTGCGCCTCCGTTTTGTTTTTCATTTTGTCACTAAAACGGCTGCGTGCGCAAACAAGCAACGACTTCACTAATCGACAGGTGAGCAATCGTTTGGTAAACGAGTGCCCGACTAATGTAGTGTTGTATTGATCGATTCGTCGCAATTACCTCAGGGTCGATGATGCCTGCATTATGCCAGGCTAAGATACTCGCAGGTGTAACAGGAATGCCCGCAGCATGTGTGCGATAAATCCCACGCGCCATATTGGCTGCTAAGAGTTCGATTGCGCTTTGTGGGTTATACGCCAAATAATTGTTGGTATCTCTGCTTGTCATGACTTTGAGCACGACAAAACTGTCAAACGGTGTCGCTTCGTTGCGAATTTCGTCGACCACCGATGGACGCAAGTTGGCCGGCCAGACACTAAAGTTGGTGTCTAATAGTTGGTTGCTCAGCACCTGCAGTTGTTGAAAGTACGGCGTGAGTGGACGTATGCTCGGGACAACGTCTTCGAGCCAACCATGATGCTCTGTGTACAAGATCATCACAAGCACACTCGCAAATTCAGCATCAGTCATCCCAGAAAGTGCTGGTTGGTTATATATGTGTGCAACGTTACGAATATGCAACTGGTTGTCACTGATGAGTTGTGCAACAAGGGGTCGCACATAAGGGGTAGATTGCGGTAGGTACGGCGCAACAATCCCACTCATGGTGGTGGTAAATGAACTCCCTTGGTTGGTTGGGGCCTGAACACTAAGCAACAACAGCGTTGCCACGATCAAATTGACTAGCGCACGCACTGTCGATACTCTCCGTGGCACGTCGTAGCATGGTATAATACTATGGTGTAGTATAGCATAGAGAACGTGTAAACGATGGAATATCAGCCAGATTTAAAGAAAATAACAGGCAACGGCGGCGAAATCGCCGAGCTTGATATACATGGCACAGGCGCTGCTGCAGGGCTTGAGCTCGGTGACTATGTGGTGGCGATTAACGGCAAGCGCTTGCGCGATGCCATTGACTATCGCTTTTATATTGCCGAAGAGGTGGTCGAGCTCGAGGTGTTACGTGGCGATGAGACGCTCGTCTTTGAGATCGAAAAAGACGAAGACGACGACCTTGGCATTGAGTTTAGCGAGCCATTGTTTGATCGCTTGCGCACCTGTAACAACAAGTGCCCGTTCTGCTTCTTGACACAAATGCCCAAAGGCTTGCGCAAGACGTTGTACCTCAAAGACGACGACTATCGTCTCGGCTTTTTGTACGGCAACTTCGTGACCTTCACCAATCTCAACGAAGATGATTGGCAACGCATCGACGAGCAGCGCCTTTCGCCACAGTACATCTCGGTGCATGCCACTGACCGGGCGGCTCGCGCAGTGTTGCTGGGCAAAGTCGATGTGCCCGACGTCATTGACCAAATCAAGCGCCTCGGCGACATGGGCATCCAGGTGCATGCGCAGATTGTGGCCATGCCCGATATCAACGACGGCGCATTGCTCCATCAGAGCATTCGTGAGTTGGCGGCGATGTACCCGATTGTGCGAACGATTGCAGTGGTGCCGGTCGGTTTGACCAAGTATCGCTTCGAGGGCAAGCGTCCCCAGAGTATTCGGACGGCCATCGAGATTCACGAAGGCCCTGATTGGATTGATGCCAACTGGGAGCGTCAGCCGTTGTGGGATCAAGCGCTCAAATCTGAAGACCTTGGCTTCTGTTCGCGCCTCGGCGCGGCTACCGATGTGCCGATGCGTTGTTACAACGCCGAAGAGGCCGGGCGTGTGGTCGACATTATCGAGGTCTATCAGAAGCACTTTTTCAAGGCGCATGGCACCTCGCTGGTCTATCCATCTGACGAGTTTTATTTGTTGAGTGGGCGTGAGATGCCGCCGGCCAAGCGCTATGACGGCATGCCCCAGTATTCAAACGGCGTCGGCATGACCCGTGACTTTTTGGACGAGTGGACCAAACACGCCAAAAAGTTGCCCACAGCCATGCCACAACCGACCGAGTTGGCGCTGCTGTGTGCCACGTTGATTGCGCCGACAATGCAGGGGATTGTTGATCGACTGAATCAGGTTGATAACCTGCAGGTCAAGTTGATGCCCGTGGTGAATCAGTTTTTTGGTGAGACGGTAACGGTATCAGGCTTATTGATGGGCCAAGATATTGTGCCGGTACTCAAGGAATGTGGGATGCCGCGAGCCTTGTTGCCTCGCGTCATGTTTGACCACAAGGGTGAGAAGACAATTGATAATATGACCCTCGCTGATATTTCTCAGGCGAGTGGCGTGACGTGTGTCATGGCGGGTGAACCAGACGAGGTGGTACGCTACATCAAGGCTTTGACACGCGCAGAAGCAAAGGTGCGTGCATGAAACCCATCGTCGCGGTGGTTGGGCGGCCGAATGTCGGCAAATCAACCTTTTTCAATCGTCTCATCGGCCAACGTAAGGCCATCATCGAAGATTTGCCCGGTACCACGCGCGATCGTCTCTATGGCGACTGTGAGTGGAACGGTCAGCAGTTCACTGTAGTTGATACGGCTGGTCTGCTCTTCGAACACGATGACTTGACCGAGGGCACTCCCCAAGAAGAAATCGCACGTCAGGTGCGCGCCCAAGTCAAAGTCGCTCTCGATGAAGCCGATGTGCTCATTTTCGTGGTAGATGTCATCGCTGGTATTACGGCTGCGGATGATGAAGTAGCCGTCATGTTGCGCCGTGCCAGCAAACCTGTAGTGCTTGCCGCCAACAAAGCCGATAGCATTGCGCGTAACCTCGACGCAGTTGAATTCTATGCGCTGAATCTTGGCCATCCAATCCCGATGAGTGCCTATCATGGCATCGGCACCGGTGATGTACTTGATGCAGTCACTGCCTTGTTGCCACCCGTGATGGAAGACGACCAAGACGATGTGGTGCGTATTGCTCTTGTTGGTCGACCTAATGTCGGTAAATCGTCACTGCTTAATCGCCTGGTTGGCTCTGAGCGTAGCGTTGTCTCGTCTGTGCCTGGCACGACACGAGATGCCATCGACACCATGATTGACATCGACGGCCAACCCGCTATGTTGATTGACACTGCAGGTGTGCGTCGACGTGGGCGTGTTGAGCCTGGCGTCGAGAAGCACAGTGTGTTACGTACCATGCGCGCCATCGAGCGCAGTGATGTGGCGATTCTGTTGATTGATGCCGAAGAGGGTATTACTGCCCAAGATACGCACATCGCTGGTATGATTCTCAATGAACTCAAAGGTGTGATGATTCTGGTCAACAAATGGGACCTTGTCATCAAAGACGACGAAACCTTTTATGCCTACACCCGGGCCGTGCGCGAGGCATTTAAGTTTATTCCGTATGCGCCAATTATCTTTATCTCTGCTAAAACTGGACAACGCGTCGATCAAGTGTTGCCACGTGCGCTCCAAATCGCCATGGAACGGCGCAAACGCGTATCAACATCACAACTTAATTTGTTGTTGCGTCAGGCAATACATGATCATCCGCCGACATCAGTCAAAGTCGGCGCACATTTGCGTATTTACTTCGCGACACAGCCGCAAATCGACCCGCCGGTCTTCTTGTTCTTTACCAATGATAGCCAGATGATTCACTGGGGCTATGCACGCTATCTTGAGAATCGCCTGCGCGAGAAATTCGGCTATGAGGGCACTCCCATCAAAATTGTCTTCCGCAGTCGTGTTGAACATGACCCTGAGACGGGTGCCAAGCCGAAGAAGCGTCGCCCCAATCCAATTGACAAGCGCACCGTCACCGCAATTCCGCTCGATGATGATGCGCAGTTAATTGAACTCGAACCGGAGATTGAGGAGTACGAGGACGACGATTTCGATGACGAAGCTGAGTTCTTCTGGACGCGTGAATAAATAGGTGCCCAACGACCGCCCGGTTTAGCGCCGGGCGGTTAATGTTTTTTGTAACTCATAAAAAATCGCCCGAGGCGTGCCGTCACCAGCCACAATCAACCAGCCATCCTGATAGGTGCGCGTTGGTGCCGGCAAGCCGAACTGCCAGATAACCATGCTTTCGAGCCATGGCCAGGTCTCGGCCATCTGATACGCCTGTGCTGTCCAGCGGATACGCTGGGCGGGTGTGATGGCCAATTGCCAGCGCTGATGGTCGTTCCAGCCACTTTCGGTGATATAAATGGGGAACTTGCCGTAGTGCGAGATGAGCTCACGCACCAACTCAACGCGCCTGAAGTTGACATCATCCCAGTCGGGTAGTGCATCGGGAGGGAACCGCCCGCCGTAAGCATGTACGCCCCAAGCATCAGTGTGTTGCCAACCGCCGGCCGCAAAAAAACGCTCGGTGTACTCACGATCGTTGAGGCGTACCTCGGCGTTATCGCCGAGCGATGGCCCAGGTGACAAATTGCCGGCGATGATGGTAATATCGGGATTCACTGCTTTGACGGCAGGATAGAGCATGGCCATCAAGTCGGCATACGCCTCGGGGTCGGGTGTGCGCCCTCCCCATTCAAAGCGCAAGTTCGGCTCGTTGAGGATGCTGATGTGCATCACTCCTTGGGGGGCGTAGCGTCTGACAAATGCAACTACATAATTGACATAATCAATATATGCGAATGGCAAAAGAAGGCGATCGCTGGTGTTGGCTGGGCGAGCCCACGCCGGGATGAAGTCGAGACGAGCGATGATGCGAATACCCCGCTGATTGGCGTGGGCTACCACCATGTCGAACCCTTTCCAGTCGTAGCCGTACGCAGATCGTGGTTGTGCATATGCCCATGGAAAGAGTTCAACCACCCAGGGAGTGCCCATTTCGGCGACCAAGTCGAGTTGTCGGCCGATGAATTGTTCATCGCCGGAGCCGGCTAGACGCGTATGAACACCTGCTTTTGTGAAGCTCGATGTCATGCGTGACAGGGCAGGGAGTTGCAAGGGTGATGGGATGCGTGGGGGAATGATTTGCCACAGCAATCCAGCACAGAAAAGCAAAAATATGTGACTTATGAGGGTACGTTGTCGAACTGTCATCTCACATAGCATCAGTCATAAATCGATATGTGTCAATAGACAAATGCGCTAAGATGACGTATAATCGCAACGCTTACAGGGAGGCCTAACACAAACAAGAAACGTGTATAGGCACATCAACAAAAGGATGAACTATGGCGGCTGCGTTAACCCTCTACCGCTCGACGATTGGCAAAAAAGCCATCATGGCCCTGACTGGTATCATCTGGTATGGCTTTGTTATCGTCCACATGATTGGAAACTTCAAGATTTTTCAAGGGGCGGAAGCATTCAACAAGTACTCACATTTTTTACGTGAGGTGGGCTATCCAGCGGTCCCAGAGGGGACCATTTTGTGGGTCATCCGCATCGTGTTATTGGTATCGTTGGTATTGCATGTCACAATGGCGATTCAACTGACACGCCTTGATGTGTCAGGACGACCTGTGGCATACCGCAAGAAGCGCAGTAAGCAAGCGAGCTTTGCTTCAATGACACTACGCTACGGTGGTATGGCGATTTTGTTTTTTGTTGTGTACCATTTGATGCATTTTACTTCAGGCGCTGCACATCCAGCATTTATCGAAGGTGATCCGTATAACAACGTAGTAGTTGGCTTTACGGCACAACCAATAACTGCAGTATTTTATATTATTGCGGTTGCAGCACTGGGGACGCACTTGTATCACGGTGTCTGGAGTGCTATGCAAACACTCGGTATCAACAATCGGCGTTCGGACACGTTGTTCCGTGGTATTGCAGTGTTGTCAGGAGTAGTATTGTTTGTTGGATTCGCCATGGTTCCGGTTTCGGTTCTGCTTGGCCTAGTCAAATAGCGACAGTGGAGTACACGGTATGACAATTGAGACCAAACCACAAGTAGATGCACGCCCTACAGTTACCTATACTGATGCGCGTTTGAATGCGAATATTCCGGCTGGACCAGTTGAGCAAAAGTGGTCGAAGCACAAGTTTGAGATGAAGTTGGTCAATCCGGCCAACCGCCGCAAATATACCATTATCGTCGTCGGCACCGGTCTCGCTGGTGGTGCAGCCGCTGCGACGCTCGGTGAGATGGGCTATAACGTGCAGGCGTTCTGTTATCAAGACAGTGCGCGTCGCGCCCACAGTATTGCGGCCCAAGGTGGTATCAACGCTGCCAAGAACTACCGCAACGATGGCGACAGCGTGTATCGCTTGTTTTATGACACCATCAAGGGTGGCGACTTCCGCGCCCGTGAAGCCAACGTCTATCGTTTGGCCGAGTTGAGCGTCAACATCATCGACCAATGTGTAGCGCAAGGTGTGCCGTTTGCGCGTGAGTACAGCGGCTATCTCGACAACCGCTCGTTCGGTGGTGCGCAGGTGGCCCGTACGTTTTATGCACGCGGTCAGACCGGTCAGCAGTTGTTGATTGGCGCGTATCAGTCGCTGAGCCGTCAGGTTGCAGCGGGTACTGTGAAGCTCAACGAGCGCACCGAGATGCTCGATGTAATCGTTATTGACGGTCGTGCACGCGGAATTATTACGCGCGACATGGTGACCGGCAAGATCGAGTCACACTTGGCCGATGCAGTGATTTTGGCCACCGGTGGCTACAGCAACGTCTTTTACCTCTCGACCAATGCCAAGGGCTGTAATGTGACGGCGGCGTGGCGTGCCCACAAGCGTGGTGCGTTCTTTGCCAACCCGTGTTACACGCAGATTCACCCGACGTGTATCCCTGTCAGTGGCGATCATCAGTCGAAATTGACGTTGATGTCGGAGTCACTGCGCAATGACGGTCGCGTCTGGGTACCCAAGAAGGCCGGTGACAATCGTGCACCGCACCAGATCCCCGAGGATGAGCGCGATTACTACCTCGAGCGTCGCTACCCAAGCTACGGTAACTTGGCACCTCGCGATATTTCGTCACGTGCAGCCAAGCAGGTCTGTGACGAGGGGCGCGGCGTTGGTCCTGGTGGCCTCGGCGTCTATCTCGATTTCAGCGATGCCATCAAGCGCCTCGGCGAGAGCGCCATACGCGCCCGCTACGGCAATTTGTTCGACATGTACGAGCGCATTACCGGTGAGAATCCATATAAGTCGCCGATGCGTATCTACCCAGCCGTGCACTACACCATGGGCGGCTTGTGGGTCGACTACAATTTGATGTCGACAGTACCTGGTTTGTTTGTGGGTGGCGAGGCCAACTTCTCAGACCATGGTGCCAATCGTTTAGGTGCCAGCGCTTTGATGCAAGGCTTGGCTGACGGTTACTTTGTGTTGCCAGCGACCATTGGTAACTATCTGGCCCAGGGCGGCTACGACAAGGTCGATCACAGTCATCCGGCAGTGCAAGAAGCCTTGAATGACGTGAAGCAACGCACACAGAAGCTGCTCGACATCAACGGTACCCGGAGCGTTGACTCGTTCCACCGTGAGTTAGGCAACATCATGTGGGAGTACTGTGGCATGTCGCGCACCGAAGAGGGGCTCAAGCATGCGTTGAAACTCATCCCCGAGTTGCGCGAGCAGTTCTGGAGTGATGTGCGCGTGTTGGGCAGTGGCGATGAGCTCAACCAAGAGCTGGAGAAAGCCGGTCGTGTGGCTGACTTTATTGAGCTTGGCGAGTTGATGTGTCGTGATGCGCTCGAGCGTGCTGAGTCATGTGGTGGTCACTTCCGCGAGGAGAGTCAGACGTCAGATGGTGAGGCTTTGCGCAACGATGACGAGTACTGCTACGTCTCAGCGTGGGAGCACATGGGTGACCCCAGCCAGGCAGTCCTCCACAAGGAGAATCTTGAGTTCGAGAATGTCAAGCTTGCCACGCGCAGCTACAAATAGGATAACGGGAGTAGTACCGCATGAAAATCACCGTTAATGTGTGGCGCCAAAAGAACGCCAAGACGAAGGGGAATATCGTCAAGTACCAAGTTGACCATGTCTCACCCGACATGTCGTTCCTTGAGATGCTCGATGTACTCAATCAGCAGTTGATTGCGCGTGGCGAAGAGGCAATTGCCTTTGACCACGACTGTCGCGAAGGTATTTGTGGATCGTGTGGGGTGATGATCAACGGCTATGCGCACGGCGGTCAGCAGGCCACTACAGCCTGTCAGTTACACATGCGTTCATTCAAGGATGGTGACGAGATTACGGTTGAGCCCTGGCGCGCCAAGGCCTTCCCAGTCATCAAAGACTTGGTCGTTGATCGTGGTGCATTTGATCGCATCATCCGCGCGGGTGGGTTTATTTCGGCTGGTACTGGATCTGCCCCTGATGCTAACAGCACACCAGTTGCCAAAGAAAACGCCGATTTGGCGTTCGATGCAGCGCAGTGCATCGGCTGTGGTGCTTGTGTGGGTGCCTGTCCGAACGCCTCGGCTATGTTGTTTACGGCTGCCAAGGTGAGTCACTTGGGCTTGTTGCCACAGGGTCAACCCGAGCGCAAGACGCGTGTGCTCAACATGGTAGCCCAGATGGACGCTGAGGGCTTTGGCGGATGCACTAATATCGGTGAGTGTTCGGCTGCATGTCCGAAAGAGATCGGCCTGCACTTCATTGGACGACTCAACCGTGATTTGCTTGGCGCAAGTTTGACTGGTGGGAGCTCAGTAGATTAAGCGAAACAGACGCCCCTGCGATGATCATCGCAGGGGCGTCTGTTTATTGGCCAATGATGTGTTTGGCAGATTGCAGTGCGTCACGTTCGCGTTGAAAGCTCGCACGAGCGATGGCATCGTCTATGCCAATCCATTGAGCGTCATCAACCTCACTCTCTTGTGGGCGGATGTCGCCGTATTGGTAGCGGACCAAAAACACGTCAACATACTTATGGATATGCAGACCGCCAACTCGAAACCAATATTCGATGGTAGTGAGATGTTGTTCAACCACGCCATGGAGATTGGTCTCTTCGGCGATTTCACGCAAGGCGGCAGCTTCTGCTGTTTCACCACGCCGAATGTGTCCCTTTGGTAAGCCCCAACGTTTCCCTTCGTGAGTGGCAATCATGGCCACTTCGATAGTGTTGTCAACGAATCGGTAGACAATACCACCAGCAGAATAGGCCGTGCGTTGATCACGGTCAATTGCGGATGGGATGGTCAGTGGCAACCTCGCTAACTGTGCGACGTTTTGCCGGCACGACCTGCGCGCATATCCCAGTAACGATTGACTGCATAGTGGATGCGTTGCTTGGCTACCTCGGCACTGTCCCACCCAATTGGCTCGACACGACCACCTTCGAGGTCTTTGTAGACCTTGAAAAAGTGCTCAACCTCGCGGATGTAGTGTGACGGCAACTGGGTGAAATCAGTGTAGTCCGAGAAGAACGGATCGTAGTGCAGTACGGCCAAGATTTTGTCGTCGGCTTCACCACGGTCGAGCATGCGGAAGAGCCCGATTGGGCGCGCTTCTACAATACAACCGGTGAACGTCGGCAAATTGGTCATTACCAAGACATCGAGTGGATCGTCATCGTCATAAAACGTCTGAGGTGTGAAGCCATAGTCACCGGGGTAGTGGACGGCCGAATAGAGTACCCGGTCGAGCTTAAACGCACCGGTGCGCTTATGAAACTCGTACTTGTTGCGTGACCCTTTAGGAATCTCTACAACGACGTGGATGACCTCAGGCACACTCGGCCCAGGATCTAATTCGTGCCACAAGTTCATGCAATGGCTCCTCACCGAACTGATATACTGTTGTGAATTGTACCACGAACTCGTTTTTTATTCCGCTCGCCACGGCACTAATTCGTCAATCAACTGAAAGCCACATGCTCGATAAAGATGCACTGCTGGCTCGGTGGCATTGCTCACGCTTAGCACGCGCGCCTCGCGTACGCCAGCCTTTGCCAAATCATGTAACGACTGACAAATCAGCGCACGGGTCAACCCGCGCCGTTGATACTCCTGACGACAACCGACCGGCTCAAACAAGGCACATCCTGATACTTGGTCGTACCAAATCGTACAAAACGCGACGACCTGATCTGTATCGTTGACCATGACCCGATCCCATTGATGTGTATAACTTGGGAGCGTGCGCACGCGCTGATAGATGTCGCTCGTCATTTTTGTGCTCTTAAACGCACTACGCTGGCACGCCGCTCGACTATCAACCAATGTGTCATCAACTGACTTGACTGTAAATCCGAGCGGGATAGGTACATGTGGTGCATCGATGGGGCGCATGGCATGCATGCGGTATTCGGCATCATCAGCACGGTATCCAAATGCGGCGAGTACTGCTTGACGTTGTGTTTGTTGACGAAGCGCCCACAACGTGCGATGACGATGGTCAGGGGTGGCATAATAGGCGACGATTGATGCCCAGATGTGCGGGTCACTGCCGTCGTAGATGCTGTCGACTTGATCATCGCTTATCCAACCGAAGCCAACAATAGCGCCGTCTCGGCGCCAAAGGGTGATTTGTGTGCACATTTCGTCATGTGGAATTGCACGGCGCCACCAATCGAGGTCGCCGGGGAGTGCATAGACAAACGGTGCTTGTTGGATGGCCATTCGTCCAACGAAGTGGAGTAATTCAAGAAACTCAGCTTCGCTTGTGGGATGCTGGATTTGATAATTCGTCATTGTATATCCTCCAAAACACTGCAACGCCGAGGAACGTTCCTCGGCGTTGCAGGAATTCATATGTATTAGAAGAGCATGGCGCCGGCTTCGCGGGCGATACGCCGCACTTTATCGGCGTCGTCAGTTTTGCCCTTGCTGTCATATTCTTCAGCGAGTTCGTTGAGCCGTTTTACTACGGCGCTGGTGATGTCGCCGATGTTCTCACGGATGTAGCGCGTCGGGTTTTCGCTTGCAATCAAGGCATTGACGACGCGATCTTCTGGCGAAAGCGCTGATTCTTTGACGGTTTTGCTAAGCTCGATGATTTGTGCGAGGCGCTCGGCACTTGCCTGGTCACCGGCACGCTCAGCCATGGTGCGCTGACCGTCAACGAGGATGTCCCAGACGTCGTCGAGCTGATCGAGGTTTTGTTGGAGGACGGCCGCCATATCTTCGGCACCGAAGACGGTGTCGAGTAGCGCGCCAGCGCGAATGTAAGCAGCCTCGAGGCCGGCTTGAATCTCTTCGTAGAGGGCCAATACATGCTCACGCATAGCATCAATCGCCTGAGCGGTGTCACTATCACCGGCCTCATGGGCGGCGTTGACACGATTGGTGATGATATCAAAAAAGGTATAGTCGATAATTTCTTGATTGGCCTTGATGAGCTGTGTGCGGGCATCAGCATCGTCGTTGGACATGAGTTTGTCGATGAGAATATTGTATTGGGCGATGTTCTCGCCACCGACAAACTGGGCGATTTTGGATTGGAGCGCAGAGAGTTGTTGTATACCCTCTGGGTCGCCACTGGCTTGGCTTGCCTCAACAAATGCGGCGAGCGTGGCCGTAAACTCATCGTCCATATCGGCTTGATTGGCCTGCATGACCTTGAGGAGCGCCTCGTCGCCTTGCATCATGCCTTCGAGGAGCTGGCTGATGATATCGACACGTTTGCGTTGAGCCTCAAGCATTTCTTTGGTGACGCCGTCGCCCTCAAGCACTGCCTCGACGAGCGTTTGCATCGTCAAAAAGCGCTTTGGGTTGAGTAGGTAGCCACGGGGGACCTCGGGAGGCAGTTGCTGCATCAATGCGTTGGTGATGCTACCGACGTAGCGCTCCATGTCAGCTGATTGTGCACTTGCAAGCAGTTGCTGAGGAATATGTACAAAACAAAACTGTTTGTTGGCATCGTGGTAGACCAGCGGAGCTGCCAACATGACAGGCGTGCCACAGGCCTGACAGGCGGCAGAATTGAGCCGGCCGCCGATGAGGATATTTTTGAGTTGGGGGAACATGTCAGCATCAATAAAGCTGACGATTCCCACGCGAATAGGCGTTTGACAACTCGGACATGAGACTTGCGTCTCGCGGATAGGTGATGCTGACATACTCTCCCTTTCGCACGTCATTGCGATACGTGCAGTAACGAACATACCTCTATTGTAGCTGTTTATCAATCATTAGTTGTACTATAGATGTATCAGATTTGCCAGAAATGGTACACTTGAGTACACTATTTGCAGAGTACGTTTGTGAAAGGTCATAGCATGTCAGCACCTGTTCGTCCAGCTCGTCGTTCCACGGCTTTTGTTCATGCGGCGTACACTCGTTGTGCAGGTACGTGGCTCGAACACGCACCCACAGAAGCTGAAGCATATAAAATTCGCGATGCGATGGAAACGGCTCGTCGTTCACGCGACCAAGTACAAGAATCATTAACAAGTCTTGATGCATATCACGAGCAGAGTTTGGCATTGTTTCGTCACGACCGGTTCCGTGCGCTTGCACTAGATGGCTGGTTGATCGCAGATGTGATTGATAGTATTGGTGAGCCACCAATTGTCGAGGATGAGAACGATAAGTCATTTACTGACTATATTATCAAAGCGATTGGAGTCATTATCTCGGCACGCATCCGTCGCGCACTCGCCGAACAATCACAGCGCTTCTTACCCGATTTGGTGGCAGAGGGTGAACTCGCCGGCGCCGTACTTTTGGCGAATAATGCCTATATGACATTAATGAGCGAGTCTGCTACTCCGTTGCTTGTACAAGCGATGGTGAGTGGGTTGTCGGCGTACTACGACGAGCTC
Source organism: uncultured Klebsiella sp. (assembly GCA_964469045.1). GTDB lineage: Bacteria > Chloroflexota > Chloroflexia > Chloroflexales > Roseiflexaceae > UBA965. The sequence goes on from CAYXXK010000022.1 coordinate 25,610, forward strand.
CCCGAAGAATAAGACGCACTGACGTCGATCCACCGCACGAGTGTTCGCACTTGTGCGGTTTTTTGTGTCACTTTTTGACCTGCGCTGACGGTAGAGCTCTATATCGTCAGTGTAGGAGGTGTACGATGGTGGCACGCGTTATGAGTTGTGCAGTGCGTGGGCTCGATGGGGTGTCAGTGACCGTTGAGGTTGATATTGCCAACGGTTTGCCGTTTTTTGCGGTAGTCGGCATGACTGATACCGCAGTACAAGAGAGTCGTGAACGGGTACGGGCGGCAATTCGCAATTCGGGATTTGAGTTCCCTATGCGGCGTGTAGCAGTAAGTCTTGCACCTGCTGATTTACGCAAAGCAGGGCCCGCCTATGATCTGCCGATTGCCATGGCTATTTTGGCGGCATCACACCAAATCGAAGTCAACGTAGATCATATTGCGTTTTTGGGGGAGCTGAGTTTTAATGGGAATTTGCGCTCCACTGAAGGTATCTTGCCGATGGTGATTGCTGCACGAGAGGCAGGGTTGACGCATGTGATAGTTCCAACTGCCTCTGCAACGGAAGCACAATTGGTCGATGGAGTAGTGGTGTGGCCGTGTACATCGCTACGTCATGCATATGAAGTAGTAACACATAAGCGTCCTCCCAGTGTGGTAACGAAAACTCACGGAGATACTGAAGATGCAGAGATTGTTGATTTTGCTGAGGTGCGTGGCAATCAGCATGCGCGTCGTGCGCTCGAAGTTGTAGCGGCTGGTGGACATAACATATTGATGACCGGAGCACCCGGCTCAGGCAAAACGATGATGGCACGCGCACTCTGGGGTATCCTGCCACCACTATACCCGACTGAGGCGTTGATGGTCGCAAAGATTCGTAGTGTGGCAGGATTGTTGAGTCGTGAAGGGCAGATGCCTAGTATGCGTCCATTCTGTGCACCACATCATACGACGTCGCAAGCGGGGTTAGTTGGTGGAGGTGCCAGCAAGATTCGCCCAGGCATGATTACATTGGCGCACCATGGTGTCTTATTTATGGATGAGTTCCCCGAATTTGGTAGCAAGCTCGAAGTGTTACGGCAACCACTTGAGGATGGGCATATCACGATTAGTCGAGCACATGGGTCAATAGTGCTTCCGGCGAATGTTTTGTTGGTGGCGGCGCGTAATCCATGCCCGTGTGGCTGGCGTGGCGATCGAGAGCGCAGTTGTACGTGCACGCCGAACACGCTTGAGCGCTATCAACGTCGTGTCAGTGGTCCGATACTTGATCGGATTGATATCCATCTAGGCATGCCGCGCATTGACGTGCAGCATCTTCTCGGAGTTGGGTATGGCGAGTCATCGGCTGAGATTCAGCAACGGGTGATTGTTGCGCGTGCCCGTCAATGGGAGCGCCAAGGGTGTGATAATGCATCGTTAAACGGTGCGTTCTTGAAACGATTTGCGTTGCCTGACATGAAGGGACAACAATTACTTGAGGTAGCAACTACCAAATTGATGCTTTCTGCGCGTGCATATTACCGAATCCTACGGGTGGCTCGTACTATTGCTGATTTGGAGGGGAACGAAGTCATCCACGGGGGACATATAGCGGAAGCATTGCAATACCGTGGCGAAGGGTCATGATAATCGAATAACGGTATAATGCATATTAAGGCTATTTGATGAGGAGATGTGCATGGACGTCAATCCATTTTCGCTTTTATTGAGCGCGTTTGCTATGTTTGTATTGGCGCGTTTGTCAACTGTTGCACGTACGAACAATCAACCAAATCGGAGCAAAGCGTTTTTGAGTGCAGCCGGGGCTGCAATGGTCTTGACCGTGAATGGCGTGATGTACTACTTGAATCTCACCATCATTGATTCAATGGTGATTGCGGTGACTGCGTTTATTTTGTTCGGAGTGACTGGGTTCTATTTGGTGCGGGCTGCGCTCAAAGGTGAGGCCGTGCAGATTAAGCAAGCAGCTGCCCAACAGGCTGATGAGTTTAAGCGAAAAAACGAGCGTAGCAATGAGAATTCGCACAAGTGATGACCTAAATCGGGCTGCTACGTTGTTCAATGCAGGCAATTGGCGCGATGCGCTCTTAGTCTTTGAGGAAGTATGGTTGCGAGTGCGTACTGATGAGCTCAAGGCTTATGTGCAACTCTGCAATGCGGTGCTTCAGCTGCATTTGGGCTTGATTAGCTCCCCTCGACGATTACTCGGGCGCGTTATCCAGTTGTTGTGTGAGAATCCAGCCACGCTTGGAGTTGATGTGGTGGCGCTATTGCGGGGGATTCGGCAGTTGCAAGCGATTATTCCTGATGAACTCGAGTCAGGCGAAGGATCATTGCGTGCACCGGTTCCGTCGATTCGGTTGGAGTGGCGATGAGTCAGTTAGTATTTCTAAGCAAGCGTGTAGCCTACCTACCAGGCACCAATAATCTCGGGGTGATTGTCTGTGCGCCGGGGCGAGCGATTACAGTTGATACCGGTATCGACAAAGAAGCAGCGCGCCTGTTGCGTCGCGCTTGTGAAGCAGCGGGTGTGCAGATTGTCGCTACACTCCTGACGCATCACCATGCTGATCATGTCGGCGGTAATGATTATCTCGAACGCAATATTGCTGGTTTGACCTGCTATGCACCACGCCGTGAAGCGCCGTTGATTGAGGATCCGTATCTCGAGCCGAGCTACTTGGCGTATGGTGCTGCTCCGATTGCCCCAGTGCGCAACCGGTTTGTGATGGCCACGCCATCAATTGTGCATCAGCGCATCGAACCCGGTACGTTGACGATTGAGTCCGTGACGATGCAGATTGTGGCTATCCCCGGCCACAGCCTGGCACAGGTGGCGGTGGTTGTTGATGATGTTTGTTTTGCGGCGGATGGATTCTTTGGGTCAGCAGTGCTCACCAAATACGGGTTGCCGTATGCACACGATGTATTGGCGCAATTAGCCTCATTTGATGTGGTGCGCTCGCTCGATGTAACATATTGGCTCCCTGGCCACGGTGAGTTGCAATCGCGTGAGTCGATTGATGCGACGCTCGCTGCTAATCGTGATGCGGTCGCGCAAGGTATGACGTTGGTGCGCGAGGTGTGTGCAACGCCACTGTCGCTCCAGCAGGTTGTGGCACAGGTGCAACAGCGGTTGGGGTTGCAATCGAGTGCGCTGGCACAATATGCAGTATTTGCCTCAGGCGTGTCGGCGTATCTCACGGCATTACACACCCAAGGTGCGCTGGTCGTTGAATTGACGAGTGAGGGGCCAATATGGCGTCAGAATTAGCCATCCATCGCTCGCAGTTGCGGGTGCGCTATGCCGAAACTGATGCCATGGGCGTGGTGCACCATGCTGCCTATGTGCCCTGGCTCGAGGTCGGCCGCGTCAATCTGCTCAGGGCGGCTGGCGCGCCGTACGGTGATATTGAGGCGCGTGGCTTGTTGGTGGTGCTCGCTGATTTGCAGGTGCGCTACCGGTCGCCGGCGCGTTTTGATGACCTGATCGAGGTGCAGACGACGCTGGTAGCTCTCAAGAGCCGGCAGCTGGCCTTTCGCTATCGCGTCCTGCTTCACGAAACTGGAGTGACCTGTGTTGAGGGGATGACGAGTCATATCGTGGTACAGCGTGCAACCATGAAACCCGTGCTCCTCCCTGCTGATTTACAGGCGTTGTTAGTCCCGTGGTTGGTGCGTGAGTAATTCTGGGTTAGGAGAGTGCATCGAGACGGGGCGAATTGAACTGTGTCGACACCATATGCTGCGGGCGGACTTGATTTTCGAAACATACTGATATGCAGACCATCACGATTGTTGGTGGTCTGTTTTTTTGTGTGGATGTGGCAGGGTGTGTGTAATCGAGCAACATCTGGCTGGACGGTTTTTTGATAAAAGCACAAGAATTGATACATGCGACAAAATTAGGTGTATGATGTGGGCACACCGCATACAACAAGGAGCATAGCATGACCTGGCAGACAGGATTTATTCAGTCCGAAGATGTCAAGATTCATTATTATCGGCAAGGGTCAGGTGTGCCGTTGATTATGGCGCACGGATTCTCTGATAGTGGGGCATGTTGGCAGGCGTTTGCCCAGCACTTTGTTGATGGATATGATGTAATTTTGATTGATGCACGGGCACATGGCCACTCCGACGCGTCGCTAGTGAGTAACGGCAATCCGGCGCAAGCGCGTGATGTGGCTAATTTGATTGCGGCATTGGGGCTTGATCGGCCGATTGTGATGGGGCATTCGATGGGTGCCAATACAACATTGCAAGTGGCAGTTGATTTGGGCAATCAGATTCGTGCGGCTATTCTTGAGGATCCGCCGTTTATCATGCAAGAGCCTGAACAATCGGCAGCACGGGTTGAGGAGATTCGACAGGGTATGATGCGTTGGCTCGGTGAGATGCAAGGGATGCCGCTCGAGCAGTTGGTGATGCGCTGTATCAAAGAAAATCCAACGTGGCGTGCTGAGGAGTTGGTAGCGTGGTCTGAGTCAAAACAACAGTTTGCTACCAAGGCGCAGCATTTTGGTCCGCGACATTTTAATCCGTGGCAGGATTTGGTGAAAGCATTGACTGTCCCAAGCCTGCTGATTGTCTCTGAGCCAGCCCGTGGTGGTTTGGTGACGGCTGAGGCTGCGGCGCTGGCGCGTTCGTTGTCATCGAGTATTGAGGTGGGGTTGATTCGGGATGCAGGGCATTGTATCAGACGTGAGTCGCCGCTGGCTTATATGAAGATGGTGAAGAGTTTTTTAGGTGAAAAGTGAAAAGTGAAAAGTGAAAAGTGAAAAGTGGATTCAGGGGAAATGAGTGGCGTGCTATAGTGATGCGGCGGGTTGAATCTAGAAGAGGGGGATGGCATGATTCATTATGATTTGATTGAGGTTACCGAGTTAACGCGATCCTTGGTGGCGATTCGTAGCTTCCCAGGGGAGGAGCATGCGGTACAGCAGTACATCGCTGATTGGTTTGCCAAGTATCACATCCCAACCGAGATACAGCTGACTAAGACGGCCCCGAACATAATCGTACGGATCGAGAATGGTGATGGCCCGACCATCATGCTCAACGGCCATACCGATACTGTGCTCGTGGCTGAAGGCTGGGAGTGTGATCCGTTTGAGGGCAAAATTGATGGTGAGAACTTTTATGGGCTGGGTGCCTGCGACATGAAATCGGGCGTGGCGGCGATTATGCTGGTGACGCGCGAGATGTTCCGCCATAAGAACCGCTGGAGCGGTACGCTTATCTTCACCTCTGTCGTCGACGAAGAAGCCTACTCGGTTGGTGCTTATGCCTTGATTGAAAGCGGTATCAACGCCGATTACTGTATTGTCAGCGAGCCAATGCCTGGGTTGGTACTCGGCGCTACCGGCAAAGTGTTGGTCAAAGCCGATGTGATTGGTAAGGCTGCACATGGCTTCATGCCGTGGATGGGCGTCAATGCTGCCAGCGAGGGCTCGCGGTTTGTGGTGGGTGTTGATCAGTTGCCACTGGGTACGCATGAGCGCATACCGTCGTCGCAATCGGTGCTATCGTTTTTGAGCGGTAGCGCGCAGTATGTGGTGACGGTGCCCGAACGTGCGGAGATATTAGTGTCACGCCAGATTGTGCCGGGCGAGACGCGGGAGAGCGTTTTGGCGCAGATGCAAGGCGTTGTTGATGGGCTCAAATCGCCGGCACGTATCGAGTTGAGTACACCACCGCCGTACTACCCGTCGTATGACATTGACCCACAACATCGGTTGATTCAGGTGATGCAAGAGGCATTCCGGGTAGTGCATCACCGCGAGGCCGAGTTGACGTATTCGACGGGTGTGGGTGATGCTAATTTGTTCAATGGATTGGCTGGGATTCCATCAGTCAATCATGGCCCGACGGGTGGCAACTTCCATCAATGTAACGAATGGGTCAATTTGCCGTCGATTGCTGCCTGTTGTGTGGTGTATACACGGGCCTTGATGGCCTTTATGGGTAAAGAGCAATAGTTCATCGGAGTTGTGCGCGCGGGTGTCAGTGGCTGGCACCCGTTTTTGATGTATTTTTTGATGTATTGAGGAGAGATACATGACGATCCGGTACGACGTGGCCGAGGCCACCACCTTGACGCGTGCCATGGTGGCGATTCAGAGTTATCCTGGGGCTGAGCACGCGGTACAGCAATATGTGGTTGAGTGGTTTGCATCCCAAGGTATCACCGCTGAGGTATGGCCGACCTCTGCGGCGCCGAATGTGGTGGTACGTATCGAAAACGGTGTGGGTCCAACATTGATGCTCAACGGCCACACCGATACCGTGCTCGCAGCCGAGGGCTGGGAGTGTGATCCGTGGCAAGGTCGGATTGATGGCAATCGTTTGTATGGGCTCGGCGCGTGTGACATGAAGTCGGGCATGGCCGCCATCATGTTGGTGACGCGCGAGATGCACCGTCATCGTGATGCCTGGAGTGGCACGCTGATTATGAGTGCAGTTGTCGACGAAGAGGCGTACTCGGTCGGCGCCAATGCGTTGATTGAACAAGGCATCAAGGCTGACTTTTGTATTGTGGCTGAGGCCTATCACCCGAAGATTGGCATCGGCGCCGCCGGCAAAGTGTTGATCAAAGCCGACGTGATTGGCAAAGCGGCGCATGGCTTTATGCCGTGGCAGGGTATCAATGCGGCCAGTGAGGGCTCGCGGTTTGTGGTGGGTGTCGATCAGTTGCCACTTGGCACGCACGAGCGCATTCCGGCATCGCAATCGGTGCTGTCGTTTTTGAGTGGCAGTGCGCAATATGTAGTGACAGTGCCCGAGCGGGCCGAGATTCTGGTATCACGTCAGATTGTGCCGGGCGAGAACCGTGAGAGCGTCAAGACCCAGATGCAAGGGGTAGTTGATGGCCTCAAATCACCGGCCCGCATCGAGTTGAGCACGCCGCCGCCGTATTACCCGTCGTTCGAGATTGCACCTGAGCACCCATTGGTGCAGGCGGTGGTGCAGGCGTATGTGGCTGAATGGGGCACGCAGCCAGATTTGGCGCATTCGACGGGGGTGAGCGACGCCAATTTGATTGCTGAGTTGGCAGGGATCCCGACGTTATTGTACGGACCGGATGGTGGCGAGTTCCATCAATGCAACGAATGGGTTGATTTGCCGTCGATTGTGGCTTGCTGCAACGTGTACACGCAGGTGATTCAGACATTGATGCCACGCGTGTAGGACATAACTCGTGACACATGGATCATCAGATGCGCACCATGACTCTTGAGTCATGGTGCGCATCTGGCGTTTTAGAGGGTGCAGGTGAACTCGTACGATCCCGATCCGAGGATGATGGCATCGGTCTGGGGGACTTTTTGGCCGTCTAAGCGAATCGACTTATGGTTGCTGGTGGGCAAGCGCACTTCGGCCTCACAACCGACTGGGATGGTGACGCTCAGCGTAAAGTGGGTGCCCTTCTGCTTCCAACTCGCCTTGTAGGTGCCGAACTGCGAGTTGTAGCTACCACTCGCCGTGGTGATGTCTCCACCCGGTTGCGGGGCAATCAAGGCCACGCGGAAGCCGGGGTGATCTGGGTGATCACAAATCCCCACCATGGTGCGCATCATCCAGTCACCCACACATCCGTAGGCGAAGTGGTTGAACGAATTCATTGTTGGAGTTTGTAAACCAAACTCGTGGTGCCACGAATCCCAGCGCTCCCACATAGTGGTGGCACCTTGGGTGACTGGGTAGAGCCACGAGGGGAACGACTGCTGGCGCAACAAGCGATACGCAATATCGTTGCGTCCACCCTTGGTCAAGGCGGGCAACAAGTGCATCGTGCCGACGAATCCTGTTGACAAGTGGTTGCCACGACGAGTGATGTCGCGCACGAGGCGATCAGCGGCGTATTCGACCTGCTCGGGTTTGAGCAAATCGAGGTTAATCGCTAGTGCGTAGTTGGTCTGCGTCTCGGCGTTAAGTTGCATATTAAGATGCACGAGGTGTGGATGCACCTGAGCGATATCACCAACCACTGCCCCTTCAGGGAAGACGTGGGCGGCGTGGAATGCTGCGCGCACATCGTTGGCCATGGTGGCATAGTAGGTGGCATCTTGGTCATGCCCAATTGCATTCGCCATCTGCGCCATCAGTGTGGCGTCGTGCGCCCAATAGGCGGTGCCGATGAGGTCGCGTGCGGTATGTGAGTCCATGGCCACCCAGTCGCCGTAATCGTTGCCACGACGCGTCATGCGGCGCAGATTGGGGTTGGTCTCGAGCAAGAACTGCATCCATCGTTGCATGGCGCTGTAGTTCTCGCTGATGAACTCGGTATCGCCGTACATGCGCCACAGCGTCCAGGGCACGACCACGCCACAGTCACCCCAGGCTGGAGCGCCCTCGGCTTGGACCACAATGCGCGGTGCGACATCTGGGAACGCGCCCGAGTCGTGTTGACCGTCGCGCACATCGCGCATCCACTTGGTCAAATATGCGGCGCAGTCCATCTGGTAGATGCCGGTGCGCACGTAGATTTGCATGTCACCGGTCCAACCAAGGCGCTCGTCGCGTTGCGGGCAATCGGTAGGAACACTCATGAAGTTGCCGCGTTGTCCCCAACGAATGTTCTTCCAGAGTTGATTGAGCAGCGGATCCGAACAGCGGAATTCACCGGTCAGCTCCGCATCGACGTGCATTACGAGCCCCTCGACATGATCGGGCTGTGGAGGTTTGTCGAGTCCGGTGATTTCGACATAGCGAAAGCCCTTGTAGGTGAAGTTGGGTTCAATCCAACGCTCTTGGCCATCGAGTGTGAACGTGTCAGTTTGTTTGGCTGCACGCAAGTTGACGGTATGTAATGTGCCGTCCGGGTTCAAAATTTCGCCGTAGCGGATGATAATTTTGTGACCTTCTGGACCGTTGACCTTGAGCCGCATATAGCCGGCATAAATCTGCCCGAAGTCGACGATGTAGACTTTGGGACTTGGTTGTGTGACACGTGTGACTGGCAACTTTTCGATGACGCGCAGAGGCGGCGATGTATCAGGGCTCATCTGGCCGGCGTAGGTGACTGATTTGGCAGCTTTCCAGCTTTTGTCGTCGAATCCTGTCCGTTCCCAGCCATGTGGGATGCGCGTGTAATCAATAGTTGCGCCCATATAAAAGTCGGCGGCTCGGATGTAGCCATCGCGCGCTTTCCATTTTTTGTTAGAAAGAATCGTATGCTTGCTGCCGTCTGCGCAGGTGACATCGAGGCGACAGCGCAGGGCTGGATAGTCGCCGTAGCGTGAGAAGTTGTTCTCAAACCCCAAGTATCCACAATACCAGCCGTCAGCGATGGTGGCGGCAATGACGTTTTGGTTGGTCGAAAGCATCGCAGTGACATCGTAGGATTGGTACATCGCGCGGTGATTGTAATCGCTCCAGCCGGGCGTGAGCACACGGTCGCCGACCACAGTGCCGTTGAGGGTGATCTCGTAGAGGCCGAGGGCAGAGGCGTACAATGTGGCGTTGGTAATAGGGCTGGGTAAGTTGAATTGGTGGCGTAACAAGGCGGTTGGTTGACTCATTTCGCCGGCGTCTTTGGCGGTGGGGAAGGCAATCCACTCTGCGCCATCCCAATCATTGGCGCTGAGACCGTGTTGCCAGAGCGCGGGAGTGCTCCAGCCTGAGGCAACGTCATCTTCATCCCAGATTTGTACACGCCAGTAGACGGTTTGGCCGCTACTGAGCGGTGGGCCGGAATAGCGAATAGATGGCTGCAGGTCACTCGCTACCTTGGTGCTATCCCATAACAGGTCTGATTGCTTTTTGAGAGCAGTATCAGAAGTGGCCACTTGAATCTGATAGGCACTCTGCCGTCGATTGGTGCCGCTGCCTTTGAGGCGCCAACTCAAGCGCGGATTGCGGCTTTCGATACCGCGCGGGTCTACCAAATATTCACAACGTAGTTGATGCGGTCGTAGTACACTCATTGACTACTCCTTTGTAGGGCAATTCGGTTGGGTGTCACTATCCTAGCACAAAAAGTGCTGACGGTCAGTGTGCATACTTTCGAATACAACAACTTATGCTCTTCTAACCAAATAAGGGTATTAGCGGGTTGACACGCTCTCTGTGCTGAAGGACACTACATAATGGCAGTGAAAAGGAGGAATTTGTGTCAGTATTCTTTATTTCAATGATGCTATGGGCATACATTTCACCTGGGGTACATGCCGTACATGAATATGTGGTGTCGAAACGTGGGGTAATTGCTGCTGATCCTGTCGATTACACGGTGTTGTTTGATTTTAGCACGCCAAGAGCAGCTGATGCATGGTTTGCGCGTAACGACAATGTCATGGGTGGCATCAGCGATGGATATGCGCAATTATCGCCCAATCAAACACTCACGTTTGCTGGTGAAATACGGTTTGAGAACAATGGCGGTTTTGCTTCGATACAAACACTCTTTGATGTACCACGCGACATCTCGGCTTATGATGGCGTGGTGGTCTGGATAAAGGGCAATGGCGACCGATTTGGCATCTATTTGCGCAACGGAACCGGTGGATTGGCGTATCAGGCGACGTTCATGACGACAGGCGAGTGGCAAGAGGTGCGCTTGCCGTTCAGCGCGTTCCGTTCAATTCGTTCGGGCGAACCGGTGGTTGCACCACCATTTGATCCGACACGGTTGCGCTCAATGAGTGTGATGAATGGCTATAATCAGCCGGGTAAGTTTGCGGTTGAGATTAAGGCGATTGGTGTCTATGCTGAGTAAAAAAGCGACGACCGTGGTGTTTTTGTGGTGGTGCATAGTGTACCTAGCCGGGTGTACACTCCCCGTTACTACTCAAGAAATACCTGAACAACAGGATATATCGATGAAGCTTGTAGATTTTGCCTTGCCCAACGAGACGAAGCCGTGGTTTCCACTTAATGACGATGTCATGGGCGGAGTCAGCCGGAGTGAACTCGTTGCGACGACCAGTGGTACTGCCATCTTTCGTGGAGTGGTGAGTTTTGAGAATAACGGTGGGTTCGCAACGGTACAAACGAATTTCGCACAACCGCTGAACGCGTCGGCATATCGTGGCTTAACCATCAAGCTCAAAGGCGACAAAAAACGGTACGGCATGTATTTGCGCACAAACTCCCGCTCGCTCGTCTATCAGGCGACTTTTGATACGACAGGGGAATGGCAGGTGATACAACTGCCGTTCGAACAGTTCAAACCGACGTACTTTGGGCGTACCGTACCTGGTGACCCGATTGATACGTCAATCATTCGCTCGATGAGCGTACTGATCGAGTATAAACAAGATGGCCCGTTTGCCCTTGAGATTGCGCATATTGGTGTGTATTGATGCATTTCAGCGTGCGCCAAACAGTGACGTGACACGCAGCGTCGCAATTGTGTAGGAAGGTTGTTGTAAAGAACACACAACGTACTCTGCGTATCAGCGAGGGTAAAAGCCAAATTCATGACATTACTAAAAACGCGCCAGCGCATGTTGCGCCGGCGCGTGAGTTCAGTCGACGGTAATATCGATGAATTAGACTTTGCGTGGGGCTACGATGTTGGCCTTAATTCGGTGTCCACGAATGGTGGCGTGATTGAGTACATCGACGACGCGGCGTGCATCGCGTTGAGGCACATTGACATATGAGAATCCATCGTGAAGCTCGATACTGCCAATCATGCGGCCGGGAATATTCGCTTCGTTGGCGATAGCACCGACGATGTCGCCTGCCCGGATGCCCTTAGCGCGACCGATGTCGATCCACAACCGTACGCTGCCACGATCGTTACCGCGGAACTGCGGGTTACCGCCGGGGCCATGCGGGTTGTTGGTGCGGGGTGGTTGTGTTGACGCACGTTGTGCCGCATTGATTGAATTGGCCAATGGGTCTGATTGTGGCGTCGTCATCTGTTCGCCGAAGGCGATGCGTAAGGCGGCGGCCGCAATGGTCACGGCATCGTGCTGCTCAGTCAATTGGCCCAGCAACTCGCGCTCTGCATGGAGTTCGCTACTGTTGATGGTGTTGATGACCTGTTGTGCAAAGCGCTGACGTTGACGTTGGCGCAAATCGACCAATCCAGGAATCTGGTGGATGTTGATAAGTGCCTTCGTCATGCGCTCGATTTGACGCAAAATGAAGCGCTCGCGTGGCGTTACAATCGAGATAGCCACGCCACTCCGCCCTGCACGGCCGGTACGACCGATACGGTGTACATAGACCTCGGGGTCGGGTGGTAACTCGTAGTTGATGACGTGGGTGACATGATCAACATCGAGACCGCGGGCTGCGACGTCGGTGGCTACCAAGATGTTGCTCTGGCTCGTGCGGAAGCGCTGCATAACGCGGTCGCGTTGTGTCTGTGACAACTCGCCATGAAGCGTGTCGCAGTTGAACCCGCGCGCGGTCAGCTTCTCACCGACTTGATCGACGTCCATGCGGGTGCGACAGAAGATCATGGCAGCGCCTGGCTCCTCAAATTGGAGCAAGCGTGACAAGACTTCGAAGCGGTCGCTGTGGAGTGCCTCGTAGGCGCGCTGCTCAACCATCTCTGCCGTCTGTTGCTTTGAGGCAATCGTGATATGGGCTGGGTTGGTCATGTAGCGCTTGGTGAGGCGCAAAATAGCCTCGGGCATGGTGGCAGAATAGAGCGCCGTCTGGTGCGGTGTGGGTAGTGCTGCCAAAATTTGCTCGACATCTTCGATGAACCCCATGGCCAACATTTCATCGGCTTCGTCAAGCACAACCGTTTGGACGGTACCGAGGTTAATCGTGCCGCGATTCATGTGGTCAATCAGACGACCTGGGGTAGCTACCAAGACATGGACACCGGCGTTCAACGAGCGGATCTGGCGATCGATTGGTTGGCCACCGTAGATGGCCACGACGTTGAGACGACGATGCTTTGAATATTCCTTAAACGCGCCAGCCACTTGGACGGCCAACTCACGGGTTGGAGCCAGAACCAAAACTTGGGCCTGACGCCGATCTGCATCGATTCGCTCAACCAACGGCAATGAATATGCTGCCGTTTTCCCTGTTCCCGTCTGTGCTTGGGCGATGACATCCTCACCACTCAGCATATGACGGATAGACGCTTCTTGGACTGGTGTCGGGGTCACATACCCGAGCTCGCTCAATGTGGCGAGCAGGCCCTGACTTAGCCCAAGCGCCTCGAATGTGTTGGTCACATTCCCTCCTTCATAACAATAACCTATTAATTATACACGGTTCTTGCGAATCTGGCGAATGTGATGCGCATCTCTGTATATGCTACGCTAATCAGAAATCGGGTCAATTTTGACCGTCGGTGTGGTCATCTGGTATTTATCAGCCATCTGGGTAATTGTCTCACGGAACATAGCCACAAGTTCGGGTGGGTTTAGTACTTCGCATGTACCACCATAGCGTAATAATACTTGTCGGGTTGTCCACAAGTTATTGACCGTTGCCGTAATTGTTGCACTACCGTCGTCGTGATACTCAATGTGACTGTCATTGAAAAAGGTTGCCAAATCACGCCGTCGCGCTACGACCGGATCAAGTTTGTATATCAAGTGGTAACGAGGTTGTGGCGGTCGTTCGGGTGGATTCATCACTGGTAAGAGCTGTGCGCTGCGTTTGACAATACGTTCAAGGCGATATTCTACGGTTGTCAATGGTAGCGCATGTCCGGGTGGCTCTACACTCATCAGAACAGCATCCAAATACATATGCCCGTCACGCATAAACAACCCGTATGGTGCAACCGTATGTCGTCGTGCCTCGTTGAGTTCAAAGTTGCTCATATACATGAAGCGCAGTTGTTGCTTGTTTTCGATGGCACGTTTGACGGTGCGCAACGTTTGACTATCAAATGATTTGTTCTGCTTGATGGGATTGTGTAATTTGAAGATGCTTGGAATATTGGCAGTGGTGATATGTGGTAACAACATGCGCACTTGACGTAATAATTTTTGAACATTAATAAACGCCGATAACATGTGATCATCGGGAAAGTTCGTTTCGAGAAATGCGAGCGCTTCAAGGCTTTCACGCGACAAATCAAGTACCGCAAAATCGCCGACGCTATGAAGCGTATATGTCTTAAGATTACGATCGAAACTAATTTCGCAGCCAAACTCACGTTTTAGTGCATCGAGGTCGTGCTTGAGGGCCATGGTGGCTGCTGCCGGATAGCCGTCCTGCGCTAACTCGTTGTTGACGGCTAGAATGAGCGCTTCGGCTGTGCTTGGTTGACTAAATAATGTGCGAAAAATAATTATTCTGCGCCGGAATGTTTGTTTGGAACTGCGACGTCGACCATTAATGTGTGCACCCATGGCGACCTCCTACATCTCTTCGCTGTCAATTGGCCACTGCTCGTTATGCGCTATTTCGCGGAGTCCATCAAGCAGACGACGGAGTTGCACCATCATCATGCCCACTTTGATTGGCGCATTATCATCTTGGTCAAGCCAGCGTTGTAGTTGACCATCGGTATATGTGCGCAGCAGTCTGTCTGTTTCATCGACCATTTGATCGAGTGACTTGAGTTTCAGTTGGCGAAACTTGCTACTTGCCACAACCGAGTCGTCACGCAAGTACGCACGATCATCGTCGTCATGCGACTCGGGTGTGTGGGTCGGCAAGCCACTCTCTTGCCACACAGTTGCCAGCGACGTTGTCGAAGGATCTTGCACAAGTGGCTCGTATGCCATTCCCTTTGGCTCTACAGATGTGGCTGGTTGCATGGCTGCAATTGCACTGTCGAGCGTATGTGTGGGGTTCGCAGCAAAATATGTAGCTAAGCGACCGAGCTCTGCGGCTGACATGCCTTCATCAACAGCGGCTCGCGCTAATTCGAGCCGGGTATGATTGTCGGTGATGCGGCGTAGGTGTTGGGCTTGGGTTACCGTGAGTTGACCAGTGCGCAAGTAGTTTTGGATGCTTTCGTCGAGGTCAAGTAACCCCAAGTAGCGCCGGATTGATCGAGGCGATAGTCCGACCGTCTGGCCTACGTATTCGTCGAGCGCGCCCTCATCTGCAAGCGGGTGTGATTGGGCAAATTGTTGGCGCAATCGCGCAAAGGCACGTGCTTGCTCCAAGTCGTTAAGATCGCGCCGTTGTAAGTTTTCGGTGAGTTGCCGAATTAAGTTACGATCCGCTTCATCGGCAAATACCAAACACGGGACGTGCGTTAATCCAAGGCTTTTGGCGGCGTGGCATCGTCGCTGACCATAAATGAGTTGATACCGCCCATCATCACGCTTGATGACTCCGAGTGGCTGTAACAAGCCTTGATCGGCAATGGTGGCTGCTAAGCCACTGACATCGCCGATTTCTTCGCGGATACCGTCATTGCTGATAAGAATCTCGTGAGGGTTTAATTCAATGATTTGCATGATTCGCTACTTAATGCACAATTGTGGACATATCTACTGACACTGATTATAGCATACTCAAATGGTGATGTGGGATGCACTATGAACGAGATGGTTGAGGCAGTTGTTTCTGGCGGTCTACATAGTCGATGACAGCTAGTGCTTCTGCAATATCGGTTAGGCTGATAAGTCCAAGGTATTCTTGGTCGCGATAGACTGCGGCTACTTGGGTGTCGTTCGCACTAATCACATTGCGTACTTCATCGAGTGTCATGGTGTGTGGCACACGCAAGATATCGCGCTGCATGATACCAGCCACATACACATCGTTCGGTTCTTGCGCCAATGTTAACATGACGTCTTCGCGTGTCACAATGCCAAGGAGCTGATTGCCCTGCATGACCGCAAAATCTGGTTGATACGATGTCAGAATCAAATCGACCACGCGACTTGCGCGATCTGCTGGTGAAAGTGTCAATGCATGGCGATTATATGCATCACCAACTAATTTCGTTTCGAGCATGGTGCGTGTGCGCGTTTCGGCTTTTTCGCTTCCGGCGCTCAAAAAAATAAATGCGGCAGTTAACACCATTAACACATTTCCACTTAATACACCGATGACTCCGATGATAACTGCCACTCCTTGACCAATTAATGTAGCAACGTTGGTTGCAGTACGTTCGCTTGAGAAGAGTGCTAGCAATGCGCGTAATACGCGACCGCCGTCAAGTGGGAAGGCAGGTAACATATTGAAGAGCACTAACATCATGTTGGCAGTAAATAATGCATTTAGTGCTGCATCAAGACTCGGCAATACATCCGGACCTGGCATCACATAGCTCAATGATTGGCCCATTACAAACGGCGCTAGTGCAATCAAAATGCCCACGTTTACGAGTGGGCCAGCGATTGCTATCCACAGTTCATGGAGAGGTTTGCGCGGTAGGCGTGTCAAAAACGCTAACCCACCAATTGGTAACAACAAAATTTCACGGACTGGAATTCCGACACTTCTTGCAGCTAATGCATGACCAAGCTCGTGGAGAACCACACATACAAATAGCAGTACAATCAGGCCTACCCCAAATAGCATGCCAATGACGCCTTGCTCTCGCCAGCGCCATGCCTCAAAGCCAATCAACAGCAAAAACGACACATGCATTTTGATGGCAATCTCGCCGACGCGCACAATCGTAGGTGACCAGTTCATTTGCAACCTCTGTATATGTATACGGACCGGATGTACGCCATGCCAATGCTTGGCATGGCGTACGGTGTTTAGGCTAATTCATATCACGCGCAACAATTCCCGTCAGACAACCAATGGCTCCGGCAGCTTTGGCAAGTTCACTTACTGGTGTGGTGACACACTCGATGCCGTGGCGTTCGTACCATGCTTGCGTCTGGGTGTTACCAGCCGCCAACAAAATTTTGCGTGGCCCGAGTGTCACATGATTAAATGCAGCGCCGCGTCGTACCTCGTCACCATCCGGGAGCATGGCGACTTTGTAACCACGATAACGCAAGGCCTCAACGGCACGGTGGACCAGCCGGGTGGGCCACGCAATTGCCAAGTCACGATCGACAATTCGAAGCATGCCCATGAGATGCATAGTACCAAACGGCATGTCGACCACAATGGTCTCAACGCCCATGTCATGTAGCACATTTGTGATTTGAGCGGCGCCGCTGTCATTCGTGCGCAAGCCTCGGCCGACGATGGCGGTCTGTGGATCGAGCCACATTAAGTCCGCTCCCTCGAATGTACCACGATTGCTGATGCTGCGCACGATCGGTACGCCGATATCTGCGAGTCGACGGGCGGCAATGCGCTCCTCACCGGCACGCACCTCGGAGGCCGGGCGAGCAACTATTGCCCCCTCAGGCGTCATGACAAACAAATCAGCCATGAACATCTGATTAGGACGGGGCGTTTCGGCGGGGTCGGCGTATGTCACAGTGACGCCGTTGGCACGGTAGGCCTCGGCCATGGCATCGTGTTGGGCTTGGGCTTTGGCTAGATCGAGTGGCTCAAGCATATTGACTGCATCGGGATCGAGTGAGGCGAGTAACTCGGCGCCTGGTCGGTGTAATAGGACGTGCTTGAGTGGGCGGTACTCGCTGTCGATGCCGCAGGCGCCCCACAAGGTGCCTAGTTCGCCGCGGAGCGCACGCTGACGCGGTCGCCAGCCGTCTCCACCATATGCCGATTGGGTGTGATTTGGATCAACATTGATCATGAGCTGGTACTCCCTACTCGTGGTTGCCACCACAAGTCATGCTTGCACAAAATTCCATTTGCATTTGTGCCACGATGATGGTATTATACACATCGTTGTGAATGCGCTGCTAGCTCAATTGGTAGAGCAGCTGACTCTTAATCAGCGTGTTGATGGTTCGAGTCCATCGCGGCGCACCACTTAAATCTCCACCAGTACGGTGGAGATTTTTTGTCATCCTTTCATACCTCTTTCTGAATCGTAACTATTTGCGTATTCAAAACATTGCTATCGCGCAACAGTTTTTGATAGGCTATGCACATACCCACACCTATATCCAAACAAAGGAGTTTGTCATGCAGCATATTCCCGCACCACGACCGCGGATTGGGCTTTTTGCAGTCGGACTTGAGGCGTATTGGCCACAATTTGAAGGTCTCAAAGAGTTGTTGCTCGGTTATCATGCCGTAATCGTTGCGCGACTTGAGGCCATGGGCGCCGAGGTGGTCGGGGCTGGATTAGTTGATACTGCGCCGGCTGCGGTGTCTGCCGGCGAGTTTTTTGCTCGAGAGCAAGTAGATTTGCTGATTTGTCATACGGCGACGTACGCCACCTCATCACAGGTCTTGCCGATTGTGCAGCGAGCCAACAAGCAGGTGCTGGTGTTGAATTTGCAACCATCGGGGCAACTCGATTACCCTAATACTGATACGGCTACGTGGTTGGCGGAGTGTTCGGCCTGCTGTGTGCCAGAGATTTCAAATGCATTCCG
>CAYXXK010000023.1:0-19827 GCA_964469045.1 uncultured Klebsiella sp.
CTTCACGGCCGCCGAACAAGATGCGGTGCGCCAGATCCTGAGCGGCTTGCTCGAGCAGGGACGGGGCACGCGCTTTGTGCTCGGGCGCACCCGTGCGCCAAAGCGCCAGGCCCTGCAGGCCCTGGGCCTGCGCCACAAAGAAATGGCCTTCGCCATAGGTTTGCCGGTTGCTTTGCGCCACCCGCTCGAACAGGGCCGCCGCTTCGACGTGCAGGCCATTGCCCAGGTAGACATAGGCGCGGTCAAAGCCAAAACGCACGCGGTCCACAAACGGCGTCAGAGGCAACTGCAACACCTTGACTGGACGATCAACGGCCCAGGTGCGGTCGCGCCACCATTGCACCGTGCGTGGCGACTCAAAATAAAGCTTGTGACTCTGCCCGATTTCGTCGATCAAGCCCCGGATATCGGCGTCAGTCTCAAACAAATGATGATAGAAGCGCTCGAGTGGCCACTCCCACGTGTCACTGCCCTTAAACCCCGAGGCCAAACCGCCAGCATGTGGCGCTGCCTCACAAATCGTGACCTGATGGCCGGCTTTGATGAGGTCGCGCGCGGCCGTTAACCCGGCAAAGCCAGCGCCGACAATCAAAATATGCATAATTATGATTCTCCTTGACGTGCGGCCACCGCGCGATCGAAGTCGTCCCAGCCCATGTGTTCACGCACCATGTACCATGCGCCCAACAACGTAATCGGCAACCACAGCGCTACATGCAAGACGAGCGTATACCCGGTAGCAATCGCTTGTGGCACGCCGTAGCTCTGCAAAATCAAGATGCCGGGCACATCGAATGTCCCTGCATACCCAGGTGTCGACGGGAGCGTCGTCGCAAGATTGACCACCGCCGTCATCAACATCAGCACCGTAAAATCAACGTGAAACGGGAAGCCCTGCATAATTACCCAGTATTTGCCCGTCTCGGTCAACCAAATCAGTGCCGATGACGCAAAGATAATCAACATCTCGCGCGGGCTTTTGAGCGATTGCAATCCACTAACAAACTTGGTAACGATATCCTCGCCTTTGCTGGCAATTCGGGCCGGCAAGACACGCTGTGCAGCCCAGTTCCATACCTGCATCAGCAAGGCAGGGCGTGACGCCAACACTAAAAAGAACGCCAGCGCCACACCAAAGACGATGCTAAATATCGTCACTATTTGATTATAAAACGGCGGAAGTGGTGCAAATGGCAACGTTACAAAGACAAACAACAACATAATCAGTCCATCAAACAACCGCTCAAGCACCACCGTAGCCAACGATGCGCTCATCGAGATACCCTCACGCCGGCGCAGTACATATGAGCGCAATACCTCACCAGCGCGGGCTGGATAGACGTTGTTGCCCATGTAGCCAATCACCACCACCGGCCACAAACGCCGAAACGACACAGCCGCAATTGGGCGCAACATTGACTGCCACCGCCACGTGCGAATCACCACTGCTAATGTATATACGGCAACCGCTGGGATAATCCACCAATAATTGACCGATTGTACAACCTGCCAAAAATCACCAAAATGCAGGCCTTGAAAGGCAATATAGAGACAGGCAATGCTGATAATAACGCCAATCCACAGACGAAAACGCTTCACAACAACCCTTTCAACGGTAATATTGCTGTTTTCATCTTAAACGCCAATCTAGCGAGTGTCAACGAATTTACTCGCTAGCGGACCCACAAACTCACAATTAATACGACAAGTAGACCAATCAACATCCAATCGCGCCGCTGCTGGGCTGCCTCGAGTCGACGCAATTGACGCTCAAGCTGTGGCGCATGCATCCCCACACTCCCCTGCTCCAGCTGGCCAATAATCCGGTCAATACGCGTCGGCAAACCAATCAACAGCCGGCCAATCCGCACCACCTCGTCAATCAACGATTGTTGATTCTGTTGTGTCCAACGCCGTGCCAACGGGCGTGCGGTCTCAACCACGTTAATTTGCGGATCGACCATCGCCACTACACCACTAAGCAAACTCAATGCCCGCCCGAGATAAATCACGTTTTGCGGTATCTGAAAGGGCAATGACACCAGTAATTCTCGCGAATCACTCGCCAATCCCACAAAGTCGATGTTGCGCATGTCGCTCATCGAGCGATTACTTACCTCGGCTAATACCTGGCGCAACACCCGTTGAATCTCATCGCGATCTGCATCAGGCAACAGCATGTCGAGCGCATCGAGCTCGGCCATTATCCCGGGGATGTCGTTGCCCACCAATGCCACCACGCCCGACCGCAAATGCGCCAACAAGCTGGCTGGCACATACGCCACCGCCCCCAAATCAAGCAAATGCAACACCCAACGGCCGTCGCCCTTTGGCTCAATCAGCATGTTGCCTGGGTGTGGGTCGGCATGGAACGTACCCGCCTCGAAGCACTGCGTAAAAAAGATTTCGAGCAAGGCCTTGGCCAACGCCGGCCGATCAACCCCAGCAGCATCAAGCGCCGCCCGCTGGTCGGGCGCTATCCCGTTGACCCAATCCATCACCATCACCTGCGCCGTGCTCAAATCTGGGTGAATCACGGGCAACGCTACGCGCGGGTCATTGCGCAATACTTGACTCAACCGCTGATTGTTCAAGGCCTCTTGGCGATAATCGAGCTCTTGACGCAACACAACCGCAAATTCATCAAATAACCGTTGCAAATCAGCCCGGCGCCGAATCAACGGATAATCCTTGATGAGGCGCACAATCGCCTGCACGGCCGCTAAATCCGTCTCGATGATTTGGTGGATGTTGGGGCGTAATACCTTGACCGCCACCATCCGGCCGTCGTGCCTGACCCCTTTGTAGACCTGCCCCAACGAGGCGGCCGCCACCGGCGTTGTCTCGAGCGATTGCAACCGCTCAGCATATGGCACTTGCCAGGCCTCAGTCAGTATCGGTTCTACCTGCGAAAACGGCACCGGCGGGACATGATCGCGCAAATCCGCTAAGGCTGCCGTAACCGCACTCGGCAATACGTCAACCCGCACACTCAAAAACTGCCCCAACTTGATCGGCACACCACCCAAATCAATCGCGAGCTGCCGAAAGTCCTGCGCCAACCGAATCCACCGGCGCACTGCGCTCCCGGCAAACCAACGCCCCGCCACAATGTCAAAGAAAAAAATATGGGTGACAATCCCCAATAAACTCAAATAAAGTCGCCAATATCGCTTCTGCATCATTACACCTTTGTGTAAATCATCACAAAAAAGAATTGTACCATCATGTGTTGTACGATGTATCTACCATATAGTGAAAGCGATACACACATGCACCAACTGCGACATTATGGTCAGATACTTCTGCTCAGCATCCTGCCGTTTTTGGTGCTCAACACCATCGTCAGCCAACAAATCCAGCCCTTCCTCGGATGGATACGGCCAACAGGGCACACGAGTATCGGCGAACTCGTGGTGTTAGGCATCAGTCTGCTGTGGGCTGCATACGGCGCAGTACGTATCATTCAGCCGATGCGTAGCGCATCACCGTGGTCTGTCGTGCGTGTGATTGGTGGGTTGGGATTATTCGCCCTCGTTCTTGCATTGACATACGTCATTGGCGATGAAATCTACCGTTGCGATATCATCCGCATGCCGAATTGTGATTAATCAGCATAGTGTTCAACATCATTCTCAAAACATCTGGCACGATATATTTTTTACAGGAACATGATATGATTGGCGCATCCGAATACAATCAATACAGGAGGCGCACATGTTGGCAATGTGGGGCAAGGCACTACGCACGATTCCTCGACTCAGCCCCGAGGAGTGGCAATCGCTCGACATCATCTCACGCTGGCTCATCGCATCACGAGCCGCCGTACTTGTCATGACTGGCACATCAGCAACAATTGCCGGATTATGGGCCTGGCGTGACGGCATGTTTGATTGGGTGTTATGGCTATGTCTGTTCGTCGGTCTCACCATGGCACATGCCACAAACAACTTGCTCAATGATTTGATTGATTATCGGACCGGTGTCGATCACAACAACTACTTCCGGGCGCAATACGGTCCACAACCGCTTGTACATGGATTACTGAATCAACGCGGGCTATTGCTGTATGCTGCCGTCACCGGGTTACTGGCCTTGATCCCTGGCGCATACCTTGTCTGGCTCCGTGGCGATTTGGCGTTCTATTTGCTGTTGGCCGGAGCGGGATTTGTCATCTTCTATACATGGCCTCTCAAGTATATCGGCATGGGCGAGGTCGCCGTATTACTGGTCTGGGGACCACTCATGGTAGGCGGCGGCTACTACGTTATCACCGGGCAGTGGTCGTGGAACGCAGTGCTCATCAGTCTGCCCCAGACCCTCGCCGCCACCACAGTATTATTCGGCAAGCACATCGACAAAATGCCGTCAGACAAGGCCAGCAAGATCTATACACTCCCGGTCATTCTCGGTGACCCAGGTGCACGCTATGTGGCCATCGGATTATTTGTGGCAGAATATGCCATTGTCATAGCGTTGATGTTGATTGGCGTCGTATCAGGGTGGATGGCAATCGTTGGCATGGCAATCCCAGCGGCCGTTACAGCCATGATGGTCTTCACCAAACCGCGCCCTAGTGAGCCACCAGCCGATTACCCCAAAGACGTCTGGCCGCTCTGGTATTCGCCCTATGCATTTGTGCATACACGCACATTTGGTTTGCTCTTTTTGGTGGCGTTAGTCGCTGAGGCGATTTGGCAAATGTTGATGAACTAATTGCGTATCAGGGCCTTTTCATTCATCGTCAGCAAGACTGCATGTGTGTATCATATACACCGTGCAGTCTTTGTGTTACAATACTACGTATTCATGTTATTATTTACATGATAAAGTGTTGAAAACAAAGGAGAATGAAATTGGATTCATCAAAACATGCTACTTTTGTGGCAAAAAACGGGCAAATTGTTCCATTACGGAGTGTCCATGTCGAGGGTGATTACGTTGGATTGCTCAGCATCATGACCATCACACAGGTGTATCAAAACCCAATCGATCAAGCGCTCGAAGTAACGTACACTTTTCCGCTGGCACATAATGCAACATTACTCGACGTCACTATTGAAATTCGTGGCAAAACATTTAAAAGTGCAGTATTCCCTGAATATGACGGGCAACAAGAGTATGACAAAGCCATACGCAAGGGCAACACTGCGATTATCATTGAGCGTGCAGGCGAGTTTTATACGCTCAAGCTCGGCAAATTGCCAGGTGGCGAAGAGGTCAAAATCGGCTATCGTTACGGGCAATTTGTCATGCCCCACGATGGGCGCGTGCGGGTCGCTATCCCAACCACGATTGCCCCACAATACGGCAACCCGCAAGATTCTGGGATTGCACCCGATCAGGCCCCAGTGACAAGCCTGTCCACGAGCTATCCATTCAGCGCACTGGTGCGATTCCACGGGATTTTGCAGGCGCGCATCAATGTTGTCAGTCACATTGCGCAGATGACCATGCATGGCAATAATTGCCACGTTGCAATTAACGGCGCCACCATGGATCGCGATGTAGTGATGCATGTGAACGCTTTTGAACAGTCGTATATTAGTTTGTATGCGCATCATGCAGGGCAGCACTGGTATGCGAACTATGTGCATTTACCAGTAGGCCACTATGAAAACACCACCCCAATGCACATCAAACTGTTGATTGATTGCTCGGGGTCCATGGATGGCAGTTCAATTCGTCAAGCACAGCAAGCAGTTATGCGCCTACTCGGGCTATTGCGTGACGGCGACTCAATTGCAGTAACGCGGTTCGGCAGCGATGTCGTTGATGTAACACCTGGCTTGATGCGGGTCGGGCCGGTGATTCGGTCGCAAATGAACACCTGGGTCAAAAGCATCGAGGCCGATCTTGGGGGCACCGAGATTGGCGCAGCGATTGCTCATGTACTCAATATGCCAACCAACACGCAAGACTGCGTAATTATCGTGTTGACCGATGGCGAAGCATATGGCATCACACAAGTGGCCACATACGCACGTCAGCAAGCCCATCGCATCTTTCCGCTCGTCATTGGGCATACGCCAACCGATGGCGAACTCCAGCAATTAGCCGACATCACCGGTGGATTCAGCGAATCAGTGACACCAAATGAGCGCATCGAAGACGCTATCGAGCGTACCATCAACAAAATCCGCTTCACTCCTACACACACCACGACGCTCGACTTTGGCGATGCGGTTGTCGCATGGCAAACCGGCAAACCGGTGCACTACGCTGGCGCCCAAGGGTTGATATGGTCAGTCACGGATCGATACACAAACCCTACGTGGCACTGTGACGACACCACTACTCCACTCGAAATCATCACTGTTGATGAATCCGTATGCGCTGATTTTGTGCGGATGATGGCAGCACAGCACCTCATCAATCTGACTGGTACGTATCAAACAGAATGGGCGATGAAGTACGAGTTGATTAGTGGCGAGACGGTATTTGTGGCAGTTGCGGTGCACGAAGCCGATGCCAAAGTGCATGACGAACAACTCCGTGTATTGGTTACTCAAGAGATGGCGTTCGACGCTCATATATCGATATTGGAATATTCGTCGTCAAGACGCGGAGCGACGTTCCACCTAACGATGCCGCCTCAGTTCAGAAATCGTTCAGCCATACGATACAACAGCATGCCAGATATAGATTTTGATACCACACCAACGGCATCCATGCGTAGTTCGCCAGTTATGCAGTCAAATACGGTTGACGCTGAGTCATACACGTCCATCAATTTTATGGTGTACGAACCAGGCTTGACCACCTTGTTGGCGCAACACAACAACGACATCACCAAGTTGACCCTAGCGTCACTGGTGGAGATTGGCTTTAGTCAAGACCAAATCGATGCCTGTGCGCAAATCACAGGGTATACCGAACAACAGATTGTCAATGCGATTGTGGCATTAATTTTGCCCCAGAAAGCCGTCAAACGCTTAGGCATCTTCGTCAACACCATCCCCTCGGGGTTGACCGGTGGCTTACGCATCGTCTTAGCCACCAGCTAATTATCAGCGCCAATCAATCTCAAAACGTCGACGCGTGGCATCCAGAGACTGGATGCCACGCACGGCATCACGCTCCTCGACACAACAGGCTGCCACCGCACAGCCGAATTGCGCCACCGTGAGTAGCGACTGATGCGCCATCAAGGCCACAATCAAGCCGGCATAGCAGGCATCACCAGCACCGACGGTGCCCTTAACAGTCACCGGATAACTCGGTTGCCACACGTGTTGGTTGGCAATCAAGGCCATCATCTGCGCATGTTGCAGGCGTGATGCGTTCGCCGTATGCAAATACAACCCACGGGCACCTAACTTGATACCAGCCACGGCGACGCCCATGTCGATTAACTCAGCACACAGTGTACGGGCGTATACCTCGTCAATGTGTGTATCACAGGTATGCCCCCAGCGGGCATAATCAGCGGGGCGCAGCATGGCACAAATCTCGGCCGCACTCGGCACAAACACATCGACATGGGCCAAGATTTTGGGCAAGAGTCGCATCCAGTCGTATTGGCCAGACTGGGCATTGGGATCAGGTACAACCATATCGATACTAGTGGTGATGGTGTGTGACTGCGCCGCATTCAGAGTGGCGATTAATGGTTGCGCATCGTGCGCCATCAAGGCTTTCAACAACGGAGGATAGCCGATATGGAGCCAGCTCGCAGTGGATAAACACGCCATCACATGTGATGCATCGAGTGCTGCCGTTGTCCCTGGGAAGTAAAAAAACGAGCGGTCTTGACCGCCGGGCGTCACCACAATCGAATACGAAGTTGCCACCTGATTGGTCCGATGGATGATATCACCCAAATGCGCGCCATGCTGTACAATCTGCTGCATCACCAACTCGCCAATCAAATCATGACCACATAACCCGACTAATCCAACATCGGCGCCGAGGATATGGAGCGCCAAGCCGGTATTGGCCACAGCGCCACCCAGCGCAATGGTCATCGGGCCAACTTCGTGAAGTTGGCCCGCTCGCGCAAAATCAGCTGGCGGAATCATATCAACGGCAGGGATAAGATCAAGACAGAGATGACCTGCGACCATAATGCGTGACATAGGCGTCGCTTTCTGATGGCTGCAATCGGTGGTGTGCTGTCATCATATCGTACAATGAACAACAAAGGAGTATACAATGCACGCGTTATCACGCACACACCGATGGCTAATCGTTTTATTGGGGTTACCCTTCGTAGCCATCATAAGCACGTTAGTGGTGAGTCAGACCCAAATAAGTCGTCTTGTTTCGACAGATATGCCGTTGCAACCGGCCATGTGGGTGGCGTTACAGCTGAGTTTGGCAAGTGGACTGTTATGGCTCTTGTGGCGTGATGCACCTCAACTCCCCAGCAGGCATGCACTCGGCGCTGCGCTTATCGAATGCGGTAGTTTGTTTGTTGTGGCGCTTGTGATCGGATCATATACCAAGATTATTGATATAACCGTAGAATCGTTTGGTGACAGTCTGATGAGCATGCTCATCTTTGCAATACCGTTAGCCTGGTGGTCTATGGCTGAAGAGCGTCTGCTACGCGTTGAAATGAGTTATTTGCTTGCCCACCAGCCAGTATTACTGCGTGACATTGCGATGTTGATTATTGGTTGGACAGTGCAGATGATTCTGCTTGCGCCATACGGGTTATTTGTCGTTATTGTGGTGCTACTCACAGAGAGTCTTAGCGTAAGCACATGGTCTGGGAGTGCTGATTTTGCGCGTACATGGACGCGACGATGGGCATGGCGTTGGTTAATTGTTGGTGGAGCAGGCATGAGTAGCACTGGATTTGTGCTTGGCACACCATCGCTGCTTACGATTACCTCTGACGACCCGGTTGCATTGATCATGATTGTCGTAGGTATCATGGTTGCTTGGGTCAGTTACACCACTATTCAACACTATTTGCGTAAGTAAGCAATCGTATGAGTATTTGATGAGCGCGTATTGGTGGGTGCAACTTTGTGGCGAGCTATGACGTCTAGTAGGTGGTTGAACATTCAGCATGAGGAGGTTAATCATGCGTCGATTACTTACTATTGGGGCTACGCTCGGAGCGGTTACGGTATTGCTTGGTTCGTTATATGCCACGTATCGCTATGCAGTCAACAACGTACAGTTGAGTACGGCTTACGAACTCGAAGCCGGCGAATAGTCACCCAAACGACCGGGGCGTTGCACGAATCGTGCAACGCCCCGGTTTTGTGTCACCACACATCGCTGACGCGGGTAATCAGACATTTGAGATAGCGTCCTTCGGGGAAGTGGAGCGGGACAGGGTGATCGCTCGCATGGCCAAATTCACCGAGCACTTGGACGTTTTTGTTGGCCTCAATTGCTGATGCAGCAACCATCGCCCGAAAGTCCTCGGGGCTCACCTGACTAGTACAACTCGCAGTTACGAGCAGACCGTGTGGGGTCAAACATTTCATGGCCATCACGTTGAGTCGCGTATAGGCCTGAATGGCACTTTCACGTTGCTGTCGCGTCCGCGCAAAACTCGGTGGGTCGAGAATAATACAGTCGTATTTGCGCCCGTCCGTGGTCATTTTTTGTAAGAGTTCAAAACAATCTTGTGTCACAAATTGGTGGCGATCAGCCGGCAACTGATTAAGGGCGATATTGTGCTCAGCAGATTCGGCAAGACCTTGGCCTACATCAACACTCACCACCTTACGGGCACCACCTTTGAGGGCATACAGCGAGAATGCGCCAGTATACGAAAAACAGTTCAGTACACTCAATCCATGCACGTAGTGCATAATCGTATGGCGATTCTCACGGTGATCGAGAAATAGCCCAGTCTTCTGGCCGATCTGTGGATCAACCACAAAACGCAAGCCGGCATGTTCTTGGACAATCAAATCACCGGGGGGCAGGTTGCCCCACAACAAGGCGCGGCGGTGTTCTTTGGGCGCATCCTCATCGCGGGCTTTGCTACCGAGCACTGCTTGTAGTGCTGGGTAGCATGTGCGTAATGCCGAAATAACACGTGGGATAAGTGTTGCAGGGCCAGTACCATAACTCTGAATCACCGCAACAGTGCCATAGAGATCAACCGTAATGCCCGGCAGGCCATCACCTTCGCCGAACAGCCAACGATAGGCAGTTACCCCTTGGTTGCGCAACAATGCACGATTGAGCCAGGCGGCATGCACACGTTGCTGGATTAATTGATCGTCGATACGCGCACCGCTGGTATAGATGCGAATAGCGATAGCGCCTTGACTATCCCACAAGCCGATGCCACGCCATCCGGCACACTTGACGACGACCTCGGTGCCATCGGCCAATGCGGGTTGCTCGTCGAGATGATTGCGATAGACCCAGGGGTGACCACGGCGCAACGAATCGCGCAACCCCCGCGGGAGATGAAGCTCAGCTCGTGCCATAAACACACCTAATATCATGACAAACACCGCACCGCAACAGTGGTTGCGGTGCGGTGTGGTGCGATCGAATTACTTGCTCTCGAGTGCCTTGTGGTTGCCGTAGGTTGGACGCACAAGACCATTTGGGGCGGCCCAGCGCACGCCGTTGGCGATAACGAGGCGCACGTTTTTGTCGAAGTAGGTTGGGTAGCTCTCATGACCCGGGCGGAAGTAGAAGACCTTGCCGTTACCACGGTGGTAGCAGCAACCACTGCGGAAGACTTCGCCACCAGTGAACCAGCTGACCATCACCAAATTATCGGGAGCGGGGATGTCAAAGCGCTCGCCGTACATCTCCTCGGGCAACTCAAAGTGCTGTGGCACGCCGGCAGCTATCGGGTGGCTCGGCTCGATGACCCAGACGCGCTCGATGTCGTCTGATTCGCGCCACTTGAGGTCACAGGTAGTGCCCATGAGTGACTTAAAGATCTTTGAGAAGTGACCTGAGTGAAGAACAACCAAGCCCATACCACGCTCGACGACGTGCTTCTTGACGCGGGCAACAACCTCATCTTGGACTTCGTGGTGCGCCATATGACCCCACCAAATCAAGACGTCAGTTTCGCTGAGGACAGCCTCAGTCAAGCCATGGTCGGGCTCATCCAGTGTAGCGGGCTTGACTACAAAGTTCTTGTCGTTTTCGGTCAAGCCCTCTGCAATAGCGCCATGGATACCTTTGGGATAAAGGGTAGCTGCTGGGTGATCCGACTTCTTTTCGTGACGAAACTCGTTCCACACTAATACACGGGTCATAATGTGACTCCTCACGGTCGTAATGAACCATACCATCTCAACTATACCACTTTCACCTACCAGCCGAAACAGGATAGTATGCTACAAGCACAGGCAGAGATGGTACAATACCATTGTGCATAATCGTTTGTGATGGGATGTGGTGTATAGGCGTGCAATCGTCGTTTATGAACATGTCGACTGAGCAACTCGTCGGCCAAATTTGTGGAGCTGGGAGTAGTGTCGCACCTGCATTGATTGATGCCATTCAATTGCGCAGAAACGACGTTACACCGCATCTCTATGCGTTGCTTGCACAGCCGTTGTCATCAACGTCATCCGAATTCGAAGAATACGCGCGTTGTCATGCATTGATTTTTTTGAGTAGTTGGGGTGATGCGCACGCACTAGTGATTGTTGGCGAAGTTCTTCGGCGACACGACGACAATCTTCACATGTTGTATGAGTTTCTTGAGCAGACATTGCCGGCATACGGCAATCACGCCATCCAGTCACTTGCTACCGTACTCTATGATGACGCAGCACCGCGTGCATCGCGGATTGCAGCATGCACCACATTAGGTGTTATTGCAAACATCAACCCATTGACGACGCGTATTATCACAAAGATATTGCGTGACGTGTTACCGCAACCAGCCGAGTCCTCACCACACAATCACGAGCTCTGGTCATGGGTTGTTGTCACGTTAGCTGAATTGCGCAGCAAGGCCGCACAGCCACAAGTGAACCAGCTCTATCATGCAGGTTTTTTGGATCCAGCGATTTGTGGGCGCCCTGACGAATTTTCGCGGGCGCTGAACGAATCTATCTACCGAATGACCTTCCGCGATCCACTCTCACTCTACCAATACCAATAGCATGCGTATGCAGTTACCGTTTTTATCTCCGCACAATCAACAACAACAGCGAATGATTTGGGCAACGATCACGGGACTAGTGGTGAGTGTGCTTGGAGCCGCATTACTGGTGTACACCTACTTCTGGGTGCCGTTTGTGCTAGCCGTTGTCATGGTGGTTGCGTATTATGCCCTAGGCAGTAATCGAGTGATGTTGGGGACGATTGTGTTACTAATAACGGTGTTGCCGTTTGGTACACTTCCGTTCCGTGCCATCATCACTCCTTCATTGCTATCGCTTGCCATCATCGCACTGTTGACGATGCGTTTTCTCAATATTGTTACCACACCCGATTATCGACTCGATTTGACTGGTTTTGCGCCGGCTGTGTTAGGATTTTTAGGCTTTACGGTTTTTGCATTATTTCTTGGCGCACGTGGCTTACCAGACGCTACGACTCTCCACAATTACGCCAAATTTGTGTTGGGTATTTTGTTAATGTTTGCAGTGCTTGACATCATCAAAGATGACGTCGATTTGCAGTGGGCATTACGGTTGTTATTGATTGGTGGCACCATATCAGCGGGGATTGGGCTCATACTGTACATCATCCCAGATGCACTTGCAGAGCGCTTTTTGGTGTTATTCGGGCGCATTGGATACCCCACAAGCGGACGTGTTTTGCGCTATGTTGAAGACGACACCAATGGTCTCATGCGTGCCATCGGATTGTCAGTCGACCCCAATAGTTATGGTGGCATGTTGGCAGTCATTGGTGCAATCGCTGCCACACAAACCATCGTGGCACAGCCAATATTTCGACGGCGTATCATGATTGGGATGACTGGATTAATTGTCACAGTGCTCTTCTTGACGTTTTCGCGGGCAGCGCTCGGTGGCATGATTATCGCCGCTATTTATGTGGCAACCGTGCGTTATCGGCGACTGTGGTGGTTAATTATTGGTGGTGGCATACTTGCGACAGTATTGTTGGTCTTTTTAGGGGTAGGCGAACAGTTTGTCAATCGCATCGTACAAGGGGTGCAGTTCCAAGATCAAGCGAATCAAATGCGCCTTGCTGAATTCAACAACGCATTTGCGGTTATTCAGGCTTATCCATTCTTTGGCATTGGTTTTGGGCGTGCGCCAGATATTGACCTTGTGGCTGGTGTATCAAGTATCTATCTAGCAATCGCACAACGCATCGGATTGATCGGTCTTTTTTTCTTTCTCACATTGATGGGAAGTTTATTTGTGCGGAGTTGGGCTAGTCTCAACCAAGCGATTCGTCTCCACGATGAAAAGCACGCAAGTTGGCTCATTGGTCTCCAAGCGGGGATTGTAGCCGCGCTAGCGGTTGGTGTACTTGATCATTACTTTTTTAATATTGAGTTTAGTCATATGACGGCATTGCTATGGTGTACCATCGGGCTCAAGTTAGCAATAGCACGAGGTATCCGCGATGCACAAGATGAAGTAGACGCATGAAACCATATATTATCGGCATTGCTGGCGGCAGTGGCGCTGGCAAAACAACCATCGTGCGACATTTGCTGGAGCGCATCGGTCACGACACAATTGCGTGGTTGCCTTATGATGCCTATTATCGCGATCTCGGGCATCTTTCGTTGTCCGATCGTCAGGACTATAATTTCGACCATCCTGATGCTTTTGATACTGAACTCTATATTGAACACATCGCACAACTCGTATGCGGACACGCGATTACCATACCCAACTATGACTTTGTAAGCTACACGCGAGTACCCGGTGGCATACCGCTACAACCAAAACCAATCATGATCCTCGATGGTATTTTGTTGTTTGTACCACCAGCCTTACGCACCCACATAGAGGTGCGCGTATATATCGACACCGCTGACGATATTCGACTCTTACGGCGCATGCAACGCGACACATCAGAACGCGGGCGCAGTATTGATTCAATCCAACAACAGTACCTCAAGACGGTACGCCCCATGCATCACATGTTTGTGGCGCCATCACGTCAGCATGCGCATATTATTGTGCCTGGGGATGAATCGATTGAAGTAGCAACCACACTCTTGCAACATCATATTCAACAGCACATACTCCATGCATACACACGGTAAATCGTCACACTAGAATGAGTATTATGTGATGAAACCAACGATTTATTCATTACCACCGCACCTCACGCACAGCCCGTACTTGACGCATCTGCATGACGCATTAGCCGATCGCTACGACATCTATGATGGATCGTTATGGCATGCCCTCGGCCAGATGGTACTCAAGCGCGATTTGTGTATCTTTCATATTCATTTTTTTGATGAAATTATTCAACGCCCACACTGGCTATGGACCTGGCTCCGTATGATAGGGTTTGTGGCAATTCTGATGTTTTTGCGTTGGCGTGGGGTACATCTCATTTGGACAGTGCATAATCTACGCCCACATAGCTGTTGGCACGAAGATATTGCGTACAAAAGCGTCCAACACGTCATCAACCAATGCCACGCTGTCACCTGCCACCATCATGTGACACGCCAGTACATGCTTGACACATACTCGATACACATCCCTGTCACCGTCATACCGCATGGGCACACTGAACAACCGTTTGGGCCATTGTTATCACGTGAACATGCACGACAACAGCTTGGTTTGGCGCTTGATATTCCTATTTTTCTGTGTCTAGGCATGATACGTCCATACAAGGGGTTTGATACTGCTGTTGCGGCAATGGCGAATCTCCCCCAAGCGCATCTCATCATTGCTGGCGCTCCGATGGATAAGCAATATCTATCGTTGATTCATCGTCACACAGCAACACAGACAAACGTCACGGTCAAGCCATACTTTTTACCAGAACACGAAGCAGCGCTATATTTGGCGGCATGTGATGCACTCGTCTTGCCATATCGCACAATCACGACATCGGGGATGTTGGTGAATGCACATGCAGCTGGAATCATATGTGTTGTACCTGATTTGCCATCACTGGCAGAACAAGTACAAGACGAGGTCAACGGCTTTGTGTATCACGCAGGAAACATCGATGATCTTGTGGCAACACTGAAGCGCACCATTCAGCACCCACAACGTGATACAATCGGCGTACGTGCTAAGTTATACGGCCGTGCGCATACATGGGACCAGATTGCGCGACAATTTCATGCGGTGTATGGGCGATTTTTCGATGTTACTGCTGACTAATGAATATATTAATTAGGGGGCTGAAATGCCATACCGACCACATATCGTCTATCTTCTCGGGCATGATGTCAGTATTGATGCCCTGCAATACGTTGTACACCTTGTAGAGCATGTACAAACCCTCCCCTATCACATCACTATTGTGAATCAATCCGCACACGTGTACCCTCAATTAAGTACGATTAACAAATCCATTGAAATTGTGGCATTACATATCCCAGATGATGCGTCTTTGTTGTTTCGATTACGCGTACTTATTGCATTTCTGCGTGATAAACAGCCAGAGCTCGTGCATTGTTTGGCGGCATCACCTGACACAGATATTGCGAGTATCATGTCGATGTGGTTAGCACAAATCCCGTGGCGTATCGTCACCATCGCAAACATTCCGATATCACTCAAAAGCGATGGTATTCGACCACTCTACAACTCGTTCATGAAGCGTTTGTTGCGCACATTACATACAATTATTGTGTATACCACCACCGCAAAACAACAACTTCAGCATGATTTTGGACTAACGATGACACCCATTCATGTCATCCCAATCGGTATTGATAGCCAGCAGTATGCGCTCCATAGAACCACACCATCATCACGAAAAGCGCTTGGCTTACCGGAGCAAGGGCGCATCATCGGAAGTGTCGGGCCATTTACGGCGAGCAAGGGGTTTGCAACGCTCATTCATAGCATGGATAGTGTCTGGCAACAACACCCTGACTGTCATTTGGTGCTTGTAGGAAAAGGCGAGGACTACACATACCTGCAGCAGTTAGCACATAAAAGTGCCCAGCCTAGTCATGTGCATTTTTTGATACGCGAAAGCGACCACGATGCAACCGATGTGTTGCCGTTTATTGATGTCTACGTGCAACCATCGTTTGCAGAGGCTATGTCATTTAATTTGATGATTGCGATGGCGATGGAGCGGCCAATTGTGGCCTCCAACATCACGAACATTCAAGAGATTATCGACTCCAACGCCAGTGGACTTTTGGTGCGCCCAGGTGACCCAAATGCACTATCAACAGCGATTAATCGTATGCTTAATGACCCAAGCATACGCATCACTACAGCGCTTAATGCCCGCGCACGAGTGTCGCAACGCTTTCTGATTGATGCATGGCAACACGCTACCGCTGCCTGTTATCACTTTGTGTAGCGACGGCTCAGCGAACCGAGGAGTGCATGCATGATGCGACTAGCGGTCATCATCCCATCGTGGCACAATACATCCCTTACTACGTTGTACGACGCATTACAACAGCAAACGCACGTACCCGATGACATTATCGTGGTACGCGGTGTTGCCCCTAATGGTCGTGCACGAAACAACGGTGTCGCACAAACTACCGCCGAGTGGCTACTGTTTTTGGATGATGACGCGCTACCTGGGCATCCAGAGTTAATAGAACGAATGCTTTGTGCAGCTCAACAGCCGGGTGTTGTTGCCGTAGGCAGCGCACGAATCCTGCCACATGATGCACCACCTTTTCAACGACGCGTTGCGACACAAGTTGCACGAATCGTCCACCCAATTGTCTCCGAGGATACGATTACGAACCCGGATCCTCCCCATTACTACTGCTCAATCACCACGACGTGCATGTTGATACATCGTCGCTGGTTTGACGAAGTAGGTGGATTTGATGAAACACTTATCCGTGGTGTAGACACCGAATTCTTCGTGCGTATACGCCGATTACACACGACGACGCGCCCAATCAATATCGTGCAGGCAGGCAACACATGGGTCTACCACCCTGCACCGGCAACACTTCTCGATGTATGGCGCAAACATTTCCATTACGGCATAGGGCACGCCCAAGAAGTCAAACGCGATCCACTACGCGCCCGTGGTGGCAACTGGTTTTCGACACCATTTCATGCATTACTTTGGTTGATATGGCGCACGCTTATTATTCCCATTCACTGTATCGTGCCATACTCATACGCGGATCCACGTTGGCGACTGGCTTGGTCTCCACTCAAGGCCACGACATCGTATGCAAGTGCGCTCGGCTATCTGTATGGGTGGTACGCATATGCACACACCTAAGATACATTTGTGTGTCGATGGGCGATATGCAATTAATCATTATCCAGGTATTGGTCGTGTCACAAGTGCATTATGTGCCGAATGGGCCACCAACCCCGCAATTCATCGACTGGATATCATCATCAATCGACGGTCAACACACACTCGATATACGCTCCCGGTTGGTCCGCATATCCATCTGCACGACATCGATGCACCACCGTTCAGCATTGCAGAATGGATGCGTATCCGTCACCGCATGCACCAGCTACGCCCCGATTGGATTTATGCACCATACTTCAACATGCCACCGCATGTAACTCCGAGCAAACGGATGCTGACCATCCATGATGCAATCCCACTCGAAGTCGGTAGCATGTCTCGAGTGCGCCAACACATCCTACGCAAAATCGTACGGAATCGTATGGAAGCAGCTGACTGTGTAACGACGGTGTCGGCGCATGCCGCCCAACAGATTCGTCGTCACTACCAATACAACGGCGCGATATCGGTCATTCCAAATGGTGTATCTGAGGTATTTTGGCACAATCCTGGCACAAATACACGTCACTCATACGGCGTCACGCGGCCGTTCGCACTGTGTGTCAGCTCAAATCAACCCCATAAAAACATCCACGCATTACTCGCTGCATGGCATATTGCCCGCGAAACAGCACGTATCCCTGCTGACAGTCAATTGGTAATTGCCGGTCATGTCGACCCTCGACGCGAGATGCCTTGGCTCCAACCACCATACACAGAATTCGCAATTATGCATATCGCAGATCCAAGTGACGCATTACTAAACGAGTTGTACCACACAGCGCATCTGTTTGTGCTACCGTCGTTAGCTGAGGGGTTTGGCGTACCCATCATCGAGGCACTAGCGGCAGGATGTGTTGTGTTGTGTCATGATTATCCTACTCTCCGTCAACTCCACGGGGACGTCGTCCAGTACACCGCGATGAACAACCCATCAATAATTGCACAGGCACTTGGTCGACTTTGGCAAAATGATGAACTACGCCAGCAGCACAAACTGCATGCACAAGCACATGCACGCACCTTTAGTTGGGCACAGATTGCGCATAAATATGTTGATGTGATGCAAAAAAATGCACCGACGCCGAGATAACTCGGCGCCGGTTAAGCACAACACACATGCGCTAGTTGGTCACACGTTCGGTGGCCTCAGCAACAGTGTCTGGTGCAATATAACGCACACCTTCACTCGGCGTAAGGCTCGGGGTCCACAAATTGGGCTGAGGCGGGGGCATCTCGATAATCGGTTTGCCGTTTTCCATGTCTTGTGGATTCAACACAAATATATTTGGCCAAGGTTGAAAACGTGTCAAGAAGACATCTTCAGGTCGAACAGAACCATCAGGATTGGTGATTTTGCGTCGAATTTCAATCGACAAGCCATCACGCGCCCGATCGCTTTGTTTGACCGTACCGGCTGGTTGTTCTTCATCAGCAACATAGACAGGATTTTCTGGCGCAGGGGCACGATTATGAATGAAGTGAATCAGCTCCACTTTACGATTCGTTGGTGTGCCATAGAACTTAATCGAGGCGATCCCTGTTTTGGCGTTTGACTCTGTTTGCATCAGAATCCAATTACCTGTGTCATTGACAAATTTCAAATCAGGACCACCGGTAAAAATTGTTGAATCCATGCCAGTTGGGCCGTATTTGTCGTACCAACTAATATAGAACGAATGCCCCCATCGCTCTGTAATTGGCAAACCAGCCCAGAACGCAGCGCGGAATAGTGTCGTGGAATCTTGGCAAATGCCACCACCAAACTCAAGCTGTGTTCGATTTGAGATAATCGCATACCCCTCGACGAAGCCGTTTTCAGCGTCAATTTCACCAATTGCGTTATTAAACGAGAACTCTTCACCAGGTGCAATAAGAATGCCATCAAGGCGCTTCAGGCCTACTTGAATATTGGTAACACGATATGGTGCCGAGCCGGAGAAGTCACTCTTCCCCTCAGAAATCATTGCGACAAGCCCGAGTGTATTCACATTCGACTGGTCAATTGGCACTGGCACAAAACGATGTTTCAACTCGATAGTGCGATTTGATTCGTTAATACCAGCAATAACGCGATCACGCCCTTCGTACTGGTTGACGCGCCAACCTGGCTGACCAGGGTCGGTAATCACAATGTCGCCGTTGTTCCAGTTAAGGCGAGGATTCACATGTGGTACCGCCGTATCACTTGCAATATCATAGATGCGACGCTCGAGCATGTATGGATTCAACGACAGTGCGAACTGATCAGGGCCATCCGTCGTTGTGACTTGTGCGATATCCACCATACGTGCTAATACATCGCTCCCAAGCATGTACTCTTTGGATCCAATCTGAATAACAACTGGTTGTCCTATAAGTTGATAGAAGCGTGTTTGGGCATTTTTGATGGCTTGGTCGGTAATACGCATACTCATAGACTTGGTTGCGATCGTCACTGGTTGCTTAGCAACCAACAACGGTAACACCTCACGAATACGTGCGACTGTTTCATCAACAAGGAGCATACGC
>CAYXXK010000023.1:19837-43876 GCA_964469045.1 uncultured Klebsiella sp.
GGAGAACCCACAACGACGTACCAGTTGTTTGTAAGCGAGGGTCAACTGCAGGTCGATCAACAACACTTGCCAGACGTGCCACACTCGCTTGGGCTTTGCGTTCATCAATCACAATTGACGCTGGGATCTCCGTGCCTTGTTGAAGCACCGAGCGAATAGTTTGCATATTAAGGAACATATCCCGAGTACGACCAATACGATATGCTTGTTGTAAGCTCGCATCAAAATTAAACGTCAACCCTAGCTCTTCACCGGTAATTCCCCAGCTACGGTCTTCAAGGGTCAGCACGACAGGTGTTTCATAGAACGGTTGGAAGTGATCTTCAAGTGCTTGCTTTGCTTCAACCAAAGACAATCCGCCTACGTTCACACCGAGTACGGTAACGTTAGGGTAGATACGCGACTGATAGCGGCGTTCAATTGACCAAAACCACACTGCACCCGCAGCGATGAATATAAGCACAATAAGGACGCTGTTCATCATCCACTGGGCTCGACGACGAATACGTCGACGCTGCTCAGTCACACTACGACGTGGTGGACGCGATTTGTGTTGTGTTGGTGCGGTATCGCCAGAGCGTTCAGCTTCCATGACGTGCTCTCTTTGGTGATGTGAAAACCATATAAATCACTCGAATAATCCATGTACATTTATACCATATTCAATCGAATCATGTTGCTTTTGTAGGACTCACAAACCACTGATACGTCACTTATATGTTAATTCGAATTCGTATTCGATTTGCGGTTTTTCCGACGCAAGCGATGCCGCCACTGAAACGGAGCACCAGATTGTTGGCGCATAGTATCAAGGAGCGACAAACTAAACAGGCGCACACGTCGCCGGTGATCATCACTATGTTCACGGCGACGCATCCAGCGTGGCAATTCCGAAAACGCCGGTGCTTTACGATGACGGAGTTGCACCGGCGGATCCAAGTGCAACTGGTCGATAATAATCTGGGCAATTCGATGAGCACCATCGCGTGGCACCGCATTATGCAAACGTGCCACAGTTGCAGCGTGGCGCTCTGGATTCATCAAGTCACCCACAGACTGGACGATATCACCGATTTGACGGGAGTGTGCACCAAGTCCACGCTCAAGCACAAAGGTAATATTCCCACTTTCTTGGACGCCAACTGCCTCCGTAATAACCACCGGACGGCGCATCACCAAGGCTTCCATCAGCGTACCTGGCCCAGCTTTTGTGACAACCACATCACTAGCAGCCATCAACTGCTCCATATTGTCCACAAACCCATAAATGCGTACGTGTGACGGCAAGCTGAGTCGTTGTAGTTCGCTACGCAACGTCGCATTGCGTCCGGTCACAACCAATAACTGCACATCAGAATATGCTTGATGCAACGCAACAACAAGTTCGCGGAGTCGCCCCGAACCAACGCCACCGGCCGTCAACAGAACTGTGAAGCGCTGTCGATCAATGCCAAGTACATGGCGAGCATCATCCGTGGTGAGGGTACAGGCAGTAAACTTAGGATGAACTGGGAAACCAGCAAACAGCACTTTCTCCGCCGGCATACCTTGATGCAACAATACCTGTGCACCTTCTTGTGTTGGTGCAATGCACAAATCCGCATCAGGATCGCCCCATGATGTATGCAAGCTCACCAAATCGGTAACCACTGTCATAAACCGAAACGGCATGTTGTATGTGGCTCGTGCGTGACCAATAAATCGGTTTGCAATCGGATGCACCGATACCACCAAATCTGGCTTGAACTCATCTAAAGTGCGTTTAATGTTGCGCTGAGCCGTCAAATACGCAAATTGTGCAATCGTATCAACCCGACGGCGACCATTTGTAAGCTGGAAAAAGAGATTAAAGAGTGGCAACCACCGCGTCGAAAGTTGATCATACAACTCGGGAGCTTTCCGCAACAACGGTAACCCTGTTGCGGTAATTAAGTCAATCGTATCGTAGTCAATATCGTGCCCACGAGGATGCTGTAATAATGCGGCGTGCAATGCTTGTGCACCCGAACGATGACCCCCGCCGGTATCTGAAATGGCAAAGAGAATACGTTTGCGCCGGCTCATACGGTAACACTCCTGCTGTATCACGGGTGCTTATGTGCAATTCCGAACACTAGACACACCAGTCGAGTAATATCTTATTTCATACTCCATACTACCATACCTTGTGTCATTGTTTTTCGCACACCATAACGCACTAGTATCACACGTTTTTACCTATCTACACTATAATTCTACTACGTTATATAATAATTACATAGCCATAGAACAAAGGGACGTCATGCCACCACTTATTCACGTACTTGATGCTTGGCAACAGATGCAACGTCAGCGTCGTCGCCCGCTCTCGCCAGCCACAGTGGCATCGTATAGTGATGCGTGGAGTGGGTTTATGGCATGGGCGTTACAACAACAGCGTCACACCACCGAAGATCTACAAGCTGACGATGTCGCACATTGGATCAACTCGCTTAGTCATCTCGCAGATGGGTCAGTACAGACATATAGTCATGGTGTATTAGCGATACTGCGCTATCTAGCAGATCGCAAACAGCTCCGATGTGATATGGCGGTCATTGAGATGTATGTAAGCGACGCCTTGCCGCGGGTCAGTCCCGGACGAGCCCCAGACGTGGCTGATTTACGACGGCTCGTAACTTTTTATGACGGAGAGCTCCCTGCTGGTACTCCGAACAGCAAAACCGAGCGCGATCGACTCAGTGGACTACGCAATGCAGCCATCTTGCACTTGCTCTTCTCGACTGCGTGTCGCATTTCTGAGGTATTAGCACTCGATCTTGCTGATATACGTGGCGATCATGGGCTCATCGCACAACGCATATCTGTCGTCGGCAAAGGGAACAAACGGCGCACAGTGTTTGTGAGACCACATGCACGCACTGCACTCGAACGCTATTTGTTGGCCCGTCGTACCACATTCCCACATGCGAATGCACTATTTATCTCACATGGCCCACGCGCGGCCGGACATCGACTGAATCGCATTGCAGCATGGGATATCGTCACGCACGCAGCACTTACGCTAGCTGATCGCGTCGAACAGAGTGGGCGATTTCGCGAAGCTCAGTTGTTACGCGAGACGACACCGCATACCTTTCGGCACTTTGTGGCCATGTGGTTACTCAATGAGGGAGTGCAACTTTCAGAAGTATCGGCAATTCTCGGGCACGCAAACACGCGCATTACCGAGCAATACTATGCGCGGCATACCGACGATCGTCTTGCAGAGCTTTACGATCAATTTGCGGCAGATCCATTAGGGAACAACGAGCGCTGACGAGACGTCTATCTCCTGTATCAACACTGTACTATGCAGGAGCATCGTGTTATGGTACCGCGTGTACTAGGAATTGCTGTCGTCATTGTCATGCTATCAAGCACCCTATTCGCTCGTCAGCTCAATGCTCAGTCACCTGCGTTATGCTTCAGCGAAACCGATCAATGCATTACTGGCCCTATCAAAGTATATTGGCAACAGTATGGTGGTCTTGCGGTGTTTGGCTATCCTATTACACCGCAGCGTCAAGAAAGCGTCGAAGGACGTATCCTGAACGTACAGTGGTTTGAGCGTGATCGCCTTGAAATTCAGCACGATGGCAGTGTCACCGCAGGTCGCCTCGGCGCTCGTTATCTCGAACTCACTCATCAACCCTGGCAATTTGGCGACGGATCAATACCATCAGCTGAGCAAACCAGCCACGGTAACGACCAATGCCGCATGTTCGCTGAAACAGGCTATGCACTCTGTGGCATATTCAGATACTACTGGGAGCAACACGGCGGGTTGGAACGTTTCGGGTATCCGATTGGCAATGAAACACTTGAACATATCGATGGACGCTGGTTGTGGGTGCAGTACTTTGAGCGTCGACGCATCGAATATCACCCAGAATTTGCTGGTACTCCCTATGAAATTCTGCTCGGTTTGCTTGGTTCAGCAGTGTACACCAATCAAACGGCGTGTCTACACACACTCCACCCGGCCATGCTCCAAGCCTATCAACAACTTACACTACGCACCACCGCTGGATGTCCGACATTATTACCAGCCACAGATGTGGCAGCATCTCGACAGCTCTTTGAATACGGGCATATGATTTGGTTCGACCATGGCCCATACCATCGATGGAGTATCGGACCACGTATTTTTGCAATCACTATCACGCCTTCATTATCGTTTCGTGTGTTTAGTGATACCTGGAACGAAACAACAACACTCACGTTAGCACCACCACCACACCAATATGCACCGTGGCGAGGATTTGGGCTGGTTTGGCAACACGATGCCGACGTCGCCAACGCATTAGGCTGGGCAACTGAACCAGCAGCGACGCCTCTACGCATAAACTACCAATTGTTTGATGGTGGTGTTTTGATGGTACACATGCCCGAATATGCAGTTGTGTATGCATTTGGAAACCCGAACGATCCACGTGATATGCAGATTATTGGCGTGTCACCGTAAGTCATCAATGACGGCTATTTTATGCGATTAGATTACAAGTTCATGACGAATTATTCATCATCCTATCATCATCACATCATCAGTTAGCGCTATTCACTATTGAACAATCTGACAAATTCGTGCTATACTCCGAGGTGACAGATACGGAGATTTAACTCTGTGTCATGTTTTGACCGCACTCTAATGCGCTAAAGTACACTGTCGAACTATCATGAACGCATGATATGAGCGACGACGACTTGGACTGGCATATCGCAGTATGCCATGTACTGTACGCATGGGTTATCCGGGAGTCTTTATTAATGATCAACCAGTCACCGCGTATTCCACCGTCAAATAGCGAGCCGTTTGATTTATTGAATCGCATACAACGCAATCGGCGTGGTCTTGATCGTGACGAAACCAAAACGCGTATCACAGACCGCATACCCACACTCACCACATTGTTACAACAGCCAGAGGTCATTGCACGTATGTTCACCCACCGGGCGGTGATGCATGCGTTAGTGATTAGTTTGATTCCATTTGCCATGATGGTCTCAAATAGCGACGTCGTCCAACCAGTTGAAGACACGGCGGTTATGCCATCTATCACGGTCAGCGCCGATGATTTCACGGTCAATGTAGCTCC
Organism: uncultured Klebsiella sp.; assembly: GCA_964469045.1. Taxonomy (GTDB): domain Bacteria; phylum Chloroflexota; class Chloroflexia; order Chloroflexales; family Roseiflexaceae; genus UBA965. The sequence continues at coordinate 24,955 of CAYXXK010000023.1, forward strand.
TATCACCGAAGAATCGGTGGCTGCCGAGGGCGATGCACCACTTGTCGACAGCGAAGATCTTCCGGTACCTATTTCCTTAGTGTCACGCAACCAAACGCTGTCTCCTGTCGTTGTGCCTGTCACCGTTATGGTTGACAAGGCATACATGCGCAATGGACCCGGGACAAATTACGACCCGATTACCCGAGCATCTGCAGGCATGGAGCTTCAAGTTATTGGCAAATACGGGGACTGGTATCAGGTCCGTGAGCGTGTTGATGCGCCCGTTTACTGGATGGCAGGCGAATTACTCAACATGCCTGTAGAATCAGCCGGTCTAGTCTTCGACATTCTCGATAGTAATGTACCAGCGTTGCCTCCACCACGCGTCGGCGTAGTCAAAGAGGCCGGGCTCACGTTACGCGATGGTCCTGGCACCAACTATGTTGCGATTACGACGCTCACAGGCAATCAAAATGTTGAGTTGCTTGAGCGTTACCAAAACTGGTATCACGTGGCCATTGACCAATCGACTGAGGGGTGGGTACGCGCTGATTTCTTAGAAATCGCAAATGATGTCGAAAAGCGCGTAATCTCGGCAGATAGCATTCCTGATCCATCTCCCGAACTCGTAGGAATTGTCACTGGCGATCAGGTCAACTTGCGACTTGGGCCAGACTCACGCCATGCCCGTGTTGACATGGTCAACTTAGGTACGAAATTCACGTTAATTGGCAAATACAAGGACTGGGTGCAGGTTGTGCACAACAACAAGAAGGTATGGATCTTCAAGGAGTTGTTGAATGTTTCGTCGCACGTACTACGGCGCGTGCCTAACACAACTGACTTCCCCGCACTGCCAATTGCTCCGGTACGCAATGTCGGTAAGTTCACGAACATCTCAACAAGTAGTGATGTTGCGAATATTGCGTTGCAGTTTGTCGGTTACCGCTATGTATGGGGTGGTACCACTCCAAACACTGGTTTCGATTGTAGTGGACTGATGCAGTATGCATTCAAACAGGTGGGCGTCACAGTACCACGATTGGCAGCCTCGCAGTTCAGTGCAAGTAACGGTGTACAAGTCGGTGGATACGACAACTTGGCACCTGGAGATATGATGTTCTTTGTGAACACTAGCGGACGTCGTGGCATCACCCACGTCTCGATGTACATCGGTGATGGCAAAATGGTACACGCAATGACGCCACGCTATGGCGTACAAGTCTCGAGCATCTACGATAGTTATTGGCTGGACCACTACTACGGGGCCGTCCGTATTCGTAGATAACTGATTTCTATGAGCTCCAACGACCAGCGTGATGTCACGCTGGTCGTTTTTGTGTATACTCGTAGAGAAGCAACGATATACATTGCAAGGCATCTTGCATGCATACATCAAAGGAGTGACTATGAAAGGGTTAATTTTGAGTGGCGGCAAGGGCACACGTTTGCGGCCAATCACGTATACCAGTGCCAAACAACTCGTCCCTGTAGCCAACAAACCCGTACTCTTTCGCGTCATCGAAACCATACGTGATGCAGGCATTATTGATATTGGCATCATCGTTGGAGACACCGCCGCCGAAGTCCAAGCAGCCGTGGGTGACGGCAGTCGCTGGGGTGTCAAGATTACCTACATTCAACAAGATGCACCGCTTGGCTTAGCACATGCAGTCAAAATCGCTCACCCGTTCCTTGGCGATGATCGATTCGTCATGTTCTTGGGGGACAATTGTATTCAAGGTGGCATCTCTGGCTTGATTCAACAGTTTCAATCAAGTGATTACAACGCCCAGATTGTCCTCAAAGAGGTGCCTAACCCACGTTCATACGGTGTAGCAGAGCTCAACCCAGACGGGAGCATTTTGCGCCTTGTCGAAAAGCCCAAAGAGCCCAAATCAAACTTAGCACTCGTGGGCATTTATATGTTCGATAAGCATATTTGGGCAGCGATTGACTCTATCAAGCCATCATGGCGTGGTGAACTCGAAATCACTGATGCCATCCAGGCGCTCGTGGACAGCGGCAAAGGCGTATTCCCCTATGTGCATCGTGGCTGGTGGATTGATACCGGCAAAAAAGACGACATGCTCGAGGCCAATCGACTCGTACTTGAAGAACTCGCCGAGCAACAAGACGGTACCGTCGATGCCAACTCACGTATCATCGGCAAAGTTATCATCGAGGCTGGTGCCGAGGTCGTCAACAGCACCATCCGTGGGCCAGCAATTATCGGCGAGGGCACCCGCATCGTCAACTCATATATTGGGCCGTTTACCTCAATTTATCACCACTGCACCATCGAAAACAGCGAGATCGAGCACTCAATCGTACTCGAAGATTGCCACATCAATGACCTTCCTGGTCGCCTCTGTGATAGCCTAATTGGTCGCTCGGTCGTGGTATCACGTTCGACATTGCGCCCAAGTGCGTACCGTCTCGTACTCGGCGATCACAGTCATGTTGACGTGTTATAAATGACATCCAAAAGCGCCCTGTGACAGTATTGTCACGGGGCGCTTTGTCGTATTACTCTTTGGGGAGATAATCAATCCCCGACACGCGCATTAATTTGTCCCAACGATGGAATGACTCAATGTGTCGAATAGTCCCAGTCGTTGCCCGCATCACCACCGAGTGCGTCCGTGCACCAAATTCGCTGTACTGTACACCGCGCAAAAAATCACCTGAGGTAATACCAGTTGCCACGAAATAGACGTTTTCACCTTTGACGAGCTCATCAGTTGAGTAGACATGATTCGCATCCATGCCCTGTTGTGCAATCAATTCACGCTCTTGATCATCGCGCGGCCATACACGTGCTTGAATCTCACCACCCAGACATTTGAGCGCACAGGCAGTGACAACCGCCTCAGGCGCACCACCAATACCCATCAACATATCCGCAGGAGCATCTTCAACCGCGGTCATGACACCGGCAGCAACATCACCATGAGCGATTAACCGAATACGCGCCCCGGCCTCACGAATCTCACGGATGAGCTGATGATGCCGTGGTCGGTCAAGTACGACCACCGTAATATCAGAGACGCGGCGCCGTAGCGCATGCGCCACAGCATGGACGTTCTCAGCCACGCTTGCATTAATATTGACTTTGCCTCGTGCAGCCTCACCGACGGCAAGTTTGTACATGTAGGGGATACCGCTCCAGGCATGCAACGAACCGCGTTCAGCAACAGCGATGACGGCAATTGCACCTGGCATCCCCTCGGCAAGGAGGGTTGTTCCTTCAACTGGGTCTACGGCAATATCAACGGCCGGTGGGGCACCAGTACCGACACGTTCACCTGTATAGAGCATGGGAGCATTATCTTTTTCGCCCTCACCAATGACGACAACTCCATCCATGACAATACCATTGAGCGCAAAGCGCATCGCATCAACAGCAGCCTGATCAGCAGCATCCTTGTCGCCACGCCCCATCAAACGTGCAGCCCGCAACGCAGCTGCTTCAGTGCATCGTACCAAATCCATTCCCAAATTACGATCGAGCTGCATCTGTCACTCCCTTGTGATTCCGACTATGTATCTATACGCATGTAATGGATGCTTAGTTTGTTTTGTTAAATCTGTATATGAATTAGCACTCTTGCCGTTTGAGTGCAAATTTTTGCTTGACAAGCATTTTGCGCTTCACTATAGTTATCAGTGATTAGCAGTCATGCATATTGACTGCTAAAAGTAGGTCACAAGCATTTGAGGAGGCTGATAATGGCAAACTTCCGCATTCGTCCATTGGCTGACCGCGTCGTTGTCAAGCCAGCCGAGCGTGAAGAGAAGACGAAGGGTGGTATCTTCTTGCCCGATACCGCCAGCAAAGAGCGCCCCATGGAGGGTGAGGTCGTTGCAGTCGGCGAGGGTCGTCGCACCGATGACGGCAAGATTGTGCCAATGAGTGTCAAGGCTGGCGATCGTGTATTGTTCGCTAAGTACAGTGGCACCGAGTACAAGGTTGACGACATCGACTATTTGGTTTTGGCTGAGAAGGACATTCTCGGCGTCATCGAAGGGTAATTCACACTACCAGGATTTATTGAGGAGATAGTAACCCATGCCAAAGCAACTTCACTTTAACGAAGATGCCCGTCGCGCACTCAAGCGTGGTGTAGATGCTGTTGCCGATGCCGTCAAGACCACGCTTGGTCCTCGCGGTCGCAACGTCGCCATTGACAAGAAGTTCGGCGCTCCAACCGTCACCCACGACGGTGTCACGGTCGCCAAGGAAATCGAGCTGAAGGACCCATTCGAGAACATGGGCGCCCGATTGCTCGTCGAAGTCGCTACCAAGACCAACGACATCGCTGGTGACGGTACCACCACCGCCACCGTCTTGGCCCAAGCCATCGTCAACGAAGGCTTCAAGATGGTTGCCGCCGGCGCCAACCCAATGATGATCCGCCGTGGTCTTGACCGCGGTGCCGAGGCCCTCATCGCCAAGTTGCGCGAGATGGCCACCCCAGTACGCGATCGCGCTGACATCGCCCACGTGGCCTCAATCTCAGCTGCTGACCGCGAAATCGGTGAGATCATCGCCGAAGTGATGGAGAAGGTCGGCAAAGACGGCGTCATCACCGTCGAAGAGTCAAAGGGTATCGCCTTCGAGAAAGAATACACCGAAGGTATGCAGTTTGACCGTGGCTACATCTCAGCTTACTTCGTCACCAACTCAGAGCGCATGGAATCAGAGCTCGAGAACCCATACATCTTGATCACCGACAAGAAGATCAGCGCCATCCAAGAGATTTTGCCAGTGCTTGAGAAGGCCCTCCAGGTCACCAAGAACTTGGTCATCATCGCTGAGGATGTCGACGGCGAAGCCTTGGCAACCTTGGTTGTCAACAAGCTCCGCGGCACCGTCAACGTGTTGGCCGTCAAGGCTCCTGGCTTCGGCGATCGCCGCAAGGCCATGTTGCAAGACATCGCCATCTTGACCGGTGGTACCTTGATTAGCGAAGAAGTCGGCCGCAAGCTCGACAGCGCCACCATCGAGGACCTCGGCCGCGCCCGCCGCATTGTCTCAGACAAGGACAACACGACCATCATCGAGGGTAACGGTAACGAGAAGGCCATCAAGGCCCGCATCGAGCAAATCCGCAACCAAATCGACCAGACCACCAGTGACTTCGACCGTGAGAAGTTGCAGGAGCGCTTGGCCAAGTTGGCTGGCGGTGTTGCCGTCCTCAAGGTCGGTGGCGCTACCGAGCCAGAGCTCAAAGAGAAGAAGCACCGCGTCGAGGATGCCTTGTCAACCGCTCGCGCAGCCGTCGAAGAGGGCATCGTCCCCGGTGGTGGTGTGGCGTTGATCAATGCCATCTCAGCCCTTGACAGCGTCAAGGTTGCGCACGACGACGAGCAGTTTGGTATCCGCATTTTGCGCCGCGCGCTCGAAGAGCCAATGCGCATCTTGGCCCGCAATGCCGGTGAAGAGGGTTCAGTCGTTATCGACGCCGTTCGCCGCATCCAAGCCGAGAAGAAGGACACCAACTACGGCTATAACGTCATGACCGGTGAGTTCATCAATCTCGTCACCGAGGGTATCATTGACCCAGTCAAGGTTACTCGCAGTGCCGTGCAGAACGCCATCTCAATCGCATCATTGGTATTGACCACCGATGCCTTGATTGCCGATCTCCCAGAAGAAAAGTCAGCCGCTCCAATGCCTGGTGGCGGTGGCATGGACTTCTAGTTCATCCGTTCGGTGCAAACCTGCGCACCGTGTGGTGCGCAGGTTTTTGGGCACACAAACGCGCCCGCGTACTGTGTACGCGGGCGCGTTCTCATTGAAATCTACACGCGCTGAGCGATACGCAATTTTGACAAGCGTGATGGACGACGAGAGGTCGGCGTATGTATTAAGCGCTCGACCTCATTCGCTACCGTCATCGCTGCTTCAGGCATTCCTAGCTGTCGGGCAAAATACGCCATCGAACTGCGCATTGCGTCACTGCTCAACAGCGTAGTAGCGTATTCAGCGAACGATTGGGCATCGTGTGCCACCAAACCCGCCCCGTGTGCAATCACGTAGTCGCGGTTTCCTTCTTCTTGACCTGGTGCATCCCCATAAAAAAGCATGGGCTTCCCTGCAGCAAGACATTCACTCACGGTCAACCCACCAGCTTTTGAGGCCACCAAATCAGCAGCATGCACAACATCAACAAGTGGTACAAAATCATATACATGTGTTCGGTGACGCCACGCATATTCGCGCAACTGCGTGGCAAGTTGCTGATTACGACCAGCAACAATCACTAATTGATGGGCATGATTACTTGCATCTAGCGCCTTAGCCATTTGGGCAACTGGCCCAATGCCAGCCCCACCACTAAGCAACACCAGTGTTGGTAATTCGGAATCCCAACCAAGTCGTTGACGAAGTGCTCGTTTATCAGAACTATGCCACCCAAATGCTGGATTGATTGGTAACCCAGTATGTACAACCTGAGAAACATCAATACCACATTTCAGTGCTTTGTCGCGTACGGTCAATGTTGGCACAGCCACACAATCATCACCGTGATTGAACCATGCGCGATGGACATTACCAAGATCGGTCACCACCGTCATCAGGCGTGGTCGATTGGTGCGCCGCAACATATTTGAAATAATCCGTGTAAACAGTGGGTATACACTCACAATCACATCTGGTTGATGTGTTAATACTAAGGCTGCGAGCGATTTGCGGAGCGCCCCAGCTAAGGAATATTCAAGAAACAAGTCCAATCCGGGTGCATCTGTTAAGGTGTGCGCCAGTGCGTATTGATCTGGCGCACGATGCACCATATTAAGATAAAAGCGCTCAGCTTCAACCAGTGTATGTGGCGCGAGTGGATGATGTGCAGGGTTTGCGACAACCGGTGATAGTCCACGTGTTCGCAGTGCATGCTCGATAGCATTGGCAGCACTTCGATGGCCACTCCCTGCATCACTTGTCAAAATAAGTACTTGCGCCGGCGATAACATGTTGTTTGTCATGATGTTTCCTTGCGATTGTGGTCATACACAGCGCGCATCGAACTCTGCTTCACTGCGTGGTCGCATCATTGCATCACCACATGACACTCAAATTATAGAATCCCTATCGTTATTCAACGTTAATATCTGATAAAGAACATCTAAAGATGTGATAATACCTGTTCACGCATACACATGTGTATGACGACATGCGATTGTATTGTGTTTCAGAATAAAACCAGCTACTAGACGTATATACGATAGTTTGTAATCATCTTGGCAAATGTAGCTGCACTTTTTCGAGTAAACTACATTTATTGAAATACACCGTGGTTTATATAGGGATTCGCATGCTGACACCAAAGCTATTTCGCCGGAGCATTATCGAACAAACGCGCAGTGCGCCGCACCAGACACCTACCTGTCCACATGCGCCTCCGCTCGACATGTGTGGCGGATGTACATTTCAGCATATAAACTATCGCGACCAAATTGATGCCAAAACCGCTGCCCTCAACAGTTTATGGCAAGAGTATTGGCCAACAGATACCACCCCACTTGCAGTTATCGCGTCCCCTGATCCACTAACCTACCGCACACGCATGGATTTCATTGCAAGTAAGGGGCGATTTGGATTGCGCCGTGGCGGCAAATTCAATTACATCATTGACCTCAGCACTTGTCATCTTATTCCACCTGATGGGTTTGCCATTGCACACACGATGTGGAAGGCGTTGATTGAGCGCGGTGTGCCCGACTATAACTTACGCAGTCACGAGGGTATATTGCGCTACATCGTTGTCCGCCGTAGCCCTACTAACCACTACATGATTGCCTTGATTACCACTGTTCCTGACGAAAACGCCACTACCGCAATCCACGACGTTGCACAAGCAACCCTACAAAATCCTGCAGTCGTAGGGGTGCACTGGTTGCGCAACGACGGTCCTGCTGACGTTTCGTTTGGTGAGCCGTTCGCACATTGGGGTGATGCGCTCTTGCCGATGCAAGTCGGCAACGTGACGCTTTCAATCGGGCCAAATACTTTTTTCCAAAATAACATCTACCTCCTAGATCATTTGCTTACTGCGGTCAAAACGGCAGTTGGAGGAGCGCACAACGTCGCAGATTTGTATGGTGGCGTTGGCACAATCGCCTTGAGTTTGGCGGAGCAGGTGGACCACGTACATTGTGTCGAGTCATTTGCGCCAAGCATTGAATTGTGTCGCCATAACATTGCTCATTCACCATATACCAATGTCACGGCTGAAGTTGCAGATGTGGCGCAGTTTTTACAACACAGCAACACACACTATGATGTGATGGTCGTCGATCCTCCGCGTGCAGGTTTGGGACCTGACGTATGTGCACAAATAATCCGACACGCTCCACGCAGATTGGTGTATGTGTCATGTAATCCGTTGTCACAAATCGAAGACACAAAACTTTTGCAGTCTGCATATGATGTAACAGCCGTCACCGGATACGACATGTTTCCGCAGACGCCGCATTTTGAGACAATGGCCATATTTGACATACGTCCAGCTTAAACGAGAGTTATCATGAGCACGCGCAATGACATTTTGTGTCCAGGGTGTCGCCGTATTAATCCACGGCGCTCCGAAACATGCTTGTTTTGTGGGCATGAATTAGCCTTCGAGGATGGTGACGTACGATTTTATTTGATTCGTGTCATCAAGACAGGTGGACAAGCTGTTATTTTTGAGGCGATTGACGACAGTGCCAATCGGTCATACGCCATCAAAGAAATTGTACTTCCGCAAGACCCCGATCGAGCTGGTGAGGCATTTCAGCGCTGTGCACTCGAAGCGCGCCTCTTGGCAACGCTCTCCCACCCCGGTATTCCACGTTTTTACAGTTGTTTGATAGAGCGTGGGCGCATTTATATCGTCATGGATCTGGTGCGTGGGATTGATCTCGAAGATTTGGTACGACAGCGAAGTACACTTAGCGAACGTATGGTGTTGTCAATCGCAAGTCAAGTCTGTGACGTCTTGCAATATCTCCATACCCAAGAGACGCCTGTCATCTTCCGCGATGTCAAACCATCAAATATTATGTATGACAGTAATGGTCTCGTCAGCATGATTGATTTTGGCATTGCGCGCCTTACCAACAGTCAACGTGGTCATATCATGGGTACGCCAGGATACGCACCACCGGAGCAATACCGTGGTGATGTATCACCAGCTTCTGATATTTATGCGCTCGGTGCAACCATGCACCACTTGTTGAGCGGGAGAGATCCGCGTGGGCAGAAGCCGTTCGACTTTCCATCTCTCAAAACGCTGGCACCGCATGTCAGCGAACACACCGCAGCCATCGTACACCACGCACTTCAAATAGCTCCACACGAGCGCTTTTTTAATGTACTCGAAATGCGTAATGCGCTTCGTGCGATTTTGCGTGGCGAAGAAACCGACAATTTGGGGATGCGCCCTACGAGTCCAATTGTCATGCCGCAACCGTTGCCTGCAATAACGACACAACCAAATGGTGTTACTAATGTGCTCGGTGCAGATGAGTTCTCCACCCGTGATATTTCGCAGACTGCTGATTCAACAGTAGCCACACATGAGCTGACATTTACCTTTGCAGTACCATCACCACCGGACCTTCCCCCATCCTCTGTAGTCGCTACCACACCACGCGCATCGACGGGGCGTACATGGTTATTTGTGGTGCTAACACTCGTGACAGCGCTTATGATATGGGCTTATACCCAAAACATGCTTCCAGTCGGTACAAATGTACCGTCCCCGCATACCGTCACTGTCGTGCTCGAAGTAGTAGTCGATACCGACACACCCATAGATGACGCCTTTCGCATAGCGTATGATACGCATATTCAAGATACATACGGAATACAATGGCAGACGGACGGAGGTATTCGTTTTGTTGGTGAGCCACCCAAAATAATTGAACGTACTGACAATCAGACCCGCTATCGTGGTCGTGTTACTGCACGCATCATCCCCCTCCCATAAGCGCATTTGTTGACGGCTCCCTGGTAACGGCACAACCTTTGCTTGGTCGATTAGCCATGGTTGACGTGGATGATTCGTCAGTGCCAAGTAATCAGGCAGTGCGGCTTCGGTCAGCATAAATACGCGCGCATCTCCACCACGACCAACCATGACCCCATGAATGCCATGATAAATGGTAAACCACACACCTTGTTCGTACCCACTGTGCACCGGAATGACCACACGCACGGGGTTATGGCGGTGCCATTTGCCTGCATCAATGCTTTCGCGTTGCGCCCACCCGGTTGCCGGCAAATCACGGCGCTCTTGACGATTCCCCCAGCGCACCAACAATGATTGTCCATCCACATGCACTGGCAAGATAGGAGATGCCCCCCAGTATTGACTCTCATAGCCCGTCTCAGTATGCGTTAATGTGGCGATATGCGGGTCATGCACATCGTGCCAATGAAAACGTACTGCACCGCACATAGTTACCTCAGCTCTGTTACACTCTGGCATATACGTCATTGATGTCAATTTGATGACAATATCGACACCCTCCATGGAATACTAGAAGATACGAAATCACCATACCAAAAAGAAGATATGCGGTAGTACCATGAACGATTTTGTCCATTTACATGTCCATTCCGAGTATAGTTTGCTCGACGGCTATGCCACCCTCAAAGGGATTGTTGAGCGCGCTGCCGAACTCAATATGGACAGTATTGCGGTGACTGACCATGGCGTCATGTATGGGGCTATTGACTTTTACAACGTCGCCAAAAAAGCCAACGTCAAGCCAATTATCGGGCTTGAGGCCTATATGGCACCGGGGCATCGCAGTGAACCCACCCAACGTGGTGGCAAAAACTACTACCACTTGCTGGCGCTCGCAACTGACCAAGTTGGCTACCGCAATTTGGTCAAGCTCACCACCAAAGCGCACCTTGAAGGTATGGGTAACAAAGGCGTATTTGCGCGACCACGCATCGACCGTGAGCTACTGCTCCAACATCACGAAGGTCTTGTCCTCACCTCCGCCTGTATTGCTGGTGAGGTGGCGCAATACATTCAGGCACGACAGCCTGAGAAAGCCCGCGAGACGGCTGCGTGGTTCCGTGATTTGCTTGGACCAGATCGCTACTACCTTGAGTTACAGTTACACGAAAACGCCCCCGAACTCGAAGAAATCAACGACGAACTCGTCAAAATCGGCACCGAACTCGGCATCCCGCTTGTCGCCACCTGCGACAGTCACTTTGTACGCGCCCATGACCTTGACGCGCACCGCATGGTCATGGCCATGGGCTTCAACATGACGTTAAATGAGCTATGTAGCAAAAAATACGACATGGATGACAGTTACCACATCCTCTCGGCTGACGATATTTGGCAACGATTCAAGCGCTACGGCACGAGCCCCATCGACAACACGCGGCGCATCGCCGATATGGTCAATCTCAAACTCGACTTCGGTCGCGTCGAATTGCCTGCATTCGAGATTCCCGAGGGACATGACGCCGCCTCGTATTTGCGCTTTGTGTGTGAAGAAGGATTGATGCGTCGGTTTAACGGCTCACCACCTGTTGGCTACCCAGAGCGCTTAGCCTATGAGCTCGACGTCATCAACAAAACCGGATTCCCAGATTACATGTTGATTGTATGGGATTACGTCTCATATGCGCGTCAAAACGGCATCCCGTGTCTGCCTCGTGGATCGGCTGGCGCCTCGCTTGTTTTGTATTGTTTGGGGATTACTGACGTCGACCCGGTGGCCAACAAACTATTGTTTGAACGCTTTCTAAGCCCCGAGCGGCTTGAGATGCCCGACATCGACGTCGACTTTGCCGATAGTCGCCGCAGCGAAATCCTCGATTACATCGCCAGCAAATACGGGCGCGAGAACACCGCCCAAATTATCACCTACGGCACCCTCGGTGCCAAAGCGGCGATTCGTGACGTCGGGCGCGCGCTTGACATTCCACTCAGCGATGTGGATCGCATCGCCAAATTAATTCCATCGACACCAGCCAATACGACACTCAAAGATGCACTCGAGAAGGTCCCGGAGTTCCGCCAATTGTATGAATCAAACGGCGAAGCGCAACAAATCATCGACTGGGCGCGCAAAATCGAGGGACGCATGCGCAACGTTGGCACACACGCCTGTGGCGTCGTTGTCAGTCGCAATCCGCTCGACAACGTGGTACCGCTCCAGCGCACCACCAAAGACGAGAATTCATTCATGGCGGCTTATGAAGGTCCAACACTTGCCAAAATTGGTCTCCTCAAAATGGACATTTTAGGACTGACAAACTTGTCAGTCGTCGCAGAGACACTCCGCTACATTGCGCAGACCACTGGGCGCCAAATGGAACTCGGTGATATCCCACTTGACGACAAAAAGACCTTTGAGTTGTTGAGTAACGGCCAGACCACCAATGTATTCCAGCTTGAATCAGCTGGTATGGTGCGTTACCTCAAAGAGCTCAAGCCGACCCGTGTACAAGACATCTACGCCATGGTGGCGCTCTATCGCCCGGGGCCACTCGAACAAATCCCCGTCTACATCGAAAACAAAAACAACCCGCGTGGTATCAAATACCTCCACCCGATTCTCAAGCCAATTCTTGAGGACACCTACGGCGTTATCGTCTATCAAGAGCAGATTATGCAGCTGCTCCAGGTCATCGCCGGCTACACCCTCGGTCAAGCGTATATCGTCCTCAAAGCCATCGGTAAGAAGCAAAAAGACCTAATGGCCTCCGAAGAACCACGCTTCAAAGAGGGATGTGTCAAGAACGGCCTGACCAAGGAGCAAGCCGACACGCTCTGGGATCTGATTCAGCCGTTTGCTGGCTACTCATTTAATCGCCCACACGCCACGCTGTATGGATTGTTGTCATATCAAACGGCCTACCTCAAAAACAACTACCCAACCGAGTACATGACGGCCGTGCTCAAAGGTGCCGCAGGTCAAATCGAAGACGTCGCCAAAGCCATCAACGAATGTGCCAAACTCGGCGTTGCCGTATTGCGCGCTGACATCAATGCCAGCCAATCAGACTTTACCATTGAGGATCTTGACCCAGCTGATGTAGGTGGCCTGATTCGCTATCCGCGTGGTATTCGCTTCGGTCTCGCCTCAATCAAAAACGTTGGCGGTAGCCCGGTTGAGGCCTTGATTACCGCCCGTAGCGACCAACCATTCAAAAGTCTCGAGGATTTTTGTGATCGTGTCGACCACAAGCAAATCAACAAGCGCGTCCTTGAAAGCCTCATCAAAGCTGGTGCATTTGATGCACTACCTGGCTCACGCATGCAGAAGCTCGCCGTACTCGATCAAGTGCTCGATGCAGCAAGCAACGCCCAAAAAGCTCGGGCGAGTGGGCAGTCAAGTTTATTTGACTTTATGGGAACCCCAGATACAAGTGCACCCGTCAACACTGGTTCAGTCTCGTTCCCAATTATCAATGAGACGCGCGAACATCGCCGTGAACAACTCAGTTGGGAGAAAGAGCTCCTGGGCATGTATATCTCCGATCATCCGGTGGTACAAGCCCTCCGCGATGCTGATTTGAGTGGCATTACCACACTCGGCGCAATCAGCGACGAAATGGTCGGGCAATCATTAAGTTTTGCGGGAATGCTGACCGGTACTAAGACCGTAACCACCAAAAAAGGCGACACCATGTTTGTTGGCAACTTCGAGGACGTCGAAGGCAGCCTCGAGTGCGTCGCATTTCCCAAAGCCTACGAAAAATTCAAAGCGCTGTTGCATGATGATGCAGTGATACGCGTCATTGGCAAGCTTGACCGACGTAATGATGGTCTACAACTCATGATCGACAAAGTCGAAATTTTGGTACTGGCCGACGAACAAGCCCCACCAGCCATACCGCCTGCACCTACGCAGGAAACGCCCCCAATTGGCGGAGCATCGCACACACCACCCATAGTCACACCGCAACCGTCTGCCTCACCAGCGGCGGTCACACCTACACACGGAGCGCCTGCACCTATGACACCAGCCAATGACCCACCCAAACCGCGCCCTCAAGCAGGCGCAAGCGATGTCATCAAAACACAACGAAGTCAAGCAGTAGCCACCAAAGCCGCACCTGCACCTGCTCCTGTTACAAACGAGATTACTGGCCCAGCACAGGTATTGCGCATTTATTTCCCACATTTCGAGAATACAGAGAGTGCTGTTGCGCTCATGCACGAAATCTACGCCCTAACCGAAAACTTCCGTACTGCCAATCACGGTGATGCAGTATTGATGATTCATCTCCCTGTTGACGAACGCAGTGTTGTCTTGCGCATGCGCGGTGAGGTGCGTGACCCACTCCAACTGTCAGATGCATTACGCCAGCGTATCGGCCCCGATGCAATTATTCTCGAGTCTGCATAATCAGTCCACGCAAAATCTGTGCAAACCTGTGCAACTGGTGTTGTCGCACGACAACACCAGTTTTGGTGTATTTAGATGATTTATTTCAAGAATTCGCCGCTTGTAGAGCTTTTAATGAGGTATTATTGAGCATTTGCAAATGCTTGACAAAGTATTGACATGACAGCAAAAATCGCATAGAATGTGGATGTGCACAAAAGCACTAGGGAGGGCGTCGCCATGACGTTACAGCACACTGTAGGACCCACCGAGCAAGACACATCTCTACCAACTCTCGTTTCAGCCACAGATGCCGATGACCAGTTGCTTATTGTAGCGGTCGCTCGTGGTGAAAGCCATGCGTTGGAAGCACTATATGATCGTTATTCGGGCGTCGTCTATCGTTTGGCATTTCGTATGCTCAAGCATCGCGAACAAAGTGAAGAAATCGTTCAAGAGGTGTTTTGGCGCGTCTGGCGTCGGAGCGCAAGTTTCGAGCGCGAGCGCGGTCGCGTTGCGCAGTGGATTTTTGGGATTGCACACAATCTGTGCATCGATGAGATGCGTCGCATGCGCGCACGGCCCAATCCGGTATACGACGACGAAGAGCACCCAATCATTCAGCAACTCGTTGACGACCAAGTCGATGTACCTGCAGCTGCATGGGCGAGTGAGCAACGTCGAGTTATCGTAAGTGCCTTAGCGAGCCTGCCGAGTGCACAACGCGAAGCCATAGAGCTCGCGTATTTCGGCGGATTATCGCATCAAGAGATTGCAGATCAGCTCGAGCGCCCGCTCGGCACCATCAAAACGCGCGTGCGCCTTGGTCTACAAAAGCTCGGCTCGATTTTGTCGCTGAGTGGCATGCAATCGGGCGACTAGTTGTTCACCACACGCGACATCTGACAAATTGTGTCGGATGTCGTGTGTTTTTTGTGGGCAAAGTCCATGTGACACAAATAGAGAAAAGTCACCTCACCGCAGTGCAGTACACCGTCGTCGCCTGCTAATCAATGACAATACCATCTCTTATTTTTTGAATCTTTTGGATACGTGTCCTAGTAGTTGCATCATATATCTGCTGGAGAAATTGGCGTTTCTTTGCGTTCGAAAGCTTTTCCCACGATTCAGAAAACAATTGGTCATCAACAAATGACTGACTCAATTCTACTGGGATAATCAAATCTTCTGCATGGTCAAAACGATACCACGAGCCATTCGCCTTTGCCCGCATAATCGCATTCCTCCCTGCATCAGTAAGCAAGCCTTTTTCTTCAAGTGCAACCAAAAGCACTTTATTCCGCCGAGACCATCCCGAGGTTGGCTTACGCGGCGAGATATAGATTTTTGTTTTTGTTGCATCCACCTTACCTGGCACACTATCTATCCAGCCAACACATAAGCACTCCTCAACGATAGCCTCCCAGCACAGGTTGCTTAAGCCGGTTGATTTTTTGTAAAAAACAGCCCATATACCTTGTGTGCGAGTATGATTGAGTACAAGCCATGCTCTGAGGTCACTACGAGTATGAAAAAACACCTGTTCGCGAATCATGCTTCTATCCCATCACCATCAGTAATTACACGATATGCTATGACAGAATATCACTGCACTAGGTGAGCAAAATCCACATCTACTGCAGGGCGTGCACCAAATCGTTGTACGACCCAGCTCCCCATACGATTCGCCAATTGGGCAGCAGCATGGACATCGCCATCGCGCAAGTAGCGATGTAAAAACGCCGCATTAAATGAATCACCGGCACCCGTTGAATCGACGGCATGCACGGCAGCAGTAGGTATGTGCTGGCGTTGCGCCGGAGTACTAACCATACATCCATCAGCATCAAGTTTCATGACAACCAGCATCTGTGGCCAGCGCGCATGTAACCATGTAGCGATGGTATCACGCTCACTGGCACCTGCTACCACGGCGGCTTCATCACGATTCGGGAAGAAGATGTCGATGGGCATTGCGTCCATCATCGCCAAAAACGCATCACGCCCCATTGCATCAATCATTTGGTACGAGGCCGGGTCAAACGAAATCGTCGCTCCCGCGGCTTTGGCAGCTTGTACGGCCTGCAATACGGCTGTACGCGGAGGAGCGCTAAACAACGACCATGCAGTAACATGCAAATGGCGAACCGAACGCAACGCTGCAAACGGCACATGATCGGGTTGCAAATAAAAATCAGCCCCTTGATTCGTAATCATGCTCCGCTGACCTGTTGGTTCAATCATAACCACGATTGTGCTTGTAGGATGATCTGACAACTGTACTACATGCGTTGTTACATGTTCTCGGTGCATGTCCGCGATGAGCAAATCACCAGAAACGTCGAGGCCAACACTTCCAATAAAAGAAACCGTGCTCCCAAGACGCGCCAACCACGTAGCAACATTTGCAGCCGAACCACCTGGAGTCATCAAAATTTGACCGGAGGTATCACCACCTAATTGCAATTGCGTATCAGGTTTTACCAGTACATCCCACACCAAATCACCGATTACTGCAATTGGTTGTTGCTGCATTACTTCACCGCTACTTACTCATTCCTTATCGAAAGTATACCAAACCCCCACTGCAAATCAGTGGGGGTTTGGATTGGTATTACGTTGTATAGATTATTGGGCAACCGTTGTTTGTTGGCGAATCATCGGAATAACCGTCATCAACACCACGATTGTTGCACCTAACACCAGCAATCCACCCATATGATATGGTGCAGTCACATTCACGGTATCTGATAGTACACCTGCAAGCATCGGGCCAACAACGGTCGTCAACGAAGTCAAGGCTTGGCTCCCACCGAGCGTCGCCCCTTGCACATCTGCAGATACTCGCCGTGACACCAAACTTGTGAGTGACGGCGTCGCCATCCCGCTCCCCATCGCCAGCACAATGATGGCTGGGTAGAGCCAGGTAGCCGTCGGAGCAAGGGCTAACCCCTCAAAACCGATGGTCATCAACACCATACCAACTGCAGCTAAGCGTGCTTCACCGAAGCGTGGCACCAACATACGCAACAAAAAGCCCTGGACAATCACGGCCACCAAACCAACCACCGCAAAAATCATCGCATTATCGAGTGCTGTCAAACCAAACCGACGATCACTATAGACTGCAAAATTGCTCTGCATCCCCGTAAAAGCCAAATTCAACAGCACAATACCCATCAACAGCACTCGAATGTTGGTGTTTTGTAATACCGACCATACCCGCAGAAACGGATTACTCGCCTGCACACGTTTGCTACGACGCTCAACCGGCAATGACTCAGGTAACACAAAATACCCGAATATCACGTTTGTAAACGCAAGTGCCGCTGCAAAATAGACTGGAACAGCCAGTCCATACAGGCTCAGCCAACCACCAAGTGCAGGTCCCAGCATAAACCCGAGGCCAAATGCCGCACCAATCATGCCTAATCCACGGGCACGATTCTCTGGGGTTGTCACATCGGCAATATAGGCTTGCGCCGTCGAAATATTCGCACCAGTAATACCATCAACAATACGCGAAATAAACAACGCAGCAACCATGAGCCACGGACTAATTACCAACAGATGCTCTGATAAACCAAAAATCACGTATCCCACCCCGGTGCCAAACAAACTAATCAACAATACTGGACGCCGCCCATATCGATCCGACAAACTCCCCAGCCACGGTGCGCACAAGAATTGCATCAATGCAAACACGGCCGTCAGCCCACCTACCAGTAATGCGCGATTGGCTAGTAGCCATGGATCGCCACTCTCCTCAAGAATCTTGACATAGAACGGCAATACCGGTACCACAATGCCGATTCCTAACAGATCAATTAGGACTGTCACAAAAATAAATAACATCGGTGAACGTTTGGACATAAACCTGCTTCCTCTTCCCTACCGAACGGTAGGTTATACAATATGCAGAGTATGGTACCAGATTTTCAATGTTTTGCCGAGGTTTTGTATATATTTTGCAAAAGAATTTTTCACACTGATGTCATACGCCAAAACCAGCGAGATACGAGTGCACAGCATGATGATGTACATGTAGCAAATATGTTAATAATTTGCATCAGCAAGCGACAAGTGCTATACTTACAAAACGAGTTGCCTCACGCAGGCAATTTTGTGTGTTATTCACCGACCAAGAAGGGGTGCTGCCATAACGGATCGCTTACGATTCAACAACCGCATTCGCGCACGCGAAGTACGACTTATCGACGAAGAGGGCAACCAAGTAGGGATTGTGGCGTTACGCGATGCACAGCAGATGGCCGAGGAGCGTGGGTTTGACCTTGTCGAGGTTGCGCCAAACGCTGTTCCGCCAGTTTGTCGCATCATGGACTACGGCAAGTTCCGCTACGAGCAGTCGAAGAAGGAGCGGGAGGCGCGCAAGCACCAAAAGCAATTTGAGCTGAAGGAAGTCCGTCTTAAGCCCAAGACAGACGACCATGATATTGATGTCAAGGCCAAGCAAGCGCGCAAGTTCTTGTTAGCTGGCGACAAAGTCAAGTTCACCTTGCGTTTTCGTGGTCGCGAGATATTCCATCCTGATATCGGTCTTGAGATGCTTGAGCGCATGGCC
>CAYXXK010000024.1:0-13107 GCA_964469045.1 uncultured Klebsiella sp.
TGCAAACGAAATATGACCGTTATCTGGCAGGTGCCTGGCGTGGGCTTGAGGGTTCGTGAAAAGGGGATACGATGGAGTTTTGTCATTTGGTGGGGATTGAGTTAGCCGACATTCATACGGCGTTTGTCGATGCATTCTCCGAGTACGAAGTGCCGATGGAGATGCCTCTTGCGCGCTTACAGATGATGCTCACTACCCGCGACTACCGTCCTGAGCTATCGACGGCGTGTATGGTCGATGGACGCATCGTGGGGTTTGTGTTGGTCGGTGGACGCCTGATAGATGGTTGCGTACACGCATACGACTGTGCCACGGGCGTGATTCGTGCCTTTCAAAAGCAAAAAATCGGCTCGCAGTTATTACCGTTGGCGCTTAACCGCGTGCGGGTCGCCGGCGCGAAGCGTTTTGTGCTTGAAGTGCTCGAACACAATACGGCCGCTCAAGCGCTCTACACCAAACACGGCTTTGCCACGACGCGCACGCTCCGTTGCTACCAAACAACGCTCGACGAGCGTACCTCAACAAATGCCGAGGTGCCGCACCAACCGGATGTGCTGGCTGCCGTTAACGAAGTGGCCTACAATTCGTTTGCGCCGACCTGGCAAAACAGTCTGGCGTCGTATCGCCATGCGCCCGATGCGCACCATGTGGTGGCACTGAAGCACAATGATGTGGTAGCTGCCTACGGCATCATCCACCGTCAGAGCGGGAGCATCTTGCAGATGGGCGTGCATCCGGTGCAGCGTGAGGCGGGGTTGTTTGTATCGCTCGTTGAGCAACTGGCACAGGCGGTTGGGACGCGCCAGCTCCGGATTGTCAATATCGAGGCGGATTCGTGGCTCGATCGGCAATTCATCGCCCATGGCTGGCAGAACTTTGTCAATCAGTATGAGATGGAGTTGCGATTTGACGACTAACCACACGCCACACGTCATCCTCATCGCCGGCCCAGCCGGCGCCGGCAAAACGACGATGGCTACGCTGATTGGTAGCAAACCAGGCTGGGTTGCATTGTCTGAGGATGCGTTTTGGGCGCGCTTGCCGCGCGATCCGCATCTGCTGCGTACCGACGCCGAAAAAGCAGTCATCCAGGCCCAAGTGGTTGAGGCGGCGCTGACGGCGCTCGCCCAAGGGCTGCGAGTAGTGATTGAATTCATCATCTACGAAGACCCACCGCAGCCGATTATCTTTTATTACGCCACCCTGACGCAGCTCGGTCACGCCGTGGCCGTGCGCGTGTTGCGCCCGCCCGTCGAGGTGCTGATGCAGCGCCAAGCGCAGCGCGGCAACGCCCACGACACCGAGTTGAGTGTCGAGATGCGCCGGCTGAACGCCGAGCATCAAGTGCGTTGCCTGCATAGCACGGCTATTGATCCGGCGTGGGTGATTGATACCTCGCATCAGACAATTGATGCCGTGTACGACACGCACTTTGCGCACCTGGTTGAATCGACCTGACGCTTAGGCTGGGGTGGGTGCGACCGCCGGGCGATTGATGCGTGCCGCCAAGGCGCTACCAATCACGGCGGTAACACCAGCCAAGAAGAACGCCAACAAATAATCGCCGGTGGTGTCGCGGATGACGCCACCGAGCCACGCGGCTAGGGCTGCCCCCATTTGGTGCGCAAAAAAGATCCAGCCGTAGACCAGGCCGACGTTGCGTGCCCCGAAGACCTCGCCGGTCAATGCGACCGTTGGCGGCACGGTGGCGATGTAGTCGAGCCCGAACAAAATCGCAAAGAGCGAGAGTTGAAACGGGTCGTGCACGAACGGCAAAAAGAGCAATGAAATGCCCCGAAAGCCGTAGTAGGCGGCTAGCAATAATCGCGGTGAATAGCGATCGGTCAACCAGCCCGAGGCCAAGGTGCCGACGAAATTCATCGTGCCCATCAGGGCCAACACCCCGGCCGCCACATCGGTGCTAAAGCCGTGCTCGAGGGCGTGGGCCATCAAATGCGTGCCGATCAGCCCATTGGATGTGGCGCCACAAATGAAGAACGTGCTGGCCAACAACCAAAAATCAGGGTGACGTAACGCACGACGCATCACCCCTTGCTCGGTGTGCGCGGCGGTGGCTGGCGGCGCATCGCCACCATACGGCGCGAGCCCCACGTCGGCCGGATCGGTGCGTACAAGGGCAATGATGGGGATAATCAGCACGACAGTGATGACGGCGAGCAGAATCGAGGCGACCCGCCAGCCACTGGCGGCTCCGACCAAGGCCAACACGGGCACAAACAACACCTGCCCGGCACTGGTGGCGGCGCCAAACATGCCCTGCACCAACCCGCGTCGGGCCACAAACCAGCGCATGGCGACCGCAGCACCGAGTACGCCGCCGACAATGCCGGTGCCCAGACCACTGACGGCACCCCACCAGATGGCGAACTGCAATTCATTGGTGACGGTGGTGCCGATGTAGGCGCTGACGGCGATGAGCACGAGGCCAATCACGGCGGTATTGCGTGTGCCAATCCGATTTATCAAGGTACCGACAAATGGACCGGCCAAGCCGTACAAAATCAAGCCGATGGCCACGGACAAGCCGAGAGACTCACGGCTCCAGCCAAATTCGTTGGTCAACAAGGGCAAAAAGACGCCCGGGGCCACGCGAGTGCCGGCCGAGATGAGAATGGCGCCAGCCACCGCTGCCGCGACCCACCAATGTCGTGAAATACGCATGATACCGCCTAATCAATCAAATGAATTGTGGTTTATCATAGCAAATATTGTGCCCGCTGCGTGCGATAAAGGAATTACTCGATGAACGTCGAAACTATCTTGGCTGAACTGTCTCAGCTCGCCACTGAGCGTATGAAAAAATACTATCTGGCGCAGGGTGTCCGCGAGCCCGTATATGGTGCTCCAACTGGCGCCATGAAACCAATCGCCCGCCCACTCAAAGGCAATCAAGCCATCGCCGAAGCCCTTTATGCCACCGGCGTGTTTGATGCAATGTACCTCGCCGGCATGATTTGTGATGTAGAGGCCATGACCCCTGCCGACTTTCGGCGCTGGATGGACCAGGCATACTGTGCATTTATTGCTGAGTCGGTGGTGGCCGTCTCGCTCGCCGAAACATCATTTGCCCAGGAACTTGCCGTCGAATTCATCGCAAGCTCAATAGAGGCACATGCCGCTGGTGGTTGGAGTTGCTACGAGTGGCTGCTCGGCTCGCGCAAAGACCATGAGTTTGACGTGGCTCACATCACCATGCTGCTCGATCGGGCAGCCGCTACGATTGCGACGGCGCCGCCGCGGGTGCAGTACACCATGATTCGCTTTGTGGTGGCCGTAGGCGTCTCGTACATACCCGCCCACGCGGCGTCGCTGGCGACGGCCAGTCGTATCAACGCCACGCTGAACCCGACCAACGACCTCAAATCGCCCTATGCGAATCCGCATACAGCGATTATGCGCGAGGTCGACAAAGGACGAATCGGGTTTAAGCGGCGTCATGTACGCTGTTAGGCGCGGGGCAGGGTGTAGTGTAGCAGTGCGACGCCACAATCAAACTTACGGGCGTCGACAAGTGTCAGCGGTTGGTAGAGGGTGAGCGCCTGAAAGGGCGACGCACCCCGGCCGATGGCCGTGGGATTAACGAACAAAAAGAACTCATCGACCAGCTGATGCTGAATCAACGACGCCACCAGCGACGAGCCGCCGTAGCAAATGATGTCGCCACCGGCCGTCTGTTTGAGCGCACGAATTGTGGTGCCGGCATCGCCTGTGGCGATGGTGGTGTTGGGCCACGGTGAGTCGGTGAGTTGGCGGCTACATACGACTTTGGCGGTGTTATTAAAGACCTCGGCACCGGGTTGGTTGGGATTGGCGGCCCAATACGGGATGAACCCCTTGGCCAAGTTGTGCCCGAGCACGATGCAGTCGATGCTCTTGGTCAGATCGCCAACGTACTGATTAATATCATCACCCCAGTTGTGGTTGACCCAATCCATTTGACCATCGGGACCGGCCATGTAACCATCGGCGCTGAGTTGGAGTTGGACTTTGAGTGTGCGCATCTTACTACATCCTGTCTATCGTTCGCGTTGCCCGGCGGCAAGCAAGGTTATCATCTCGGCGATACGTTGGGCGCGTACATCGGGCTTGCCTTTGGTGCCGTCAATCCAGCGCAGATATTTTTTGCGATAAAAGGTCGGTAGGCCATCAAAAAAGGCCTTGGCGATAGGGTCGGCCTTGAGAGCAACGATGATGTCATCGGCGAGATTGTCCTCTTGTGGTCCTTCGAGGTCGAGGGTGACAGTAACTTCACTGCCGATGTTGATGCCACAATCGCGGAGCCAGGCAGGCCCGAGTTTGAGCACATAGCTAGTGTCAACCGGGGTCAATGCGCCGCGGACGGCGATGGTGTTGATGGTGCCGGTGATGTGGTAGCGCGGGCGCTCGCCCCAGACAGTAGCCGGCATAAACGGGATGATGATGGCAGCCGAGGTGCCGTGTTTGGTGAGAGTAGTAGTGAATGTGGGCATCGAACATTCCTTTATGATGCTACCAATATAGCGGATTGTTGAGCGCGTTGGCGCACTGTATTGTCCCTTGTACGCGTCCAATTATACCGTCATCAAACGCTTGTGCCATCCACGCATCCGCGCGCTGAGCTGGGATGGGATACGGTGCATGCAGACCAAGTGGTGTAACAGAGATAAATCCGAATCGACGGTAATAGGCAGGATTCCCATAGACAAAGACCAGTTTGCAACCAGTTGCACGCATCTACACCAAACCTGCGCGTACCAGCTGACTGCCAATCCCATGGCGCTGATGCGTCGGGATGATGCCGAGTGGTGCCAAGATTTGGGCGCTGACGGTGTATGATGGGATGTGCACCGCACTGAATAACACATGTCCGACGATTCTGCTGTCAAGATCTGCCACGAGCGAGGTGCTGGGTGCGGCGGTTGGGTCTTGGACGAGCTGAGCGACTAATGTAGCGATTGCATCACCCTCGGCGACACCAAACGCTGCCCGGTGGAGTGCACAAATTGCATCAAGTTCATTTGGGTCAGCGTGGCGGATGATCATACGTTCACCTATATCAAGCGAATCGTGGCAATCGTGCCGGTCATGGTGAGCTGCACGACGCCGTCGTAGATGGTGAGTTCGTCGTCATTGCGCTCACGGGCATCGCACACAAATGCACGGGTGGCTGGCAGGTGTAGCATCAGTCGCACCGGTGCCTGGGGCACCGTCACCGCATCAAGCCGCACAATTACGCCTGCGCCTCGCGAGGCTGGTTTGATGGTGGTAACCGTGACGTGTGGTGTATCTGTGCGTATCAGCTGGTGCGCATAGGTGTGTAGTGTTGGCTGACTCGCATCGCTCCACGGGCTCTTAGTAGTGTCACGGGCGATGACATCGACTTGATTGGCCTGCCAGTCGCCGTGATCGGTGAACAACAGGGCATACTCGTAGGTGTAGATCTCGCGCTCGTAGCCGGTGGCCGGATTTGCCGGCAGTTTGAGAAAGCCAAAGGCCGTCTCACGGTTGGCATTGCGCATCGCAATCAGCTCAATCGTGCCGTCCGGTTGATACGAAAGCGCCCCCGGTAGTGGTTGCATGATAGCCAGGCCGCGCCCGCTGGTGCGGTCTTGCACATGGGCAAACTGATACAGCGGCCAGAATGTCGGGTTGTACACGCGAGTGGCTGGGCGGCTCACCAGACCACCGGCGGTATCCATAATCAACGTATCGCCACAAAGGCCGGTGTTGAGCCGCACGACTACCGATTGACCGACTGGTGCAATGCCGGTGACGCGACAATGAATCAACGGCGAATCGGCGCTGAGCCACATCCGGCGCTCAATCGGTGATTCGTTGATTGTCACGGTGCTGATGATCTCGATGCTAGTTGGATGCGCTTGTACCGTGACGGTGGTCGCATGCGTGCTTGCTCGAGTTGATTCTTGCCAGGTGCCGCCTACAAACTCGAGCCCCATGCGCCACAACCCACCCGAATCGCGGTAGCTGATGAGGTCGTTGGAGGATTCGTGCAATAGCACGGCGCCACTCGGTACCGACACAAGCTGCGTCACTGTTGCACCTGACGACTCACTAACTGTCAACTGATAGTGCGCGGTGCGCACCTGTATCGTGCCATCGTGTCGCTGCCAACTGAGGGGTGATGCCGGCGAGGGTATCGATGTGGGAGTGGTCACCGGTGTCAGTCGGGCGCTGACGCGGGCCACGGCTGCAATCGACTGGTCGAGCCACGGGATTTGCTCGCGGTCGACCACGCTATCTGGCGATGTGCCGGTGATGAAGTCGTGATGATTGGCGGTGGCCGCCATCCACCACACTTCGGCGAGATCGTGTGTCACCGATTGTGCCATCTCTCGGTTTGCCGGGAGTTGGGCTTGTGCTTCTGCGCGCACCAAGTCATCAACCAGTTGGCGACTGCGTTGTTTGAGTGTGGGGCGGGCCGTGTAGAAGCCAGTCCAGTACGGGTTGGGGTCGAGTGCGAGCACCGGTAATTGGTCGCGATAGCAGTCGACCAGGGAGAGATAGTCGTCGAGCCCGGCATTGACCACCCACACGCCGGTACGAGCCGAGTGATTGCGGTTGTAGCGGTCGAGCAAGGCCACCAAATCGGGGATAGGCTCAACAAAGTCGAATCCGATCGGGCAGAACATGTACGGCGTGCGGGTCAACGGGGAAAGTTGCGCCACGAATTGGCCGATACGGCGTGCCACGTGCCGGTCTGAGCGATTGGTGATGGCGAATTTGGCGAGGTAGACGCGGCTGATGCCGGTATAGGCCAACATATCACCTTGGCCGTAGGTAAAGGCGTTCCAATGGCACAACACCTCGGCGCCGCTCTGGTCACGCCAGACAAAATCAAGGCTCTTTTCGGTGGTCATCAGGCGCTCGGCGCTCGATTGCACCCGGGGGAAGTTTTTGGCTGACTCGAGGTCACACCCCATAAAATACATGCCGTCGATGCGCGTCAAAGCTGTCTGGTTGAACCCGGCTGCGTTGAGGATGGCCGGTAGCGCCGACGTACAACCAAAACTATCTGTGAAATAGGCCAACGTCGGCTCGGGCGTCATGCCGTTGGCGCGTAACCACTCTTGGCCGAGTAGCAGGTCGCGCAAAATCGCTTCGGTACTTGGGATAACGGTGTCGGCAGTCGTGACACCGCTACTGGTCAAACGCATCCGCCCGGTGTTAATCAGCATACGAAGGGTGTCGTGGTGCTCGGGGCGAGCCTCCCAGTACATGCGCAAAAAGAACATGCACTCGATCGAGTAGACACGACGTGGCTCTTGTACGAGGGCGATGATTGCCTGGTCGAGGTTGTCACGCACAAAACGAGTAAAGTACTCTTCGGCCGTGTAGAGCCAATTTGGATCCCAGTGACTTGATTCACCAAAGATGAGAATCTTTTGGACGTGATCAGGGATACCAAGGCGTTGTCTGATGTAGTGTTCGCGCTCGTTCATGATGCTACCTCGTCGGTGTTGCTTGATTGACGCAAGCGGCCCGTTTTTTAATAGAAAAATACACCATCGCGCATGTATGCAACCAATTGTACGCTATACATCAACCCCTTCGGCGATGAGCAAGGCGCGCTGATTGGCTATCCCACCCGGCATCTGTGGGTTGAGTTTGCCGTCTTTGAGGACACGCCACCACGGGATGGCGTAGGGTGATGGGGTGTCGCCGAGTTCAACTGAGGCGTGGGCGAGCCACTTCCAATACAACGTCGAGCGCGACGGACAGGTGATGTCGGCGTGGTGGGCGACGGCGATATCGCGCCGAATGTCACGCAGCGAGCGAGTTTGGCCGTAGGGGATGGCCCGAATCGCCTCGGCAATGTCGAGTGGCGATGGAATGTACATGGTGCTGGCCCGCATACGAGCCGCTTTGGCGCCGTCGAGTACATGAAACGACCCGGCGGGGGCTGTTTCAAGTTTGTGGAGAATTGATGTCGGTGGCATAGGTTACTCCCAGACAATATCGAGCATACTTGCGATGGTCTCCATTTCGCCGAGATGCTGAAAAGAATGTGTCAAACCGAACGTCAAAAGACACTTGCCCTTATCCCAACTGGCATAATTAGCCACGAGGTCATCGTGGTTGCGCAATCCGAGCCCTTCGTTAACGACTACCTGCCGCACAAACGCCGAGTCAAGTGGTTGCGAGAGTGTCGATTGGTCGATGGTGGCAATGATGGTGCGGGTGCGGTCGTGAACTGCCTGCATGTAGCGTTGCAGGCCGGCGCTGTCGATGCGGGCGTTAAGCTCGTCGACCTCAGCGAGCGTCATGGCTCCGCCATGATGACGCCATGGTAGATTCATCTGTGCCATCCAGTCGGCGCTGTCGAGCACTTGCGGTTGGTGCATCACGAAGCGATTAAGTCCGGCATCTTCGACTCGGGCGATGTGCCACAGATTCCAGGCGATGGAGTTAAGGCGTGGGTGGGGGCGCTGACGCATCTGATCGGGCGTAGCCACCTGCCAGAATCCGGCGAGGTAGAACTCGGTGAGTGGCGTATAGCGTTGCATGAACAAGGTGTTGAGTGTGCTCATCCGATGGTAACCTCGATTTTGACAATATCGCCGGCAGTAACCTGTTCGGCTTTTTGGACGAGCACTTTGATGGGAATGAGGTATTGGCCTTTTTTGGGGAAAAGTGAGGTCGTCCAGGTTGTCTCGCCCAACGTCGCCGTCACCGGGATAACGCCCCAGCCGTATGAGACCAATTGGGAGAGGGCCTTGATATCGCGACTCACGTCCTCGGGGATTGCCACAAAGAGGAACGGTGCCGGTCCACGCCACTCAAAAATCGGCCCGGTTACGGTGATATTCATGGTTGTGCCTGCCATTCGGATGCCAAGATGGCATAAAAATACTCATCCCGCCATACGCCATCGCCACGCGCAATGCACTGGCGAAAGTGGGCCTCACGGCGCATGCCCAACTTCTCCATCACGCGATACGACGCCGGATTCTCGGGTTGGCACGTGGCGATGACGCGGTGGGCATCAAGGGCATCGAAGCAATAGGCCATCACTGCACGTGCTGCCTCAGTGGCAAACCCTTGGCCATGATATGCGGGGTTGAACACCCAACCCAGCTCGTAGGTACGATGGGCAAACCATGGATGGGCGATGATGTGCCCGATGAGTTGATTTGTACTGCTGAGGACCACAGCGAACGCTTTGGCGTCATCATCGAGTTGTTGCTGCACGAAGTCGTGTGTTTGTGCCTGTGTCAGTGCGCCGTCATCGATGTATGTCATGACTTGGGGATTACTAGTATAGGCGTGTACGGCATTGGTGTCAGCGCTAGTAAATGGTCGGATGATGAGTCGTGCGGTGGTCAGTGGTGGTAGATGCATTGGGTTTACTCATATAAATCGGTTGAGCCATTCGACCAAGGCTTCGTTTTGGGCGCGGCGTTCTGACCAGATGCCGTAGGTGCTGCCATCATGGCTGGCGTTGGGCAGTCGAACCATCTCCGTGATGCAGCCGTTTTGTTTGATCACGGTATAAAACTGCTCGGATTGTTCGGCGGGGCAGCGTCGATCTTCTTCGCCCACGATGAGCAGTGTTGGAGTCTGGCAGGATGGAGCGTATGTGATGGGCGAACAGCGATGATACGTTTCGGGCATTTGGTAGGGAGTTCCGCCGAGTTGTCGTACGGCAAATGTGGGTCCGATATCGGCGGTACCATAAAAGCTGACCCAGTTAGTGACGGCGTTTTCGGCGACTGCTGCTTTGAAGCGATGGGTATGCGTAATCAGCCAACAAGTGTGGTAGCCACCAGCCGACAAACCGCCACATGCGAGGCGATTGGCGTCAGCGAGCCCACCTACAATAGCGGCATCGACTCCGGCTAGCAAATCGTGGTAATCGAGGTTGCCCCAGTCGCCGTTGATGCCGGTACTAAATGCATCGCCATACCCGGTTGAGCCGCGGTAGTTGATCATTAGCACGGCGTAGCCGGCACTGGTAAGCGATAATGCATCAAAGTAGAATGCGTGCCCCTGGGCGGCGTGCGGGCCGCCATGAATGTACAGCATGGTCGGGTAGGGGGCGTGACCGTTGTTGGGCAGCCATATCCAACCTTCGACAGGTGTGCCGTCGGTGCTCGTGGTGTGGATAGTGTGTATGTGAGGCCACTGCAGTTCGGTGCGGATAGCCCGATTGATTTCGGTGAGAGGTGTTTCGCTATTGGCGACACGGTCAAAGAGCACAAGCTGTGATGGGTCGTTTGGGGTTGCCACGCCGAGCAATAACTGGCCGCCCACAAGGCTGAACGGCATGCACAAGCGGTCACCGCACAACAGCGTCGTTATTTGCTCTGGGCCGCTCAATGCAATTTGGATAACCTGAATCTGTCCGCCTTCTTGGTAGCAGGTAATCGCCGATTGCGTGGCGGTGTCGATGATGAGCGGCATGGGTATTGATGTCCATGGGACGGTTGAGTCGTCGTGGATGCGTGCCTCGAGATGGTTGGGTAGAGATGCAGTGCGACAGGTGAGATTTGTGCCGTCTATATGCATAACAAAGAGGTCGTTTTTGCTCCCGTAAACACGTTGACTCGGGATGCCTGCCACCACAATCTGTGATTGATTAAGCCAGCGTGCCTGTTGAATAGTGCCCCAAGTAGAATCGAGGATACGTTGTGTGTTGCCCTGTGTATCGGTGACATATACGTCGGCTGATGTAAGGATTGAGTTCGGGTTGAGGCTGGCCATGTAGAGGAGCTGGGTACCATCGGGAGACCAGTCACACGGCGTGTGATGCCATGCGTCGGTTGTCAGTTGGGTGACAGTGTGCGTGGTCAGGTCGAGTATGTAGATGTGCTTGACAAACGCGTCGACATTACCAATCCCATCAAAGCGCGGGATGTGGCGTGTCCAGCGGTGTGGTTGTTGTGGGTCAAACGGTTCGACGCACTGTTTTGCGCTAAACGCCAGCGTGCGACCATCTGGTGACAGCACGATTGGCCCCGCACATCCTTGGAGTATATTGGTGAGCTGCGTGACAGTGGTATTGGCTATGTCCACGGTATAGAGCTGATTTTTGCCGTCACGATTGGATTGAAAAATAACGTGCGTCTCATTGGCGATCCAAACGGGAGAACTATCTGTCCAGTCCCCTGTGGTGAGTGTAGTGTGTGTCTCAGTTTGGGTATCGAGGAGCATGAGGTTGGTATATTCGCAGGCGTGCGCATGATGGCTCCGCATCAATGCGTAGACCACGTAGCGCCCGCTTGGACTGAGTTTGGCTTCGGTCACAAAGTCGAATGCGAACAGGTCATCAATGGTGAATGGCCGTGGCATATGCACGCTCCTTTGAATGTATGTTCAATTGATGATGGGAGCGAAAGAGAAGACGCCAGGTGTTATTATGCAACACCTGGCACTACATCAAATCTAGCGACTCACATCAATTAAGTCGCGCAACATGGCAGCAGCGGTGGGCATGGGGCCACGCTCGGCCGAGGTGGCACTTGCGCGACCGGAGATGTCGGTGTGATAGACGACGCCCATCTCCCAGCCGGTCATGCGCCCGAGTGGATGTTCGAGTGGCAGGGCAGTTGGCTTGACGCTCAAATCATAGCGACCATCGGCTTGGCGCTCGGCTTTGCAGAGCAACACAATGCGCTCGCCGTTAGCCACGGCGTCTTGCAAATCTTTGGCGGTGAGGTGGGTAATCCCCTGCACGCTAAAGTCACGCACGTTGGTGGGCTGATTGAGTACGGCGTTGGCGACGATAGTGAGTTTGTTGGCGGCATCCCAGCCTTCGACATCGAGGGTTGGGTCGGTCTCGGCTAGCCCGCGTACCTGCGCCTCTTTGAGGGCCTCGGCGTAGCTACCACCTTGCTCCATGGTGCGCAAGATGTATTGGGTGGTGCCATTGAGCACACCTTCGACCGAACTAATTACGGTGCCGGCCAAATCGCGGCGCCCGAGGTTGATGGTGGGTAGTGCGCCACCGACACACGCCGAGAAGCGCAATTTGGGCTTGCTAAAGTCGCCGCTCATATCGCTGAGCGCTGATACGGCCGGGTATGCGAGGGCTAATGGGGCTTTGTTGGCCAAGATGGCGTGCATGCCTTTGAGGAGCGCGGTTTTGACGGCGCTCAAGGCTGGCTCGCCGTCGACCAGATTAACCGGGGTGGCCTCAACCAGCGCGTCAGCACTGACCTGGGCAAGTGCTTGCAGCGTATCGAGCCCAGGTTTGCCGTGGGTGGTGGTGGCCACGCTGCGTTTGGCCTCTTTGGCGGCGATGAGCTCATCGATGTCGAGCCCGTTGGCATTGAGGGCGCCGCCTTGAGAGTCGATGGCGGCCACAACTACGATGTCGAGGTGGTAATTGGTAGTGAGAATATCGCGTTGTGATCGCAAAATTCTCAAGAGATTGAGATTGACGTTGCCAAGGCCAGCCACGATGATGCGCAAGGTGTGAGTCATGAGTACGATCCTGTTTCAAAGACGGTTAATACGGTGTATTGTAAATCAAATGTGGCGGGGGTGGTGGTGCGTTGCGCGGGTTATTGCGGATGTAGCGGCGGGTGTAGTGGATTTGGATAGGGGTATGAAGTATTCTGTCGTGATAATTTGCTTGCCAGACGTGCATGTGCGGGGAATTACGTTGAATGCGTAATCGGATTGTGCAAATTCGTTTTATTGCGGCCACAAACGATGGTATGGAGTGCGACGTACGGCGAAACATTTTGCCAACCAAGCGTCGGGGCACATAATGTTGATTTTGTTTGAGCTGTACAAGGAAATGGACATGGTCGGGCATAATCACATAGGTATCGAAATGTATGTATGGGCGAATGGTTTTTGAATGTTCCCATTCTTCGGCCACAATCTGGCCACAAGCATTTAGGTGCATCATACCGTCTTCAATATATCCAAATAATGGCAATCGGTTGTGTGTAACAATCGTAATAAAATACCACCCCTGCGATGCATAATTCCAGTTCGGAACGCGATGAGAATGGACAAGATACCGATTTCGATAACGATGACGCATTTATCTATCCTTCCTGTATATCAATGTATACAGGAATTACCGTTTTTGAAATACAAAACGGTACGCATAAATGATGATTTTGATGGGGTGAT
>CAYXXK010000024.1:13207-32152 GCA_964469045.1 uncultured Klebsiella sp.
GGGGATGGCGGGGTGATGGGGATGGCGGGGTGATGGGGATGGCGGGGTGATGGGGATGGCGGGGTGATGGGGTGATTGCAAAGACGCATGGCCATGCGTCTCTGTTATCCGATGATGACGCACACCCGATGATCACCCCGCCCCCCGAAATATCACCGCCCGCCATCCACGGCCAACACCTGGCCGCTGATCCACCCGGCATAATCCGATGCCAAAAACAGCACCGCATGTGCAATGTCATCAGGTGAACCGAGGCGCTGGAGCGCAATGCTGGCCACCAAGGCCTGTTGGCCGGCCTCGCCGTACGATTCCCATTGGCGCTGGGTATTGGGGTTCGACAAGACAAACCCGGGTGCAATGTTGTTGGCCGTGATATTGAATGGCCCGAGTTCGTGACACAGTTGCCGGGTAAAGTTGATTTGACCGGCCTTGGCCGACGCATAGGCCTGAATCCCCGTCAGGCTGGGCCCGAGCCCGGCACCACTCGAGATGTTGATAATACGCCCGCGACGCGAGGCTTTCATTGAGGGCACCACTGCCCGACTACACAAAAACGCCGCCGTCAGGTTGACGTCCATAATCGCATGCCATTGCGCCAACGACACCTGATCGAGTGGCTGACCGACTTGACCACGCACGCCACCTGCGTTATTGACGAGCACATCAATCTGTCCCGTGGGGGCGTGGCTGAGCGCCTCGGCCACCAAGGCGTTGACCTGCTGCTCGTCAGTCACATCGACCGTGCGCACGTGACAGATACCGCCCGCATCTTGACACATGCGTTGGGTCTCGACCAGCTCGTCACCCAACACATCACAAGCCCAGACGTGGGCGCCGCGCGCCGCAAAGTTGATGCTGATGGCCCGGCCGAATCCGTGGGCGGCCCCGGTCACAATCACGGTTTGTCCATCGAATGTAATATGCATGTGTCGACTCCTTTAACTATCCCAGCCGTCACTGATGAGCGCTCGCGTTTCGCGCACGGCCACATCCCAGATGGCGTGCATTTCGGCGTCAGGGAGCTGAAAGTAGCCCTCGAAGTTGCCTTCTTGGTACACTTCACGCAGTCGTGCCCCAACCAGTGTGGCCTGCCCGGTGCGGTCAGGCACGTTTTTTTGGTGGTTGGGCATATCGACACCAGGTAGTCGTGTCCATGGGAAGTTCTCCATCCACGAGGCATGACTACTCAACGGATCAGTGGCCTTGACGGTGGCCCACGTTTGTGGGGCACGCCACCAATTGTGGAACTTGACTTGGCACTCGGGGTAATCGGCCATCCACTCGGTCACCAAGCCATCAACCGGACTATTGCCGCCGTGGCCGTTGACAATCACAATCCGCCGAAAGCCACTATTGCGCATGCTGTCCAAAATGTCACGCACCAGGCGAATATAGGTCTCGATGCGGAGCGTAATTGTGCCAGGATAGGCTTGAAAGTAGGGCGCCATGCCGTAACTCACCACCGGAAAGACCGGTACACCGAGTGGCTCTGCGGCATCGGTTGCCACCTTTTCTGCCAGAATACTATCCACGCTCAGGCTCAAATAGGCGTGTTGCTCGGTACTGCCTAGTGGTAACACGGCACGGTTATCGTGTGCCAAATACGCCTCAACCTGCATCCAATTCATGTCACTGATACGCATCTAGGCTCTCCCTTTCCATACGGTTGGCAACACAATTGCAAGCAAAATCAACCCCATGCCGATGAACTGCGTGGTCGTCAGAATTTCTCCCAAAAAGAGGATCGCAATTGCGCTGGCAACCGGTGCCTCGAGCACCAAAATAATCCCACCCACACTCGCCGGAATATGCCGCAAGGCCAGATTAAACAGCCCGTATCCACCTAACGTTGGCCCGATTGCCAAAAAGAGCAGCACCAACCACGCCGTCGTATCGCCGATTTGCATGATATTTGGTGCATTGATGGTACCGACGACCAGCGGCGCAAGGGCAAACATCACCAAGAGCGCGATTGATCCACTCGCCATGGTCACGGTCAACGTGGCCCATGGATTGATGTTGCGTACGGCTTTTTGACTGTAGAGTACGTAGCCAGCCTGCAAAATCGCTGTACTCAAGCCCACCGTAATCCCCAGCCAGTTGAGTTGGGTGTAGGCGAGATCGTAGAGTCGTACCAGCAACACGAGGCCGATGAATGAGAGGAGCAGACTGATGAGTTGTGGCAGTCGCCAGGCTTCGTTATAGAAAAAACGGGCACCGATCGTGACAAATGTGGGGAACAAGTAGATTAATACGACGGCAATGGATGCACCGTTAAGGTCGACCGACCAAATCCAGAGCGCATGGTAGATGCCAATGGTAAAAATACCGAGGATAATCAGCGGAATCAGGTCGTGGCGCGGAATCTTGAAGACCTGGCGATTGAATAGCACCAAGACGCCACCGAGTGCCACAGTCACGAATACATCGCGCCAGAGGGCAATGGCTAAACCCGATGCGTCGTGTGTGTCGAGCAAGTATTTGATGCCCGGTCCCGTACCGGCCCACACAATTGCCGCAATCATACTAAAGATGTACCCGAGCCTTGCAGAGGTGGCCATAATGCTCCTGTGATAGTGATTGACGATTGGTCTGTATAGCATACATGATGTTGTGCGCTCATCAGACAGGTATCATTCTGTAGGCCATTGTCTGATGGTATACTGCATCAGAATGCCAAAGATGTCGAGGATTCTATGAGTGCTGTAGATTCATTTGTCGCCAAGATGCATCACGATGGCTGTGACAATGCTGCTGTTTCGGCATTTGTTGATGCCTATACACAACTCGCCAGTGGCGCAACTGGCATGATGCCCGAATCAACCGTTACCCCGATTAGCGCAATACCCCATGTCACCGATTGGGCTGAGTATCGCCAGGCTGGGCAGGCGGCTCTTGCGAAAACCGTCGTGCTCCGGCTCAATGGAGGCCTCGGCACCGGTATGGGGCTCGAGCAAGCCAAATCGTTGTTGCGCGTGCGCGGTGATGATACGTTCCTTGATATTGTCGCCAAACAACATCGCCACTTGATGGCCCAAACAGGCACCAAGCTCCCATTACTTTTTATGAATAGTTTCGCTACGGACGAAGATACGCAATCACATCTCGCACAGTATGCCGATGTTGATTGTCAGTATATGCTCCAAGGGCGGGTGCCCAAGGTGCGCGTCGACACGCTGATGCCGATAGAGTGGCCCGAACAACCAGAGCTCGAGTGGTGCCCACCTGGTCATGGCGAGCTCTATCGCGTGCTTTGGAGCAGTGGCACACTGGATCGGTTGCTTGATGCCGGCTACGAGTACCTCTTCTCGGCCAACATCGACAACCTCGGTGCCACCCTCGATCTAGCGATACTAGGTTATATTGCCACGCATCAGGTGCCGTTTTTGATGGAGGTGACGCGGCGTACCGAAGCGGATCGCAAGGGTGGCCACCTCGCCCAAGCGCACGATGGCCGGTTTGTGTTGCGTGAGAGTGCCCAGTGCCCCGCAGAGGACATGACGGCGTTCCAAGATATTGACCGCCATCAGTTCTTCAATACCAACAACGTCTGGATTCGCTTGCGCCCGTTGCGCGATTTGCTGGCACAGCACGGTGGATTCTTGCCGTTGCCGATTATTGTTAACCGCAAAACTGTCGATGTGCGCGATGCCCAATCCCCGGCCGTGATTCAACTCGAAAGCGCTATGGGCGCCGCAATTGGGTTAGTAGCGGGTGCGCAGGCTGTGGCAGTGCCACGCACGCGCTTTATGCCGGTCAAGAGTTGTCAAGATTTATTGCTGTTGCGCTCCGATTGCTTCGGTATGAACGATGCGTATCATCTCATCCCCGTCGATGCGGATCCATTGCCAGTAGTACAGCTCGATCAGCGCTATTACCGCGTGATTGCTGATTTTGAGCAGCGCTTTGCTGCAGGCGTACCGCAGATGCGCGATTGCACGCATTTGACAGTCGAGGGTGATGTCACATTTGTGCCAAATGCGGTTTTGCACGGCAATGTGACGCTCCGCGCGACAAGTCATGCAGTCACGCTGGCGGCGCAGGTGTGGGGTGACGGAATCCACCTATTATCCTGATAATTCAGGCGTTTTAATTGACAGAGTAGCGCTAAACGTGCTATACAGATTGATGTAATTACATAATGTATGGTTGTACCCCATACATGGCCGACTAGAAAGTACACGGAAATGACTCGACATACCTACCTTGAAGCTCTCAAGTCACGCGTGCTGATTTATGATGGGGCTATGGGTACAAGTATTGATGATTATGATTTGACCGCCGAAGATTACGGTGGCGAGGCGACATTTGGTAGTCGTGACTATCTTGTCATTACGCGTCCCGATGTCATTGGTAATATTCACCGCTCATTCATGTTGGCCGGCTCTGATGTGCTTGAGACCTGTACATTCCAGAGTACTCGCCCACGCCTCGAGGAATGGGGCCTCGGCGAGCGCGTCCACGAAATCAACGTTGCGGCCGCTCGGCTCGCCCGTAGCGTCGCCGACGAATTTGCGGCCCAAGACGGCCGCCCGCGCTACGTGGCCGGCTCAATTGGCCCCACGGGTAAGCTGCCGTCATCAAATGACCCAGCCTTGAGCGATGTGACCTTTGAGCAACTCAGCGACACATTCCGCGAGCAGGCCATGGCCTTGATCGAGGGCGGCGTCGATGTCTTGTTGGTTGAGACCAGCGTCGATATTCTTGAGGTCAAAGCGGCGCTTGACGGTTTGCGTCGCGCTAAGCTTGACATGAACCGCCCTGATGTTGCTGTGCAAGCCCAAATCTTTCTTGATATGAGTGGGCGCATGCTGTTGGGTACCGATATCCCGGCCTACATCGCCACCATGGAGGCCATGCCGGTCGATGTGATTGGGCTCAACTGTAGCACCGGCCCTGAGCACATGCGTGAGGCCATTCAGTACCTGACGGCGCACTCCCGCAAGCCGATTTCGTGTATTCCCAATGCCGGCTTGCCGATTGAGGTCGATGGTGCCACTGTGTTCCCCATGGAGCCGGCACCGTTTGCGCAGACGCTCGGCGAATTTGTCACCAAATACGGCGTGAGCGTCGTTGGTGGTTGCTGTGGCACACGCCCGGCCCACATCGCCAAGCTGCGTGAGCAGATTGGCACACCGGCACCGGTCGCGCGCGAGATTGAGTATATCCCCAGCGTTTCGTCGGGCATTCGGGCGGCCGCCTTGCAACAAGACGGCACGTTGACCATGATCGGTGAGCGCGTCAATACGCTTGGATCGCGCAAAGTCAAGCGCCTTTTGCTCAACGACGATTACGACGGTGTGCTTGAGGTGGCTCGCGAGCAAGTTGATAGCGGATCGCACATGCTTGACGTGTGTGTGGCCATGACTGAGCGCAGCGATGAGCGTGAGCAGATGGTGACGTTGCTCAAAAAGCTGACCATGAATGTTGAATTGCCACTCGTAATCGATACCACCGAGTCCGATGTGCTCGAGGCTGCCTTGAGTAGCTACCCTGGTCGTGCCATTGTCAACTCGGTGTCGCTGGAGGGTGGTCGTGGCGAGAAGATGGACAAAATCATGCCACTTGTGGCCCGCTACGGCGCTGCCACGGTTGCTATGACCATCGACGAGACCGGCATGGCGCATAGCGCCGAGCGCAAACTCGAGATTGCCCAGCGTATCGCCCAAATCGCCAAGGATGAGTTTGGTGTGCCGGCTGAGGCGTTGATTTTCGACGTACTCACATTCCCGATTACGACTGGGCAAGAGGAGTTGCGTCGGGCTGCGGTTGAGACGCTCGACGGTATCCGCTTGGTCAAGCAGCACATCCCAGGCTGTTTTACGACGTTGGGCGTGAGCAACTTGAGCTTCGGCGTGGCACCACATGCACGTGCGGCGCTCAACTCGGTCTTCTTGTTCCACGCCCGCGAGGCCGGACTCGACACTGCCATCATTAACCCGGCTCACGTGACGCCGTATGCCGAGTTGCCGCGCGAGCAAATCGAGATTTGTGAAGATCTTATTTTTGCCCGACGTGAAGATGCGTTGGCGCGCTTTATTCAGTACTTCGAAGAAAACGCCCAGAGCGATGAGCGTGAGGTCAGTGACCCCACCGCCGGCATGAGCGTCGATGAGCGCTTGTACTGGAAGATTCTGCATCGCAAAAAAGAAGGCGTCGAGCAGGATATCGACGAATCAGTCCAAATCCGTCTCGCCAAGCACAATCTTGAGTTGGGCGATGTGACAGCCTCCACCAAAAACGCTGACGGCGTGTCGCCGCAGGGCGTTGAGGCGGTTGAGGTGCTCAATAATGTGCTGTTGCCCGCCATGAAGCAGGTTGGTGACTTGTTCGGCGCTGGTCAGCTGATTCTGCCCTTTGTGCTCCAGAGCGCTGAGGTCATGAAAAAAGCCGTGGCCCGACTTGAGTTGTACCTTGACCGACTCGAAGGGACCAGCAAAGGCAAAGTGGTCCTTGCAACGGTGTATGGCGACGTCCACGACATCGGCAAAAACCTAGTCAACACGATTCTTTCAAATAACGGCTATACGGTCTATGACCTAGGCAAGCAAGTGCCAGTCAACACCATCATCGAGAAGGCCCAAGAGGTCGGTGCCGATGCCATCGGTTTGTCAGCCTTGCTGGTAAGCACATCGAAGCAGATGCCCGTGTGTGTGCAGGAGTTGCATAAGCGTGGGCTCAACTACCCTGTTCTGGTCGGTGGTGCTGCAATTAATCGTCAATACGGCCAACGCATCTCGTTTGTCAGCGATGACACGCTCTATGATGCCGGCGTCTACTACTGCAAAGATGCCTTCGAGGGGCTCGAGACCATGGATCGTTTGAGCGACCCACAGGTGCGCGCATCGTTTGTGGCGCAAGTGCAGGCTGAGGCGATTGCCGCCAAAAACGAAAAAGAGCGTGGGCGTCAGACGTTGACGCAGCATGGTCGTGCCGAAGACGCCAATGTACGCTCAGCGGTGCGCACCGATACACCGGTGCCGACGCCACCGTTCTGGGGTGCGCAGGTTGCTACGCGCATTCGTCTCGACGACGTTGTCAATTGTCTCGACCGCAATGCGTTGTATCGTTTGCAGTGGGGCGCCAAAAACGCCAAGGGCGAAGAGTGGGAGAAGCTCAAGGCCGAGTTCGATATCAAAGTGCGCGACCTGGTGCGCGAGGCCGAGCGTGATGGTTGGCTTGAGCCCAAGGTGGTGTATGGCTATTACCCGTGTCAGTCGTCGGGGCAGGATTTGATTGTGTATGACCCGGCTGATCGAAGCAAGGTGCTGACGCGCTTCTTCTTCCCACGGCAACCGGAGCGCGAGCGGTTGTGCATCGCCGATTACTACCGCTCGGTGGAGTCAGGCGAGTACGACGTGGTGGCATTGCAGGTAGTGACGATGGGCACCAAGGTCGATGATTTGACCGAAGAGTTGCAGAAGCAGGGCGATTATAGTCGTTCGTACTTCATTCACGGCTTGGGCGTCTCACTGGCCGAGGCCTTGGCCGAATACACCAATCGCTTGGTGCGTCAGAGTTTGGGTCTTGGTGGTGAGCAAGGTCGCCGCTACTCATGGGGCTATCCAGCGTGTCCGGATCTTGATGAGCACGTCAAGTTGTTTAG
Organism: uncultured Klebsiella sp.; assembly: GCA_964469045.1. Classification (GTDB taxonomy): domain Bacteria; phylum Chloroflexota; class Chloroflexia; order Chloroflexales; family Roseiflexaceae; genus UBA965. The sequence continues at coordinate 20,814 of CAYXXK010000024.1, forward strand.
TGTGTTGCCGACCGATCGTATCGATGTCTCATTGACCGAGGCATACCAACTCATGCCCGAGCAGAGCACTGCAGCGATTGTTGTGCATCATCCTGAGGCCAAATATTTCTCGATTGGGTCGACTCGTGAGCGTGCTGACGAAGATGCTACGTCAGTGCAATTGTGATAGGAAAGAGGAGGGTACACGATGAATGAGCACGTAGAGCAGTTCATTGCATATTTGATGCAAGAGCGCGCCCTGACGGCCAATACTGTATCGGCGTATCGTACCGACTTGGAGCAGTATTTAGTGTTCCTTCGGGAACGCAATGTTAGTTCGGTTGTAGTTGCAAGCCGTGAAGACGTAGTTGCCTTCATGATTTTCTTGCGCGAGCGCAAGTACTCGAATGCAACGGTGGCGCGTCGTACGGCAGCAGTCAAGTCGTTTTATGCATACTTGACGTCGATTCAGGTAGTCAAAACTGACCCCACTACGGCCGTTGAATCGCCACGCGTCGAACGTGAGGTGCCAAAAGCCCTCACACCGGTACAGGTCGATGAACTGATGGAGTTGCCGTTGCGTTCACGCACGGCTGACCGCATGCGCGATCGTGCCATGTTTGAAGTGTTGTATGCGACTGGCATGCGCGTCAGCGAGCTAGTTGGGCTGAACATCGGTGACGTCAATCTCAAGACCAAGATGGTGCATTGTGTTGGCAAGGCCAAGAAAGTACGCATGATTCCGCTGAGCGAATCGGCCGTGACGGCTGTCGAGGAGTATCTGGATATGGCGCGTGCCCAGCTTGTGCATGATAAGGCCGGCGCCGAGGATGTGTTGTTTGTGAATCACCGTGGTGGTCGATTGACGCGCCAAGGATTCTGGTTGATTCTCAAGCAGTACGCCGATGAGTTGGGTGTGAGTGAACTGACGCCACATATGTTGCGCCATTCATTTGCTACCCACATGATTACGAGCGGCGTTGATTTGCGCCGTGTACAGGCCTTGCTTGGACATGCCTCGCTGTCGACGACGCAGATTTATGCACAGGCAGTGCGCGGCGGTAACACCGACTAACCCTGATACAACTGAACCACCTCTTGCTGCTTCTTTTCTTTCATCAACGCTCTAGGCAAGCTGATGCTGTCCTAGGGCGTTGTGTGCATACAGGTAGATGGTTGGTGCGTAGGAGTAAGTAGCGTCCTTGCACACGGCAGTGTGCTACCAGTTTTGGGAGATTGGACATGGCAAAATACGATTATGATGTCATCATCGTAGGCAGTGGGCACAACGGACTGACGTCGGCTGGGTATTTGGCGCGTGCCGGATTGCGCGTCTTGGTGCTTGAGCGCCGTGGGATTGTGGGTGGGGCCGTCTGTACCGAAGAGGTCATCCCCGGCTACAAAATCGACGTTGGTTCATCAGCGCATATTATGATTCATTTAACGCCGGTGGTGCGCGATCTCGAGCTCGAAAAACACGGCCTTGAGTATATCGATATGGACCCGTATGCGTTTTATCCGCAACCGGACGGGTCGGGCTCGATTTCGTTTTATCGCGACAAAGAGCGCACTTTTAACTCGATTGCCAGCGTCTCGCCGCGCGACGCCGAGGCGTACCGCAAGTTTCTTGACTACTGGGGCCCCATCAACGAGGCCGTGTTTGATGTTTTTCTTAATCCCCCGAGTGTGATGGGGTTGTTTGGTACGATGGCCAAGGCCCAAGCCAAAGTGCGCAATATTGCCAGCACAATGGAGACGGTGCGTCGGTTGTTTACCTCGTATGGCCAGTTGATTACCGAGACGTTTGAATCCGAGGCGATGCGAGCTGCGCTTACCTGGCTGGCCGCCCAATCGGGGCCACCACCCGACGAAATTGGTGCCGGCGATTTCTTTGGTTGGCATGCCATGATGCATACGAGTGGCGCCATGCACCCCAAGGGCGGCAGTGGTATGTTGACACAGGCCATGTCGAACTCACTACAGTCAGCGGGTGGCACGGTGGTGCTCAATGCGCCGGTCAAGCAGATTTTGATTAAGGGTAATCAGGTTGAGGGCGTTGAGACCGTAGATGGCATGCGCTATACGGCACCGATTGTGATTTCGAATGCGCATATTCAGACGACGATGTTGGGGATGGTGGGTGAGAATCATATTTCGACCGATTTGGCTCACAAAATCCGCAACATCCGCGTCGGTAACGGCTTTGGTATGACGGTGCGCTGCGCCGCCGAAGAATTGCCGGATTACACTGCCTCGCCATCGGGCGGGCGCGCGCACGAGAATCACCATGGGTTGCAGTTGTTGGCCCCATCGATGGACCACGTGCGGCGAGCGTATGCTGATTATTCGTTGGGGTATCCCTCCAAGGATCCAGCCGTGATTGCCATGACGTTTTCGGCGATTGATCCGGTGGTGGCGCCACCTGGCAAGCATACGGTCTTCTTGTGGGCACAGTACTTTCCATATACACTCGCCAACGGCATGGATTGGGCCAATGAGCGTGAGCGTGTGGCCGACAGCATCCTCGAGGTGCTCTACAAATATGCACCGAACATGCGTGGCAAGATTATTGATCGCTATATTCAGACACCGCTCGATCTCGAGAATCTGCATGGTCTAGTACGGGGCAATGTGATGCACGTCGAGATGTCGTTGGATCAGATGTTCTTCTATCGCCCGATTGCGGAGCTGGCTGACTACCGCACGCCGATTAAGGGGTTGTACATGACGGGGGCAAGCATGCACCCAGGTGGTGGCGTGTTTGCAGCAAGTGGGTATAACACGGCTCGTACGGTGCTTGGTGACTTGCGTCCGATGAACCGCTTGTGGCGTGGGATGACTGGTAAGTAGCAAGTATATACAAGCTCGCAGGGCTCAGGTACGGGTACGTACCTGAGCCCTGCGTCTATGCAGCAATGTATGAGACTATAATGGTTTGCAGACGGCCTCTGGGCCACGACCAACAAGTGCAGTGAAGAAGCCGGTGATTTTGTCGCTATCGACACTCTGGAGCTCAAGCATGTGGTTCCAGGCTGTGGCGACGACAGGGGTTGGCATTTGATCATCTGCGCGTGGCATCAAAATCAGACATGGGTTACTTCGTTGTAAATCACGTGCTAATAACTCAAGCTCTGCCACTGAATTTACATCAAGTGATGCTTTGTAGTGCACGATGATGCCGCCGTGCTCAAGATTGTGTACGGTGATTTTGTCATCGATTTGCGTCTTCTGGATGCCCCATGGTGCCGTTTGGTTGCCCACATGCCATCCAGATGTCGGCGGATTTGAGTTGAATGGTGCTGGCAGTGGATCATCGACACTGCCGAGATGCAAGCTCGGGCCAGAGTCGGGAATTTCTTTGGTTTCGCTTGGCAACCCATTATCGGCAGTGCGGGTATAAATCAGGCCAATAATTACGGCAACAACGACAACTATGCCCGCATAGAGTGGCATGTTACTGTTTGTGCGCCGTGGTTTGCTTGGCTTAGGCTTTTGTCCACGATTGATGGTACTTGTTGACATCGCCACCGTGTGATCGATTGGCTTTTTGTTTTGGAGTGGCGTATTGCCGGTGGTTGATCGCGTCGTAGATGCTGGTTTGTTTGATTTGGGTGACATATTGCTCCTTATGATGCGTAGATGTGTCGCAGTGCAACTGCGAGGTTGGCCGCCACACGGGCGTTGTTCTCAAGAAGAGCCATATTGGTGCGCATGCTCTCGCCACTGGTTGCTTTGGCTACTGCACTCAACAAAAACGGCGTGACCGCTTGACCGCGGATTCCGGCAGCGGTTGCCTGCGCCAATGCCACCTGAATAGACTGCTCAATCTGGTCGGCGGGCAACGCAACATCTGCCGGTGGTGGCACGGCCACAATCATACCGCCACCGTGCAACGCCTGATGGGCGCGCCATGCACGTGCGATAGTGGCCACATCAGCGGCATAGTTGACCGATAGACCGCTTTGTGCACTATAAAACGCCGGGAACTCATTCGTGCCCAAGCCATACACCGGCACACTTGCGGTCTCGAGGTATTCGAGTGTTGCCGGCAAGTCGAGAATCGACTTGGCGCCGGCACACACCACAATCACTGGCGTTTTGGCCAGCTCGGTCAGATCTGCCGAGATATCAAAGCTGGTGCGCGCATCGCGATGTACGCCACCAATCCCACCTGTCGCAAAAACCTCGATGCCAGCGGCATGGGCTAGCGCCATTGTGGCTGAAACGGTAGTTGCGCCAAAAGCACTGTCGGCAATGGCCAGCGGGATATCACGCCGTGCCAATTTGCGCACATCACTGGCCTGCGCAAACCGCTGAAGCGTGGCATCGTCAAGCCCGACTGTCGCCGCGCCAGCGACGACACCGATGGTTGCAGGAATCGCTCCACCACGACGTACCACGGCCTCCATTTGGCGGGCAATCTCGACGTTTTGGGGGTACGGCAAGCCGTGCGCAATGACGGTGCTTTCAAGTGCCACTAATGGTTGCTGGTTGATGAGTGCATGTTGCACATCAGGGGATAAATGCAGGTGCATAGTAAATCCTTATAACACAGTCAGGCGTTGTGGCCCATCAGTATGAATCGCAATCGTATGCTCAAATTGTGCCGAGAGAGAACCATCGGCGGTGCGCACCGTCCACTTGTCTTTTTTGTCGAGCTGGGTCTTGTGACTGCCTGCATTAATCATCGGCTCAATCGTAAACACCATGCCTGGCTTGAGGATGAGACCGGTACCAGCTTGGCCGACATGATGCACAGTCGGATCCTCGTGGAGTGCCTTGCCGATGCCGTGCCCGGTGTACTCGCGCACCACACTAAAGCCTTGCGCCTCGGCGTGGCGTTGAATTGCCGCGCCGATATCACCCAATTTGTTGCCGACAGTCGCAGCGGCAATTCCGATCTCGAGTGATGACTGGGCACAATCAAGCAGTCGCTGTGCGGCTGAGCTAATCTGCCCTACCGGCAATGTGATACAGGCGTCACCATACCAGCCGTTGACAATTACGCCGACATCGATACCTACAATATCACCCTCGTTGAGTGTATGTGGACCGGGGATGCCGTGACAAATCACGTTGTTCGGCGAGATGCATAAGGTGGCAGGGAATCCATGATACCCCTTGTAGGCCGGGATGGCTCCTTTGGCCCGGATGAACTCTTCGGCTGCCTGATCAAGTGCCGCAGTGGTGATGCCTGGTGCGACAAGTGGCGTAATATGCGCGAACGTCTGCGCCACAAGTTGGCCAGCGATACGCATGGCAGCAATGTCGCGCGCCGATTTGATACTAATCACAAAGAAAACCCCATTGTACATGTTTGTTATGAGTAGTATACCGATGTTTGGCCGTGTGGTGCAATGAATTACTGCTCAATCACCGTATGATACTCGTAACGGTCCGTCCGGTAGTAGCTCACTGTATACTCGACCAGCTGTTGTTGTTGACTATAACTCGCTGTCTTGACGAGCAATAGCGGAGTGCCGGCAGGTACATCGAGCAGATATGCCTGCTCCTCGTCGGCGGCCACGGCGTTAATTGTGTGTGTGATGCGGTCAATTTGCAGGCCGTGTTCGTGTTGAAGCACGGTGTAAAGTGATTGAACGCCAAAGTCGATATGGGCTAATTCCTGACTGTGTTGCCCAATAATCGTGCTGAACTGCAGGCTAATCGGTATGTCATCTCCATAGCGCAGTCGTGCCAAAAAAAGTGCCGGTGCACCGTGGTAGCGTTGCAACATCATCGGCGCATTCACATCAATCGTTGCCTGATGTACCGACAAGACCTGTGATCGCGGGCGCATGCCCATGGCGGTAATCTGATGGGTAAAGCTACGATTCAGGTAGAAGTTTGCGCGCTCTTCTTGTGGTAACACGTACGTCCCTACCCCAGCTCGTCGCGAAATCAAGCGCTCGTTGACGAGATTGGTTAAGGCCGTGCGCATCGTGTGCCGCCCTACTCCGTACCATGCGCCTAACTCGAGCTCTGGCGGTAACACCGTGTTCGCCGGAAGTTGACCGGATATGATGAGTTGACGCAAATGCCCTTCGATTTGATGATAAAGCGGTACAGGGCTGTGTGGGTCGAGTGGCGATGTGCCAAACGCCGCAAAATCAGCGGTCGGACGATCATCTTGCATGCGAACTCCTCAATATCCCCATGGGTGATGCTCCAATTATACCCCGATTGACAATAATCTGGCCGGATTGCCGACCAGCATCTGGGTGATGTGTGCATCACAAACCCCAGCATCGCGCAAATGCATCACAAAATCGTCGATGAGGTAGGCATAACTCGATGCTGTGGTATACCAATAGCCACGTAAGCCACTCCGCCGTGCAATATCGCACGAAATCACGAGTTGCTGCGCAAATCCTGCTGCACACAATGCGGCAATCATTTGTGCTCGTATCACATCGGACGCATACTTCGATTTGCCGATTTGGTCGTAACCGATGGTTACTCCTCGGTGGAGCAACGATTTGTGGTACTCGAGATCGAGCAACCGATCGCAATGCCCAATAATGATGCGCTCGACCGGTACGTCGTGTTGGGTGAGCAAATCAACCTGTGCATGCGCCATGGTGCCAGCCTCGGTATGCGTCGAAATGGTGGCGCCAGTAGCGTGATGCGCCAACGCCGCCGCCACAAACGCTGTGCGCTCGAGTGGCGTAATCTGGTGTAAACTTGAAGCCGCCTTGAGTAATCCAGCACGATACGGTGTGCCATCGACGCCAATGGTAATGTCAGTAATCAGTCGTTGACTCAGCACATGTGGCGATTGTTCGATGAGCCACGCACGGGCAAATTTTTCTTTGAGAAAACCACTTACCGCCACGATGTGGATATCACATGCCTGTGCAATCTCGGCCAACCCAACAATGTTGCGCCCATAGTCAATCGGTGTCATCTCAACCATGGCCTGCCCTCCCGCTTGTTGGAAGAGCCGTATATCATGTTGGACTGCTCGTACGTCATCAAGCACCAAATCGTGCTCACCATCGAACGGCGCCGGTGGCCGCCCGAGCAGATGCTCGTGCATGGCACATACGCCTAATGCATGCGGCGTAATATCGCCACGAACGGTGCGAATAATCTGACTCATACGATGCCACCAAGTTGCGTGATGACCTGTCGAAGCATCACTACATCAACCTGATGTGGCGCAATATGGTGTGCGTTCGCCAACACCGCCGCTACACCGGCCGCTTGTCCCATCGCCATGCACTGCCCCATACTACGCACCGATGCATGGGCGTCGTGACTCGCCGACAAACAGCGCCCAACCACTAATACACCAGTGATTTCTTGGGGGATCAAGCAGCGAAATGGGATGGCGTAGGTCGTCCCCTCGTCCAAGTAATGCCATGTCGTGTCACTGCCGCCATGATGATCCTCGATTGGTGCACCACAGCGCGCAATGCTGTCTACTGCTTCTCGGGCATTCATGACGTCATCGCGCGTGAGTTGATACGCTCCGATGATGCGTCGTGTCTCGCGTACGCCAATCTGATGACTCAGCTGATTGAGCACTGCATGCTGATACCCCGGCACAAAGTCAACCAAAAACTGTGCATAGCGCTCGGCTTGCCGGCGCCCCTCTATCTCGGCGGCCGTCAACGCTTCGATGTCGAGCGCATTGATATGTGCCACCCGCGTCATATTAGTGACCATCACTCCGTCAAACGGTGTAATATGTACGCTGCCTTCTTTGCGTGGCAGGTCGTACCCCTGAGTAATCGCCTCGGCCATCAAGTCGTGGAGTTGGGCTTTGCTGACACTGCGCGCTTGCGCATCATCGACATTGATCATCTGAAAGGTGGTGGTCAACGATTGCATCGCACTCCTATTATCGCCACCCTCATAGGGTGCACCGGCGCGTACAGCCACATCGGCATCACCCGAGGCATCGATGATGATGTGAGCGTTGATGCGCAATACACCTGACTTGTTGAACGCCACCACTCCTGTCACCTGCGCATCACGCATAATCGTGTCAATCACCGTGGTGTGGTAGAGCAGTCGTACCCCGGCTGCCATGGCCAATTCCTCCCAGACGATTTTGAGGGATTGCGGGTCGTAGGTGATGCCTTGCCCGGCACCGTAAGTGTTTGGCCGCAAGAGCGCGCGGTTACGCTTCATCAACGCAGTAACGACGTGATCGGGTACCCCGCCAACCACTTTGTGTGCCACCTGTCCCGGCGTGTAAAACCCATAAAACGTGTCGAGCACCTGTGTACTCGTGCCCCCCATGAATCCGTAACGCTCGACGAGCATCACCCGACACCCCTGCTGAGCAGCAGTGATGGCTGCAGTCGCTCCCGCTGAGCCCGATCCAACTACGAGCACATCGGTTGTGTACTCGCGATCTATGGTGCGTTGATAGTGCATCATTGTGTCTCCTACATTGCCTTGCCTTTGCCTGCTATTATACATTAAATGTCCGTATGTCCGGACATTTAATAAAAGAAAGGATAGGGCGGGTTGAGTCGATTCACTAGGCATTCAATGGGGATCTACCAGATATGTACGGGCGACAAGGCCGCGAGAGGAGATTGCACGCCGGGAGGAACGATTGGATCCCTAGATTAGATGGCCGGCATGCAATGAAGACGGGGAGGTGATGGATGTTGGGGTGATGATGTCGCATGGCTGTGTCGGGGAACAATGTGGGTCATGGAATGACGTTGGGGTGGGTGATGATGGTGAGACCGGCAGGATGCACCTGGTTCTGCGTCATTGCATGGGTATTCGCCCAATATGGTGGAGGGAATAGACGAGTGAACCGCGAATACCCGTGCAATCTGGTGTGGAGTGTGGGTGACATGGGACGGCGAAGCCGCACGAGGGGACTGCACGCCGGGAGGGTGTGATGTACGCCTACGGTGTAATGGCCGGCATGCAGTGACGGTGGGATGTGGTTGAGTGTCGGGGTGTAGCGACGCAGCACGGCTGCGTCGCATAAATCAATCGACCTGTACCAATGTGTCGTACGGAGTAGGATGTCACGCCCCGACAGGGGCCCGTTTTTCGAAAAAGAAAATAATGCCAATCGCCAACAGCGCTAATACCCCGGCCGCAATATACGCATCAAACGAGCGGGCTGATGCGACATAGGTGGCAAAGACGCCACCTACGCCGGCCATCAGGTAGCAGGTCAACACGGCTTCGCGGCGGGTCAGGCCGAGGGCGACGAGGCGGTGCGAGATGTGGTCTTTGCCGCCGTGGGTGAGGGGGTTTTTGCCGCGACGTAGACGCGAGATGGTGACCAGCGTGGTGTCGACGATGGGCAGGGCCAAGACACACAACGGCACCATCCAGGTGATGATGAGCTGGTTGGTGGGGAAGCGCAGTTTGATGCCGAGCACGGCCAGCAACAGACCAATGAAGAGCGACCCCGTGTCGCCCATAAAGATGGTGGCTGGGTTGAGGTTATAGCGCAAAAAGCCGATGCAGGCGCCAATCAACGCGGCTGCCAGGGCGCTGACCAGGATTTGGCCACTTTGGGCGGCGAGCAGCAGAAAGAACGTGGCACAGACCACGGCCACCCCGCTCGATAGTCCGTCCATGTTGTCGAGCAGATTGGTGGCGTTGGTGATGCCGACGATCCAGACGATGGTGATGACCCAGTTAAGCCACGCCTCGGCGAAGAGATTGACTTGCACGCCGCCGATGAGCAGGATGACTGCGGCGCTGGCTTGGCCGACGAGTTTGACGTAGGCGTTGAGCGTCCAGCGATCGTCGACCAAACCACAGAGTGAGACGAGAGTGGCGGCGAGTAGGATGCTGATGAGCTCGCGGATGTAGAAGCGTTCGCCGAACAAGAGCAGCGCCCCGACGAACGCTACATAAATCGCCGCGCCGCCCAACAAGGGCACCGGGTTGGCGTGGATTTTGCGCTGCGACGGCGCATCAACGACCCCTAGCATGAGGGCGACGCGGCGGGCCACGGGTGTGGCGAGGATGGCGAATATTAAGGCGGTGATGCCGATGAGTAGGAGCGTTGGCATGGCAGATTCTACACAATCACTATTGGTGCGGACTTGGTGCGTCATGATGTGACGAACTACTATACAATAATACAGCGATTTGGTGAATCAACGGGAGATAACGATGAAGCCCAAGCAAGTGCCGTTGTGGCTGGTCGGGTTATTCATCGGGGTCGGCTTGATAGTGCTGGCGTCGATGGATCAGCAACGGGGGGCGTTGACGACGGTGTTTGAACAAGCGCCAACACCTGAGCTGGCCATTCTTGATGAGTTGCTGGCGACGGTACCCGCAGGGCCGACAGCGACACCACACGCAACCGGTCAACGGATTGCCGTGTATGTGACGAATACGCAACGCGTCGGATCGACGCTCGAAATCCGTGGTACGATTGAGAACCGCACGCAAGAGAATATTATGCTCGGCTTGAAGGATATTTTGTTTGTGGATGCCGTGAATACCAAGTACGGCGTGGGCGAGTCATCGATTGAGCTCGTGGCGTTGAAACAGCAGCCATTCTCTTTTCAGGTACCGGTGCCGCCTGGGCGGCCATTGACAATGACGATTACCCTCGCCCCTGATCCAGCGGTGGTTGTACCGCTGTTACAAGAAAGTATTACACCATGAGTGATGGGCAACATACGACGGGCGCTGGATTGGCTCCAGCAATCGCCCCGTTGTTACAGGCATACGCAGCTGCAGTCAGTGAGTTGCCACGCGAGTCGCAGCAACAGGTGCACCTGACGATTGTGCTCGAAACGACCGATACCCACGAGGTGCACGTGGTCGTTGCGGATGGCCCTGATGCCACGCTCGTAGCGCAAACCGATCGCCCGATTAATGTGCGTGTGAGTGGGACGCACGAGGTCATCAAGACGTTTATTCAGGCGAGCGGGAGTCAGTTCATTGTGGGGCCGATTCGCCGGGGCAAAATCACCGCCTTGCGGGCGTTGCGCGGCTCGTTGGTGTTGCGCTTCAACGAAGGGGGCTCGGTGCGCCTCGGCTTTGGTGAGGTCAGCCAGCCCGAAGCGGTGATTCACCTGAGTCAAGCTGATGCGCTGGCGCTCTTTTGTGGCACCCTCAAGCCGCAAGTGGCGGTGATGTTGGGGCGTATTCGCATCGAAAGCGGCTTGCCGTTTTTGTTGAGCCTCGACCGTATCTTGTAATTACACGACCTGCATGGCCGTGACCACATTCATCAAAAAGACGACGTTGACGCTACTCCCTGGCGCCAACTGCCCACTAATGGCCTCGGGGCCAATACGCGCTGTGCGCACGTTGGACTCGTTGGCCAGCTGAAAGGTGACGTCGTACATGATGGTGCCGTGAATGCTGATGGCTTGTACGCCCACGACCACGCCGTTTTTGGTGCCATT
>CAYXXK010000024.1:32252-41951 GCA_964469045.1 uncultured Klebsiella sp.
TCACACCAGTGGGCGACAGCGTGTTCTTTGGTGGCGCTGATGCTGGTAATCACGGCGTCGTCGAGCACGCCGTCGCGCCGGAAGTGTTTGGCCAAACGCAACGGCAACCCCGTAAGTGCCTGTTCGAGCGTCAGCACTTGCTCGGCGCCGGCCACGATGATGCGCGTGATGCCCGATAACGTGGGCAGCGCCGTCGCCGACGGAATCGATACCATACTGGCCATGATGGTCGGGTCGTTGTGGCCCAACTCTTGAATCGCATTGGGCGTGGCGTAGTTGATACCGGCATGCGTCACCAGCAGGTCGATGCCTAGCCGATCAGCCGTGTGGGCAATTGCGTGCATGCTCACGTCGTCGATGGCGTTGGTGTAGACGCAGGTGCCGGTGTGATCATAAATGGTAGCGCCGCCCTCGCAAATCAAGGGGCAGGTGAGGCCCACGCTGTCGGCGATTTCTTTGGCAGACGAATACTTGCGTACCGTGGCCAAGACCACTTGCACCCCTTGTTGGTGGGCATGGTGGAGCGCATGGCGGTTTTGGGCGGGCAGAACGCCCCGCCAGACCAACGTACCATCGATATCGGTGGCAATCAGACGAATCATAGACCACCGGTGGGGCGCTGGCCGGTCGGCTCGACGCCGTAGCCGTGCTGGCGCAGCGTGTCCACGACCTGTCGACCGTGATCGTGGTCGCGCACCTCAAGAATCAGCTCGATGCCGACGCGGTCGATGGGCACGAGCCAGGTGGCGCGCCGGTGGAAGATGTCGACCACGTTGGCGCCACTATCGGCCACTACGCGCAACAGCGGGGCCAGATTGCCGGGGCGATCAGCCACGTCGATGCGCAGCATGATGTAGCGCCCTTGATGGACGAGGGTTTGCTCGAGCACGCGACTCAAAAAGTTGGCGTCGATGTTGCCACCGCACAAGACGTTACACACGACATCATCGCTGTTGAGTGGGATGAGCCCAGCCATCAAGGCGGCTAATCCAGCAGCCCCGGCGCCTTCGACGACCAAGTGGAGGGCACGAGCGGCATGCGTGATGGCAGTGGCAATTTGGTCGTCATCGACGGTTACGACGGCATCGACGTTGCGTTGAATGATGGGTAACGTCAGGTCGCCCGGTTGTTTGACGGCGATGCCGTCGGCGATGGTGCGCACGCTTTCGGCGCGAACTGGGTGCCCGGCGGCGAGTGAGGGGCGCACGGCATCACACCCGGCGGCCTGGACGCCGATGATGCGGGCCTTCGAGCCGAGCAAACGCAGGGCAGTCGAGATGCCACCAATCAAGCCGCCGCCGCCGATTGGCACGACCACCACGGTAGCGTGGGCCAGGGCAGCAAAAATCTCGAGGCCGAGGGTGGCTTGGCCGGTGATGACGTTGGTGTCGTTGAAGGCGTGAATGAAGGTTAAGTCGCGCTCTTGTTGCAAGCGGCGAGCAGTAACGCCCGCATCATCAAAGGTGGCGCCCGACAAGACGACCTCGGCGCCGTAGCCGCGAGTAGCGGTGACTTTGGTGAGCGGGGCGTGTTCGGGCATGACAATCACGGCAGGTACGCCGAACATCTGGGCGGCCAGTGCCACGCCTTGGGCGTGATTGCCGGCCGAGTTACACACGACACCGCGGCGCCGGGCGTCGTCGTCGAGGGCCCGAATGGCGTTGTAGGCGCCGCGCACCTTGAATGACCCGGAGCGCTGGAGTGACTCGGCTTTGTGCCAGATGCGGGCGCCTAGTTGCTTTGAGAGGGCGTCATCGGGCACGATGGGCGTGTCGATGATGACCGGTCGCAGGGCCTCATGGGCGGCTTGGATGTCGGCGAGGGTGATTGTGCTCATCTGTTACCTTTTTTCGTTGATCTTCTCGGCCAAGTTGGCTGCCCGGGCGGCCAGAATCTGCCATTGTTTGGCGATGGCACTCTGCCCAGCGTCGTTAGCGGCGGCCATCAAGACCCCACAGGTGGTCTGCAGGCGATTGAGGGCCGCTTTGTCACCGGCCAAATGGCGCTCGGTGATGGTGCGCTCAATGTAGGCGTAGATTTGTTCGTTGGTCATGTGTGACTCCTATGGTAATGTGGCGAATCGGACCAGCTGGGCATCCCAGGCTTGGCGATCACGACTCGGCTCGATGATGGTCGGCGGGTATGATTCGGCGATGATACGGCGCCCCGTCGCCAAATCGGGGATAGCGCCGGTGGTCAACGCTTGAATCAGCACGTTGCCGAGCGCGGTGGCCTCGACGGGGCCCGCCACCACCGGCAGATTACAGGCATCGGCCGTAAAGCGATTGAGCAGTTGGTTCTGGCTGCCACCGCCGACGATGCGGATGGTGGTGATGTCGCGGCCGGTGAGTTGGCGCAAGGTGTCGACGACGGTGCGATAACGTAGGGCTAGGCTTTCGAGACAACAGCGGATAATGGCCCCGTGGCTCTCGGGCACCGGGATGTGGTTGCGGGCGCAGTAGGCCTGAATTGCCCGGGGCATGTCGTCGGGGTTGAGGAACTCGGGCGCATCGGGATTGACGATGCTGACAAATGCCGGCGCCGTGGCCGCCTGTGCCAACAAATCCTCCCACGTGTAATTGTGCCCCTGGCGTTGCCAACTGCGCCGGCATTCTTGCAGGAGCCAGAGGCCCGCAATGTTTTTGAGGAGCCGAATCGTCTGATTAATGCCACCCTCGTTGGTGAAATTGACCGCTCGGGCCTGGGCTGACACCACCGGCGCTGGAATCTCCATGCCCATCAGACTCCAGGTGCCGCTACTGATGTAGGCGCTGTTGGCGTCGAGCCCGGGGATAGCCGCAATCGCCGCGCCGGTGTCGTGGGTGGCGCCGGCAATTACGGGTGGCGCGCTGCCAAGCCCAGTATCGTCGATGACGCTACCCAGCAGCGGACCGAGCACGGTGCCGGGCTGAATGACCGTGGGCAGCATGTGCTGCGGGATGTCGAGGGCCGTGAGCATGTTGCTGGCCCAGGTGCGGGTGTGGCAGTCGAGCATCTGGGTGGTCGAGGCGTTGGTGTATTCGGCAGCGGCCACGCCCGACATCCAGTAGTGGAGCAAATCGGGGATGAGTAGGAGTTTATCGGCGAGCTCGAGCTGCGGGTCGTCGCTTAGACGCATGCTCAGCAGTTGGTAGAGGGTGTTGAACTGCATGAACTGAATGCCAGTCGTGGCGAAGATGCGATCGCTACTGACGCGGGCAAAGGCCTGATCCATCATGCCGTCGGTGCGGTGATCGCGGTAACAGGTCGGGTTGCCGAGGAGTTGCCCGGTGCGGTCGAGTAGTCCGTAATCGACGCCCCAACTATCGACCGAGATGCCGGCCAGCGGGGCGCCACCACGGCTGACGTGGGTGCGGATGCCGTCGTTGATGTGGCGCCAGATGCCCAAGATGTCCCAGTGCAGGCGCTGGTGGACGGGCGTCGGGCCGTTGTCGAAGCGCGTCAGCGGCTCAATCGAAATGCGCGACCCGTCCCAGCGCCCGAGCATGACGCGCCCGCCCGATGCACCTAAATCGACGGCCAGAAAATGATCGATAGGCATGGTGTTACTCCTCAAACCCGCTTGTCTCGTTACGTGCTAGCATACCACCGCTTATTCAATCAATGTGCTTTGTTCGATGTCAACCATGCGTGCATACAAAATTTGTTCGTTGACCTCGAGGTTATTTATCGCACTCAAACAGCGAATGATGCCCTGACTGACTAGCTCGTGTTTGACCTCGCCGTACTCGACCTCGAGGATGACATTGTCGGCGCGCGAATCGTTGGAGACGCTATGCGGGTCTTGCCAGGTGCCGGCAGCGTTGAGCTCGGTGGCCGCCTGCATAAAATCGAGCGCACTCGCCTTGATGCGGGGCAAGGCGAAGGTCAACAACTTGCGTTGCGTGCGCCCGAGTTGTGTGTTGGTGGCGGCATCGCCGAACAACAAGCCGAAGAGCATGTCTTTGGCGTGGGTCAACAACTCGTCGCCAGCCGGTGTACGCGCCGGTGGCACAATCATGCTCGTACCTTTGGCTGGCGCATCGGCCTGCAGGTACCCGTTGGCAATCAGGTACTGGCGATCCATCGCATGGTATTGTTGCAAAAAGTTCACCACCGTGGCCGGTGTGATAGCCAACTGGGTGACACGGGCGGTGCGTTGGGCGCGCGCTAATGACTTGAGGGCGTGCAGGTGTTGCCGGTCCATCTCGTGCAGGCTCTGGGCGTCGAGCGCCAGGCGAATAATCTGGTCAATTAGCCACTCTTTGTCTTGGGTCACCAAAAACTCACGGAGCTGATCCTCAAACTGCGGGACCAGATTTTTGTTAATCTGCCGAATCACGGCTTCGATGGTGGGCACGGTGGCACATCCCTTACTTGCTTGTATGCAAAAACGCTTAGTCGAGCAGTTCACCCTTGAGCACGGTCACCGCTTGGCCGCTGAGCAGGACACGATCGCCGACGAGGGTGGTTTTGACGAACCCGCTACGCGCCGAGCACTGCAAGCCGACCATCTCGGATTTGTTGAGGATGGCACCCCAATAGGGGGCAAGTCCGCAGTGCGCCGAGCCGGTGACGGGGTCTTCGTCGACGCCGGCGTTTGGCCCGAAGAATCGTGAAACGAAATCGACGCCATCCTGATCACCCTGGGCCGTGACAATCACGCCGCGGGTCTCGATGGTGGCCAGTACGGCCATGTCGGGAGCGAGGGTGCGCACGGTGGCTGCATCATCAAGGAGTGCAATCACGTCCATGCGGTTACGCCCAACCCAACGGGGAGTGACGCCGAGGGCCTCGGTGAGTGCCGGGATGGGGGCAACCTCGTGCGGGGCCTCGTTGGGGAAGTTGAGGGTAATCCAGCCATCATGCTCATCTGCTGTCAGCAGGCCACTGCGCGTATGAAAGCGTAAGGTGCTGCCGCGCTGGGCGTATCCGTGCTGCCACAACACGTGGGCGCTGGCCAGGGTGGCGTGGCCACACAAATCGACCTCGACGGTGGGCGTCAGCCAGCGCAAACTCCAGCCGTCGGCGAGCGGCCACAAAAACGCCGTCTCGGAGAGATTCATCTCACGGGCGACGGCCTGCATCCAGGCCTCGTCGGCTGGGCCGGTGAGCGGACAGACGGCGGCCGGGTTGCCGCTATATGGCCGATTGGTGAACGCATCGGCGGTGTAGATGGTGGTAGGCATATACGTCCTTTGTGCTGTATTGCTATGTATTGTAAATCATCGAGGCGCGGTAGTGGTGATTCATCCAGTATTGTGCATTGGTCTGATTTTGTCGTGCAGATGGCCGCAATGGCAAGTAGGGCGAAAATGCCTATTGCAATATAGAACATACGTGCTATTATAGGCACGTGTATTTTTTGTGTGGAGAGTGGTATGCGTACGATTACGGTGCTTGAGCACATCACGCTGGATGGCATCATCCAAGCCCCGGGTGGCCCTGACGAAGATCGCAGTGGTGGATTCGCACATGGCGGGTGGATTGGTCGCTATGACGACGACGTGCTCGGTGCGGCGCTGCGAAAAAAGATGCATGCGCCGTTTGATTTGTTGGTGGGGCGGTATACGTTTGATATCTGGGAGCCGTATTGGCCCAATCAGACGTTTTGGCCGGAGGTCAACGCCGCTACCAAGTACGTGGCATCACATACACGCACGACGAGCACCTGGCAAGAGACAGTCTTTTTGGCGGGGGATGTGCCTGCACAGGTCGCTGCACTCAAACAACAACCGGGGCGTGACATTCATGTGTGGGGGAGTAGTGATTTTGTGCAGACACTGCTCGCACACGACCTGGTCGACGAGTTGTGGTTGATGGTCTATCCGTTGACGTTGGGGACGGGCAAGCGTTTGTTTGGTACGGGCACGCAAGTCGCAACATTTGGTGTGGTTGAGAGCATTGCGACGCCGAGTGGAGTGATGGTGATGCATTATATGAGGAAGTGAAAGGTGAAAGGTGAAAGGTGAAAGGTGAAAAGTGAAAAGTGAAAAGTGAAAAGTGAAAAGTGCACGTATCGGGACTTTGGTGAAGATTCGAGGTGAGGTTGAGTCGTGCAGGATTTGTTAAGTGGGAAGTGAAAAGTGAAAAGTGGGGGAATAAAGAGGGGAGTGACATCGGGTGGTAGTGTGAGGGGGCTTGGTGCCCCGAAACATACTGCCGGTGTGATTCGGTATAATGGGGCATAATCGTTCATGCATCAGAAGGAGCGCCCGCATGCGTCTTAGTGCAGTACACCACGTGGCCGTGGTCACGGCGAATTTTGCCGAGATGAAGCGTTTTTATACCGAGGTGTTGGGGCTTGAGGTGGTCGGCAAGTTCGCCGGCCGCGACATCATCTTCCTCAAAACTGGCCCGATTACCATCGAATTGGTCAGCCGTGATACGCACGTGGCAGGCACGAGCGGTGGCTGGGACCACTTTGCGTTCGAGGTCGAGGACATCGATGCCGTGGCTGCCGAGTTGAAGGCCAAGGGTGTGGTCTTCCACATTGAGCCGTTCAACTTCCCCGATCCGGCCGCGGTGCGCATCGGCTTCTTTAAGGATCCGGACGGCAACAATCTCGAGTTGGTGCAACCGTTGGGTAGCCGGTATCCGCAGGGAGCGTAGCGCATGTTACCAAATGTAGCCACAGTTGACGAGCATATCGCCTTGCACCCTGCTGCGACGCAACGGTTTTTGCAGGGGATTCGCGAGCGCTTTCGGCTGATTCTGCCCGAGGCAACGGAGTGCATCAATTACGGCATTCCGACGCTCAAATATCGCAAGCGCAACATCATCCACTACGCCGGCTACCCGCACCACATCGGCGTCTACCCGGGGTCGCAGGTGATTGCCGAGTTGGCCGCCGAGTTGACGGCGTTTAAATGCGCCAAGGGCACGGTGCAGTTGCCGCTGACCGAGCCGTTTGCGTACGATGTGGCCGAGCGCTTGTTGCATCGCCGGCTCGAGCATTTTGCCTTGACCGGCAAATAAAAGGGACTTTTCATGGCGATTATTCTGGACGGCAAAGCGGCGGCCGCCGCCGCCAAAGTCGATCTCAAAGCGCGTATTGATGCCTTGGCGGTGGCGCCGACGGTGGTAGTCGTGCAGGTGGCGGGTGACCCGGCCGCCGACCGCTACGTCAAAGCCATCGGGCGCACCTGTGCAGAGGTGGGGGCCGGCTATGCGCTCCACCAGCTGCCGGCCGATGTCGATCAAGCGACGATTGAGGCGTTGGTGCGGCAGTTGAGTGCTGACGCCGGCGTGCAGGGGATTATCATCCAGATGCCGCTGCCGGCCCATCTCGACAGCGCCGGCGTGATTGCCAATCTTGCCCCTCACAAAGACATCGACGGCGTGCACCCGGTCAATGCGGGGGTGGTGGCCAACGGCGGGAGCGGGTTGGTGCCGGCCACGCCGGCCGGGGGTATGGCGATTCTGCGCCATTACGACATCGAGGTGCGCGGCAAGCGGGCGGTGGTGATTGGCCGCAGTGCGGTGGTCGGGCGGCCGATGGCCTGGTTGTTGCTCAAGGCCGATGCCACGGTGACGATTGCCCACTCACGGACAGCGAATCTGGCCGACGTGGTGCGCCAGGCTGATATCGTGGTGGCGGCGATTGGCCGGCCACGCATGATTACGGCCGACATGATCAAGCCAGGGGCGGTGGTGGTCGACTTCGGCATCAACGTCGACGAGCAGGGTGCGTTGTGTGGCGATGTCGATTATGCGGCGGTGGTCGAGGTAGCCGGGGCGATTACGCCGGTGCCGGGCGGCACGGGACCGATGACCAACGTGCAATTGATGGAAAACGTGCTGTTGGCCTGCCGGGGATGATCATGCGTCTTATTAAAAACCGAAAAGCCTCGTTAGCGTATGCCAACGAGGCTTTATCACGACTCATACTCCACGAAAGGCGGCTTCGAGGGTGGCGATGTCGATTTTCGACATCTGCAACATGGCCTGCATGACACGCTTGGCGGCTTGGCGATCCGAGTCTCCGAGGAGTTCGGGGAGGCGTTGGGGCACAATTTGCCACGAGACGCCAAAGCGATCCTTAAGCCAAGCACAGCGACTCTCTGAGCCCCCATCGGCGATAAGTGCATCCCAGAGGCGGTCGGTTTCGGCTTGGTCTGCGGTGCTGACCACAATGGAGGCGGCCTCAGTGGGTTTGAAGTGTGGTCCGCCGTTGAGTCCTTGAAACGCCATCCCATCGAGCGTAAAGGTGACCATCAGGGGTGAGACGCTGGTGATGGCAGAATTGGGGATGAGTGAGGTATAGAGTTGGGCTGCTGCTTCGGCGTCGTGGTCGTACCATAGGCAGACGGATACGGTCGATGACATCTTCATGGGGACGAACCTCCTTTTGGTGAGCATGCCTGCGTAGATAAGAGAAGCCCCGCAGTCGATCGACTGCGGGGCTTCGGTGTATGCGACTAGCGGGTGACCTTGAAGGCATCCACGCCGGCGTACTTGGCGGCCGAGCCGAGCTCTTCTTCGATGCGCAGGAGCTGGTTGTACTTGGCGATGCGGTCGGTACGAGCCGGGGCGCCGGTCTTGATTTGGCCGGCGTTGGTGGCCACGGCAAGATCGGCGATGGTGGTGTCCTCGGACTCACCGGAGCGGTGCGAGATCACGGCCGTCCAATTGGCGCGCTGGGCCATCTGCACGGCGCTGAGTGACTCTGAGAGCGAGCCGATTTGGTTGACCTTGACCAAGATTGAGTTGGCGGCCTGCTCCTTGATGGCGCGCTCGAGGCGTTTGACGTTGGTGACGAGCAAGTCGTCGCCGACGAGTTGGACACGGTCGCCGATGCGCTGGCGCAACAAGGCCCAACCGGCCCAGTCATCCTCGTGGAGGCCGTCCTCGAGCGAGATGAGTGGGTACTTGCTGGCGATGTTGGCCCAGTACTCGACCATCTCGGCGCTGGTCAGGCTGCGGCCTTCGCGCTCGAGGACGTACTTGCCGTCGTGGTAGAGCTCGGTACACGCGGGGTCCATGGCCAGCATGATTTCGCTACCGGCTTTGTAGCCTGCGCGCTCGATGGCCTCCATGATGACCTGCAAAGCGGCCTCGTTGTTGGGCAGACTCGGGGCGAAGCCGCCCTCGTCGCCGACGGTGGTCGAAAGGCCGCGGTCGTGGAGCACCTTGTTGAGGTTGTGGTAGATTTCGGCACCCCAGCGCAAGCCCTCACGGAAGGTGCTAGCACCCACCGGCATAATCATGAACTCTTGGAAGTCGGTTGAGTTGATGGCGTGCTTGCCGCCGTTCATGATGTTCATCATGGGCACGGGCAAGACGTAGGCGTGGGCGCCGCCGATGTAGCGGTAGAGGGGCTGGCCGTAGGCGGCGGCAGCAGCGCGGGCGGCGGCCAATGAGACGCCGAGGATGGCGTTGGCGCCGAGGTTCTTCTTGCTGTCGCTGCCGTCGAGGGCAATCATGGCGGCGTCGATGCTGAGCTGATCGGTGGCATCCATGCCGGCCAGGGCTGGGGCGATTTTGGTGTTGACGTTGGCAACGGCGGTCAATGTGCCTTTGCCGAGATAGCGCTTCTTGTCGCCGTCGCGCAACTCGAGAGCCTCGTAGGCACCGGTCGAGGCGCCTGATGGCACAATGGCGCGACCGAGGGCGCCGTTTTCGAGGCGTACATCGGCCTCAAGGGTTGGGTTGCCGCGTGAATCGAGAATTTCACGGGCCACAATTGAACGAATACGGGTCGACACAGAATTTCTCCTT
>CAYXXK010000025.1:0-39665 GCA_964469045.1 uncultured Klebsiella sp.
CCATGGCGTCGAGGTTTTCGATGGTACAGACAACCACAAAGTTGTCGGCCTTGTCGCGCATAACCTCGAGCTCGTATTCCTTCCACCCAATCACCGACTGCTCAATCAACACCTGCGTCACCGGTGAGGCGCGCAAGCCGCGCTCTGAGATTTCGCGCAGTTGTGCCTCGTCGTAGGCGATGCCGCCACCACTGCCACCAAGGGTGAACGAGGGGCGAATCAAGACAGGGTAGTTGATTTTGTTGGCGACTTCGACCGCACGCTCGACAGTGGTAACCGTCTCGCCGAGTGGGACGCCAAGGCCGATGTCGAGCATGGCCTGCTTGAACAGCTCACGGTCTTCGGCGAGGGCGATAGCGGTGGGCGTAGCACCGATGAGTTGGACGTTGTACTTCTCGAGGATGCCCAACTCGTGCAGTTTCATTGCCAAGTTGAGGCCGGTTTGACCGCCCACGGTCGGCAGGATGGCATCGGGCTTCTCTTTGATGAGAATCTGCTCGACGGCCTCAGGGGTGAGGGGCTCGATGTAGGTCGCATCGGCGAACTGCGGGTCGGTCATGATGGTCGCAGGATTAGAGTTGACCAAAATGACGCGGTAGCCCTCGCGGCGCAACACCTTACAGGCTTGCACGCCGGAGTAGTCAAATTCACAGGCTTGGCCGATGACAATCGGCCCTGAGCCAATAATCAGAATGCTTTTGATGTCGGTACGTTTTGGCATTTCCTACCCTTCCATCAGTGCTACAAAACGATCGAACAAGTAGGAAGCGTCGTGCGGACCAGGGGCAGCCTCGGGGTGATACTGCACACCAAACGCCTTGAGCGCAGGCGCCTCAAGCCCCTCGACACACTGGTCGTTCAGATTGACGTGGGTCACACCAGCACCAGCGGGCAGTGAGTCAGCCGCCACGGCGAAGCCGTGGTTGTGGCTCGAAATCTCGACTTTGCCATAGGCCTTGACCGGCTGATTGGCACCGTGGTGTCCGAACGACAACTTATAGGTGCTACCACCGAGCGCCAAGCCCAAAATCTGGTGGCCCAAGCAGATGCCGAACATCGGCACTTTGCCCAACAGCTCCTTGGCCGAGGCCACGCCGTAGGTCACCATGGCGGGGTCACCAGGACCGTTTGAGAGAAAGACGCCGTCCGGCTTGAGGGCCAGCACGTCGCTGGCCGGCGTGGTAGCCGGCACCACGGTGATGCGAATGCCACGCTCGGCCATCAAGCGCAAAATGTGGTGTTTGATGCCAAAGTCGTAGGCGACCACATGCAAATCGCGTGTAGCCTTGGTGCCACGGGAGCCGAGGCCCCACTGACCGACGCCGTCGACCCAGGTATAACTCTCGGGGCAGGTGACAAACGGCACCAAATCGAGCCCCTCCATGGTAGGAACAGCGCGTGCAGCAGCAACCAACGCCTCGTGATTGAGCTCGGTCGACGAAATCACGCCACGCATGGCTCCGGCTGAGCGGATATGCCGCACCAACGCGCGCGTATCGACGCCGGTAATGCCGACGATACCCTGAGCTCGCATTTCGGCATCAAGTGATGCATCGGCGCGCCAGTTGCTGACGCGTGGGCTTGCAGCCCGCACCACAAATCCTGAGAGCCACCATTTGCGACTTTCGCCGTCTTCGTCGTTGACACCGGTATTGCCGATGTGCGGTGCGGTCATCACGACAATTTGCCCAAAATACGACGGGTCTGACAGTACTTCTTGGTACCCGGTCATGGCGGTGTTGAACACCACTTCACCCGTGCGTTGCCCAATCGCGCCAAACGCAAAGCCGGTCCAGATAGTCCCGTCTTCGAGTGCGAGCACGGCTGGCGTGCGTTGGAAACCTGCCTGCATGCCTTACTTTCCCTCCCCACTTGCGGAATTACGCCGCGTGGCAAATTCAATCACAACTGCTGTCTCATCGCACCGATCCTTGAGCGGACAAAGTACACAATCGCGCCAAACCTTTTCGGGAAAGCGTTCATGCTCGGTGACCACAAACCCCAGCCGCTCAAAAAACCCCACGGCGCGCGTCAGCGCAAACACCGTCGGGTAACCACGTCGTTGTGCTTCTTCAACTAAGGACTTGACAATCTCGCCACCCACACCATAGCGTCGGTACTCGGGCAACACTGCCAACGAGCGCACCTCAACCAGTGCGGGACCCATCTCGAGGAGCGAGCCAATCCCAACCACTCGCCCTTGGACCTCGGCGACAAGCCAATTGCCAATCGAGGCGGCGATGTTCTCACGCGTACGTGGCAACAAGTGCCCGAGCGCCACGTTCTCATCAACTACAACCTTGATGGCATCGACATCGGCAGCCGTCGCCAAGCGGACGCTGACCAAATTGACATCATTTGGCGCCGTATGCACCTCACGAATGGTCGTCATTGCTGCCCTCCTTGTGCGATGACACAGGTACCAGCATCAATGCCATTCGCCAGCTGCTCGAGCCCGTGCATGTCAACGATGCGCGCTTGCGCCGCACCCGCCGCCAGCACCGCCAAGGCGGCCCGTACTTTGGGAATCATACCACCATATATCTCACCACTGCTGATGGCCTGCGCAACCTGCGCCGCCGTCAACTGTGGCTGTACCTGATCGGCCAGCTTAACGCCCGGCACATTGGTGACAAACGTCACCTCGACGGCCACATTGCGCCCGTCGTTGGCCAAGGCGGCTGCCACCGCACCAGCTGCATCATCTGCATTCACATTATAACTGCCATCACTGCCCAACGAAACAGGGGCAATCACTGGCACCACACCCGCATCATGTAATTGCCACAACACCGCACTGCGCACGGCAACTGGTTGGCCGACGCGCCCCAAGTCACCCTCGGGGTGATTGAGCTTGGAGACCTTGATGAGGCCACGGTCAACGCCCGACATACCCCAAGCATCGACGCCGGCGAGCGTCAGTGCCACGGTCAACCGCGTATTCACGGCGCCGGCAAGAACCATCTCGGCGGCGGACATGGCGGTGGCGTCACTGACGCGCAACCCGGCCACAAAGCGCGGTTCACCACCGAGGGCACTCTGAATCTGGCCAATCTCTTTGCCTCCGCCATGCACCAAAATTGGTGCTGGCCGCATCGCGGCCACCGCCGCCGTCAAGCGCGCCACGAAGACCGCATCATCGATTTCGTTCCCGCCAATTTTGATGACACGCAGTGTGTTCAATCTGCCTTCTCCCTGCTACAAGTCGTTGAGTTCGTAGGTATACCACACCGACCGCGTCGTCGGTAATGCATCATATAATCGTTGCGCCGTGTGATTATCCGGCGCAGTCTGCCAATGCACACCCGCATATCCCTCGGACTTTGCCCATGTGTAGCAATGCGTAATCAACTGCCGCCCCAGCCCTTTTTTGCGCATCGCTGGTGCAACATACAAATCATTGAGCAAACACTGGCCAACTGCCGATACCGACGACAGCACGCGGTACGCCGTCACAAATCCTACCGCTTGCCCATCATCTGTCAGCGCTACCCACTGCGCACCAAGCGCCGGGGTATCGATGAGCGCACCAAAGTGCGCCCGATTCCGTGAATTATCCGGCGTCGCCTCATAAAATCGTTGATAGTCAGCAATTAACGGCAACACGAGGTCGATATTGTCCCACGTTACCGGTACAATCGTCACATTCATACGTATCCTACACTCTCATCACGCAAGCACATGGTGTGCCTATCTCTTAATCGTTGTGGAGCGACTCAATCGCCGTGCGATCCAATGTGTAATCAATCCATGTACGGCGTGTGGTTGGTAACGAGTCATACAGCTGTTGCGCAGTATGATTGTCATCGGCTGTACGCCAGTAGACGCCGTTATACCCTTGTGCAACAGCCCATTCGGCACAGTGCACAATCAACTGCCGCCCAATACCACGACCACGCACATGCGGGTCTACATATAAATCATTGAGCAAACAGCGCTCGACTGCCAGGGTTGATGACAACACGCGATAGGCCGTTACAAAACCAACCGCCGCACCATTATCATCAAGTGCAACCCATTGCGCACCTTGGGATGGCGCTGTAGCAAGTCGACCGAAGTGGATGCGATTGCGCGCATCATCCGGCTCAACCTTGTAAAAGCGCTGATAGTCGGCAATCAAAGGGAGCACTTGCGCAAGATTGTCGAGGGTGACTGGCACAATCGTGACGCTCACAACAACCCCGCCGTTTCGTCGAGCCCACAGATGATGTTCATGCACTGAATCGCTTGTGTTGCAGCGCCCTTGGCCAGATTATCAAGACTCGACATGATAATCGCAGTGCCTGGTTGCCCCAGTGTCACCGAGATCGCACACATATTGGTGTTGGTCGTATGTGCCATCGCTGCTAACTGCCCTGCTGGCAAGACGCGCACAAACGGCTCGTTGGCATACGCCTCGGTATACAAGGCGCGCACAGCGCTTTCGCTCAACGACGAGTCAATCTTGATATACAAGGCACTCAACATGCCGCGTACGACGGGGATAAGATGTGGATTAAACAAGACCGTCGGCGCAGCGCCAGCACTGACCTTGGCGAGCTCTTGCTCAATCTCACCGACATGCCGATGCACGTGGCCGATATTGTACGGGGTCACCGTATCGTGCGCCTCGGCAAACAACGTGTTAAGTTTGGGCGCACGCCCGGCACCTGAGATGCCCGACTTGGCGTCAACAATAATCGTGGCATCAGTCACCACGCCAGCCTTAAGCAACGGCATGGCGCCCAAGATGACCGACGTCGGGTAACACCCCGGGGCGGCGACGAGTTTGGCACCGACAATGTTGGCACGATTGACTTCAGGGAGTCCGTAAGGGATAGGCAACATCTCGGGGAATTCGTGGGCGTGACCGTACCATTTGGCATACGTCTCAGGCGTATTCAGGCGGAAGTCAGCCGAAAAATCGACCACCTTGGCGCCAGCAGCCAGTGCCTTGACCGCGACCCGCGCAGCCGCACCGTGCGGCAACGCCAACAACACCACATCGACCTGATCAAATGGTGCATCGTCGACTGCCACGAGTGGTGTGTCGAGTGGCCCAGGGTAGACCTCGGCCAATGACTTGCCCGCTTGTGACTCAGATGTGGCAAAGACTATCTGCACGTCGCGGTGCCGACGAAGCCAACGTAAGGCTTCATAGCCGGCATATCCTGTCACCCCACAAATACCCACACGCACCATTGTGTTTGTCCTTTACTTCATACAAAAACCCCGGGGGCTTGATGCTCCCGGGGTGGTGTGGCTTGGCAGGTCAGTCGTATGTTAGTACGACCCAACGCACAACGCCGCCCCGGGCCCGGTTCGGGCTCGTCGGCGGACAGTTCGTCGCAACACTCGAATTGATACAATGTTTTTTGTCATGCGTATACTCTACATCGTTCTTTCTGAGATGTCAACCATATTAATTGCGGTCTATCCAACGCAACGCATATGTGCATGCCAGGATAGGGAGATAACATATTGTGCACACTATTTTTCACACACAAACATACCGCAAATACAACACATACATGCGCCATATGATACAATGCTTCTGAAATCCGGCGTATACATCATGTGAGTGTTTTGTGCGCATTTGGTGGTGATGTAGTCAGTAAAAGTGAGTAGGTGTGCAGGGTGTCTATTGTAGACGATCGCGGATATAATCAAGGGTTCAAGCTTACACAGGTTGTACAAAGACGCAATCAACGTCGTGTACACAGCATTGTGCAGGCTCTCGGACCGATCACAAACACACATCGCATGCTCGAAATCGGGTGTGGTACCGGCGAGTATGCGCTATTGCTCGCCAAGACGCCACATGTACAGGTCGTTGGCACTGATATATGTGTGCCGTTTATTGATGAAGCAAATGCAAACTATGCATCAGAAAATTTATCATTCACTGCGGTTGATTTGACCAATAGCAACGCTGTTACCGCACTATATGCTCCAGGAAGTTTCGATAGCATTGTAGGGAATGGTATTTTGCATCATATGTATTATGAGCTTGATCACGTGCTCGAAACCTTGTTTATGCTGACCAAACCAGGTGGTGCGTTCGTGTTTATGGAGCCTAACGCATATAACCCATATATCGCAACGATTTTTAATGTCCCGCTTGGTCGTAGGCTTGCCAAACTCGAACCAAGCGAGATGGCGTTTACACCGAACGATATCCGTCAACGACTTGCACGCGTGGGCTATGAGCATATCGAAGTCACTTTTAAAGATTTTCTGCTACCAGTAACGCCCGAAGCACTCGTAAATGCGGTAGTTTCACTTGGAGATATTCTCGAACGAATACCGATTGTGAACATGCTCGCACAGTCAATATTCATTTCGGCGCGTAAGCCTCGTGCCTAAGTTTGTCGTCATTGACAAAAACAATGGCGATATAAGCAAGGAAAGTAAGGCTGTAGTGGTAGGCATATGGCAAAAGATTTAGCATGGTGCATCGATCAATTACTTCAGATGTACTTCAAAGCCAACGTGGGACATCTTGGTGGTAGTTTGTCGTGTCTTCCCGGATTACATGCCACCTACACACACATGCAATCGTCAGATCGATTTGTGCTCTCAAAAGGGCACTCAGCTGGTGCGTTGTACGTAGTACTCGCTGCATTCGGCTATATTCCCGAAGAGCAACTTCATACCTTCCATCAGGATGGAACGCTGCTTCCCGGTCATCCTCCCGCAAATGTGTACGCACACATTCCATTTGCCACAGGGAGTCTTGGTCACGGGTTAAGCCTCGCGAGTGGATTTGCCCTCTCTCAACAACTACGTGGCACAAGCGACCGTACGTATTGCTTGACATCCGATGGGGAATGGCAAGAAGGATCCACATGGGAGGCGTTGATTTTTGCGACCCACCATTGCCTCGCCAATCTTACCGTTCTCGTTGACCATAATTTGTGGCAAGGGTTTGGTACGACAGCAGATGTTGCATCAATGGACCCTCTGTGGGAACGCATCAAAGGTTTTGATGTGGTGGTGACCGTGCTTGATGGCAGCAATTATGCACAAATTCTTTCTGCACTCGCATTACGCTACGACAAACCACATTTTATTTTCTTACAGACCACCAAAGGACGAGGTGTAGACGGGTTTGCCAACACCTTACATAGTCACTACTTGCCAATAAACACCGAGCAGTTGCTTAGTGCCATGGAGTACTATAAAAACCATGCGGAATGAACTCTGTGCGGCGCTTGTCGCGTTAGCTGACAACCCAGACATGATTTTTCTTACTGGTGACTTAGGCTTTATGGCATTAGAGCCACTTCAAAGCGCGCTGAATCGTCGCTTTATTAATGCCGGCGTCGCCGAACAGAACATGGTCTCTGTGGGGGCTGCCATGGCCAAAGACGGCTGGCAAGTATGGTGCTACAGCATCGCTCCGTTTTGTTTTGCACGTCCACTCGAACAAATCCGCAACGACGTATGTCTGCATAATCTCCCCGTACGACTTATTGGTAACGGTGGTGGATACGGCTACGGCGTTATGGGGCCAACCCACCATGCAGTTGATGATTATGGCATTTTGCTGACGTTACCCAACATGCATGTTTTTGTACCTGCGTTCAATGAAGATGTGCCAGCAACTATTCAAGCCGCAGCCAAACAACAGTCTCCGTGTTATGTGCGCCTAGGACGCGGCGAGCTTCCGGCTCATACACACGCACCAAGCTATGCGCCATGGCGCTGCGTATTGCATGGTACGAACGGCGTAATAATCAGTGTGGGTCCGATTGCAGGTATGGTATGGCAAACCGTGCAACAATTGCCTACCGACCAGCAACCAAGTGTATGGATTGTCAGCGAATTACCGGTGTTGCCACACGCCCTGCCACCCCTACTTGTCGAGCAACTCACCCTTGATGGGCGCATGATTGTCGTCGAAGAACATGTCCTCCATGGCGGTTTGACACACATGGTCACTTCCGCATGTGCCATGCGTGGCATCCGGCTATCTCATGTCATCTCGGTGCATGCGCATAGTCTGGCGCTGGGCACATACGGTTCACAACAGTTTCTGCGTAATCACAGTAATCTTGCATCCGTCGACGTGCGTACCGCAATCGACGCACTCCAACAACAAAGGTAGCTTGGATATGCGTGATC
This sequence comes from uncultured Klebsiella sp., assembly GCA_964469045.1. GTDB lineage: Bacteria > Chloroflexota > Chloroflexia > Chloroflexales > Roseiflexaceae > UBA965. The sequence continues at coordinate 8,107 of CAYXXK010000025.1, forward strand.
CAGTAATTCATTCGCTACGCGGCCCAATTCTTGTCCTTGGCGCTGCGGGATTTGTGGGCGCCAATCTGTTTCGCATGCTCCGGGCGCAACGCGATGATGTGTTTGCGGTCGTCCGCAATACACAAGCGTGGCGACTTGCTGACGTACCACAAGACGCACTGATTGAAGTTGATATCACGAATAATATTGCTACACAAAACCTCATCAATACCATCGACCCACAAACAGTATTCAACTGCACTGCATATGGCGCATACTCGTTTGAGGAAAAGGTCGACCTCATCTATCACACAAACTTTAATGCGATTGTTTCATTTGTAGAGAAGTTAGCGGTGCGTTCTTTTGCGGCGTTTATCCATGCAGGAAGTAGCTCAGAATACGGTCTGAACTGTACTGCACCTCACGAGAGCGCATTCTTACAACCCAATAGCCACTACGCAGTCAGTAAAGCGTCACTCGCCCAATACATCCACTATGTGGGCGTAATTCGACAACTCCCTATTGTGAATTTGCGCCTCTACTCGGTCTATGGCCCACTTGAAGACACATCGCGATTGATACCACAGCTCCTTGCCAAAGCAGCAACAGGAAGCTACCCGCCCCTCGTTAACCCAGATATTTCACGCGATTTTGTATATGTTGATGATGTCTGTCGTGCGTTTATTGACGCGGCAGCACGGATGAATCCAGCAATGTACGGCCAATCATACAACATAGGTGCAGGTGCGCCCACGACAATTCGCGATCTCGCCTCTATGGTCAAAGACCAGTTTGCCGTGCCCAATGAGCCTGAATTCGGTAGTATGCCACCGCGCAAGTGGGATTTAACTGCATGGTACGCCGATGCACAACGCGCACACCATGATTTTGGCTGGCGTGCGACGACACCACTGTCGGACGGATTAGCACATACGATGCGTTGGATTCAATCAATACAACAGCACGACTTTGCCAATCTCAGTAAGCTCAATGCAAATTCGCGCAAACGCAGCGTAACGGCAATCATTGCGTGTTATAAAGACGGCCAGGCAATCCCATATATGCACCAACGCTTGACCGATACATTCAAGAAAATCGGCTGTGATTACGAAATTATCTTTGTCAATGACAACAGTCCCGATAATTCAGCCGATGTCATCCGCGAAATCTCACAGCATGATCCGAATGTGATTGGCATCTCGCATAGTCGTAATTTTGGTAGTCAAATGGCATTCCGTAGTGGCATGGAGCTCGCAAGTAAGGATGCAGTGGTCCTCCTTGATGGCGATCTACAGGATCCTCCCGAACTGATTGAACAATTCTATCAACAATGGGAAAACGGCTACGACGTTATCTATGGGCGCCGCATAAAACGCGAAATGCCACCAATGTGGGAGTTTCTCTATAAGTCGTTCTATCGTATTTTTGCCGCATTTAGTTATGTTCCGATTCCACGTGATGCAGGCGACTTCTCGCTCATTGATCGCAAAGTGGTACATTGGATTTTGGCTAGTCCAGAACGCGACCTGTTTATGCGCGGTCTCCGTGCGTATATTGGCTTCAAACAAACAGGCGTTGATTACATCCGCCCAGAGCGCATGTTTGGTGTCAGCACAAACAACTTCATCAAGAATTTGAACTGGGCCAAAATGGCGTTTTTTTCGTATAGTAATGCACCACTCAACCTCCTCACGACATCAGGAATTGTGTTGTTAGTTATTTCATTATTACTCATTATCGTCTCAATCACTATTCGCATATTTATCCCAACCGCCGTCCCAACCGGCATCACCACGGTTCTATTAAGTATTATTTTCTTCGGCTCGATTAATCTACTCGGTATTGCTATTATTGGTGAATATATCAGCAAGATTATGGTTGAAGTAAAACAACGCCCTCGTTTGGTGCGTTCAGCAATCATCCGATTCGGGGTTATCAACGATGCATTGCCGTATGAGTCAATCTCACGCCATCGCTAATTACCTGTGGTACGCACGAACACGCAATCCATCTTGTATACAGCTACCACTTTCGCATTGCTTGCGCTCGCACAACCACAACGACAGTGTTGAATAATCCACATACATAGCTATCATGCATCACACATGGCCGCTTCAACCAATTGCGTTTCCTTACACAACTATCGAATAAACGTCGTATTCAATGAACTGTACACGACGTATTCAATGACACATGACAGACGTACTGCGTGTATGACCCATGTAATTTGACAATACTCATTTAATAAGTATATGCTTATATGGTATCACGTCATATACGCGAAAGGGTTGTGGCATGCATCGACGCACATTCTTCGTGCTGAGCGGGAGCGCAATTGGATTTGCATTGCTTAGCGCATGCACACTATCGCAACCATTGATAACCACCGGATTTACCCTCGCGGTTGCTGCATCGCTCAAGGATGTCATGCAGGCGCTTGACACAGCCTACGCGCAGCAATACCCACGCACGCCAGCAGTGTTACAAGCCGCCGGATCAGGTGCGCTCGCACAACAAATTATTGATGGTGCGCACTTTGATCTCTTCGCTGCAGCTGATCGAACAGCCATGAACAGCATTGTCGACGCCAAGATTATCACTGAGAACGATGTGGTCGTGATTGCGCACACCGATGTAGTTGTCGTAGCGCACCCAAACAGTGCGGTCATGCAACTGACCGATCTTGCAACACCCGGCACCAAGGTTGTGTTAGCCGATAGCACCGTCCCTGCCGGACGTTATGCACAAACCGCACTAACCAATCTAACCACACTGTACGGGGTTGACTATGTGGCGACAGTCAATGCGAATGTAGTATCGCTTGAGGCAAATGTACGCGCTGTCTTACAAAAAGTCCAGAGCGGCGAAGCCGATGCAGGCATTGTATATACCGCAGATATTGCAAAATTATCTGACAATGACATTCGTTCAATCGGTATACCAATCGAGTATGGAGTGCAAGCAGAATACGTCGCTACGATTCTCCCTGGTGCACATACAGACACACGCGCATTTTTGGCATACATCCAAGGGAGTGACGCTGCTACAATCTGGCAATCGTACGGATTTAGTGCATAATACACAGATATGAAGCAGCACCACCTGATTGACATCATTGCGCTCCCCATGCTACTCCTGCTGACCATACCAATCATTGGGTTAAGTAGTCGTAGTAGTTTCAACGATTTATGGCAGGCTGTGTTCAGTCACGAGTTACAACAGGCCGTGATTGTCACCGCCAACACCAGCATGATTGCGCTCATGTGCGTTATCATAGGCGGCACACCACTTGCAGTCTGGCTGGTGCGCAACCCAACGAGTCGATGGCGCACATTCATCGTCGATGTCCCAGCTGTGTTACCACCAGCAGTTGCTGGGCTCGCCTTACTGACGATTTTTGGGCGCACAGGATGGCTTGGTCCAATGCTAACCGCTTTTGGTTGGCAAATCCCGTTTACCCCGATCGCAGTAGTACTTGCGCAAACATTTGTGGCCGCCCCGTTGTATATTCGCAGCGCTAGTGCCGCGTTACAAGGTATCGACCACGACGTTATCAATGCGGCCTTGGTTGATGGAGCGTCGCACGTCGAACTCTGGCGCTTTGTGATTGTACCGCTTGCAATGCCAGGATTCCAAGCTGGGGCGGCCATGGCGCTTGCGCGCGCCCTCGGTGAATTCGGTGCGACAGCGCTTTTTGCGGGGAGCATGCCCGGTCAAACGCGAACCCTTGCCCTCGCCATCTACGTCAATGCAGACTACGACAGCGCGACGGCCATTGCAATGAGTTTGATTTTGGTCATAAGTGCGGTGGTGTTGTTGCTTATCGTTCGCCAAATCGACCGGTCAACTCATTAGGCGGGGAGTCGCAACGCCCCGCCGAAGTAAGCTATTACATGCCAGTAATCACACCGATTTCACCTATGTGCATATTGGGATGTACTTGGGTATAATCGAGGACAAACCGACCAATCGACAGTGCACCCCAGTACTTGATGACGCCCTCAGTAATTGCAGGGATACATACCGCCTCGCCGGCGACTACCGCCCGCATATGTGCGTCGTCCCACTGGTGATTAAGGCGTTGGTGGTCAACTGCGGCCAGATTCTCAACGCTCTGGGCGTAGACAGCCTGTTGATAGTTCGCCAACTCATTGAGGTTAATATGTTGCGAGAGTGCAGTCACATCATCAAGTGACATTGCGGTACCCATGTGACCGAACGGGATGCCGAGACGCGCCTGCCAGTTACCGCTGGTGTGTACTTGCGGGCGATTGGCCACAAAACGGTTGAGTGTGATGTCTTCGATGCGGAGCAAATGCCAAATGTTCCACGCCACCGAGTTCATCGTGGCTGTGGGTTGGCGGCGCAACTGCTCTTCGGTTAATTTGGTGAACAGGGGTGCCAGGCTCTGCTCATGCAACATCGCGTGTCGGGCCACAACAAAATCAAACATCGATTCGTCCTCTGCTGCTTACTTCTTGAGTGGCCACAATTTGGGGCCACCGCGCTCATACTGCTTGGGATAAAACGGCTCATCGCCGAGGGCAATGGCCGCTTGGCGTGGCCAGGTCGGATTGTCGAGCATGGCGCGCCCGAGGGCGATCAAATCTGCCTGGCCATCTTGCAAAATCTGCTCGGCCACGTGCGGGTCGTTAATCATACCAACGGTACGGGTAACGATGCCACTCTCTTGTTTGACGCGGGCGGCAAACGGCACTTGATAACTCGGCGCCACCGGTATCTTGACGCCGGGTACAGCCCCACCACTCGACACACAAATAAAATCCAGCCCGGCGGCTTTGAGTAACTGTGCCTGCGTCACCGCATCATCAGCGGTTAAGCCATACTCGTGCCAATCGGTGCCGGTGATACGGGCGCCGAGCGCCACATGATCGGGGACTGCATGGCGCACGGCTTCGGTTACCGCCAGCGGGAAGCGCATGCGCGCCGCCAGGTCACCACCCCAATAATCCGTCCGTTTGTTGCTCAGCGGTGAAATAAACGAATGCATCAAATAGCCATGCGCCATATGCAACTCAATCGCATCAACGCCAGCATCAACGGCGCGCACAGCAGCATCGCGGAATGCCGCAATGATGCGCTCAATCCCGGCATCGTCGAGCTCCATCGGCGTCTGCCAATTCGCATCAAACGGTAATGGGCTCGGAGCAACCGTCTGCCACCCACCGTTGAACGGCGTCATTTGTGATCCGCCATCCCACGGACGCGGCGACGACGCCTTGCGCCCGGCATGTGCCAACTGCACACCAAAAGTCACATGTGGTGCAACCGATTTGGCTACGCGAATCACATGCGCCATGGCGTGTTGAGCATCATCGGAGTACAACCCAACACACCCATGCGAAATACGCCCGATGCGCTCAACTGCGGTAGCCTCAATAACCACCATGCCAGGACCAGCACTCGCCATCGCCGTCAAATGCGCAATATGCCAATCTGACATCACGCCATCGTTGGCGGAGTACTGACACATTGGTGCCACCACCAAGCGATTTGCCACTGCAAGTGGCCCAATCTGCAACGGACTAAACAATTGTGATGCCATACTCATCTTCCCTGATATACAATAGAGATGTACCTTGCGGTACGATTGATTATACATCTGCTCATTTGCATTATCAGAGCATCACACGCATGACGCATAGCAATTTACGCTTTTTTGATACCCATAGCCACCTCAATAGCACACAGTTCGACGATGATCGGTCGCTCGTACTTGCACGCATGAAAGCGCACGGTGTGACCAAGTTTTGTGAGATTGGCTATGATGTGCCTTCATCCCAGCGTGCCCTACAACTCGCCCACAACACGCCCAACTGTTGGGCAGTGATTGGTGTACAACCCAATCACCCCGAAGCAGCCGATGACCCAACCTGGCTAAGTCAGTTACACCAGTTAGCGCAACAACCACAAGTAGTAGCCATCGGCGAAATTGGCTTTGACCACTACCACAACAAAGCTCCAGTCGCCGTCCAAGAGCGCATATTCAGAGCACAAATCGAGCTCGCCAATACCCTAAAACTGCCCATCGTGATTCACACGCGTGAGGCGCATGCTGATACGTTGCGCGTGTTACAAGACATGAAGCATCCGTATGGCGTCGTAATGCATTCATTTGCTGGCGATCGAGCGTATGCCGAGGCATGTTTGGCACTAGATTGCATGCTGTCACTCAGCGGCCCAATTACCTTCCGCAATAATCGCCTGATGCACGAGGTTATCCCGCATTTGCCACTTGATCGTCTATTAATCGAGACTGACAGTCCGTATCTCGCGCCCCATCCACACCGTGGTACACGCAACGAACCGACATATGTGCCACTCGTCGCTCACCAAATTGCGATGCTTATGCAGGTACCAATCAACGACGTGGCCGCCCAACTCTGGCATAATTCCCACGTTTGTTTCGGCTTGGAAGATATCAATGACACGCCAGCGCTCGCCTAATATACTTTCGTGGATACGCCCAACACACCACTTTGGTTGGGCACATCTCATCCTCATCATCAGCCAAATATGCGCCCAGTGGGTTGTATATGAATCGATTCACCAAGCCGGATGGAGTCCACATAGTCACGTGTTAATGGGAGTAGCAGTCAGTGCTGTCCTACTAACAAGCGGCGTCATCTGGTGGTCACGCAGTCAATCGTTTGCCACGTATGTCACGATATTCGTTATCGGTATGGCACTTGTCGGCTGGCAACTAGAAGGGGCACTTCGCATAACAATCAGTGCTGAGCTTGGGCCATCATATGCCTCTCAATTGCGTGGCTATGGCGATACACTCAGTGAAATCGCATTACATATGATTCAGTGGTGGCGCCGTATCACTGCAGGTGAACCAGCAAATGACCCGATATTATATATTGCAGCCCTAGCGGTCATTTGCTTTGTTGTGGTCACACTCAATACCTGGTTGATGCTCAGACAACAGCAGACGTGGCTGAGTGTCGTGCTCTCAGCCATTCCGCTCTTTGTGAATTACACATTTGCCGGCCAACAAAAAAGCGAAACTTCATTGATTTTGTTTGTTGCCATGGCAATGCTGAGCATCTTGTTCCACCATATCACAGTCGCTGACTCGATTTGGCGTGCAACCCGCGTTGATCGCCCTGTCACTGCGCCGCTCCAAACACTATGGCATGCACTGATTGTCATCGTCCCCACTATTGTGATTGCGAACGTTCTCCCACTGCCAAGTCCGAACGAAACAGCCTTGCGCATCTGGTCGGCGTTACGATCCCCCGTTAGTACAGTGCGCAGTGGCTGGGATCAAGCATTTGGCAGTGGTGCAACAAACGTTGCTGGCGGATTCTCGAAAAGTGGCATGCAAGTTGGTGGCGGTCGTACTCAGACAGAACTCGAAGTCTTGCGCTACCAAGGTACCACTGCTGAGTATTTGCGTGCGATGGTATTTGATGAGTACACCGGACAAGGATGGCGGTTATCAAATGAACGCATACGCGAAGCACTTGCATTTGGGAGCACTATCCCTAACAGCAATAGTGCGCGCCAAGCGATTAATACTACCATCACGCTATCGCGCGACCGTAGTGATGATTTGTTAATGACGCTGGGTGATCCAGTTGCATATAACCGAGATGCTACGGTTTATGCGTTCGAAGAGCTCGGCATTGGATCGACTGGTGTGCTGTTTGTGACCAGCGATGTACCGTTACTCGCATCAACTACCTATACCCAGACGGCATATATATCACGCGCATATGATAGCGAGTTACGTACTGCCAAACCGGCAATGACCTCGATTCGCAAGTATTACACCGCCTTACCCGAGAGTGTGCCATCACGTATTTCGATGCTCACAAATCAAATTATTCGTGAAGCCAATGCGACAACTGAGTATGACGTCGCTGTAGCCATCGAGCAGTATCTCCGTACCTTTCGATATGATGAGCAACGTCCACGACCACCCACATCAAGCGATTGGGTTGATTACTTTTTGTTCGAAAGCCAAATCGGCTACTGTGATGACTTCGCCACAGCAATGACAGTTATGCTCCGCACCCAAGGCATTCCATCACGCTATGTGCAAGGATACACTGGCGGAGATCGCGATCCAACCCGAGGTGATTATGTGGTACGCGAATCAATGGCACACAGTTGGGTCGAAGTCTATTTTGATGGATACGGATGGCAACGCTTTGAGCCCACGCCTGCCGGGTATACACGCGTAATTAATCGTCGTGCTCCAGAAAACACGCAACAAGTGATTACACCCGTACCCACCATGTCACGTCCAGACGACCCCTTAAATCAAAACAATCTCGACACAGATCTTGAGCGATTCGAGCCACCAGTTGATACCGCATCAGATGCTAGGGACAGTACCACATCCATTCCATGGGGGAGCGTACTGCTACTGCTCGGATGCGGCGTATTCGTTGCAGTAGGACATACACTCTGGCAACGCACCCCACATGTACTTCGTGCACGTTGGTCGTATCGTCTATTGGTGTATCTGTATCAACACTGCGGTTTCGATGTATCTACGAGTACTACACCCCACGAGTTAGCACAGCTCACTGCCACACATCTCCCATCTATTCGTGAGTCAGTAGATTTGTTTTGTCAAGCGTACAACCACGCGTTTTTTGCGAATCGCCCACCAACAACCTGGCCAATCCTTCCATGGCACCACATCATATTGCATCTCATTCGTTGGCGTATTCGTCAGCAATGGGGGTATTAGGATGCGTCACATCGTACTTATTACACCAACGACGCCACATCGTGGCGGCATTGCGCAATTCGGCACGCTCCTCGCACGACACTTGGTCACTCAGCATTACCTCATCACATGGGGGTTTCGTCGTCTATACCCTGACTGGTTGTTTCCTGGATCAACAGCACCTGACCCAAGTAAAGATACGATTACTTGTACTGTTGACCATTGGCTTGATGGTATCAATCCATACAGCTGGTGGCGGGCATGGCGCACATTGTCTGCAGTTAATGTGATTATTTGGCAGTGGTGGACACCATTTTGGATACCCTTATTATTTTTTATCACCTGGCAGGCACGGCGTAATGGTATTGCCACCGTTGCAATCTGCCATCAACTCGTTGAACCTGATGCACCACAATGGCAAGCACGTATTGCAGTGTGGGCCTTACGTCGTGCCGACGCTGTGCTCTTTCTTGGCGTTGCACCCAACAATTGGCCGACACCGTATCGGTGTATTGAATTGCCAACGCTCCACTCGTTTATGAGCTCATCATACTCCTCAAGACATGACGCACGCCATCGATTAGGCATTGAGACAACCACTCCTATTGTGCTCTTTTTTGGTTTTATCCGAGACTACAAAGGGCTCGATACGATTATTCATGCGATGGCCCTAAGCCATATACCGTATCATCTTATTATTGCCGGCGAGTGGTGGCCTTTACGGATTGACATACACCAGTTGATTACAGACTACAACCTCATGCACCGCATTCATATTTACAATGAATATATTCCCAATGAACAGGTATCACTCTATTTCATGGCTGCTGATGTCGTTGTCTTACCGTATCGAAGTGGCACTGTGAGTGGTGTAGCAGGTCTCGCACATCATTTTGGCATCCCAATTATGACGAGTACCGTGGGCGCACTTGCTGGCTCAGTTCCACCGATATCGCGTTTGCCCGCACAAGACGTAGCTGCATGGCGACGTGCACTCGATGATTTTTTTTGTGAGCACACACCACAATCACCATCAACGCACGATGGGTGGGCGTATTGCATGAGCGCACTCGATACGCTGTGTGATGAGATTACATCATGAAAGCAACACTGCTCAGCACCAGCGCTATGTATCATCCTGGTCCACGTGCCCGTTGGATTCCGCTGGCACGCATAGCACACCGCCACGGTATTGCTGCTGAACTCATCTGTCTGCACCCAAATTATCAACAACACACACACATTTCCGCTACGATTGATGGCGTGGTGGTTACACACGTCGCACAAATGCATATCGACAAGCACGAGCGTGCGTTGCACGGCACAGCATTGATGACCACAGCACTCCGTGCAAGTATTCGGATGGCGCAACATACCATCCGCTCACAACCACACGTCATTGCACTATGTAAAGCACAACCTATCAATGGTCTTGCTGCAATCATCGCTCAACGTCGCACCGGCGCAACACTCATCCTCGATATCGATGATTGTGAGCACGAGAGTCATTTGTTCAATCATGCGTGGCAAAAGGCACTCGTCGCCCATGTTGAGCGTGCATTACCCCGGCACGCCCAAAGCACGAGCGTGGCAAGTCAATGGCACCTACACCAGCTCACACGCATCGGCCATGACAACCTCGCACACATTCCTAACGGCATAGAGTACATTCCATCGTTGCCCCTCCCGTTATCAACACTGCCGACACACTACGTTGCGTATGTAGGGCGTATTGCATTTCACACACATGCAGTAGATTTGCTGATTGATGCTATAGCACAGACACACACCACAATCCCACTGGTCATTGCGGGTAATGGACCTGACGTTGCCGCGTTGCACCGTCGTATCACACACCATAGGCTTGGCACACGGTGTATTTGGCTTGGGCAAGTGTCACCGACCACTGCACAGCAGGTCATTGCGCATGCACATGCAACTATCGACCCAGTTCGTGATACACTCGCCGTCGCAGCCCGTTACCCACTCAAAATCATCGAGAGCCTCGCACACGGAGTTCCCGTCATTACGAGTGCAGTTGGTGATCGCGCTGAAATGATTGGTGCGCATGGCACATTGATTCCTGCCGGCAATGCACGTGCACTCGCAGATGCAATTGACACATATGCGCGCGCACCACGTCTACCACGTCATGCCGGCCATGCACGTGTGATGCACCTCACCTGGGATCGGGTTGGTTTACGTTGGCTGGATCATCACCGATTGTTAGCAAACGTATGAGTTTCACTATGAACATCACCTGCATCATCGTGACACGTACCCCCGCACATTGCGCCACACTTGTTCATCAATTACAGGCATACAATCACCATATTGTGATGGTCCATCCGGTAACCACACAGGCACTAGCCGGCGTGACGAGCATCCAAACACCGTCTTTGATGAGTCCTGCGTATGCACGGAATGTAGGTGCACGTGCATCCACCAGCGAATTACTCTGTTTTTTGGATGACGATATCATCATGCATGGCGATGTGCCGCGCATGCTTGCGCATGCGTTTCATGCGCCACATATTGTGGCATGTGGTGCGATTTTGCATGATCATCCTAATAACGACTACTGGCAACGCGCCTTTCATCGCATGGCATTTGCATCACAACATCACATTAGTGCACAACGGATTCCACCAATTCTCGCCAGTATGGTCATCATGGTACGCCACACAACATTCCAATTGATTGGTGGTTTTGATGAGTCATTTACGCTCCCTGCAGGAGAAGATGCTAATCTCAGCCTCCACCTTCGTCAACACGGCACAATCATGACCCTCCCTCAAGCAAAAATCAGCCACTTGCCATACCCTGTTGGCATGAGGGGTGTTACGCTACGGAGCTGGCGATACGGCACTGTGTGGCCGAAGGTACGTCAGCGTCACCCACAATTCACACGCCCACTTACGCTTCACCCATACATAATCGCCATCGTCATTTGTATGAGTGCCCCATTCCTCGCACTCTACGACACGGCTCGCACACGACGTAGTGGCTATTGGTTTGCACGTTGGTGGTTGCGTACGTGTTGGTATCTCGGTGTAGTATGGGGCTTACAATGATTACCATTGCGGTATGTACCCGTAATCGTCCGAGCCACCTCAATGCATGGGTGGCGCATATGAGCCATGTCATTGATAGCACTCAACACGCAATCCTTATCATCGATCAGTCAGATGAGCCTATGCACCGATTATGGCCGACCCACATCACTTACACCCATACACATAGGCATGGACTATCACATGCACGCAATCAGGCCATACAGCAGTGCACTACACCATACATTCTATTCACCGACGACGATTGTCGCCCAGCGCACGACTGGCTCATACGCGCACATGATTGCATTGCAACGGACCCGATAGTGGCAATTTGGTTCGGTCAAGCGTGGCCAAGTGGCACTGAGTACACGCTCAATCACTACCCAACATATGCCGGACATACCACGTGGGCTATACGCAGTGATGGTGCTGTTTGTCATGCGCTACGCACTGATACCCAACCATTTCGAACTAATCAACCCGTAGCAGTCCTTGAACATCTCGGCCACGGCAATCAAATGCTGATGAATTGTGAAATCTTGCGTCACATCGGCGGATTTCATCCATGGCTAGGAGCAGGGGCTTGGCTTTGTTCCGGAGAAGATGTGGAACTCACCTTACGCCTACTAACACATGGTCATACCTGCGCGTACACACCGCAGTTGCGCATCATCCATGACGCATGGGTATCACCAACCGCACATGCCCAACTCAGTCAACGTTACACCACTGGCATGATTGCACTCCATGTCGCCCATGCATGGTGCGGAAATAGTGTCGCACGTGCATATCTTCGTTTTCGCCTGAATGAAGCAATTCATGCGTTTTCAAGGCTATCTAGACCATCGATACGCTCAACACCGGTGCCACGATGGCGACGCTTGATTGCCATCGTACACGGCATCGTTGGTGGCATATCGCTAATCATCTGGAGGAGATGATGCACACACGCATGTCGTGGGGATCACATATCACTGCCGCCTTAAGTAGCACCATTGTTAGCCAGGCGTTCGCAGCCGGCGTACAAATCATCATCGTCCGTGCACTGAGTAGTAGTGGCTACGGCACCTATACGACACTCTATGCGTGGCTGGCTATCGCGAGTTCAATCATCGGAGCAGGATTCGACACCTGGCTCCTCGACCGCGGGAGTCGACAACCAACCCACCTACGCCATCATCTTCACCACATCCTACGCATCAAACTCGGACTCTGGAGTATCATAATTCCCTTTTTTGTGTGGCAAATAGATCAAATTTCTATCACACTCCTGAGTGTTGGTTTGATTGTCATATTCATCGATTCGATCGGTACTACCATGTTGCAAGCCTTACGTGCGCTTAATCAGCACCGCACGGTTGCATTGCTCCAACTCATTTCTCCAGGCATACTGCTTGTGGTGGTTAGTTTGTGGCAGTCGAATCAAATCATTTGGATCCTCACCGCTCAATTGATTGGCATTGGCCTCGTCTCAATAGCTGCGTGGTACAGTCTTATGCCACATCTCTCCACCTCGGTAACTGACACACCGACTACCTTGATTACTAGTTGGCCATTTATCATCTCAGATATACTCGCCCAAATCTACACCTATACAAGTACGCTCTTGCTAGCAAGTTATGCAAGTACCACCGATGTCGGTATTTTTCGTGGAGCGTGGAGTTTTATTGCATACACCGTTGTGATTCCCTCGATGATATTTAGCACTACTCTCCCTCTCCTAAATCATGCTGACGACTCCCAACAACTATCTATCATCCAACGCAGTGCACTAGCTTTTTTTCTCTATGCACTTGGGGTTGGTGGATTTATTGCATTTGGTGGCGGACAAATCATTGTGTGGTTGTACGGCGAAAGCTTCGCACCAAGCATCGAATTTATTACACACCTCACCCTTCTGCCACTCATCAAAGCATGTACGTTTTTTGGTGTGATGCTCCTAATTCATCGCCAACGACTCATCTGGCGCATCACCACACAACTTATTACCGTGAGCGTCCTATGGTTATGGATGCCATCACTCATCGCACAATTCGGTATCTCAGGTGCGATTCAGGCCCAACTTATCGCCGAAAGTGTATTGGCCTGCGGGTATCTTATCGGCGGACTATGGGTGACAAGGCGCATCATCGCACCGGCACACACATGGCCGCCAAAACGCATCATCATCACCAATATGCATGGTACGCGCAACCTCGGTGATGCGGCAATTCATCAGATTCAGCAGCTGTGGCTTCTACGCCAATTTCCCTCTGCCAACATACACCATTGTTATGCAGTTGCCCCAAACACCACCACGCGATCGGGCATCAGTCATTGGGTATATGACACACACGGCAATATTGCTCCATGGCCCACACGACTCCGACGAATGCTTGCACTCATCTGGTGCCTCACAATGCATACGATTGGCATTTCATCACGTTGGGGTATGACACCCATCGAACAACAGGCAATTACCACGATTATCACTGCAGACCTCGTGTGTGCTAGTGGCGGTGGATATCTTTTCGATACACCAAGCACACATCCCTGGTGGCGATTTATTAGCTGGGATTGGTGGTTATGTGCCGACATGCTGGTCGCATGCGTATGGCGTCGCCCGCTTGTGCTTTTACCACAATCTATTGGCCCATTGCATAATTGGCCATTTCGGACATTCGTACGCTGGATACTTCAACATGCACACATGATTTATCTACGCGAGTCGTACAGTACAACTGTACTAGACTCGCTGGGCATTTCTTACCAACGCGCACCTGATTTTGTCTGGGCCATGCCCATCATTCAACATACAACACCACCGATTGTGCCAACACTCGGCATCACCGTGATGAATTGGGGCAAACAGAGTGGCTTCGTCTCGCAACAACACACCTATGAAGCAACGCTTATCACCGTTGCGACAACCCTGCACCAACATGGCTGGAACATTCAACTGATTGGCCAAGCTACTGACCATACCCCAGGATGGGACGATACTGAGATCGTACATCGCTTAGCCATGCACCTGCCATTTGCAACCGTCATACCACCGATGGCCACGCCCGATGAACTCCAACACCACGTTGCTCAACTAACGTGTCTGGTATCAACCCGTCTCCACGGTGCACTCCTACGCTTTGCGATGGGACAATCCGCAGTGGTGATTGCGTATCATCCCAAAGCGCATGGGATGATGCATGACATCGGTCTTACACCATGGTGTATCCCCATTGACACGATTACCACTGATGCAGTGCTAGACGCCATACACACCCACACTACACAGCTACCGTTGATTCAACAACAACGCGCACATCTCCGTGCGCAACTAGATACACTTGCCATTCCACCAACCACTACATATCCGACACATGCCGTTATCGCGCCGGAATCGTAATACGCACCGTGCCGATATCGATTAATTTGTCTGCCGTTATTTCAAATACTTTTTCAATACCGTTCGAGTCCAAAATTGCAACCGACAAACCCTCCTCAATTATGAGCAAAATCACATACCGCCCAGGAGGAATATTGGTAATTGCGAACTCGCCATTGTCGTTTGTAACACCGCCAATCCCACCAGCCTCGTCAAGCACGTACGCCTGCTGATTGCCACTCCCATAAATCGGCGCCAAACGGACACTCCAATTTGCGAGCGCACTTCCTTGGGCATCTTGTATGCGTCCCCGCATCAGGCCAAAACCAGGTTGCGCTGGCGGAACCTCAATCGAGGTTGCTGGTGTGGCGTTACATGCCATCAGCCACAAACAACTGATAAACATGATGAAAATACGTGTTATTTGCATGATATATCCCCTCATAACCCAAAGGTATTATTGCACATATCACTATACTTCGGCTATGCTACAGACAGTCGTACATAGATTTGGGGAGGTCCCATGTCATTATTTCGTCGCATCCTAAGTTATGGTGGTCTCATCGCTGGCATGTTCTTTGCCACACTTGGTCCTGTATCAGCGACCACCAACGCCTACAACTCAAAGTTCGTCACCTCAATGACCTACATGAATGTCGGTTCCGGCCCTGCCAACTTGAGTGTCAAGTTTGTTGATGCCAGTGGGACAGCCATCAACTACCCGCTTACCAATGCCGACGGCAGCGCCCGTACGCTTGCAAGAAACGCCAGCGCATCACTTTCAGTCTCGGTTCTTCCTGTTGCAGATACCACCGCAGCAGGCACCTGGTTGAGTGGCGCTGTGATTGATGCAAACCAACCACTTGTCACAACCATGGTACAGGTATCGACCAATCCGACTATTCGCGTACGTCCCGTCTCAAATGGATTCACCGTTGGTGACGCGCATACCACCGTTTCACTTCCATACATCGCCAAAACATGTACCGCAAGTCGCGTAACGACGCGCTTCACTGTCCAAAACGTCGGTCCATCAAGCGATGACATTACCATCAAGCTCTACTGGCCCAATGGTGATGAAGCGTTCACCCAAACAGATAGTGCCGTAGCCGTCGGGCAAATTGTCAGCATTGATATGGCATCAGCAGCTGTCAACGCCCCTACAACGTCCGGCTATAGTGTGCCAAGTGGGTGTGCCTTCGAAGGTTCAGCACGCATTTATACCACTGGCACCTCAAAGGTTGTTGCAACTGCTTTCGAAACAAGCACCACGGGGCGTAATGCGGCTGCATACGAAAGCCAAGTAAGCCCTGGCGATAATATCGTGTATATGCCCTCAGCGCTTTGTAATGTGAACTACGGTGATGGTGCGCAATCATCAATATTTGTGGTTCATAACACAAGCAGCAATACACCCACCATCAAAATTGACTACAAGTATCAAATCAGAGCAGCGAATGGATCACTTGGGACCATTGTAAACAAAAGTGCCACCAAGAGCGCCTTAGGCCCAAACAAGACAATGACCATCAACGCCTGTACTGATATTCCCAGCAACGCTGTAGGTTCTGCGGTAATTAGTACCATAAACGCCGCACATACCATCACTGCCATCAGCAAAATCACCGGCAATGGCGTCTACGCAGTCGCACCTGGCCAACCAAAAGACACCGCTGGCACTATTTTGTATGCGCCTTACATACGCTACAGCACGGCATGTTTCACCGCCACCCCAACCAACGCCGCCTGTCGCAATGAGTCACGCCAACGCACCTTATTCTCTGTCCAAAACGCCGGCACCGCAGTCGTCAAAGTACGCATCACGCTATACAATCACCTCGGCGTAGTGGTCGGTACCCCCTTCACCAGCGCCAACATCGATCCATCTGCCAAACTATCACTCAGCCCCACAAATATCGGCGCCGTGACAACTGCGGGTAATGCCGCCACCGAGTTCGGCTATTGGGTTGTTGCCGGTAATATCGTCTATGGCGGTAGCGCCAAATTCGAAGCTCTTACATCAGCAGGAGCGGCTTCGACGCAACCCATCGCCGTTACCGTACGCGTGCTCAACAGCACTGCACTCGGCCAGACTGCCGAGGATTACAACGCCATCCCATAGTTTGTTACACCTCAACCGCCCGAGTACGTGCACACGTACTCGGGCGGTTTGTATTTGGTCACACAGCACTTATCGCATCATCGGCATAAATGATTGAAAGACGAATTGGTATGCGTGCACTTGTCCATCACTGGTATCGCCAATCACCACCATCGTCTGCCAAATAGTTGCAGACACTGATGCACCTATTGTAATCGGTATCGACTGCGGGCTCCCCTCGCCACGTGCTAATGTGTAGAGCGATTGCGTGCCATCACGCATCAACATGATGGAATCAAGAACTGGCACAGCCACTCCACCGTTCCATGCAGTGAGTAATTGCCCATCACGCAGCCACGAACGCCCCTGGTCAAGAGATCGCCACACCGTACGCTGATCACCAAACAAATACAACACGTCATCAATCACCACAAGTTGTGCGGTGTCTGTATATATCATGGGCATACTATACGACTCCCAGGTGGTCGTACGTGCATCATCAGAACGCCAAATGCGCGCTGTTGTACCGTCGAGTATCACAAGATTCCCCGCAACGCGCACCATATCAACTGGTACGAATCCAGCAGGCAATACACCGTACATGTGCCATGTAGTCCCATCCCACGACCATACAACTCGCGTCGCTGACTCGATGCCCCACACGCCCGTGGCATCACTCCATCCAAACAAGAATGCAGACTGCAATGGAATACCACCCATCGCTATCCATGCGTCACCACTGGCATCATAGCGCCACAAGTCCGGTTTGGTGCTGCCACCAATGACATACAATTCTCCTGCCACCGTGATAAGTTGCATCCCTGGTTCTGACATCGGCAATGACACCATCTGCGACCAATGTTGCGTATCTGGTGTATGTACGATTGGCGGGGAGACCTGGAAAACATCACGCGACTGCCACCACACTCCTATCCCCACTAGTAACACGAGTATGACTCCAACCCCCATCATCAACGACCTAGACAGCCTACGTACAGGCATAGTTACCATCACCTCATCTGACGGATGATGGGCTGTTACTTCGTCAACAACTAATTCATCAGCCTTGGGAATATCAACAATCAATCCTTGCCGCACTGCATATATACTCGCCTCAGTTCGTGATGCCACATTTATTTTGGCGAAAATTTTGCGCACATGGACTTTTACTGTGTTTTCACTTATGTCGAGCATTCCAGCAATCTGGCGATTCGAGAAGCCTTCGGCAACTAATCGCAATATTTGTAATTCACGTTCACTCAGCGCTGTAGTCATTGGTTCACCGCATAAATTGCAACATCTCCGAATGAATACACCATGTGCACAAACGGTACTGCGCCTACCAGTTCAGGAGTCATTGCGCCACGATGTGTTGCATAAATATACGTAATCGCAGGATTCGCCTGTAGCCACGTCGCAAGTGCGGCTGGTGTACGTATCTGTCGCAGTTGTTCGGTTTGTGTGTAGAGCGTCGATGCAATCTGTGCATCAGCATATGTGAACAAGACTGGCGGCGTGGTAGTCGCACGACCTGAGAGTGGCAACACCCACCAGCCACCATCACTACCACGATTAACACGCCACATCCACGTCGCCGCATTCGTCGCCACAACTGCATCATCAGGTAGATGTGCATCTATCCATTCGATAGCCCGCATGTCTGCATCATTCGTAAGGATTGTCTCAGGTCGCACGATACGCATTATTGCATCTGTTGAGCTCATACATATCACTACAAGCACAATCACTATCCACCAACGTGTATGCGTTACCATCATGCTAACAAGAATCAACGAGATGGGCATGTACACCGCTGTTATCCATGTTTCATTCGTAAAAAACGACAAATATGGCAAACCTACGACGATGGGATTCGCCAGAGCAACGATGAGTGCCCACCACACCACAACCAATGCGATGCGTGTTTGGCGCTGACGAATCATCCACCATGCACTCACCAAAGTACTTGGTAGCAACCACCACTGATGACGGCTCCAAAACAAACTTGATACAAATGCGTTATGGCTTTCGTTGCCCGCGACAGTACGCGCAGATGCATCACCAACACCGCTTATTTGTGCTTGTGACAACACCAATACACCCCACGGTACCATACAGATGCCCATAATTAACAGTGCACTTAGCCAATGCGCAGTTGGGCGCCCACGCTGCCACCACATCACGCACAACCATATCGCCGCCATGATGGCAAC
This sequence comes from uncultured Klebsiella sp., assembly GCA_964469045.1. GTDB lineage: Bacteria > Chloroflexota > Chloroflexia > Chloroflexales > Roseiflexaceae > UBA965. Next base: position 27,527 of record CAYXXK010000025.1, read on the forward strand.
AACAAAATGAAGCATCGATAAGCCGACCATCACCGGCACCACCCAGTACCATCGATATGTTTCGCTATCAGACCACACCAAATCGGACGCCACCATGGCTATTGGCAACCACGCCATACCTGCGAGAAGCGTATACCGTCCCCAGCTCACATAATAGGCTGGCATAAGCGATAATAATCCGACCACGATCAAGGTAGCCATCACTGCCGGCCAACTCCGCCACCAATACCCGACTAGACCGGCCACACTCACGACCGCTAATACACTCCAAACCTGACCAATCACGAGCAAAAACCACCCCAAGTGAATCAATTGAGCCGGCGCCATTGACCACACAAATCCCATCACACTATGCCAGCCAGTGTGATACATCAACTGTGATACCGGTAAATACGGCTCTAGATTCCATGCAGCGTGTGCACGTTCAACGGCAACACGTACCAATAATGCATGATGCACCCCATCAACCCATGGCGGGAGTCGTAATCCATCAATATGGCGCAAACGCGTCACAACTACCGCCATAAAGGCGCCAACTGTCGCCACACCCCAACCAACATGCTGCCATGACAGCCGTATAGCATTGAGATTAAGACGCAGACGCCACAACATGCCGACTGTCATGACTCCAAGACCACCCCACACCCACATCACCGGCACCCGTATATCACACCATGCAGCCCATGTATACAGCACAATAAGCATCGCTGGCCCGATGGTTGTGTACAGCATCAACCGTCCAACCCAATACACCTGCGTCAATGGCACAATGCGTTGCCACCACCATCCCGGCACTATCAGCACGATGGCAAATGCCAGCAGCCAACGCCCCGTATCGCCACCAAACCACAACACGCTTCCGAGCACAACGCCGAGTATGAATGGGAATCTGTGTTGCAAGCGAGTGAGTAGCATCACATATACACCGTTATTCTTGCACGTCGACACGGGGCACTTGATTTATACATCGCACAATCGGCGAACCGTTATACAGTTCAATCGCAGTCCAGCCCCCATAATCCATTCGCCACATCCAATGATTCTGCAACGAAACACGCAGTAACGCACATACCACAATTTGGATCGGCAACCCAGCGGTAACTACTACCACGCGCTGCCCTTCAGCACCCTGTTGCAACTCACGCCATCCCTGCATGACGCGCTCTGCTACCTGCGCAAGCGATTCACCACCGGGCGTCGCACTATTTACCACGTCAGTCATACGTGCACGCATTGCCTCAGGATACAGCGTCCCAGCCTCGCGCCACGTCAAACCAGTCCAAGCACCCATATCTTGATCAGCCCATGCGGGCATTACCGTCACCGGCACTTGCCACTGTGCGGTGGCTATTTGTGCCGTCTCACGAAAGGTCGCTTGCGGTGCCGTGTAGATCCGTGTAATGCGTTGACGCCGAATCATCGCCACAGCCGCCTGCACCTGCGCGTGGCCAAGTGGCGTCAGTGGTGCGGCGGCTTGCCCCATGAAGCTACGACGCTTATTCAATGCACTTTGTCCCACACGCAAAAACCATATCGACGTACGCATGTACTCTCAGTCTGCGAATCAAAGAGAGGCGTCAAGCGCCTCTCTCGTACCATCATCTCTGCTCATCTTATCATTCTTTTATGGCAAGGGACACTCAGTGGCTAGCGCTGATTTGACGATGATATCCTCTTCCACCATATTCGGATTCATTGCCATGGCCATAGCAGTAATATATGCGCCTGCTTCATCACTTGCCTGCTGATGTAAGCCAAGCGTACAAATACGTGCACGTGCAACCTTATCAACCTCTGCGGGAATCATAGTACGCCATACATCTTTTTGTCCATCCTGAAAAGCATACCGGATACCTTTGCTGAAGTAATACGGCTGATCATATTCTGGATCAAGTGACAACACAGTACTTGCTGGCAACGTAACTTCTAACCGATCGTTGATTCGTTGCATCCGCATATTCTGCAAGTCAACGCCTACCTGCGCCTTTATCGTCGCACGTTGTACCAGCAACTCACCACCATCCCACCAACCAAGTTTTTTCTCGCTATCATCGAAAGTGACCACCACATCCAAAATCGTTTCAACAGTTGTCAACTTACGCGTTTTGCTGATTTTGCGCACAATTGCCTCAACACTCGTCGTAAATTTGGCCGGCGTTGCGGTCGGTGTTATCGTTGCAGTCGCACTCGGCGTCAGTGTGCGCGTCGGTTCCATGGTCGTAGTTGGTACAGGCGTCGATATCACTGTTGCAGTCGATGCAATCGACATGGGCGTTGCTGATACCATTGGTTGTGTGCCAGGTACAATCACCTTCGGCAAATGCGCGCCTGCTGGCGTATTTTGCACCCACAGATACACGCCAAATAGAACAATAGCCCCGTAGACCAAGTTCAGGATTCGTTGCATACGCACTCCTTTTGACCGTATCGACTACTGTGCGACGTTGAGACAATCACTTGTTTCTACCGTGATTTCAACATTTTTCACGTTCGGATTCAATTTTTTTATCAAAAGTGTCAGTTGTGTAATCGAGTTATCGGCTGCGTTTTGCATCAAATCAGTAGCACATGCTTTGCGCAGAATATTATCATGCGCCATAGCATACGCCTGCTCCGTCATTGGTATGCTATCGTCAAATATCAGACCGAGTCCTTTTTTGTAGCTCAATGGCTGGGTCTGGTCTTGGTTGGTCGTAATCGACAAAATTTGCACTGCAGGCAACAAAATCGTCACTGTCTGTCCATCATCCGATACGTTCACATCATTAATCGACATATCTTGCAAATCAATCCCAGCAATCACCGTTCCAACCGCACGCATCATCAACATTTCGCCGCTCCACCAACTCCAAAAGCTTTGTGCTTCGTCGTTCGTCAGTGTAAATGTCGTATCAACCACGACACGTTGCGTCTCGAGCCGACTAATATCCTGCATTTGTCGCACTACAGTCTGCTCGTCAATCATCTGCGTGGCCGGATTTGAGTCACTCGGATTCAACGGAATCAGCGGCGCTGATGGAGTTGGTATCCACGACTCCAAAAACTGCCCCCACGCCGTCGTCATATCCAAGGTAGGACGAGTCAACAAAACGATGACCAACAACCACGGGAACAATTTCCACAGCAGATTCAACAACATGCGTCCCATGCGTCCTCCATGTTTCATTATTACCAACCGCTGTGACTTGACGCCACACAAGCAGACATTGTTGCACCACAAACCCCTTGGCATCAGCATGACGCCAAGGGGTTCCTATCAACACACCTCTTTTGATTGCACCGAGGTGGATAGGGCGATGAGGATCGTCTTACTCTGCAATCTGATGCACCTCATTCACGACGATTCGCTTGGGCTGAGCGGTCGCACTCTTGGGCACACGTACCGTCAAAATCCCATGCTCACCGTGAGCGCTGACTCCGTCCGCATCAACTGGCAAGGGGAACTCAATCCGGCGTGCCACACGACTCACCGCAAACTCACGGACATGCCGGCGCGCATCACCCTTCTGCTCCTCACCTACAGCCTCGGCCTTGATGGTCAACGTACGCCCAGTCAACGTCACTTCGATCTGCCCTGGAGCGATTCCCGGTACCACCATCTTGACCGTGTAGCCCTGGGTGTCTTCATTCACCTCGATAGCACCAGTGGTCACTGGGCGAACGGTGTTTTGCATCAGCATGTCAGCAACAGTATAGATAGGCATTGTCTTGCTCCTCTGCGTTCCTACCGGTCATTTGCCGGTGGATCAATTGAACTTGACATCACTATACTCCGCCAACTATTAGAAACGCATATACACGCTGTTAGCGATGTATATGCGTTATATTAGCGAACTATTAGCACCAAGCACCGTGTGTCTTGCAACCACGCATTGATGTGGTATATGTGTTACTTGTCAGCATTTGCACACGTGAGAATGACACTGACGGTTGCCCCAATTGTAACCCCGCTTGTGCGCACCCACACTGCTGACAATCGCAGGAAGTACGATTGTTCAAACATACCAAGCGTGCCACGAACCAGCATTCCATTGATAGTCCCATGTACACGGTATCGCGGCTTTTTGCCCCATACAACGTGTGGCACAAACGGAACTACAACAAAAATAAATGAACCTTCTTGCTGGATTGCAGTCTGGAATGATATGACATCGAGCTCGCTCATCACGAATATCTTTCGATATGCTGTCGGTTCTCTACCAGCCTGGATACAACGCCTGCGGTGGCATCACGACCTCGACTGCATCACCGATGACAATCGGACCTACCCGCTCAACCCATGCGGTAAACCCACGCCGTTGCTTGGCCGCTTTGACAAACCGCGCCGTCAGCGATTCATCGCCATACTGTGTAGCAATCACGCGCCCAGGTCCAGTGCAAGGCTGATTCTCCCAATCAACCACCAGCGCCGCCCCGCTGGCGAAAATCAAGCGCGTCGCTGGTGGCAACAACGTCAAATGCAGCACTCCCGTCAGCATCATGTTGGCCCCGAGCCACTCCGGCCGAATCTCGGGCAGATTCAAGCGCCCTGCGACCTCAGCAAGCTGATCGGGCGCCACCACTGTCACCTGACGCTCGTTGCGCACCACGCTACCACGCCGATAATGCGGGATGCGTACATCAGCCTTACGCGTCGCACCAGCATGACTGTCGCCGACCACGCCACTCCAGTCAAGCTCGATTTCATTGACCGGTCGCGTCACGAGTGTACCGGCAATATCGCCGATAGCGAGCCAGGCGACCTGTGCCATCCGTTTGATCTTGGCCATATGCGCCACCCTCTTTAGTCTTTTATTGCTTGTGCCATGCTACTAATGCCCCAGCCACCCATGTCGGATCTGGTGCGTGATAGAGTGCGGCTGCATCGCTGGGGATAATCTCGACAATCTCGGGTGTGATCGGCCCAAGCACGGCGCGCATCACCTGACCCGCATCACGATGATCGCTCTTGGCGTCGACACAATGTTGGTTGTAGCCGGCATAATCGCCGCGCGCCAACATCGCAGCCCCTTCGCTGATGACCTTGTGGGCCAACTCGAGCCCGCCTTGATGCGGGGCAAACGATTGCTCGGGTGGCGTCCCATAGCCGATACCATGATGGAACATGTCAGCCGTCGAGACCACAACCGCGTTGTGGGCAATCTCAGCGACCTCGTCATACCCCGGTAATGCTGTCGGGTTCCCACCTGCTAACCACGGATAGCGCTCAATCACACGAGGCATTTTTTTGCCATAATAATCAGCGGCAATCTCCCACAGATAGCCCCACGTAAAGAGCGCTTGGTCATAGCCCCACTGTGTGCCACGATTCAGTCCTGGCCCCTGAATCCTCCACAATGGATCGGTTGACGGATCGCCACCGGCAGCCACGCGTCGACGGGCCTGCTCCATCTCGTCAGTAAACGAATGCAATACGCTCAACACCAACACCGTGTCGGCGCCACTGTCGATACATGCATTGACCACCGCACTAATCTGCTTGGCGCAATCTTGCACGCCCGCATGCGGAAAGACCAAGGCGCCGCCGTTGCGCAATACGCCACTCAACTGCCATTCTTGAGCATCGCTGAGCGCTTTGCGCGCCCCAGCAATCCCCATGGCAGCATGTTCACGGGCATACAGATGATTAATATCGATGCGCAATTGTGGTAAATCCATGCGTTGTACTCCTTTTCTATATCGTGCATAATTGCATTATAGTGCGGTTTAGTCTCGCACATACAAGGAGCTTTCATGCCATCACTCATGGTTACAGGTGCATCAAGTGGCATCGGGCTAGCCTGTGTCACGGTCGCAGTCCAACACGGCTGGCATGCATTTGCGGGTGTACGCAACTCAGCTGATGCAGAGCGACTGCATCACCAATTTGGCAGTCAGGTAACGCCGCTCATCCTCGATGTATGTAATCCAACGCAAATCGCAGAATCAGCCCACCACGTGCGCACCCTCCTCGCTGGTCAAACCCTCAACGGTCTTATCAACAACGCCGGCGTCGCAGTCGCGGGCCCGATGTTGCATATCCCACTCGACGAGGTGCGCCAGCAGTTTGAGATTAACTTCTTTGGGCAAATCGCCGTCACCCAAGCCTTTGCGCCGCTACTCGGTACCGACAAGACACTCAATGGCCCTCATGGGCGCATTATCAACATCAGTTCCCTCGGCGGCAAATTAGGCGCTCCGTATCTTGCGCCCTACGTCAGCTCAAAACATGCCCTCGAAGGCTGGTCAGAGTGCCTACGGCGTGAGCTCTTGATGTATGGGATTGACGTCATCATCGTCGGGCCAGGTGCGATTGCCACGCCCATCTGGAGCAAAGCCAAGCAACTCAATGTTGCCCAATACGCCGATACCGATTATGCGCCGTATATCACCCGCTACCATCAAAAACTCGTAGCCAAAGGGGTTCACGGCCTGCCGGCCGAGCGCGTCGGGGCACTCATCATGCATGCCCTCACTACCCCACACCCCAAAACGCGCTATGCGCTCGCCCCCAATCTACTAATGGATTGGTGGTTGCCCCGTCTACTCCCCAAACGCTGGGTCGATCGTATTGCAGCGAAAGCCTATGGGTTGCCAGACACGCCGTTGGCATAAACACGGCACTGCCCCTGCATCGTATCCGATGCAGGGGCAGTGCCTACTGTGTCGCACTATTGTTGTTGGTCTTTGGTATTGCCACTACCCATTTGGGGCAATGAACCCATATCAACACTTGGATCACTCGGGCCACCTGATACCGGTGGAATATTCATCGGTTGTTCATTGACCAATGGCGTTTCATTAGATTGACGCGACGACAACGTGGGAATGTAACTACCTGTCGACGGCGGCGGTGATATCTGACCATTTGTGCGCGACGAGATGCTATCAATCCACGGCAGGTTGGGCACATCGTTGAGCGCTTGCGGGCCTGCATATTGCGCAGGACCAAACCCTGTTCGATACACCAAAATCAGTGGGATAAAGAGCGAAATAATGACATTCACCGCATCGTCGTTTTGTCCATATGCACGATGAGTTAACCGAGTCACATAAAACGACAATACCAACGTCGCAATACCGGTAAAAACAGATAAAAACGGAAGTATCAAACCAATACCAAACAATATGACAAAGTAATAAAACCAGTGTACCGGCAGTCCAACAATCGTCACAAGTACATACAGGTTGTAGAACGGAACAAGCGAAGCCCAGCCTGGTTGGCCTGCCTTGACGAACATTTTCCACGTACCGACCAACAAAAAGGCCGTCAAGGCAAAACCAACTGCGAGAAAACAGAGCGTAATGCCCAAGGCAAACACGCCTCCCACCATTCCGGCATCACCATTCTCCATGGCATCCCTCCTCTGTGGTATCAATATTCGGTTAACAATTCGGATGCCTTGAGTATATCAATTCTTGTATGTTTTGTATAGTGTCAGAATAATCACAAAAAATATCACTGGTTTTCGGCATATTAAATACTCATCGCACTCATGCACAGGGTCGTGTGATTGTCATGACAAACATCACCATACAACAATCTCACACCTGACAATATACACGCGACATGCTACAATAAGAACAAATGTTCTTATTGAAAGAAGACCAAAATGCATACACTCGACACTCTGACGGCAACCCAACTCACTGCCGGAAGTACCCTGAATCGACCAGCCGCCGTCATACGCGAGTTAATTGACAACGCCATCGATGCTCAAGCGACAGCAATCACGCTCATCCTCGATCAACACGGGCGTATGCGACTCCAAGACAATGGTATTGGCATCACTGCCACAGAGCTCCCACACGCATTTGCACGACATACTACGAGTAAGCTCACGCACTATGCAGATTTATGCACACTTACGACGCTCGGATTTCGCGGTGAAGCATTAGCAGCCATTGCAGCCATTGCACGAGTAACGTGTATAAGTCGCACTGCAACATGCACCACCGCACACGAACTACGCATCGCTGGCGGAGAAATTCATGATATCCGACCATGTGCAGGTACTATTGGCACGGATATCACCGTTGAACACCTCTACCAAATGATTCCACAACGACGACATTTTTGGCGACAACCACATACCGAGCGTCAACACATTATCGATATTTGTATACAATATGCGCTCATCTACTCGGCTATCGCATTCCGTGTCATTATCGACCAGACCACGCACCTAGTCACTTCTGGCACAGGCAATATGCACCATGCACTAATGGAGATTTGGCCACATATCACACCAACGCCCGTGGTAGCATCAACCCACGACGGCACTGCGCACATCAACGGATTTGTTGCATCAGACTATGCCCCCGCACGTCGCCAACAAATCATCGCCATCAACCGTCGGCCGATTGCAGTACGAGGAGTCTATGCACATCTCCTCGATGAACTCCTGCCACCCATGCGGCATCAACATGCGACTGCCATACTTGATATTACGCTTCCACCCGACAGTATTGACATCAATGTGCGGAGTACCAAAGACGAAATCGGCATTCGCACACCAAGTGTGATTGCCAAACTCCTCTATGCATCCATCTGCACACCAACGCCACCTACATCATTACCGCAAATACATCTATCACATATGCCCACACTTACCCATCTAGGGCGACATGCTGACTGGCACCTATGGAGTTGTGCTGAAGGAGTAGTAATAATGAACCCGGCTAATGTGATTAAGGCATGTCAGATTACACAATTCGCAACAGGGGATCTTTGTGTGCCGCCACACCCACTGTCACCGCAAATGACCGCTTTTTTCGTCGCACATGCGACACAATGGGAGCAGTGCGGGTTGCAACTTGCATACAACCACGCGCAACAACTTTGCATTATTCGCACGCCTTTTGCCACTGATTCCACTGCAATTACACGTGCACTCGATGCCTGTGTACGCACTGTCAACCAAGGTGGATCGTTCATCATGGGGATTGGACATCTCCTTACCCCACAATGGCTCTATACACAACTCCTCATGCAACCCAACCCATGGGTACATCGTGCAGTGTGGATGATAGGGCATTACCGCATTGCAGATGCATTGCGTGTCACCCATGTACCTACTGGAGTACCTGACCAATCGCCATGATGACCAACCCCAACAACACAAGGCTCACAATAATCTCAACTATTCCAAGTCCATTGATTAGACGACGCATACAATTGCCTCATTTCGCATATATGTACAAACCAAATTATAGCCGATTCATGTTTTTTAGCCATCGACGCCTTTTGTATGGACATGCGCATCAGCATACGCATTACTAGCTTGAGACACTACATAGATCTTCCATGCACCATCGATTTTTTTATAGATGTATACCATATCGTGTTCATGCATCAACTTTTTTTGATCGTTAAGACCCACAAGTCGGACGATTACATGCGCAGTATATGCACTATATGCCACCACCTGTAGGGAGATAATTTGTTGATACGCCCAGCCCTCTCGTGCTTTTATTTCATCAAGCTGACATTCTGGCTGCGCATGTCGCACCAGAGTATCTCCGCAGATTATTGTATATGGTAAGTGAAAGCATGCCCAATACAGGTGGTCGTCATGAGCATTATATGATCGGACATACTGCTCAAATGCTTCACGTACATGCTGAGGAGTTTGCTTATTCATGAATCACCTATTAACCATATTGTTTTCCCATTTATTATAACATTAATATTGCAATTACAATCTTTGTTTTATCGTTTGACATGATTTTTATTACGTATATTTCTTATTAATTATTGTTACATTATTTTATTTTTTAATTAAATATAATATACGATTTACATTTATTTTTATACAAAAATCATACCTCCGTCACATTTAAGGTCATAGGTTTGTATATAGGAAATACGGCGCACGCGGATGTACAGATATTCACAAGAGTTCAGAGATAAGAAAAATTTTCCATTCACTGCTTATTTTTTTATAAATATACAACGTTGACATTTCTCCATTCACTTGCTTGAGCGAATCAAGCCGTGTAGTACGTGCGGAGACATGTGCGGTATCAGACGACGCAACAATATCTATTGTCACAATCTGGCTATAGAACCAATTACTTGTTGCTTTGAGCTCAACAAGTGGCGCTATTGGTTTGTAGCGCAGCAGGAGCTCATTACCTTGTATTTCGGTATAAGGCCAGACAAAACAACGCCACATTGTATATTCGTCATTGGTATTAAATGCTTTGATAAGCACTTCAAACTGCGCTTGTACTTCGGTTCGTGCGATCGTATTCATAAGTACGTGTCTTTCTACTTATGTATAACAATAATACTGAAATAGTACCATATGTAAATGAATATCTATGGACGCTGTTTTATGTTACGTTGTCTCAGTTCTCGTATTACAATCGTATATAATAAGAGCAGTAAGTCATACACAAAAGTTGAGTAGCGTGCATCTCAAGCGACTCGAAATTCAAGGATTCAAAACGTTTGCCAGTCGGACGGTGTTCGAGTTCCAACGTGGCGTATCAGCCATCGTTGGTCCCAACGGCAGTGGCAAAAGTAACGTCGTCGACGCTATTCGTTGGGTGTTAGGCGAGCAGAGCTATTCAACCTTGCGCAGTCGCAAAGCCGACGATCTTATTTTCGGCGGCGGGCCACGGCGGGCACCAGCGGGTTTTGCTGAAGTCTCGTTGACCATCGACAATAGCGATCGCACCCTCCCGATTGCCTTTGATACCGTCACGATTACGCGCCGGAGTACGCGCTCAGGCGACCACGAATACTTCATCAATCGCGCCAAAGTGCGCTTGCGTGATATCCAAGAGGCGACCGCCACCCTCGGTGGCTCATATACCATCATCAATCAAGGGTTGGTCGATAATGTGCTTGACTTGCGCCCTGAGGAGCGCCGGCGCCTCTTCGAAGACGCCGCCGACATCAGCGTGCACGAGCAACGCCGCAACGAGGCCATGCGTCGTTTGCGCGACACAGACACCAATGTGCGGCGTACCGACGATGTGATTGCCGAGCTCGAACCACGGCTACGCAGTTTGCGTCGCCAAGCCGGCGCGGCCAAGCAGTACCGCGACATCAAACATGAGCTCGACAGTGTGCAAATTCGCCTGTTGCGTGTACAACAACAGCAAAGTGAGCAACAGCTCGCCCAAGCGCAGACAGAGCACGACACCGCCCAACAACACGTTCAGGCACTACACCAACAACGTGATACCATCAACGCCCAGATTACGACGACGCGCGAGCAAATCCGTGCGTTGCGTGAGCATATCGGCACGATTTATGCTGATGGCAGTCGCCTGCACAGTCGTGCCGAGGCCCTGCAACGGGCTATTGCCGTCGCCGATGAACGCGCCAAATCGGTGGCCCAGCGCATGCATGAGTTTGCCCAAGGGCAACAAGAGGCCCAGCAACAAGTAGTGCTCCTCGAGCAGCAACTGATTGAACTCAATCAGGTGTTGACAGCGCAGCATGCACAACGCAACCAGCATCAACAAGCCCTCAACGCTATCGATGCCGGGCGCGCAACCTACAACGAACAACGCCGCGCACTACGAGCGGCCGTCGATCAAGCGCAGCGCGCCGAGGCTAGTACCCAATCGGCCATTCGTGAGCGGCAGCGTCAAGTCGAGCGACTCAACGAGCTGATTGCGTCGCTCAGTCAACATCAACAGAATGAGCAACAGCTCGTCAGCCAAGCCGAGGCGGCTCTCATAGCCACCCAAAAGGCGTTTGCATCAGTCCAAGCAGCTGTCGATGCCCACCACAACACGCTCACCGATGCGCAACAAGCAGTCGCCAACGCCCGTCAGCAGATTGAGACGTTACGCGTCGAACGCGCCACCAACGAAGAGGCAATTACCACAGCTCGTCGCACGCTGAATCAACTCGACTCACGCTACCAAGCGCTTGTGCAGATTCAACGCAGTCACGGCGGCGTTGTCCAAGGGGTCAAAGCTGCCATGGAGTGGGCTAGCAAGAGCGGCGCAGATTTTGCACTCGTCTCATCACTGATTAGCGCCCCTGCCGAGCTTGAGTTAGCCATCGAGACCGCCCTTGGTGCACGGTTGCAACACATTGTCACCCCTACCTGGAACGAAGCCGAAGCCGCCATTGCCGCTCTCAAAAAAGGTGGCCAAGGCCGAGCGACGTTCTTGCCACTCGACACATTGCGCA
>CAYXXK010000026.1:0-33574 GCA_964469045.1 uncultured Klebsiella sp.
GGAGGTGCAGGTGGACGACGGTGCATGGCAGGAGGCCGAGCTGGCCACCGACGGACCCACCCGCGAGGAGGTGGACCGCGCCCGCGCCTACGCGGCCGGGCGGCTCGTGCTGGCCTTCGAGAACTCCGGCGCGGTGGCGCGCCACGTCGCCACCCAGGCGATCGTGCGGCGCGAGGCGGTCGATCGCCGCGAAGAAACCATCGCGCTGGCAATGCCGAATTTGCGGCTGGTGCTGGAAGGTGAAGCGGAAGATGCGCCACGATGTCTCCATGACCGGCGAAATCACACTCCGCGGTCGCGTTCTACCCGTAGGAGGAATCCGCGAAAAGGTGTTGGGGGCATATCGGGCTGGTATCACGAACATCGTCATCCCGCGACGGAATTTGGCCGACATCGATGAGGTACCCGCCGATGTACGCAGCCATCTCAATGTAACCGGTGTCGATACAATCGATGAGGTACTAAATCTCGTGCTACTACCAAAAGCACACTTGCAGCCGTCACATCAACCATGGGTAACCGCATAGCAGATGTATGGGGGCACGGATAAATTCGTTTCGTGCCCCCATACATGTTGGTACTGCAATTATTTGATATCAATTCGAAACACTTGTGCGGAGCGATAATCGCTTACGTAGATTGCACCTTCTGAATCACGCCCAAACGACGAGATTTGCAAATCGGTATCAGTGATAATTTGGGCGCCGGCTTGCGCATCCCACAACCACATTACGCCACTACAAAAATCACCATAGAGCACAGCAGGTACATTTACGCGACGCGGATGGGTCATCGTCACACCTCCAGTAATCGAGCAATGCCCATCTTGATGTGCATATACCGCTACCGGGTCTGTGTACATAAGTGCGTCACAATCCAGAGTCGAGACGATCCGACACAAATTCCCTTCACGCACACGCCAACCGAAATTCGTGGCAGGCAATTCCGACAGCGCTACCACATTGAGCTCTTCAAGTTTGTTTTGGCCAACATCCGCAATCCACATATGGTAATTATCGACAAAACCAAATCGCCAAGGATTACGCAAACCAACTGCAACAATTTCGGGTAACCATCCTGCCTGTACCGGCTGTGAAGTGGGAATCAAATATGGCAATCGCTCATCACGTACATCAATGCGCAATACTTTGCCAAGTAGACTTTGGGGATCCTGTGCATGATTTTGGGGATCATTCCCAGACCCGCCATCACCAGTAGCAATATACAGATAGTCATCAGGACCAAACGCCATAAATCCACCATTGTGATTTGCATAGGGCTGTGCGATTGCGATGACGGTAGTAAGAGATGCGACATCAGGCTGCATGTCAATGAGTGGTATACGTGCAACGACAGTTGCGTAGTCGTCCCGCCTGGTATAACTCACGAACACTTCTGATCTGAGCGGACTCAATACTGCACTAAACAATCCGCGTTCAGATGAATTTGCGTCAACAAGGTGCTGTACGTCTAACCACAATGACCCGTCGGTTAATCGCCGAATAGTACCCACCTGCTCGATGACTGCGGGTGTCCCATCAGGCAACGAAAAAACAAGGCCAGGGCGGTCAAGGTCACCACGCACCGCTGTTAGTGTGACTGTCAGTGCAGCTGAGGTTGACGGTGTTTCGGTTGCTGGTGCAATCAAATTGCTGATTGGTGAGGCTGTCCCTGTCTCACTGCGTTGCGGAGCCGGCGCGGATACACGTGCCTGACATGCCGAAAGCATGACGAGCAAAAGTAGTAAGCAATATCGTTTCATAGAAGGATGTTATTGTTGATAGGGTGGTGTCACATCCTTGGGATTCTGCGCAGGAGTTGTACCGCCTCGGCTCGCACGCAACTCGCTAATCGCCCAAATGAGCATACCTGTCGCACCAGCTTCATCAAGATTTCCAAAAAACGGCATGTTATCCGGAATAAATTCGATAATTCCGGCTGTTGGATTCACGAGGTATACCAGGCTAAACAAAATCATGACAATTAACATCGGCAGCGGGATTGGTTTTTTTGTGGCCATGTGGGCAAACCCTTCTTGTATACAAAGGCAATTTCACGCATGTGACGACCCAAAGATTCATCCTGTTGCAATCATCTCATGAATTCCACAAATGAGATTCGTCTACGAATGCTATACTACAAAAAACGTATCAGATACAGGAATCTTGCACCATGGACATGTCGACACAACGGGTACTCGTCATATTCGCACACCCCGATGATCCTGAGTTTATGGTGGGTGGCACTATGGCAAAATGGGCACGCGAAGGTGCCCACATCACCTACATCATCATCACGGACGGCAGTGCAGGCAGTAACGATCCACGCATGACAAAAGATGTGCTGACAGCGATGCGCCAACATGAACAACGTGGCGCGTGTGATACTGCAGGCATCAAAGAATTGATATTTTTGGGCTACCAAGATGGCATCCTCCAGCCTACACTCCAACTGCGACGAGATCTCACCCGCATGATTCGGCGTTACAAACCAACAATTGTAGTTTGTGGCGATCCTACAGCGTGGTTTTATAGTGGCGGGTACGTCAATCATCCAGATCACCGTGCTGCAGCCGCTGCGGCAATCGAAGCAGTCTTCCCATGTGCCGAGACCAGACCAATCTTTGCTGAGTTACTAGACGAGGGGCTCGAGCCTCACAAGGTACATCAGTTATGGATAACAGGCGCCGCACACGCTGATACATGGGTTGATATTAGTGTCGATATCGAGACCAAAATCGCCGCACTCAGACATCATAAAAGCCAAGTCGAAGTCGGCGACGGTGAATTTATTCGACAGTGGGCACGCGAAGATGGAGCAAAAGCAAACATGGATATGGCCGAGAGTTTCAAAGTCATGAAGTTTGTCAACGAGGAAAGTGCATGACCACTCCACGATACTGTGACCAACTCGCATCAGTCCGCGCATTAGCCGAGGCGATGGAGCAGCAGGCTTTAGTTGTCGAGCACATCGCCCAAGTCATTGCTGACGGAGTACTGAGTAATCGCACGTTGTTTACGTGTGGTAACGGTGGCAGTGCAGCAGACGCTGGGCACTTTGCAGAGGAGTTATCAGGACGTTACCGCACTAATCGCCGGGCACTCCCTGCCATATCACTGAGTATTGATGCACTTGCAATCACCTGCATCGCCAATGATTTTGGGTATGATGCAGTCTTTGCGCGTCAAATTGAAGCACATGGACGAGCTCACGATATCCTCGCAGTATTTAGTACAAGTGGGAACTCTCCGTCGATTCTCCAAGCACTTCGCACTGCAACATCGCGAGGCATGACGACTGTGGCGTTCCTTGGCAAAGGTGGTGGTGATGCCGCAGGAATCGCCGATTATGAGATTATCGTACCTGCGCACGATTCAGGCCGCATTCAAGAAGCGCATATCCAGATTGTCCACTACATCTGCGAAGTTATTGAACAACGATGTCTCAGCTAAGTCGGCGAGCGTTTTTACAACGAAGTGCAACGATTGCAAGCAGTGCGGCACTTGCTGCATGCACGCAATTACCGGTGTCATTCGCTTCAGACGTCCTCGGTCACGCACAAATATTGGTATGGAGTACGAACGACAGCATTGATAGCGCGTTGGCACGTTGGCGTAGACAAAATCCCGCTATTGTCATTCAGCGCCAGTCATTTGGGCGTGACGCACTACACGAACGTCTCCAAAATTTATCGAATTATCAAGGGGACCTGCCAGACTTAGTGGTTGCTGACACCTACACAATCACCGATGTACCCAACATCGACATTTGGCGGCATATTGAACGCTCTCAACAACAAGATGCATACGTACGCGCAGCAATCGATCAAACAGCGCGCGATAGCCAACGACTGTTTGCATATCCATTAACCGTCAATCCACTCAATATGTGGTACCACAGCGAACTCATTGATGATGCATTTGGTAGCACGGATAACAGCAAACTCTCAGGAATGATCGGGACTACGCGTCAATCCCTTGCGGCGTTTTTGCAGCAGTTACACCGTGTAAATCCGCAGATTCTTACGTTTGCAAGTTGCTTCGATGATGTCACCTACCCGGAGTTACTCAGAAGTTTTGTGCAGCAAGAAGCACCATATTCAATCGCAAGCGAGAGCTATACCCTTGCCAAAAACCACATTATTGGCCGTGACATTCATGCATCTGGGGCGTGGTTTGATCAACTGAAACGCCAGCGCGTCGCACTAAGCATCGGTGGTCGCTGGATGGGATATGCCATAGAGCGTAGTTTGGTACGTACTACAGCATCTGTATGGCGTACCATGCCACATCCACTCGGTCCTATATTTGGCCCGGGCTTCGTTGCGGCCATCCCGGTTTATGCACGACACTTTGATGCTGCACAGGGATTTGCAGAATCATTGAGTCGTACAAGTGAATTACAAGTGATGATTAGTCAGACGACTGGCACACTTCCTGCACTCATCGAGGCGTATACATCAGACGAATTACAAGGTGTCGACCCTATCGACCAACGCGATACCATTGCGCAGACATGGCGTGCTGCACAAACGGAGCAGTACAATGCCCCAACACCGCAACAAATTCGCATGATGCGTCAACTCAAAGCGTTATTTTATACCTGGCAACGCAATGAGATAACGGACATCGAGCTAAATACTGCGCTGTCCAAACTTCCTGTGTAGTACCAACACTAACGCAGATTTATAAAAAGTTACTAGATTTATTGACAAAAACTATACAATGCGTATAATCATCTCATCACCCCATGCGACGCAATACAAAATCACTGAATAAGTGCGTTTGTTGTGTTTATTGCGAGGTGATGCAGATGAATAGATGGGTACAGAGTCGTCTGTACCAACAACGCGGGTTGCGTTGTTTCTTCCAATGGAGGAGGATTCGAACCATGGCCATGAATGACAAGGCTCTTTCGCGACGTCGCTTCCTGCGCTTGGCTGCAGCAGGTATCGGTGCCGCAGGTGCAGCTGGCGTACTTGCCGCATGTGGCGGTGCTGCTGCTCCAAGTGGTGAAGCCCCCGCAGCTGAGGCTCCAGCCGAAGGCAACAAGGTTGTCGTCGAGTTGACCTTCTGGTGGTGGGACGCCGCTGGTCAGATTTGGGCCGATGAGTACAACAAGCTCAATCGCGGCGCCAAGGTAACCTTCGTAAACACCCCATTCGCAGACTCACACGACAAACTCCTCACCTCATTCGCATCAGGCTCAGGCGCTCCAGACATTGCTTCACTCGAAATCGGTCGCGTTGGTGGTTTCACCGCCAAGGGTGGCTTGTTCGACCTCAAGGCTGCTCCATTTGATGGTGGCAAGTATGAGAAGGACATGGTGAAGTACAAGTGGACGCAGGGTTCAACTGCTGACGGTCGCTTGGTTGCCATGCCATGGGACATTGGTCCTGCCGGCGTATGGTACCGCGCTGACATTATGACGAAGTTGGGCTTGCCAAGCGAGCCAGAGGCTGTGGAAGAGTTGATCTCACACACCAAGGGCAAGACGTGGGACGACTTCTTCAAGTTAGCACAGCAGGTCGCCGAGAAGAGCGGCGGCGCCACCAAGTTGGTCGCTGATGCTGCAACCGACGTCTACGGTGGTGCATTGCGCCAAGGTGGCGAAGGTTACTTCGACGGCATGAAGGTGTTGATCGAAGAGAAGGCCACCCGCCCAGCACAGTTGGCAGCCGACTTCCGCAAGCAGAAGCTCGATGCTGACATCGACTGGTGGGGTGCTGACTGGGCCGCAGGTGTCAAGAACGACGCCTTCGCCGGCATGGTCATCGCATGTTGGATGCAGGGCGGTTTGACCCGTGACCAACCTCAAACGGTCGGTCAGTGGCGCATCGTCCCAGCTCCTGAGGCCAGCTACAACTGGGGTGGTTCATTCTGTGCCATTCCAGAGCAGACCAAGAACGCTGAGTTGGCATGGGACTTCGTGCAGTGGGCATGTTGTTCAGCCGAAGGCCAGAACGCCATGTTTAAGCCAACCGGCGTGTTCCCAGCCTACAAGCCAGCATGGGCCGATCCATTGTACGACGAGCCAGTTGAGTTCTTCGGCGGCCAGCGCGCATTCCGTATGTGGGCCAACATCGCCGACAACGTGGCTTCAATCGTTCGCAGCCCATACGACCTCCAGGCTGACGACATCGTCAACGCTGAGATGGCCAAGGTCATGAACGAGGGTAAGGACCCAACACAAGCAATGAAGGACGCCGAGGCCGAGGCTCTCAAGGCCATCGAAGGCGCAACCCCGTAATCATTGTTTACTCCGTCACCAGGGGGGCATGCCCTCCTGGTGACTCATCCCCTCCTTGTGCAAACTCCTCTATCCCCCCTTACCATGCGAGGTGCTCATGTCTGCAACGACGTTTTCATCAGCCGAACAACGTGCGCAGGATCAGCGTACACTCCGCAAAGAAGCCAAACGGAATGCGTGGGCATATGTATTTGTCAGCCCGTTCTATTTGTTGTATGCGGTGTTCGGTCTCTTCCCACTTTTGTACGGTGTGTGGCTCTCATTGCACCAATGGGATGGTATTTCACCGATGCAATGGGTAGGGTTGAACAACTACATCAAACTCTTCACTGCTGACGAGGTTTGGTGGAAGGCAATATATAACACAGTGTGGCTCTTCTTTGGTGCGACCACACCACAACTAGTACTTGCACTTACGTTAGCGTTCATCATTAATAGTGGGTACATCCGTTTCAAAGATTTTTTCCGTGCAGCATACTTCATGCCATTCGTAGCTTCGGCTGTTGCCGTTGGTATTTTGTTTACCTCGTTGTTTGGTAAGCAATATGGTATGTTCAATTATTTCTTGTCGCTGTTTGGCGTAGCAGGTGTTGACTGGCTTGGTTCGGCCGACTGGTTGAAGCCTTCCATCGCAGCGGTGACCGTGTGGCAGTGGACCGGTTACTCAATGATTATTTTCTTGGCGGGTTTGCAATCAATCAATCCTGAGCTCTACGAAGCAGCACGTGTTGATGGAGCGGAAACTAAGGACATCTTCTTCAGAATCACAATGCCATTGATGTCGGGCGTCATCTTGTTCCAAGTTGTGACCTCGATTATTGGTGCCATGCAGAATTTCGACATTCCAGTCATGCTAGCAGGTGGCACTCAGTCATCAGCCCCAGGCGGAACCGATCGCTCAGGGTTGACGGCCATGATGCAACTCTACTGGTCTGCTTTTAAGTACAATACAGGCTCGAAGAGTGGATTCGGTTATGCATCAGCGATGTCATTCATCCTCTTCTTCATCATTGTCATCTTCTCATACACGTACAACCGCTGGCGCGGTCAGAATCCGACGGAGGATTAAGCAATGGCCACGAGCGCAATTTCACGAAATCGGCGCAATCGCGACCGCTTTGCAGGTCCATTCGCCATGAGTTTTCTGTATGTATTTTTGGCAGTGTTTGCGACAATTTCGGCGTTCCCTTTCTACTATATGTTGGTCACATCAACCTACCGTACCGTTGACATTCTCAAGATTCCACCACCGATTTTCTTCGGCAATTCGTGGCTACAGAATTACAACGAGCTGTTGTCTCAAGGGAGTTTGCCGTACTTCTGGACGGCGGTATTTAATAGCTTGTCTATTGCCAGCTTGCACACGATTGCAGTATTGTTTTTCTGCTCACTGGCTGGCTATGGCTTTGCCAAGTTCCGCTTCCCGGGTCGTGACGTACTCTTCGCCTTCTTGATTGCAACGCTGATGGTTCCTGGTGCACTCGGTCTGATTCCATCATTCGTTGTCATGCGTACGTTGGGGTGGATCGAAACGTGGTATCCACTTATCGTCCCTGGCATGGCAAATGCATTCGGCATCTTCTGGATGCGTCAGTACATTGAAAGTGCCATTCCTAACGACATGATGGATGCAGCACGCATCGACGGTGCACATGAATTCCGTATCTATTGGAACATCATCTTACCAGTCATCGCCCCAGCCCTTGGCGCATTAGCCATCTTGACATTCATGGGCAAATGGAACGAATTCCAATTCCCACTCTTGATTCTCAAAGACCAGGCAACATACACGTTACCCGTCGCATTGAGTACCCTGCGCTCACTCCGTGGCACAGAAATTGGTGTGCAAATCCTAGGCTCAAGTATCGCTATCATCCCGATATTAATCGTCTTCATCATGGCATCACGACAATTCATGTCAGGCTTAACTGCAGGTGCCGTGAAATAGCATTACGTGGTACCGCATGAAGTATCGTTTCGCCTCAATTATGGTCATTTGCACCTCGCTCATGCTTCAAGCATGTAGCGGGGTGCAATCTACAACAACGACAACACCATCTGTAGACGCTACAGTGTCGACGTTCTCACTACAACAATCGACACCATGTGAAAACACGTTTGTGAAACATATACTTCCGCATATCACGAGTAGTGGTGATAT
Organism: uncultured Klebsiella sp.; assembly: GCA_964469045.1. Lineage (GTDB taxonomy): Bacteria > Chloroflexota > Chloroflexia > Chloroflexales > Roseiflexaceae > UBA965. Next base: position 8,411 of record CAYXXK010000026.1, read on the forward strand.
TGGTAGTTATGTATACACGAGTAATGGTAGCGGCCTCGCCGTTGGCGATATTGATGGTGATGGTCTTGATGATATTACGCTTGGCAATATCGCAGGGCCAGTGCGCATCCTACTCAATCGTGGATCCTTATCGTTCACGCCATACGAGACAACATTACATGATGTACGTGCACTCAGTGTGGTTGATATAGATGGAAATGGAGCAAATGAACTCGTCGCAACGCGACGGTTCCAACGCCCAGTGATTGGCACATGGCGCGATACCACCATGTCGTTTGCCGACATGCCAAACATCTACACTCCATTCTATGCAATGGGATGGCAAGACCTTAATCGAGATGGATATCTTGATGTAGTCTTTGGCACATACGATACCGAGCAACTCCAAAATCAAGGTCTTATTTTTAATCAACGTGGCGGTGGCGGTGTGTTTGTCTATATGAACGACGGGAAGAACTTTTATCCCACCCGCCTCAACAATGCCGCAGACGCCCTTGCAATTGCCTTTCCAGACCTAAATCACGATGGTCTCCCCGATATTTACGTAGGGAACGACTTTAATCGTTCTGAGGGGATATGGCTCAACCAATCAACAACCTGGCAACCTTATACACCCTTCGATCAAACAACAGAAAACACCATGGGCGTGGATGTTGCAGACTACAACAACGATGGAAATCTCGATATTTTTGCTACAGACATGAAACCATACAGTCAAGACATCCAAACGATGGCGATGTGGCTCCCTGCGATGCGCAAATTAACGCGCCCACTCACTGCGGATGATCCGCAGTATGCCGAGAATACGCTGTTTAGTTGGACTGGTCAGCGCTGGGAGAATATGGCGTATGCCCTGCAAGTAGATGCCTCGGGATGGAGTTGGTCGGGCAAATTCGGCGACTTGGATAATGACGGCTGGCAAGAATTGTATGTCGTAAATGGCATGATCGCCAAAGACCTATTGGACCATCTTGATGAAGCTGAATTACGCGAATCAAACATGCTCTTTCACAACTTGGCCGGTACACGCTTTAAATCGGTTAACTGGGGAATTTCTGATCGTAGTAGTGGCCGAAGCATGAGCATGCATGACTTTGACAATGACGGTGACCTCGATATTGTGGTGAATCCGCTCGATAGTAGCGCACTCCTCTTCGAGAATCGCATGTGCGGAGGAAATTCATTGGCAGTAACGCTCAATGACCCTCATGCAGCAAATCACGCCGCAATTGGCGCAACGGTACAGATATATCATGACGAAGACATCCTCACCCGTGTAGTCCGTAGCGAATCAGGCTACTTATCTGGCGAGAGTCATCGACTTCATTTTGGGTTAGGAAAACGCAACCACATCGATACACTGCGTGTTATTTGGACAGACGGGTCACAGTCAATTGTGCGTAACATCACAGTCAATCAGCACGTCGTTATCACCAAAGGAGTTCGTCATGACCAGTAGCATGGCAACATTTCGGTTTTCACATATTTTTGATATTCGTGCAGAACGCGTGTTGGTGGGCGTTGGCCTAATCTTCGGCATCGTTGCCGGGATGTGGGCATACACCCAGAAGATGCCCGGGTGGGTTATCGCTGCAACGGTCATTTCGGGACTCCTCCCCGCATATAGTCGACATGTCTGGAGCATTTATACGACTCACGGGTGGTGGAGCGCGCTTCTCACGATGTTGGTTGCGGCCCAGAGTTTTCATGGTGTCGAACACGTCATCCAATGGATTCAATACCACATCTTACGCCAGCCATTTTTTAAGGCGAGTGGCATCATATCAGCAGCAAACGCCGAGTGGGTGCACTTCTTGTGGAACTGGGCGGTATTACTCATCATGGTTGTACTCGTCGCTGGCGGGCTCCGCAACAAATTTGCATGGATGATGCTTGCGTGGACCTGTGCGCATACCGCTGAACACACGTACCTGATGTGGCGATACCTCGAAACACTCAATGAACTTGCCGCACTAAATGCGTGGGGCACATCAGCCCAAGGATTGCCTGGATTCTTTGGCCGCGATGGATGGATCGCTACAAGTGATGTTACGCGCGATACATTCGTCTGTCGATTACCTGGTATCACGACCGCGGTCCGACTGGATGTACACTTTTGGTGGAATGTAGGAGAAACCACACTCCTGATTCTTGCTACACAAGCGCATCTCAATCGCACTAAATCGCAACCACATCAACACAACCACGGAGTATAATACACGCAGAGCATCACAGTCAATCTACAGGATGAGCATGCAACGTATTCACCGTGAGACACGTTGGTACCAACAATATTTACTCCCAAACCAACCTTCAACGAAGTATTTTCTTAGTATCATGATGGGTGCAACAAGCTGCATGCCCATCATGGTACTCTTTCAGAGTTTGTTTGGTCGCTTCGAACTTGTCAGCACACTCCTCACCATACTCGTCACGAGTATTGGTGTGTTTCAGATTCAACGAATTAATGCGCAACAAGGCGCACCATATGTCATTTTGACAGGATTACAGGCGTTGCTCTATACCGGCATTGGCACACTGCGCTGGGGCATATCTGCGACATATGGAGATTTTTGGGGCGGGTTACTAGGGTTTGTTATCAGTATCATGCTGGTATCAAGTATGATTTATTTGTGGTTGCCAAATCACAGTGCCACCGAGTTACCATTGTCGCTCGGTGTCTTTGATTATATTGGTATCGCACTCCTCACGGTGGGTGCTATTGCAATCCGTTGGTACAAGCTTGATATACTCCCTGCTGCCACAAATTTTGAGGCCACACACAGTTTGTATGGTCAAGCGAGTTGGGCAAACGCAACTACCAATCCGATTGCACTTACACCGGATATGACAAGCCAGTTAATGAGTGTACTCTATGGCATAAGTATGCAAATTTTTGGCGAAACAGTAAGCGGTGCACGACATGTATCTGTAATTATTGGCAGTGCGTCAGTGATCCTGACGTTTTTAGCGACGCGAATGTTTTTTGATGTGCGCACTGCGTGGTTCACTGCAATTATCTTGCTTGCGATGAGTAGTCACATTGAGTTTAGTCGACTTGTGGTACCAGTCATCGTCGACGCAATGTTATTGAGTGCACTACTCTATGCGTTCGCGAGTGCATGGGGCAGCGGTAAACGACGTTGGTATGTAGGTGCGGGTGTCATCTTAAGTTTGACGCAGTATTCGTATCATACTGGCAAAATTATCCCCGTTATCTTCGCGGTGTGGCTGTGTATGTATGCAATTCAATATTGGCAAGATGTTGAAAGTCGATTACCGCATTTGAGTAGCATGTGGGGCATCGCAATCATCGGCTCATTTCCTCATTGGTGGAGCATCGGTCTCCAATGGGATGCCTACTATCAGACTCTCTCACAAGTAAGCATCATCGGCCCAAGTAATCTCCAGGGTGATACATGGCTACAAACGCTTGCATCTCAACAACAAATCCCCACATGGCAAGTCCTCTTGTTGAGTATCCGAGATGCCGCAGCGGGGTTTATTGCGGTACCATTACGCGACCAATACGAAATCGGACTCGCCGTATTGACCATTCCTGCGGCCGTTGTTTTTATGTTTGGGCTCTTCATGCTTGCAAAAGCATATGCTGACCCGCGAAACTGGTTGTTGTTGATTGGGCTTATGAGTGCAGTATGTATCACTGCGATTACTATTAATTCCCCCACGGCTCAACGATTGATGTATGTCACACCATTTGTGGCAATTGTGACTGGCATCGGTATTGCAGAAATGGGAAGATGGTTGAAAATAGACTGGATCCAGCATGACTGGCAGATCAATCCATGGATTATCCACACACTGAGTTTTGGACTTGCTATCACGATTGCAGCGTATGACGGACAAGGGTATTTGGGGACAACTCGCAACGCACTCACCAACGTCGTCGATCAGAGCGCAAATGCAATTAGTCGTCAAGCCAAAGACTACCCAAACGGATCGACCGTATATCTATTTACACAACCAGCACTCTACTACCACGAGAGTGCGCTCTTGCAGTTTCAAGTGCCACACGTCCGTGGCGTAGATGTATTCCCACCGTTGACAAGCGCACCACCATGGCCCGTCTCTGACGGCAAGATGCTTTTTGTCTTCAGCGATGCACGTATCAACGAACTAGAATTCATCAGACAGTTTTATCCGGGTGGCACCGAAAGCCGAACATACACGCCTGACGGACAAATATTGCTGATTTTCTATGAAGTTGACGGTCTCAATCAACTCAGCGCGCCTTAGTTGCTGTGCTACAATAAAGGCGAAAACACGTTAATGCATGACCGAGTGAGGGTAGACATATGACCATTGGGAAACAAGTACCGATGATATCCATAGTAGCGCCAGTATACGACGAAGAAGTTTTGTTGCCTGAGTTCTATCGTCGTGTCGTAGCAGCCATTGAGCCAGTCGGTGTGCCGTTTGAAATCGTACTTGTTAATGATGGTTCACACGACCGTTCCGGTGAAATCATGGACGAGTTACACGCCAAAGATCCGCGTGTCAAAGTTATTCATTTTTCACGAAACTTCGGGCATCAAATTGCAATTACCGCAGGGACCGATCACGCACAAGGTCAGACAGTTGCAGTGATTGACTCTGACTTACAAGACCCACCTGAAGTGATTGTGGACATGTACCATAAGTGGCGTGAAGGCTACCAAATCATTTATGGTGTGCGCAGTGAACGTGAAGGCGAAACAGCATTCAAGCGCGCAACAGCCAGTATGTTTTATCGCCTGATTCGCAAAATCACGAATATCAATCTCCCACTTGATACCGGTGACTTCCGCTTAATGGATCGACGTGTTGTTGATGCCATGAAGAAAATGCGTGAACACCATCGGTTTATGCGTGGTTTATCGGTGTGGGTTGGCTTTAAGCAGACGGGGGTATCATACCGTCGCGATGCTCGCAAAGCCGGTGTGACGAAGTACCCTCTGCGCAAGATGTTGCGCTTTGCGCTTGATGCCATCACAAGTTTTTCATATTTGCCACTTCAACTCGCCACATATAGTGGATTTATCATCGCGGGGCTGAGCGTGCTTGCGATATTAATTGCAATCATTTTGCGACTCACCGGCAATGCGATAGCAGGCCAGGCCACCACATTAGTCAGCGTCTTGTTTCTCGGCGGGATTCAACTCATCTTCCTTGGAATTATTGGTGAATACCTCGGCCGAATTTACGATGAAGTGAAGCGGCGACCACTCTACATCGTTGCCGAACGACATGGATTAGAGGCACCAGACATTGAGTGATATCCCACAAGAAGTACTGTATGGCACGGTACATACCACACGAGGCACAAAGCTCCATGCAACACGCCCCCCACGCGAGAAAGCGTTTTTGGTGGGGAGTGAATTAACCGGCGATCGCAGTCCTTGGCCAGCCGAAGATTCGCTGGCGGAGCTTGCGTTGCTGGTGGATACTGCAGATATCGACGTCGTTGGCCAGACGTACCAACGACTCAAACAGCCGTTTTCGCAATACTATATTGGGCCAGGCAAGGTCAAAGAAATTGCCGACCTCAAGGAATTGTTGCAATACGACCTGGTAATTTTTGACGATGAACTCACGCCTGGACAAACACGCAATTTAGAAGAAACACTCAAAACGCGCGTCCTTGATCGCACGACCATCATTCTTGATATTTTTGCGCGACATGCCCGCACGCGCGAAGGTCGAATTCAGGTCGAACTTGCACAGTACAAGCACCTGCTGCCACGACTGCGTCGTCAGTGGACCCACCTCGAACGCCAAGCAGGCGGTGGTGGTGGATCAGCCGGTGGCGTCGTCGGGTTGCGTGGGCCTGGTGAGACACAGCTCGAGGTAGACCGCAGATTGGTGAGCAAGCGAATTGCACAACTCGAAGAGCTCATCAAAGATATTCATGCGCAACGTGAAGTATATCGGGAACGACGTCGGCGCACTGGAATTCAGGTGGTGGCAATCGTTGGGTATACCAACGCAGGTAAATCGACGCTCCTCAATGCGATGGCAGGTCCTTCTGTGCGGGCAGAGGATCGATTATTTGCGACACTTGATCCGACCACACGGCAAGTAACCACACCACGTGGCACGCAGTATTTACTCACTGACACAGTCGGTTTCATCCAAAAGCTACCCACTGAATTAGTTGTATCATTCCGAGCTACCCTTGAAGAAATCGCCGATGCCGATTTGTTGTTGCATGTACTGGATATCACGCACAAGAATGCAGACCAACAGACACAAACGGTACTAGAAACCCTCAAACAACTAGGTATCGAGCACACCCCGATGCTTACCGTGCTCAACAAGATTGACAAGCTGACTGGGGTCGATCAACAAGAAGTCGCTGGCATGGCTGAAGCACTCGGTCTACCGAGTGATTTTGTGGCGGTATCCGCACAACAAGAATGGGGCATCGCCCAACTAGCACGACGCATCGAACAAATGCTCGAGCAGGAAATGACGGCAATCCGTGCATATCTGCCGTATCGACGTGCAGATTTGCTCCAGCTCTGGCGGCAACGGGGCGTAGTAGTCAGCGAAGAATACGATGGCGACGGTGTCATCGTCGAAGGACGAATCCCAGCAGATATCTTACATCTCATTCGGAGCGCAACAAACACGTGAGCGAGCACGAAACCATTTCTCCGCGTGTCATGCGCAAAAACTACTATAAAGGCGTCTTTAATGGTGCAGTCTTCGGCATGGGGGAATCTGCGAGTAGCCCAGGGCTAGTCTTATCGTTGCTCATTCGACAACTCGGCGGATCACTCACGCTAGTCGGATTACTACCCGTCATCCAAAGCGCCGGATACTTACTACCACAGCTCCTCGTTGGTGGACGCGTACAGGCACTTGTTCATAAGCTACCGGTGTATCGCCGCTTCGCCTTCTTGCGCATCCTAGCTCAAATCGCCATGGTAACTGCGTGTTTCGTGGCAGGCATGATTGATAATGCGTGGGCACTCGCAGCAATATTGGTAAGTTATGCACTGTTTAACTTTGGTGGTGGTGTCACGACGCTCAGTTTTCAAGACGTGGTCGCAAAAATCGTCCCAGCCAACCAGCGCGGGCGATTCTTTGGTACGCGCCAACTTCTGAGTGGATTACTGGCGTTTAGTGTAGGTGGACCGCTCGTTCGTTGGGTACTCAGCGAGAGCAGCCCATTCGTATTTCCCTACAACTTCGCTATCATCAGTGGGTTTAGTTTAATTTGTTATGCATTGGCGATGTCCGTATTTGCAACGGTTCACGAGCCTCCGGCCCAACAAGTCGTACCAAGCATGACATTTGCTGATACTCTCAAAGCTGCGCCGGCCATGCTCCGCAACAATCGTGATTATCGTCAGTTTATTGTGGTGCGCTTGTTTTTATTGATTGGACGGCTTGCCGAACCATTTTTGATTATTTATGTCACCGAACAACTCGGGTTACCCGCTAGCACTGCAGGATTATTCGTAGCGAGTTCTGCGGTTGCAGCAGCAATTTCAAATGCAGTATGGGGACGACTCGGTGACAGTCGCGGAAAACAGTGGTTGCTGCGTATCACCGGTAGTGTGGCCATGATTGCACCACTAATGATGCTCTTGGCACCATACATCAGCGCCATTAGTAACACTCTTTTGATAGGCTGGCTGCTCCTGCTCAGTCTCGCCGCTGGCACGTCAGCAGACGGTATTGGCATTGCGAGCATGACATACCTGCTCGAAGTTGCGCCCCCCGAGCAACGCCCATTATATATGGGGCTCGCAAATACAATCTTGGGTGTCGGTGCATTAATACCGGTACTTGGCGGCGTACTTGTCAGTAACTTTGGCTATGAGGTAGCATTTTTGTGCGCCGCCACATCGAGTTTAGTCGCTGTGATTTTGGCGCGCAACCTTGGCAAAAACTAAAGTGCCTGATCAATCAAATGCCATGTCTCATCGGCAGCTTCAACATGCGGGATATGCCCACAGTTCGGCACAATTGCAAGGTTTGCTTGTGGCAATTGCTCTACGAGTTTGAGGCCGTCACGCGCAGGGAACACCGGGTCACGATCACCCCAAATAATAAATACCGGGCACGTGATACGCGACAAATGACGTGGCACCGGCATATCGCCATCTTTTGGCGCAGCTGATTGACAAATCTGTGCGCGTAAATGGCCTTGTACGTACACTGGTTGTGTATATCGTGTGATTTGGGCTGCAGTCACCCACTCTGTGCGACGACTCACGCTACGCAATCCAATCCCTATAAGTCGTGGTGCAGTTGACCAAAATGCCAGCGCATAACCGATGACAGGCACTACCACCAATTTGGCCATTGGGGGGCGATCGGTGGCAAATGCCTCTGGGGCGATTGCTAGTATGCGCGTGACACTGGCCGGTGCAAGAATCGCCATTTGCATTGCGACCCGGCCGCCGTATGAATGACCTACAATGGTTGCACGTTCGATACCTAGTTGTTTGAGCACTGCCAAAACCATACGAGCTTGCGCATCGGTGGTGTAGTGTGCGGAGTCATTTGTGCGTGCTGACGCACCCGCCCCAATCATGTCGACCGCAATAACCCGTTTTTGACGTGCGACAAAGCGGGTTACTAGCTCTTCCCACGTATCACTCCACCCAGCAAAGCCGTGCAACAGCACCACAACATCACCTTGGCCATAATCGCGCACTGCAATTGAAATGCCTTGATACATAATCAAACGCGTAGATGGCGTCAACAGGTGCTGATGAGTGTATCGTTCGCGCAAATGAATGAGCACATACGGAAGTATAAGTGTCAGTACACCTACCAAGAATAGCACCTGAGTCAACATGAGGTCGTCTCCTGTGTACCAATCACCAATGCCACGGCGCTCGCCACAACATATTCGCCATCATGACTCAGGCTAATATCGATATCATGAATCGCAAGGCTACGCGCAACATCCGCGGCGCTCCCATACAACTGTACGGTAGGCTTTTGGTTCTCATTACGTTGAATCTCGATGCTTTGCCAAGATACTGCATGTGTACCACTACCCAAACCTTGCAACCCTGTGCCGAGGAGTTTGGCAACAGCTTCTTTGGCAGCCCAGCGCGCTGCATAGGCGTGAACCCGATTGCCGCATATCAAACGCTCTTGTAGTGTAAAGATACGTTGAACAAAGCGATCGCCGTACATCGTCATTACTCGTTCGATACGAGATATACGCATCAAGTCAACACCGGTACGAATACGTAGTTGCATCACTGCCTACCAATCAACGCCAAATCAGTAATCTCGGCCATGTAGTCGTTCCCACGTGCTTCGATACGAATTGACTGCAGATAGCGAGCCAGTTTCAAGTATTCATCCTCACGCAAGTCAACATCAAGACGATACCATTCATACGGTGGTAATGCCCGATACCGAATGCGCCCTGTATCTGTGACTAAGGTATCGTCAGACTTGAACGCATACAAACAAAAGTTTCGTTCGAGTTGTTCATCTGCCGGACTGATATATTTGTAAACAAGAGTAAATGTGACCGGGCATTCAGAGCCTGCAATGCCGTCGACCGGCACCGATTGCGTTAGTACGCGCACCCAGGCAGTGAGGCGCAATGAGGTATATTCAGACACATCAGCATCAAGGCTCTGTTCGACCCCTACTGCAAACGGACGTGTTTGCTCACCATCACGTCGCAATCGCAAAATCCGCACTTGGTCGTCTGCAGAACACAAATCGGGACTCTCTGGGCTACACCCTTGCACCACCGACAGTCGGCCGTTTTGTTCGTCGATACGCATATTTGGAGCTTCAGCACGACGGAATTCATTCCAACCACCAACGGTAGTCGTTCCACTATCTTCTGCAGAAATATCTTGCCAATCAGGATCATCAATCAATTGCCACGTCGCAGCAACAGGTGGCATGATACTGTCGTCAGGATCGACCACTACGAGTTCACCTTGCGCAACGCTCACCATCTCGTCACCACGCTGCACTGTTGCACTGCCCGATCGAACAGCAATTTCATAGTTGTGATTTGACTGTGATTCATAGATATGGACACTATAGCTTCCGCCTGGTGTCATCCACACAACAACGCCATCAGGCAACACGACGTTATATTCGACTTTTTGATACGGCTGAAACTGAGCCACATCGTATCGCGCATATCCATGATGTTGTTGCAAACTAACAATTTGTCGATGGTCATTCCATCGTGACACTTGATAGGTGTGATAGACGACATCACTCCCTTCGTCTTGTGCCCATAGTTGAATGTGCGTTGTATCTGGCAACACTAAAGACGCGACAGGACCATAGCCAGCAGCAGGCAACGTACGCACACGATCACCTGAGCGCAACGGAATGCAGATGTCGGATTCTCCAGGGCAGGGGTCAACATTCTCTGGCAAGCGTTCAATAGCACGGCTCGTCACACTGCGCGGTTCTTGCACCAACACGCCAACAGCCACATGGCTACGGAGCATCGCGCCTTCTTGTGTGCGCATCGCATTGTTGTACGCTTGCCACGCTAGTTGGACCCCAAAAATAGCCAAAATCACGAACACGACAAATGCGAACACCAAGATGACCCACGCACTAAGTTCTGGTTTGCGCCACCATGTGGGTGTTGGCATATTCGGTTGTGATGGTGGATGTGTCGACGTCATAACATTCACTTTATTAGTAGATTGGCAGATAGCGCTCTAATTCCCACACACTAACATGTTGTCGATATTCTTCCCACTCTTTTTGACGCGACTCCACAAATCGCTCAAAAATCAATGGGCCAAGCGTATCAGCTATCACCTCATCACGCTGCAATTCTTGTATGGCGTCACCGAGAGTCATCGGCAACGGCACATGAATACGGGAGCGTGAATTCATTGTCACCAAATCTTCTTCAGCAGCAGCAGGAAGCGGCAGTTCACGCCGAATCCCATCGAGGCCAGCTTTTAACATGACCGCGTACGCAAGATACGGATTACATGATGGATCCGGCGAACGCACCTCAATGCGTGTGGTTTGTGGGCGGTCGCTCAACACACGCGGGACACGAATAAACGCACCGCGATTTGTACGCCCCCAGCTCACAAGAACGGGTGCCTCGAACCCCGGCACCAGTCGTTTATAGGAATTCACCAAGGGCGCAAGCACTGCCAACATCCCCGGTGCATGTGCCAAGACACCTGCAATAAAATGCTTAGCTAACGGCGAAAGTCCATAACTATCGTCACTATCCGCAAACAGGTTTGCCCCGGTTACAGCATCCACCAAACTTTGATGTACGTGCATACCACTCCCTGGTACGCCGGTCATTGGTTTGGGCATAAATGACGCAAACATGCCTTGACGCAATGCTCGAGAGCGCAATACTTGACGCATCGTCATCACCGCATCGGCAGCTGCTAGTCCTGATTCGAGTTGAAGGTCGATTTCGTGTTGTCCGACAGCACCTTCATGATGCGTGGCATTGACTTCGATATGATACGCCTGAAGCGCTTTGACAACTTGTCGGCGAAATTGCGTGTACGTATCATTGGTTGCATCAAAATACCCAACAGAATCATTCGGCACAAGTACAGGACGGCCGTCTGCATCGGCTTTAAACAGAAAGAACTCTACTTCGGCACTCAAGCGATAGACAAACCCCATGGACGCAGCTTCTTCGACGGCGCGCCGTAACACGCGGCGTGGATCTCCTGCATATGGACGGCCATCTGGCGAAAACACATCACAAATGAGACGTGCCGTCGCAATACCAACATCGCCGTCGGATGGTGCCACTGCAAACGTTGTCCGATCGGGTATCAAATACATGTCCGTTTCAGCGACGCGTGCAGGGCCTTCGAGTGCCGAACCGTCAAACCACACACCATGATCAAGACAATCCGTCAGGTTACTCACCGGGATTGTAACGTTTTTGAGCATGCCTGCAATATCAGTAAACTGCAAGCTTATGAACTCAACATGGTGTTGTTGTACGAGTTTCTGAATGTCATCGTTGGTCACTGCGCTAATCCTTTCTGGACCTCAGCACACATCATGGCATACTCGGTAGATTCAGTGGTATGAAGCGAAGTTGATATTCGCCTCCACGCGACTGATAGGTCATCTCTTCAAGCATTACCATCCCTTGTGCATCGCTCCGCACTTGCATCGTCGCTGTAGCGACACGCCCTGGGACAACGAGCAATGGTGACTCCCGACCTAGTTGATCGCGAAAGTGTAACTGCATGGCACCTGAGACAACTTGGGCCTGGACGTCCACTTGATACAAGACATCAGGCTGTAATCCACGAATTGTGCGCCACATCACGCCTTCTGATCCTACAAATCGCACAGCCATAGCCGAAAGCTGGTTGGGTGTCGATTGGAGCACCACCACCTGCTCACCAGATCGAACTGTGCAGGCACTAAGCGCAAGTACTAGCCATCCGGCCAGTAACACACGCCTAGCCATATGACTCAGGACGCGAGTCGACATTGTACGTTTGTGACACATCGACTTTCTCAAATTTCAACGGTGATAGCGCAACAACTTTGAGCGTGGTACGGCAATCGGCACACACAACCGATGTCCCTTTGACCACATGACTCTGAACAGCGAGTCGTCGACGACAAACTGGGCACTGTGCAACTTGTGCAGACATCAGAACACCTCTCAACAACTATGCATCACGCGCAAAAAGCGCATCGACAAACGTAGGAGCATCAAACATTGCCAGATCAGTCATCTTTTCACCGGTGCCAACGTATCGCACAGGGCGCTGAATATCTTGGGCGATGGCAAACGCAATCCCACCCTTTGCAGTGCCATCCATTTTGGTGATGGCCACTGCAGTAACATCAGACGCCGCTGCAAACGCTTTTGCCTGAAGGACACCATTCTGGCCAGTTGTTGCATCAATCACCAAAATCACCTCATGCGGTGCATCTGGGATTTTGCGCCGAATAATATTGCGTAGCTTTGTCAACTCTTGCATCAAATTAATTTTGGCGTGCAATCGACCTGCAGTATCAATAATCAACACATCACATTCAGTGGTCGTGGCCTGTTCTACCGCATCATAGACCACTGCGCCAGGATCCGCACCTTGCCCACGTGTCACAACAGGCACTCCAACACGCGTCGCCCACGTTTCTAGCTGTTCAGTGGCAGCCGCACGAAATGTATCACCAGCAGCCAATAAGACTTTCTGACCACGACTATGATACCGATGCGCAAGCTTTGCAATCAACGTCGTCTTACCTGCGCCATTCACGCCGACCACCAAAACGACATGCGGTTTGGAGAGCACATTTATGGGGACGTTTTGATCAGCTAGCACACGTACCATCTCTGCACGAAGCATTTCACGGGCCTCCGCAGGATCTTTGACGCCATTGCGTCGGACACGGTCTTTGACACGATTAACCAAATAGAGCGACGTCTCGACACCGACATCGGCCTGAACTAAGAGCGCCTCAAGATCATCCCACAGCTCATCGTTTATTTGACCGGCACCAAAAAGTGCTGCGATTTGCCCAAAAAAACTGCGCCGCGTACGCTCTGTGGCATCACTCAGCTGTGATGCTTCTACTTGTGCTTCTTGTTCATCACGTGGTGCATCACGCCCGCGCCCAAATAACCGCTGAAAAAGCGACATATCAACCTCTAATTATTATGTACAGTTGAGACAGATTGCCGAACCGCCTGCACCACCTGTTGAACCTCATCATCGGTCAATTCTGGGAAATTGGGCAGCGACAGCGCATGTAACGCCAATCGTTCAGTTATCGGCAACGCATGCGTCGGCGCATATTGTTGATACACTGGTTGCTGATGAGTTGGCAATGGATAATGAATATCAGTACCGATTCCTGCGTGTTTGAGATTAGTCTGCACCTCATCGCGTTTCGGCGTTTCGATTACATACAAATGATGGACTGAGGTATATCCGTCGGGAATAGACGGTAGCGTAATCGGCAAATCAGCAAATGCCTGTGCATATATACCGGCAATTTGTTGTCGACGCACCGTACTTGCAGGCAAATGACGCAACTTCACACGCAGTATTGCAGCCTGGAGTTCATCAAGACGAGAATTAAGACCACGTACTTCTGTTGTGTAATATTTGCGCTCCCAACCATATTGACGTAGGCGGCGCACACGTTGTGCAATATCTGGGTTATTGGTCATCACAGCACCGCCATCACCCACTGCACCAAGATTTTTGGTGGGATAAAAGCTAAATGCAGCCACATCCGCAATACTTCCCGACATCTGCCCGTGCAAAGTTGCCCCATGTGCTTGAGCCACATCCTCTACCACAGGAATAGCATAGCGCATAGCAACTTGCATGATTGCCGGCATATCAGCCATTAATCCATACAAATGCACAGGCATAATTGCCCGTGTACGCGCGGTAATTGCCCCTGCGAGCAATCGTGGATCCATCGTGCGTGTTGTGGGATCAACATCAACAAACACAGGAATTGCACCAATAGCAATTATGGCAGCTGTCCCTGGAACACCAGCATTTGCAACGGTGATGACTTCATCACCTGGTTGCACGCCCACTGCAATCAACGCAAGTTGTATTGCGTCAGTGCCATTTGCCACACCTATTACGTGCTTCGCATGTGCATACGCCGCAAATTCAGCTTCAAAATGTGTCACCTCAGGGCCCAAAATATAATACCCACTCTGCATGACACGCTGGATGGCATCAGAAAGCTCTGTGGCTAATGCATCATGTTGTCGTTTGAGATCATTGAAAGGAACCGTCATACCCGCATCTCGCTTCGTCAAAGTAGAGTAGGACGAGCGCTCGGTGCCCACCCTCACTACCGATTATAGCAGATAAAGGCGCTCAACACGCCGTGTTGTGCTATCACTCTTCAGGTGCACTACTCGTCGACTCAACTAACATCATGCGATATCCAACACCACGGACGTTTTCGATATGGAGTTCATCCACCATAGCATTCACAAGTTTGCGCCGTAAATGCGAAATATGCACCCACAGATATTGATTCTCCTGCTCGTATCGATCGCCCCAGACAGCTTGGAGCAATCGTTCATGTGGTAGTACTTGTCCAAGATGACGCACAAACACCACAAATAAACGGTGCTCAATAGGTGTCAAATCAAGAATCTCGTCTCGAACCTTCACTTGCCGTGAATTCATCAACAGCTGAACACTCCCCACTACCAGCGATGGATCTTCTTGTACGCGTTCGTGTTGACGACGCAACAGATTGCGCACACGTAAGCCGATTTCTTCATAACTAAACGGCTTAATCATATAATCATCCACACCTGCACGCAGACCAGATACGACGTCTTTCTCACTGTTGCGTGCAGTAACCATCATAATTGGGATTGACAACCATGTTCGGATATCGCGCACAAAATCAAGACCTGATTGGTCAGGCAGCATGACATCAACAATCATCAAATCAAAATACATGCGATCAAGGCGCTCATACGCCTCACGCACACTACTCGCAACGACAACGCTATAATCAAGGTCCTGAAGCATCTGTTGAATTGTTCGCTGTACTGATACATCGTCATCGACCACCAACACACGTACTGCAACGCCTTGTTTTAGTAACGTAATTGTTTCGAGTTTGTCAGTCAGTGGCAACGAGAATGTCACAATGGTGCCCATCGGCTGGTGCGCAACATCCATCGAAATCTCACCACCATGCGCCTCAATAAAATACTTGCAGATAGCGAGTCCCAACCCCACACCACCATTTGTATCTTTATGTGCTTGATAAAAGCGTTCAAACACGCGTTGACGTTCGCTCTCATCGAGAGGTACACCATAATCACGCACCGACACAAAAACCGCCTTTTGGACGGGATCATAGCGCAACCCGACATCAATATCACTGTTTGGCGCATATTTCACTGCATTATCAAGTAGATTTTCGATGACTTGTTCAATACGTAACACATCGACGAACACATCAGGAAGCTCTGTCAGGACGTGTATGCGTGTACGTGCTGACCAAGGACGTTGGCGCTCAAGTAGTCGACGAACCAGCAGTTGTGGATCGATGCGTTCGCGTTGAAGTCGAACCCCATCACGGTCGATTCTGGCAACATTTAACACATCATCAATCAGCTTTTGTAGCCGTTGTCCTTGCGAATGAATCAGTTGAATATTATCATTTGTTTGTTCACGAGCCTGACTCTGCGTATTCAACAACATAGAGGTGGCACCGACAATCGCTGCCAAAGGTGTACGAAGTTCGTGACTTATCATACTCACAAAATCTGACTTGAGGCGTTCGAGTTCATATTGATTGCGGACATCCTCAAGAATCAATACAAACGCATTACGATACGTATTGGCGCGAATCATAACCACCTCATGGCGCACAGGGACTCTTTGCCCCGCCAAATCGTGCATTAATTCCACGGTTTGTACTTCGGCACCAGTAAGTGCAAGTGCAATCGGCACCTGATCCGGTGCGACTGCACGTCCGCCACTTGCATAAAACTGCTGTGCAGCAAGCACTCCTTGAATCGACACACCAGTCCGACACATCGGCAACAACTCAACCGCTTTGTGATTAGACACAAGTACATTGCCATTAACATCTACAAGCAATAAGCCAATAGGTACAGTATCAACCACCGTTGCCAAGCGTTGTTGCTCTTGTGTAATCTGCTCAAACAGGTAAAAGTTCTCGAGCAACAAGGTAAATTGTTGGGTAATCAACGGATCAAACTCAAATTGATCATGTGCAAGCACATATACCGTTCCAACCATGCGGTTTCCAATAGTTAACGTTGTATGATGAAATGTCAGTTCAGGATGCTCTAACACCAGTGCGGTGTGATCACGCAATAATAATTCAGGCTCAGTAGCAATGTATTTCAGTTGTGCGGGCGCATCGTCGTGCACATATCCATGGTATGTAGAGATGTGTTGATTCGGCATCCGCAATACAACAACCGTCAAGGCCATCTCACGGAGATATACTTCCAATAAATGTTGAATATGAGATGCATCATATCGACCAATCGTCGATTTCATCGCAAGTTGTTGCGCTAATGCAAGACGTTGATTTTGGGTATTGACATGTGACAATTGTGTGGCCAACTCGGCCGAAAGATATTGGGCTGCTTGCTCCGACTGATGTTGGGTAGATAATACTGCACTCAATCGATTAAATCCGACAACGACTATGCCGACACCAATTAAGGCAAAGAACACTAAAACTTGATTAATCACCGCTGATTGATTACTCAGCGCAGTCGCCATTTCAAGTTGATTACGACGCGCAAGTTTTGTTTTGGAGCGTAAATCATTAATTATTGAGCGAATTTTTTCATACGATTGCTGACTCACCCCCAACAAAAACTCCCGCTCCGCAGCTTCACGTTCGCCGCGTTCTACCATGGCTATTTGCACACCGAGCCGGTTCACGCTCCACTCTTCAATGAGTTGTTCAAGTTTATTGACTAATGCAACGTCTGCTGCATTACGGCCTTGGTCGACATCTTGAATAAGCAGATCAAGTGCCTCACGATGTCGATTATTTGCTTGTTCAAACTGCGCACTAAAGATTGCATTCTCGGTAATAATATATCCACGCACGGCTGCGCGCATTTCTTGCAATGACACTTCCAACTCATTGACATGCGTCACCATGTTGTTCGTGAGCGTAATTTGCTCAGTAATAATATCATTCTGGTATTTCTGCCAACTAGGAATAATTAAGAGCGCCAACAAAATACTCACAACCACAAATAGACTTAACACTGATGTGCGTGAGTGCGTTGATTGGTACATCAATTTGCGAAAGTTCATTGTGTTGTCGCTGCTTTCAGCACATAGAGGATTGGTTGATCACATTGCGATATGGTAGTAACTTGCTCTGTATTATACCGCTCACCGAACATTCGGAGTAGATGATGATATTCAGGTACAACCACGACATAGACAGACTGAGCTGAAGCAATGTCTGCGCTCGGGCTCTCACTTATCGACATATTTACAAATCGCATATGTGGATTCATAAAGTCCATCGTCATCCAAGGTCCATAGTGAAACTCATTCATATTGCCATAAATCAGCACAGTTGCGTATGGGTCACCTAACGAATACAAATAATTCGATACAATTCCTGCTTGTTGCGTGCGCAAATCACCGCCATACCGACACACCTCTGCCAGTTGAGTTCGATAAATCCAGAGATTTTGCATTGCATAAAATACCAACATCAACACCATAAGAATCGTACTTACGTCACGTCCAAGTTTTGCATCGATTCGTTTCCATATTGCTTCGTAGGTATTTGCAATAATCAAATACACTACGGGCACAACCGCAAATAAACGATAGTGATACGTACTGATCGGGATTGTGAGGATAGCCAGAGCTGTTATGCCACCCCAAAACCACCCCAATAACAATAACGTGCTCCGCTTCTTTAATTGCAAATGCAACGCCACCAAGCCCACCACAAATACAATCGCACTTAATCCATCAAGAATCGGGACTTCGGCATGATAGAAATCGAGGAATGGTTTTGTAAGAAACGCAAGAATCGCAGCTTCTAAAAGCGTGTACAAGATGTAAAGTTGACTGACATCATACATCGCTGCCTCACGTGCGAGCCATCCGGTTGTAATAGAACCATCATTACTCATGCGTGACATGAATTCACCAGAATTATTGAACGCCCACGCCAGCATGGGACTCAAGCCAACAAGCATCAACCCAAACATGAAGGCAAGCGGGCGAATCGCCTGAATAATCGCATGTCGATCAACGATACTCCATGCCAATACAAGGATTACCAAGAATACTGCCCACGCCCATGCGTCCAAATAGAAATTCACATGAAGCATCAAGCCACATGCCGCCACCACAGCAGGCCAGATACGTCGCGTTGCAACAACCTGCCATACTCCCCAGAGATATATTGGCATGAATACCGTGGAATAAATGTACGATACCGCTACCTGACGACTAAAATGCACGTGCGTGTGCGCAAACACCAACAGCACCGCAGTCACCAACGCCACGCGTGGCCCAAATAGTTGTCGGGCTAACCAGTAATTTGTCACAATCGAAAGGATGCCTGCAATCGCAGGGATCAAACGAACGGTCATTGCGTTTTGTCCGAATATCGCAAACACTAACGACATCACATAGAGGTATGTGGTACCAACACCGTCAATCGCACTAAAAACGAATGCGAGCGGACCATCTACCGTAAATAACGTCGTCGCCCACCAACCAATCAACCCCTCATCACCATTGAGCAAGTTGGGTATGAGACCAAGTGCATAGACTCGCAGTATAAGCGCCGCCATAACAAGTACTGATACGACCAGAAGTTCTTTCCAGTGCTGATGAAGTATGGCGCGATAATCATGTTTTGGACAAACTGCTATGACGAGATAGCTCCAGCCAATAAACCACGACACCACGACTGCTTGTGCGTATCGGGCTAATACTTCGGTATACGCCCCCATCATGATGTAGTCACTGTACAACACGTACACTTGGAGCACTTGACGCACAATCACAATCAGTATTACGCCTAACCCTGCCACAAATAACTGCGGATGCCATACTCCACGAAGATGCAACCATTGGTACCAATACATCTTTGTGGTAGATGCTGGCTGCATACCCAATACCCAATTCACAAGCACCCAGGTGATTCCGACAAGCATTGTGAGCTGGTCGTATATGGCGAATCGATCTTGTACAACAATCGTCGCAGCAAGTGCAATCATGAGCGACATCGTAATCACAACATATGCGTGGAGTAATTTCATAATGCAATTCCTAATAATCTTTGGAGTGCAACTGATTTCAGTCTGACATACGCAACTTTTTGCTTACCTTGTGATATACGGTGTCACCTAAAATTTCCCTTAAACTTCATCTGAGTACACACGTTTATGGTGAAGTCAGGATTTATTGGGCAATTTAGAGTAGTTTTCAACGCATCGTTTTGAGATGAAGTACAATGTGAATTGAGCTTTGGTATACCCAATAGGACACTTCAATGATCGTAAATCAAGACTATTCGATTTTGTGCTGCGCGGTTCCTGCACTGTTGATTGGTGTCGCATTTTTGTTTATCAAGTACAAATAAACCGTGAACGCTCAACGGTATGCGCCAGTCCCAACTCTTCCGTTGAGACTGGCGCATACCATTGACAAATAACAATATTAATGATAATTTTTCTACATATTGAACTACATTCAACATAGCGAACATTATGAGTGATTCTTCAGCAATTTCCGTCGTCAAATCGGCAGCACGTGTATTTGATGTATTTGAATTACTCGTCAAACACCCTGACGGTCTTTCACTCAGTGAAATTTGTACGGCACTAAAGCTTCCCAAAAGCAGTGCACATGCGCTCTTACATACGATGGTATTACACGGATACCTACGTGAAGGACTACGCGAACGCACATATCGATTAGGTCCAGCCCTGTTTGAATTAGGCAGTGCATATATTGCGAGCACCGATTTGGTCAGTGATGGGTGGGAGATTGTCCGTCATACATCACGCTCCTGCAACGAAACGGTGCATCTTGCAGTACTCGACGGCGACGAAGTTCTTTATGTCGCCAAAGAAGAGGGCACAAGTGCCATCCGTATGGTCTCCGCAGTCGGCAAACGTTTCCCTGCATACGCAACGGGCGTTGGCAAAGTTTTGTTGGCTAATCTGAGTGATGTAGAACTACAACAACGCTACCCAACGAGTACGCCACTCACCCCGATTACACCAACTACGATCACCGACCCTGAAGCGCTACGCACCATGATTAGTATCGTGCGCCACCAAGGATATGCCCTCGACCACGAAGAATCAACGCCGGGTTTGTGCTGTGTGGCTGCGCCGGTCTATGATGCCACCGGAGCGATTGTTGCAGGAATGAGCATATCAGTCCCAAATATGCGCTTCACCGAGAGTCGACGCGACCAGCTCCTTGAACTGGTACGCCAACAATCAATGCGTCTATCAAATATCCTTGGGTACCGTCTCCACAGTACTTAAAACGTCACTGATAAGCCGCCATCAACCACAATGGTGTGCCCAGTCAGATATGTTGCCGTGCCCTCCGCCAAAAAGACGGCTACCGTAGCAATCTCTTCCGGCTCGGCAGGACGTGCCAACGGAATACGGCGGCGCTTCACATAGAACTGCTTAAAATCATCAGTTGTGTGCTCGTTGACGCCCTCAACCACGGCCATCGGCGTCTCAACAAATCCTGGTGCAACTCCGTTCACCAATATCCCGTGCGGCGCCAACTCGACTGCCAAACAACGCGTCAGTTGATCAATCGCCCCTTTGGCGGTATTGTAGTGCGACGAAAGTGGCGCACCCAAAAATGCATTCACCGACGAAATATTGACGATTTGCCCACCGTGCCCTTGCGCAACCATGGCACGTGCCACCGCTTGACTGCACTTGGTGGCTCCCAAAAACATCACATCAACCGCCCGATGCCAGGCATCGAACTCGGTTGCGAGAAAATCTGCCGGATAAAAAATACCTGCATTATTCACCAATATATCAACGCGTCCATAGCGCGCTACCGTCTCATCGACCATGCGTTGCGCATCGTGGCGAATATCAATCACCAAATCAAGGGCATCGCCACCTGACGCCACAATCTGCGATGCCACCTCTTGTGCCTGCGAACCATTGATATCGGCCACTACTACCTGGTGACCACGGGCAGCTAACTCACGGACAATTGCCCGCCCAATACCACTCCCCCCACCGGTTACGATGGCAACTTGTTGCACGACCTGTGGCATGATGATACCCCTTCGTTATTTGACAAGGCCAGTCCGAGAAATATCAGTAACTGCGTCGACTCCGTGATACATCACTGCCCGCAATTGCGTCATGAGCTCTTGCCCAGGCATCAGGCGACTTGCGGTCCCTTGAGCAACTGCATCATCGAGTTTGTACGGATACCCGGTACACGGCTCAAGAATTGCCATGTACAAACTGCGCCATCCCCCATAGGCACCGAATACCCAACAGGTACGAAACACCGCTGGATCAAACGCAAGCCCAAATCCATGACGCTGACGTGTGTCAGTCAAGGCACACCACCCCGCATCGAGTTCAGTCGCATAAAAGAAATCACACGTGTTGGCAGTTACCGGTGGAATAGTCCGCATATCCTCAGGACCGTGAGCAGTCTGGGCGATGGGCCAAGTGAATGAAGCGACATCGTCACCACATCGACTACGAAAGCCCTCGTCGATGATAACGTGGCGTGCCGGCATATCAATGCGACAATCTGCGTTAATCGCCACGGCTGGGTGCAATTTCCACAAATAATCGAGTGGCTGATTGGCGTGGTTCACCAACCGATAATCGACGCGCAACTGCAACTCATTGGCATAGAGACGGATGGTCTTTTCGACGAGCGTATCGGTGACAATGCCACGCCGTGAGAGTTTGACACCAACATGGTCTGTCTCACGAATAATCTGCCACTCGAACGGCATCGACCACCACTCACCGTGATCGGGATAAGCATCACCGGTCAAGCTAGTGGGTGCATCATTGGGAAAGAGCTCATCCCACCCGCCACAAAACCAGTCATCATATGTGGCCCCATAATGAGCAATGCGCGGTGCGACACGTGGGTTATGCCACAGCACCTCGCGATCAGCGATTTTGTCGTAGAGAGACCACAACTTGCCACCGAGTTCGGGCAGCAACATGGCACGGATGGCATGGTTTTCGAAGATAATCGCCCGAAAACCGCGCCACGTATACTCACTGTCAACACGCGCATAGCTCATCTGACTACTCCCTCTACGCCTGACGTATCATATGCACAATCTCGCCTGATAACTCGGGTAACGTCAACGTCACCCCTGATTCCATCAACTGCGCACCAGTCAGTACCTGCTCAGTGCCAGCGTCCTTGATGCGCACCACATACGTTGCAGCACCATCAAGACCGCGTGGTTTGATGGCACGCGATTCAACACTGCCCATCGCACGGAACACCATCAACACGCTCTCCGATTGATCGGGGGCAACCGCTTGGATTGCATCCCAGCCCCAGCCTTTGCGTTCAACATTATAGCGTGGCGGCAACACGTGAATTACTTTGGCATCACGAATCAACGTACGATACGACTTGTATTCGTCAATGGCAGCTTTGGCATAGGAGAATTGCTGCGCATCCCAATCGGTGATGCGTTGCATCAAAATCAACGGCCCACCGAAGATTGAACTGCGCAACGTGTACGGCGTCGGATCATCCTCCATGTAACGCACGCTATAGCGTGGCGAGAACGGATACGATGCACCGTACGTACCTTGACGCGTGGCATAGGTGGCGATGTTATCGACAGTAATACTCGTATGGTAGAGGCGCGCCATCTTGTATGTCATCATCATGCCGCCGTCTTCGCAGTTTTCGAAAACGACGTGCGGATACTTCTCACGCAGCGTCCCAATCACCACATCAATGCCGTATTGTGAATTGGCGTAGTTACTATCGCCTGGAGCGTGGGTATGATCGGTACGGGTACAGTACTTGACCATATCCTCGCCATCTTGGATGATGTAGTCAATTCCCTCTTGTTCGATTAAGCGTGACACCTGCTCGATAATCCAATTGCGGCACGGGTCATTACCAAAGCAAAAGAACCCAGCGCCAAAGTAGTCGTCGTAGGTTGATACCAACCACTCAGGATGTTGTTTGGCAATCGGTGCCTCAGGGGCACACTGAGCAATAGCAATATGCACACCAAAGCGCATCCCATAGCTCCGGGCACGTTCGGCGAGCGGCTTGAGGCCACGGGGGAACTTGGCCTTGTTCGGGTGCCAATCACCAATCGTGTTGGCCCAGCCCAGATCCATGACGACGACCTCGATACCCAACTCGTGACAGCGATCGATGACTTCGAGTTGCTGGGCTTCGTTGATTTCTTGACCGTACTTCCACGAGTTGTACTGCACCCACGGGTAGCGATCATCGGGGCGTGGCGGATGCACATAGCTCTCGGCAAAGCGTTGCGTCACAAAGCCGGCCTCATCCCAGTCACCATGATAGCCACCCACAAAGATAGCCGGTACATCGAAGGTTGCCTGTGGCTTGAGGATGTGATTGAGCGAATCAATCATGCTCCGTACGTGCGTCTCTGTCGGTGTCGCCCAGCCGTATACACGGCTTTTGCCATTAAATTCGACACCGGCAACTAATCCTGGGCCTTGGCTGGGTGGAATCTCAGGGTCATAATCATGCGGTGGTGGCTTGAGGGCAAACCAGCCACAGCTGGTGGCTGCATCATAATGCGATGGGTACGAGCCCATGCGGATTTCGCGTGGCGTGCGGCCTGGCCAGATTTGGCTTTGGTGCTGTGTAAAAAAGTCACTGCGATGTGGCCAACTAAATTGATCCACATGGAACAAATAGAGTGGTGCTTGAGGAATCACAAAGTGGGCAATGGCGCACTGCGTAATCGTCACTGCATCAGTGCTGATATTTTTGAGGGCACCCCAAAAGCGCACAAACGGGCGATCGGGGTAGGTTTGTACGTATTGCACATAGGCATAGCCTGGTGCATCAGCAAGAACCTCGGCGACCGATGAACCATCGTGTTGGCGCGTCACCGTGCCAGGATTCACCGCTACCCAACTGATTGGCGCACCGGCGACTGTCAATTCACCGAGGCGTCCATCACTGATATCGAGGCCGGCAGCTGTGTTGGTCATTGCATACGAAATTTGGCCATCACGGAGCGTTATGTGCACCGAAACATGGGTGTGGGACACGACCACGGTATTCTCAGCCGGGGTGTGAATCAGCATGAGGCATCCTTTCTGTAAAAACAGTTCTGTGATACACGACGCCCACGGATAAGCGAGACCTATCCGTGGGCATTCGAGGGACAAACTAGCCTTCGGCCAACATTGCAGTGGCCTTCTCGTCGATTTCCTTACCGGCATCGGCAACGGAAATCTTGTTGTTCCAGACCAAATCGAGGGTTGGTGAAATCACCTCGCCCAAGATCTGCTGCACCTTGGCGCTGTAGACATCGCCGATGCGAGCACTGCTGATAGCAGCTGACACATCTTTGAAGCCGGCAGGCATACCATCGAGGAATGCAGCTGAGTTGCGGGCGTCAGCGCGGATTGGAATCCAGTCGCGCGTCTCGGCCATCGTCTGC
>CAYXXK010000026.1:33612-38831 GCA_964469045.1 uncultured Klebsiella sp.
GGCGCACCAGATGGCCCACGCCGTGGCTGCATCAGTGTGCTTGCCGTCCTTGGGGATGACCCAGCCGCCGAACCAATATGGCATGGCACGCTGGTCGCCCCACTTTGGCATGGGGGCCATGTCCCACTTGAACGGCAACTGCTGATTGCTCGAGATCATCCACGTACCGCCTGGGTACATGGCGACCTTGCCTGAGCCGAAGATGCCGGTCTCTTGACCGACGACTGAACGCGTCTCTGAATCTGGAGCCAACTTCGACACATACATGGCGTCTTGGATCCACTTGAGCGCATTCTGCGCCTCTGGTGAGCTGAAGGTGAACTTGGTTGGCTCTACGACCTTGTCGAAGTAGCCACCACCCTGTGCCCAGGCCAACGAAATTGAGCCCCACCACACGGCCAAGTCACCAACGTCAAAGCCCCACTGGGTAACCTCTTCGCCTTCGACCTTCTTCAACTTCTCGGCCATGACCAAGATGTCGTCCCAGGTAGTGTTGGCGTCTGGGTAGGCCACCCCAGCAGCATCAAACAGATCTTTGTTGTAGAAGAGTGCCATGCTCTGGAAGTTCTCGGGGATGGCGTACATGTTGGCACCATCGAACTTCCATACGGCCATCTGCTCTTGTGGGTACAAATCAGGATTGGCGAAGTCGGCGACCGCATCGAGGTCGGCCTGCACGTTCTTGACTAACCCTTGCTTGTAGTGACCATATGCCTGGACGTCCCAGAAGTAGACATCAATTGGCTCTTTTGAGGCATATGCCAGGTCAACCTTTGGCCAGTACTGATCCCATGGCAACAACTCCATCGAGACTTCGTACTTACCTGCATACTTGGCATTGAACAAATCAGCACGCTTCTTGAAGTTTTCGTCAAGAACAGGTGAGTTGCTCCACATCATCGCCTTGATCTTGGCCAATTCAGTCGTTGCTGGCGCCTCAGCGGCACCACCCTCAGCAGGTGCTTCAGCAGCCGGAGCAGCGCCACCACAGGCAGCAAGCACACCAGCAGCAACCGCAGCCGAACCAAATGCCATCGTGCGCAAGAAACGACGCCGTGACATCTGTTGCTCGTTGACTTCCTTACTCATTGCACACTCCTTCGTAAAGTGCAAACCATCTATGTACCAGGGCGTTTACCCCTTGATACCAGTCATCACAATCCCGCGTACAAAATACCGTTGCGCCACAATAAACAAAATGATTGGTGGCACAATTGACATCGTGACCGCAGCCATCAACAGATGCATCTGTGGCCCAATCCGCGGAGACCCTTGAAAGTATGTCAAAGCAACAGCGATAGTGCGTTTGCTTTCATCACTGATATAAATCAACGGTGTAAAAAAGTCGTTGTAAGTTCCAACAAACGTAAATACCGCAATCGTCGCCAAAATTGGCCCGCTCAACGGCAACATGATGAACCACCAAATGTGGTACACCGTTGCGCCATCCATCATGGCCGACTCTTCGAGTTCTTTCGGTATTGTTATGTAAAATTGTCGCATCAAAAAGACAAAGAACGCATTGCCAAAAAACGCCGGTACAATCATCGGCAAAAAAGTATTAACCCAGCCAATATTGTTAAACATGAGATACGTCGGTACAAGCGTGACCGCACCGGGGAGCATCATCGTACCTAGCAAAATCATGAAGATAAAATCGCGACCAGGCGCACGCAACCGTGAGAACCCATATGCTGCAAACGACGAAGAAAACAACGTTCCAATCATCACCATCACCACAATAATTGCCGTATTTGTGGCGTGTACGCCATAATTTAATCGCGTTACTGCGGTGACGTAGTTCTCCCACTGTGGCTCCGCCGGAATCCACTGTGGTGGTGCTATGTATACATCGCCGGCCTTTTTGAGGGAGGTCGATATCATCCAAAAAAACGGAATCAGAATGAACACCGATCCGACCAACAATACTGCCATGGTCGCAATACCAAGCAACTTATCTTGACCGGTACGCGTGCGAAACAAACGTGTCATTGCTGTCATCATCACTTCCCCTGTCGCTCTGACTCATAAAAGACCCACAGCGGTGATGAGCGGAAAACCATAAGCGTGAGTACCATCACAATCAAAAACAATACCCATGCAAGCGCAGCGGCATAGCCGAAATTCAGAAATTTGAATGCATGGTTGTAGAGATAGACCGAAATGAACAGAGTAGCATTGTTTGGACCACCTTGCGTAATCACATACGCATCAGTAAATACCTGCAGAGCACCAATGATACCTAACACCAAATTAAAAAACGTAACATGCGAAATCATGGGCAATGTAATATGACGAAATTGTGCCCACTTACCAGCACCATCAATCTCGGCAGCTTCGTTAATCTCAGCAGGAATCCCCTGTAAACCCGCCAAAAAGATCAGCATTGTCCCACCAACACCCCAAACACTCGTGATAATCAATGCTATCAATGCATAATTTTCATCGAGCAACCAATTTGGCCCCTTGATACCAATATTTCGCAGTAATGTGTTAATGACGCCGTATTGTCCATTGAAAATCCACCGCCACAACATTGCTACACCAACACCAGAAATAACTGTTGGCAGATAGTAGATTGACCGTAGCGTATAGATTCCCCGCATCTTGCGATTCAACAAAATCGCTAAGAACAAGGCAATCGTCATACCAAGCGGTACGCTTACAATCGAATATATTGCACTGACTTTGAGCGACTGCCAAAACAACCGCTCGCCGTACATCTTGACGTAGTTATCAACCCCTATCCACTTTGGATCATTCAACAAATTATAGTTTGTAAAGCTCAAAAACAACGAAATAATGATTGGTCCAAGCGTAAACACCAACAGCCCGATGATGACGGGTGACATGAATACATATGCATTCACTGCCTCACGTCGCTCGCGCCATCCACCGCGCTTTTGCTGTGTTACCCCTACCGATGTACTCGCCATAGATAACCTCTCTGTTATCCGTACCTCTATCACTCATACACTAATTGTTCACATATATGAATATGTTTCACGAATATTGCAACCCGAGTATAACAGCAGGTCAAAAAACTGTCAACTTATGCCGAAACACGTTCACACAGAATCAACGCAGAGCCAGGCTCTGTCAATCCTGACACCATCCAACCAGCGGCGAGAACGCTACCTGCAATATCGATCTGGCGATTCTCTGCAAGCCATGTCAGCCGATATTGTGCCGATTCATCAATGTCATGCAGGTAGAATCGACGCTGTGGCTTGGCCCCTGGCAAGCGGAACAACGCCAGCAACATGCGCTCAGCGCCAGGCATCACGTATTGGAATCCGGCATAACGATCGAGCGTACCATCACGACGCGGCTGATTCGTCAAGCGATGCATCGTCGCATGCGCCACAAACGCCCGCACCACCTGCTGATAATCGGCAATGTGCTGTGCATAACGATCTTTGACCCAAGGGAGTAATGTCGGCAGTCCTTGCGAAAAGCCGAACCGGCGCAACATGCCAATCCGGGTGTAGTAGTCGAGCTGCGTTGGCGTCAGCGTACTGCTTTGGGGATCAAAGGTCTGCTCTGGATGGTCAGCAAAGCCCCATTCACAAAATCCCCAATGCAAACAAGCATCAGGTGCCAACATCGTGGTCGCCCCCCAGAACAGTTGCAGACTATGCTCTGGCCAATCCGGATCGCTCAAAAACGCCATATGTGTGTGGCGGGCAATGCCTAAATCGATGCGCAAGCCCCCAGACGAACAGTTTTCGAGAATGACATGTGGATACTTGGCACGAATCTCACTCAACAACCGATAATAGCCGTGATAGTGACAGAGCAAGCCGTCACCCTCACCATGCCCGTGGTCGGTACGATTACACCCGGCACCCGGGTCAAGGTTGAAGTCAAGTTTGATCCAATCAGCGTGGTACTCAACAATCAAGCGCTCAAGCGTTGCAAGCGCCCAGGTATAGCCAGCGTCGCTACCAAGACAGACATACCCAGCTGGTGTGCCGTGCCGCAACGCAACGATGTCGGGATTCTCACGGGCAGCGGCGGCTTTTTCACCTAATGCCTCAATCTCACACCAAATCCCAAAGGCCATGCCCTTGGCATGCACATAATCTGACAGCGCCTTGATGCCCGAGGGGAAGCGGCGTGTATTGACCAAATGCCAATCACCCCGATAGTCGTACCAATGTGTGGCTGGATCTGATGGACCAAACCACCCCGCATCAAGCGTACACACCTCAATGTTGAGTGATTGGGCGACATCGACATTTTGGCGAAAGATGTCTTCGTTCAACGTACGGTCTTCGTAGGTCCACCAGTGATTCCACTCGACCGGCATGGTGTCAGACAATGGCGTACGCGGGTACCAGTAGGCACGGCCAATCTGCGCATATTGCCCTGCAATTGCATCAATATCGGTATGATTGGCCACGACAGTCACCACCGTAGGTGCCACAACACGGGCGCCTGGTGCAAGATCACTAAAATATGCCCAATCGTTGAGACCAGCGGAGAGATTGACATGGCCATCGGGACGCTCTTGCATGCGAATTACCCAATTACCTGACCAGGCCACTGAGACCGAAATCGCAGCTCGACCATCACGCCAGGCCGTCATATATGGGTGCATACCTTGCGATGATCGCCCCGAACGTACCTCGAATATGATATCGCCCATCATGCGCTGGGTCACCGGCTCGAACTCGCGCCCCCAGCCACCGGTGTACCCCATCACCTCATAGGCACCTGACGGCACCGTCAAGGCAATCGAGTCGAGACGGGTAATGCGCTGCGTCGATACTGAATGATTCTCTACTTCGACCCAGCTTTCGAAAAGATAACTGTCGATATAACTGCACACATGAAAGTCAATCACCAGTTGGGTCGGCTCGTGGATGAATTGCGTCACCACATGGATCTGACCTGGGCGTGATGAAACATCAGTAACCGATACACAGCGGACCTGTGCAGAGGTTGCCGTGACCCGCTCATCACCAACGTGTACCCCAAACAAATCGCTATTGGACAACGCCCAACACACGCCATCATGGAGCAACGCCGATGTCGTAAACGGCGACTGCACGCCACATTGCCACTGCAACGACCCTGTCACCAGCGCAACCGTGGGTTGATTATTCATGTGAAAACCTTTCGCATCTGTGAATTATGCGCCCCAATCCTACGGTTTAACCGCAAAATTGTCAATGGAGCATGCTATAATCGCTGTACTCGGAGCCACCTACAGA
>CAYXXK010000027.1:0-22288 GCA_964469045.1 uncultured Klebsiella sp.
CTGTCCTGCACCTTGCTGTCCTGCACCTTGCTGTCCTGCACCTTGCTGTCCTGCATCGTTTTTATTTGCAGCAAGCTGTGATGGCGCACTCGCACGCACTTGATCTGCACGTTGACGCAATGCTTTTTGCCATTCAGCCAACGACTGTGAGCGAGCACGCGCATCAGATTGTAACGTTGCCAGGAGAGTTGTATCGCCCTTTGTACGTGCGTCAATCGCATCAGCTAGTTGTGCACGTTGTGACGCAGATAATCCTGTCAGTGCAGATTGATCAAGCGAATCAGTCGATGCAGTACGTGCATCATTAAGCGCTTGTTGCCATGTTTGATTCGCAGTTTGTGCGCGTTCAAGTGTCGTCTGTGCGTGAGTCAATGTGGCCAAGAGCTCTTGTGCATCAGAAGCTGATGCTATTTGTTGTTGCAACAATGGAAGCCCTATTTCAGAAGTTGCAGGCAGAGTAGCAAGTGATGCAGCCATGGTTTGTGCAAGTTCTCGAATGCGTTGTTGCGCTAGCAGTTGTTGATCAAACGGCGTGGGCAGGCGCAATACCACAATACAACTCCCAACCAACATCACCACACTCAGCCAGATACGCATCGATGGCAAGCGCAAGCGCTCAGGAGGTGTCTGCCGTACGAGATCCATGGTCAATTGGCGTTGATATGTGCTGATAGGGTCTTGTTGCTGGGCAAATTCGTGGGCAGTTATGAGCGCCGACTGCCAGCCAAACGCCACATCGAGTCGACGTACAAGCGCTATATGTCGCCAACGACGATAATGCCACACAGTGGTAGCCATTAGCCATACAGTGATTAGCCCAATAATGACTGTGGCGCGGGCGGCAATTGGAATGAACTGAGCTAGCACACCGATAAACGTCACTATGATACTGACGATAATACTTGGCCAAAATGACGCATGCACATATTCGACCAATAATAAGCGTCGTATGTGACGGCGAACTATGTCAATTAATGACGGTGCCGATTCAATCATGCCGGTCTCTTTTATTCGTTGATTTCTCTGTTAATGACGCACACAACACATGGTTTGTTTCACATTATGAATCGGTGCGTTGCCACGTAATCTGTTCTTCGCTACGGATATTGCCACGACCGTCGCTTTTTTGCCAAAAGCGCCGCCGCGCATGAATCACTGTACGCCCTACATCACTAGCCGAATCACGTGGTGTTTGGCGAATCGCAGCAATATGTTGACCAGTGCGCTGTGTAAGCACATGCCGCAACACGCTAATGCCTAATTCGACAGCAAGCGCCATAGCTCCCATAGCAACCCCTTTGACTACCGGATGGCGTAACTGCTGACGTACACGTGCAGGTAGCCACTGACGTACTGGTACCGGAAGAAAGCGCTCGAGTTGGGAACCACACGTCGCACAATAGTGCGACGAAAGCGGCTGACTCGCCCGACAATCCGGGCAAATACGTTCGACAGGGTGTGTCATAGGCTAACCTCCTTAGTGCGTAACAACCCAATGTTCATCACAACGGAGCAAACAATCGTTGTCAATTGCTAATTCATCATTCGCATCTATTTTGGTTGATAAATACGCCAATCCAATCATACCGTAGCGTGGCGATTCAGTCATACGCGTCAAGACTCCAGCCTCTTTGCCATCCGTAGTAGTAATCCGCGCCGGCGTTTGATGGGGTTGGCTTAGTCGCACCCGAGTCAGCTGCTTGGCCAAGCGTCCACGGCTCTCCATACGTGCAATAATTTCTTGCCCAACATAGCACCCTTTGGCAAAGCTAATAGCAGACCATAATCCGGCTTCGAGCGGAATGTAATCCAGAGTTAATTCAGCACCATATGTTGGCACACCTGCTTCGATTTGCCACATACTAAGCGTTACATCATCGAGATTTGGTAAGGCACGCACAGGCGCATCATCCACACCATCAACCGGAATGATAAGACGCCAGCCGTCACCGCCCACAGCCGCAATACGACTAAACAAGATCGAGTTATGCAGATGTGCATGCCACATTGGGACATGTGATAGTGCAACACCATACTGTTGCTCGAGCCAAGTCGTTGCATCTGTGCCGTATATCGCAATTTGGTGGTGGCTACGACCAGCTGGTGCAAGTGTCACCTTATCATTGAAAAAGATATTTTTTTTGAGGTGGCTGTAGACAGTCGGTCCTTGATCACGACTTGTCAATACCCACACGACGTCGTCACCTGCGTAAATCACGTGCAGTACATCCATCATACGTCCTATTGGCGTTGTGAGGACGGTTTGACAACCGTGGCCAGGGTGTAATTTGAGCATATCGTTGGTGGTCAAGCGTTGGAGTAGTGCAAGTGCGTCTGCGCCACGCATTTGGATGCGACCAAATGGCTGTTCATTGTGCATGTGTAACGGGTATGCAGGTGCATTGAGTTGTGTCATAATAATTGCAGTTCTTGATGCGTAAAGGATGAATACTATGCCGAATGCGTCGACATCACGCGGTGGCGGGTGGGTGGTTGGACAGTTTATTATTCTCGCCGTCATTCTTATTGTAGGATATTTCGACCCATGGCGCACAACTACCAGCAGTATTACTCCGATTATCGGCGCAGGCCTCGGAGTTATTGCAGTAATAATGTTGGTGATGGCTTTCTTCCATCTCGGTCAAAATCTCACTGCATTCCCCAAACCGCTTGCCAATGGAGCACTCGTCACGCACGGTATGTATGCACTGGTTCGACACCCGATTTATGTGGGGGTCATCACGAGCGTGGTGGCATACAGCATCTTTCAAGGGAGCTGGTTAAGTGGTTTCGGGTCTGCCGTATTGGCCGTATGGTTCGACCGAAAAGCGGCTCGCGAAGAGGCGTTCCTCAGCGATACATTCGCCGATTATACAGTATATGCCCAAAAGGTTGCGAAGTTCATACCAGGGTTGTACTAACGAGAGGTATAGTTTCATGTACGTGAGTCCAGGTGCGTTGCACATCCATACGCACTATTCAGATGGCAGTGGCACAATTCCTGATGTTTGTGCGGCAGCCCAAGCAGCCGGACTTGAGTGGATTATTATTACTGACCACGACACGCTCGAGGGTAGATTCGAGCACGGCTGGCATGATCAAGTGCTTGTCGTCGTCGATCAAGAAATCACTCCGTTCCACAATCACTTCTTGGCATGTAACCTTGAACATGTCATTTCGAGCACCCAATCACCGCAAGCATTCATTGATCAGGTTTATGACAACGGCGGGTTCGGCATCATCGCACACCCTGACGAACAGCGATATAACCAATACAAAGGAGTACATCGTTGGGATGATTGGAACATCAATATGCCGACGAATAGCGCTGGACGGAGCATCGGAATTGAACTTTGGAACTTCATGAGTGATTGGGGTGAATCGCTCAACAACTACAACGTGTTATTCAATTATTTTGCTCCAAAAAACGGGCTACGCGGCCCCACAAAAGCTACAATTGAGTGGTGGGACGCCCTCAACATGGCCGGCAAGCGCACATTCGGTGTATTTGGCGTCGATGTGCATGCATTCTTGCGATCTACACCAATCGGTCGCGTGCAGGTATTTCCCTATCAAATGATGTTTGGGACATTGACCAATTATTTATGGCTACCAGAGCGATTACCCGGTAATTTTGCCTCAGCGCTTCGCATGGTCTACGGCGCAATCGCTCAGGGCCGTAGTTATATGGTCAATCGCATGGAGGGTGACTGTCCAAACGTCGAGTTTCGTGCATTTCGTGGCTCGGAGCAATGGTATGCCGGAGACATCGCATCACTCAACGCTGGCCCGGTCACCATCAAGGTTGACTTAGGCGTCAATGCGCCTGTGCGACTCATCCACAATGGTCAAATTATTATGCAATCGCAACGTCAACTTCTGATGAGTGTCAACGAGCGTGGCGTCTACCGTATTGAATCATACAAAAGCAAACTACCATGGATGATGAGTAATCCACTCTACATTACCCAATAGTTCCATCAACGCCAGGCACAACCTGCAATGGCGATGGCGTTAACAAAAACAGCAACACAATGGCTGCGATTAGTGCCATCGCCATGCGGCTCCAATCAATCGGTGAAACATCATCATATGGAGCCGGATGACGCGGGTTTGCGAGTAATGCGATGACGCCCCAAATCAGCCACGTGTTATCAACAAAAATCCCAAGCATAAAACAAAACGCAATCGTTGCATACGCCAAATACACTGCGGAGGGTCCGAGGATAGCATACGCTGCATGTCCACCATCAAGTTGTCCTATCGGCAACAGATTAAACATTGTCACTAACAAACCAATCCACGCCGCAAACGCGATATCGCTGAGCTGTACATCAACACCATTGTTCGGTAATATCTGACCAAATACAGCCAACTTCGCTAACAGATAAAACGCCGAATTCCCCTCTTGCATATACCCGGTAGTGGGCATTTGCCCTACCGTCGAAATCGACAACCCATACAACAGCAGTGGAACTGCAACGAGTAAGCCGGCAAATGGACCGGCCAGACCAACATCAATCAACACACGCCGATTTTGCATTGGCTCACGCTGTACAATGACTGCGCCTAATGTCCCCGTAAAACTCAACGGCGGTGGTAACGGAATAAAGTACGGTAGACTGACGGGGGCGCCATATCTACGACCGACGATATAATGACCGAATTCATGCGTCCCCAAAATCAATAGCAACGCCCCAGCGAATTGCCACCCTTCAACAATCCCCCACGGATTCACAAAAATATCAACACCCCGATATAACGCTCCACACGCAAGCGTGGAAAGAATCGTCGCAAATAACAACACTCCGGCCAACACCCAGCGGGTAGGTGCTGGCGTTGGGATACCTGGCATAAAAATCAACTCAACAGCATCTGGATTCGTCACGCTCACACGCATCCACACCGTATAACCTTCAACACGCGCACGTTTTTGGAGCGCAGAAAACATCGAACGCACATCACGCAACGGCACTGCAGTAACCACATGCTGGTCGCGCTCGCGCGCCATGTGTTGAATCGTGCACAAGCCCATACAAAGTTGAAGCGGATTAAAGTGCTCATCGAAACTAGATTGATTCGTCATGCGCAGGTTACCTTTTGCGTTACGGAGCTACGGTGGAATATGCATCACACAATGTGCGTACACACACAACCAAACATTCATACATATGTAATGTGCATCATATGCATCAATCAAATCATCCATTTGACGGTTGCATGATAGCATACATATCGGTATAATCATACATTAGTGTAGATGAGAAATATGCTACACGTAAACAGATTTTTGCGGATACCGCAATTGGAGGTTGTAATGCGCAAGTCATCATTTGCTGCACTGTTGCTCCTCGGCGCCATGTTCATGGCAGCCTGTGGTGCGGCAGCTCCTGCAGCCGAGGCTCCTGCAGCTGAGGCTCCTGCAGCCGGTTGTAAGGCTGGGTTGGTTACCGATGTTGGTAAGATCAACGACGGTACCTTCAACCAGTACGCCTTCGACGGTTTGAAGAAGGCCGAAGCTGATCTCGGCATTGGCATCAAGTACATCGAGACGCAGGCTCAGACCGACTATGACAAGAACATCCAGTCATTGGTCGATCAGGGTTGTGAGTTGGTCGTGGCTGTAGGCTTCATGATGGGCGACGCCGTCAAGGCCGCTTCAGAGAAGTTCCCCAACACCAAGTTCGCCATTGTTGACTTCGCCTACGACCCAGCATTGCCAAACGTTCGCGGTTTGGTCTTCGCTGAGGACCAGGCTGGCTACATGGCCGGTGCATTGGCCGCTTCAATGAGCCAGAGTGGCACGATTGCCGCCGTCGGTGGCATCGAGATCCCACCGGTTCAGAAGTTCCTCAAGGGCTACGAGGCTGGCGCCAAGTCAGTCAAGGGCGACATCAACGTGAAGGCCGTCTACATCGACAGCTTCACCGATCGCGCACGTGGTGCCGAGGCTGCCAAGAGCTTCATGGCTGAGGGTGCCGACGTTATCTTCGGTGCTGGCGGTCAAACCGGTTCAGGTGGCATCCAAGCCGCCGCTGAGGCTGGCGCATTCGTCATTGGTGTTGACCAAGACGAGTTTGTTACCACCTTCCAGAACGGTGCAGCTCCAGGCGCTGACAAGATTATCTCAAGCGCCATGAAGCGCGTCGACCAGGCAGTCTTCTTGACCATCAAGGACGTTGTTGATGGCAAGTTCACCAACGGCGTAGCCGTATACGACGCTTCAAACGGTGGTATCGGTTTGGCCTCATACAATAAGGCCGACGCCGCTATCCCAGCCGAAGTCAAGGCCAAGATGGACGAGATCCTCAAGGGCTTGGCCGATGGTTCAATCACTACCGGCGTAACCCTCAACTAGTTCATAGTTGTGATTGCCACGACGGTCGCCCACTATGGGCGACCGTCGATTTTTTGTTGAGCACATTCACTATGCATACCATCAACGCCCAATCTCTTATTGATTTCGTCACACGCCTACTCCGTGCGTATCACCTCTCACCCACAAATGCCGCCCTCTGTGCGTCCCACATCATCAGCAACGACCAGCGGGGCATCGTCACCCACGGCATCCGCCGCCTACCCAATTATCTCGAGCGCATCGAGGCCGGTGCCATCAATCCGCATGCACGTGTACAGGTCATCTCCCGTCACGGCGCCACTGCGTGGCTTGACGGGCAACACGCCATGGGACAAATTACTGCATCAAAGGCAACCCACACAGTCGTTCGCCTCGCACAACGCTACGGCATCGCCTGTGTCGGCGCACACCGGTGTGAACATATCGGCGCACTCGATGCTTATGTGCGCACGATGGTCGATCACCAGCTCGTCGGCATCGCCATCTGTAACTCACCAATCGCGATGGCACCACTCGGTGGCACACAGGCGTTCATCGGCAGCAATCCGATTGCCATTGGTATACCAGGGAGCACATCACCGCTAATGGTGTTTGATGGATCCACTGCGGCCACTGCCCGTGGCAAAATCCTCGCCGCCGCTGAGACCAACCAACCACTCCCACCACATGTCGCTGTTGATGCCCAAGGTCAGCCGACAACCGATGCCCACGCCGCACTCGCCGGAGCAATTATGCCAGCTGGGCCGTTGGGATATGGCCTCGGTTTGGCCATTGGGATGCTTACCGGTGGTATGATAGGTGGCGTCAGTGATACACAACTCCCGTCATTTTTTGCGACACCGCATCAACCAACACCTGCTAGTCTCATGATGATTGCTATCAATCCTGCCATGTTTGGTGGAGTGGCCCAACTGTCATCGGTGGGTGGGCGATGGATCGCACAGATTCGTCAGAGCCATGGTCATCCGCGTATCCCGGGCGATTCACGTCAGCAACGTGCTGTCATTGATGTGCCAGATGGCGTGATTGCACAATTGACACTCGCCGCCACTCACAAACGTATTGCGCTCTGGTAATCGACGCCTTAGTTTCTTTTCAGCACGTTTTCATCTATGGTATGCTACATAGTACCGACATCAATGGAGTTGTCTATGACACCAGCGCTCGAAGTACGCAACCTCACCAAACGATTCCCCGGTATTGTAGCCAATGATGCAGTTAATTTCACCCTCGAAAAGGGCGAAATTCATGCGTTGCTCGGCGAAAACGGTGCCGGCAAATCGACACTCATGAACATGCTGTATGGGCTCTATCGGCCCGACGAAGGCGACATCTTACTCGATGGTCAAGTCGTGCACATCAATGGTGCCAACGATGCCATCCGCCGTGGACTCGGCATGGTCCATCAACACTTCATGCTTGTCCCTACGCTGACCGTTGCCGAAAACATCATCCTCGGCAACGAAGTCGTCAACGGCGTCTTGATTGATATAGCCCAAGCCCAACAGCGCATCAGTCAGCTCGCCAAAAACTTTGGTCTCGATATCCCCGTCGATGCGTACGTCCACGACCTACCGGTCGGCGTTCAACAACGCGTCGAGATCGTCAAAGCGCTCTACCGTGGCGCAGATATCTTGATTCTCGATGAACCAACTGCCGTACTCACCCCGCAAGAGGCTGACGACTTGTTCGTTATTATTAATCGCCTCAAACAACAAGGCAAGTCGATTATTTTTATTTCGCACAAACTACGCGAAGTACTCGCACTTGCTGATCGCATCAGCGTACTCCGCCGTGGCAAATTGGTCGGCTCAACCACGCCTGCCCAAGCAACCGAAGCCACGTTGGCGAGTATGATGGTCGGGCGCGATGTGGTTTTGCATGTTGAGAAAGCACCGGCAAAGCCAGCAGGCACCATCCTCGATGTCCAGCACCTCACGGCACTCGATGATCGTGGCTCAGTCGCCGTCAAAGACGTCTCGTTCACTGTCCGTGCCGGCGAAATCGTCGGAATAGCCGGCGTACAAGGCAACGGCCAAACCGAGTTAGTCGAGGCTATTACCGGGCTCAGCGCACCGACGAGTGGTCAGGTCATCATCAACGGCAACAACATCACCGGGCTTGGCACCAACGTCGCCATTGATGCCGGTATCGGCCATATCCCTGAAGATCGCCATCATCACGGGTTAGTACTGAGTTATTCGGTCGCCGAAAATATGGTACTTTCAACGTATGATGTGGCTCCGTTTGCCAATGGTATTGTGATTAACCAAGAGGCGATCGCCCAACAAGCACACACTCTCGTCAGTCAATACGATGTGCGCACATCGGGAGTCAATGCACTTGCATCAACACTTTCGGGTGGCAATCAACAAAAAGTCGTTGTAGCCCGCGAGCTAGCCCGGCCGCTTACATTGCTCGTCGCAGCGCAACCCACGCGTGGACTCGACGTCGGTTCGATCGAGTTCATCCACAAGAGCATTGTGGCGCAGCGCGACCAAGGATGTGCCGTGTTATTAGTGTCAGCCGAGCTCGACGAAATTCTTTCGCTCTCTGATCGCATTTTGGTCATGTTCCATGGCCAGATTATCGCCGACATCCCCGCTGCGCAGGCTGAGCGCAATCAAATCGGTTTATTGATGGCCGGTGTCACGCAGGAGTCAACCCATGAGTAATACCACGGCAGAGATGCCACAATGGCGCATTCAAGCGACATCGTTGCTTGTACCAGTGCTAGCGATTTTTACGGCGCTCGTGATTGGCGCAATCATCATCGTTGCCACCGGTGCTGATGTCATCGCAGCCTACGGCGGACTGTTCATGGGTGCCATCGGCACACCTCGCGCCATTGCGTACACACTCGTCGATGCGACGCCATACATCTTTGGTGGCCTAGCAGTCCTTGTCGGCTTCCGCGCTGGGTTGTTTAACATCGGTGTCGAAGGCCAAATCGCCGTTGGTTCGATGTGTGCTGCCATCGTCGGCGCATTCGTCGATTTACCACCGGTGCTTCACATGCTTGTGGCGTTTTTGGCAGGTGCCCTCGGTGGCGCTGCTTGGGGTGCCATTCCCGGGTGGTTGCGCGCCCGCAGTGGTGCGCACGAAGTCATCACCACGATTATGTTCAACTACATTGCCATTCGTGGCACTGATTATCTTATCAAAGTACCGTTTCTCGACAAAGAGTCATCAGCGCAGCGCACGCCATTCATTGCCGAGGGTGCTGAGTTGCCGTTCTTGTTTGGTCCCGAGTATCGGTTGCACGCTGGCTTTTTGATTGCGTTGTTGGTGACTTGGTTGGTCACGTGGTTGCTCCAACGCACGATTCTCGGCTTCGAGATTCGTACGGCCGGCGCCAATCCCGATGCTGCCCACTATGCAGGCATGAATGTACCGCGCACCATCATCACTACCATGGCCCTGAGCGGCTTGCTCGCCGGTATGGCCGGAGCCGTGCAGGTGTTGGGGCTCGAGCACAACCTCAAAGCATCGTTCTCGGCCGGGTATGGATTTGATAGCATCGCCATCGCGTTGTTAGCAGCAAGCAACCCGATTGGCGTCATCCCAGCGGCGATTTTCTGGGGCGCACTGCGCAACGGTGCAGGATTGATGCAGCTCGAGAGCGGCATCTCAATCAATTTGATTAACATCGTACAAGCCTTGGTAATTGCCTTCGTGGCGGCCGACCAAATTGTGCGCCAAATCTATCGCATCCGTGGTGGCAAATCAAACGGTATGACGCTAACCCGTGGGTGGGGGCGCTAAGCGAGGATATTTATGCAAAAGTTTTTCACGCGTGAACGCGTAATCGGCATCATTGGCATCCTCGTGGCACTCGGATTGCTCTGGTTGACCCAAGCAACCGTACCAAGTGGCGGCATATCAACACTACGCATTCCGTATGCCTTTGGTGGACCACAAGATGCACCACTTGTTGACATCCCACTGCCAACAGCCGGAAGCATCATCTTCATGGCGATTGGTTTGATTATCGCCGCTGGCATCATGATGGTGCGCAAGGCCCAACACTGGGCGCCAGCCTACATGGCTGCTGTCATCGGCATTACGATTTTTAGCATTTTGCTCACCGCTATCGTCAACAGCCGTACCGACATCGTTGACATGCTCGGGCGCATGGTACGACTCGCCACTCCCATTGCACTAGGTGCCTTAGCTGGCATTTTGTGTGAGCGCTCAGGTGTCGTCAATATCGCGATCGAAGGCATCATGCTCTTCTCAGCATGTATTGGGTTTATTGCATCACTCGCATTGGGTAATTCGTGGATGGGTGTCTTGATTGCCATGGCTGCCGGCAGTGCAATTGTCATGATTCACGCCGGGCTATCACTTCACTACAAAACCGACCAAATCATCAGCGGCACGGTCATCAATATTTTGGCAGTCGGTGTCACCGGGTATTTGCGCACCAACGTAATTTTGCCAATGCAATCAAATGGCATGATCGGGGCCTCGTTGCCACGCATCGACATTCCATTGCTGTCACACATCCCCTTGCTCGGACCGATGTTCTTCCAGCATCGCCCTATCACCTATTTAATGTTAATTTTGGTGCCAGTTGTAAGCATCATGCTCTTCCGCACACCATGGGGCTTACGCACTCGCGCCATTGGTGAGCATCCACGTGCCGCCGACACAATGGGAATCAATGTTAATCGCATGCGCTACTTCAACGTCTGGATTTCGGGCATGTTGGCCGGGCTCGCCGGCGCATGGTTTTCACTGGAGGCTAGCTACAACTTTGACGACGTCATGACCAACGGCCGTGGATTTATCGCCTTGGCTGCTATGATCTTCGGCAACTGGACACCGATTGGCGCATTTGGTGGCGCACTGTTGTTTAGCGCAGCCGACGCCTTGCAAATCAAAATCCAAGGTTTTGACTTTGCCCTGCCGTCCCAATTCGTCCAGATGCTTCCGTACGTCATTACAGTTGTTGTGCTCGCTGGCGTCATTGGCCGCGCCCGTCCACCGGCGGCTGTCGGCAAGGTGTACGAGCCCTAAATCATCTGCACTATGGAAAATCAACACCCGCACGAGTTATTCGTGCGGGTGTTGATTTGCATATTTATATCACTTACACCTGCTCAAAAACTCGGGCGCTCAGTGCTTTCGACAGCTCCAGCAATTGCATCTAGGCCATCTGCATTACTCACAGCCACACAAAAACCCGGACATTCAGTGCTTTCGGCATGCGCTACGGCTGCAACTCCTCAAGTGCACGCATCAGCTGCGGGTCACGACACAGCAGTTGTCCATCGTCTGGTCGACGATTGGCCACACAGGGCGCATCTGATGGCGCATCTCCCACATCTTCAACAACGATATTGGGCGTCAAGCCACGCTTATGAATTGCCGAAAAGTTTGGTGTCATCCACTGGCTCACAGTAAGACGCGCTGTCCCGCCGTTACTCAGCGGATAAATACTCTGTACAATGCCCTTGCCAAAACTTTGGACACCCACAAGTCGTGCATTCGGGTATTTGTCATGCAATGCGCCGGCCACCACTTCGCTCGCACTTGCCGAGTCCGCATCGATTAACACAAG
This sequence comes from uncultured Klebsiella sp., assembly GCA_964469045.1. Taxonomy (GTDB): domain Bacteria; phylum Chloroflexota; class Chloroflexia; order Chloroflexales; family Roseiflexaceae; genus UBA965. The sequence goes on from CAYXXK010000027.1 coordinate 11,925, forward strand.
AATCGGCTGTGATGGCTTATCAAGTGGCACCTCAGGCGCAATGGTGAACAGCTCACGCCGTGCACCAGCAGAACGCACCTCCCACAAAGCCGTTCCCTCATAGAAGTAGCCAAGAATCCGCTGTGCACTGTCGAGTAGACCACCCGGATTCCCCCGTAAGTCGATGATGTATCCGCGCAACGGCTGGGCTGTTAACTCGCGCATCCCCTTATCAAGGATATCAGGAGAGTTACCTTTGAACTCACTAATGCGAATATAGCCGACATCGTTGTCAATGATCTCCCACTCGACACTCGGCAAGATTATTTCTGCACGTGTCAGCGTAACCTCATACGGCTCGGCATCACCACGCTGGAGTTGTAATTTGACTTGCGTACCAACATCACCACGAATACGCGTTGCAATGGCCTGCACGGCGTCGCTGTCATCGAGATCACGGATAATGTCATCGACTTGTTCGTCATCAATGGCGAGAATTTGATCGTCCTGCTGTATACCAGCTTTGACGGCTGGTGCCTCTGCGATGGGACGCCACACAAACACCTTGCCATCAATAATCCGCAGATAAATACCGATGCCCGCCGTCACACCGCGCATGTTGTCTCGTGTTTGTGCGGCGACTTCGGGCTCTTGATAGAAGGTGTATTTGTCATCGAGCGTAGCGAGCATACCATCAATCGCGCCTTTAATCATACGACTATGGTCGATTTGATATCGATCATAATAAGAGCTATCAACTAGTTGCCATGTCTCCCAAAACGGTGCAAATGCCACTCGCAAACCCCATGGGGTCTGGAGTTGTGCGATGGCACCGGGGCCAATAACCCGAGCGATGTCACCAGCATACGGCGTCGCCGCTAATAACATAGCGCATAGCCATCCAGCAAAAAAGACTGCGATGTAGCGTAACCATTGCATCACTTATGCTCCATCAAATTCACCGTGTAGCGCCATAACAATAGTAGCCGCTACAATCGGCGCTGTTTCGGCGCGCAAAATACGTTGACCAAGTCCACTCGCATACCACCGGGGCTGTGTCGCCATCCATGCGGTCTCAGTATCGCTGAAGCCACCTTCAGGCCCGGTCACAATCCACAGCGCATGACCCATCTGTTGCAGATGCTGGCGCAGTGGTTGTGTGCCTTGCCCCTCGTGCAACCACAAACACGATGCCTCAGCCGGGAGTTGCAACGCTCGAAGTTGCACCGGTGGAGTCAACTCAGGGAGCACCGCACGACACGACTGCTCGGCCGCTTCACGAATAATCCGTTGCCAACGCTCATGCTTACCCTTGGCTGATTCAACCTCACCACGACTGCGCTCAGCAATCACAGGAACAAACCGTGATACACCGATTTCGGTGGCTTTTTGGAGCAGCCATTCAAATCGCTCAGAGCGAATAATCGCACTCGCGAGCGTAATACTAAGCGTTGGTTCGCCCGTGAGTACGTGCTGATCAACAATAGTCCAGCGTGCGTGTTTTTTGTCGATAGTCGTTATGTCCACCTCAAACCCATCGCCACGCCCATCAAGCAGCAACAAGCGTTGCCCTGGTTGGATGCGCAAGACCCGCCCCCACTGATGCACAATATCAGCATCACTGGTCACACCAGCGTGAATCTGTTCGGGAGAGAGAAAGAAGCGATACGTATTGGCAATTTTCGGCATAAGTTTCATAGACCAAACAAGGGTGCCAGGATTGTACCTGACACCCTCTATTATCCACTGTTTTAGGCAGGACGGCGATGCACAAACGCCACCCAATCCCCTTCGCTCCGACGATCAACGCGCTCGAGACCAGCCGCCACAAACGCCAAGGCCACCTCGTCCTCGCGATCTGCAATGATACCCGAGCTAATCAACAACCCACCCGGTTTGAGCGCAGCCAACATGTCGTCAGCCAAGTAGACGAGTACCTTGGCAATCAAGTTGGCGGCAATCACATCGCACTGCAGCGACGCTGGATCAATTGCCACACCTGACGGCACATCTGGCACATCCCAGCTCAACCAGTGACCGAGTTGATTGCCTTTGCCAAGACTCCCCTCGAGAATCTTCATGTTGTCGGCGACGCCGTTAATCTCAGCGTTGATTTTGGTGGCTTCAACGGCAATCGGATCAGTGTCAATGGCCAACAACTCCTTGGCACCGAGATGTGCCGCCGCAATGGCCAGAATCCCCGAGCCACAGCCGAGATCCATCACGCGCGTGCTGGCCGGCATGTACTCTTCGAGCAACAGTGTACACATGCGCGTGGTCGGGTGTAACCCAGTACCAAACGCCATACCCGGGTCGAGCTTGAGCACGATGTCGTTGGGCTCTGGGGTGTATTCGTGCCACGACGGTACAATCACCGAACGCTTGCCGATGCGTTGCACGGTGTAATGCCGCTTCCAGGCCTCGGCCCACATCTGCTCTTCGAGCTGGGTGACTTTGAGCGGGCCAACCTGGCGCAACAGACTCAAATGCCACAATGCTTGCTCGAGACGTGCCCGGCTCTCCTCGCTCGACTCGTCGAGCGGAATCCAGGTGCGCACCGTCACCGGGCGCTGCGTATCATACTGATAATCGGGGCCATCGGCCCCATGAATGACGGGCTGATCGACGGCCACACCGCCGTTATAGCCAAACTGGGCCATCAACTCGCTGACAGATTCGACGGCCTCAGCCTCGACTTCGACACTACATTCCAACCACGCCATGTGTATTATGCTTTCCAGCGCGTTCCCTGCGCACTATCCTCGAGGGTCACCCCGAGATCACTCAAGCGGTTACGCACCATATCAGACAACTGGTATTGCTTGGCCTTGCGCAACTCGGCGCGAAGCTCGATCAACAACTCAATAAATGGCGCTGCTTCGGCCACTTTGCTCGGGCCAGCCTCGAGCGTCAAGCCCAACACACCACACAACGTACGCAACTCGTTTTGGGCAGCCTCGAAGGTTGCACCAGTTACCCCAGCGTCGCGAGCGACGTTGATCGAGCGCACCAGCTCAAAGATGGTCGCCAAGGCAACCGAGGTGTTCAAGTCGTCGTCCATCGCTGCTACAAACGCCGGGCGGGCCGCCGCAGTCGCCTCGGTCAAGCGATTAACTGCTTCGCCGCTGGTGACCGTACCAGTGGCAGGTGCCAGGCCACCGCGAATACGCTCGAGCTTGCGCTCTTGATCGGCCACAATGTCAACACCATAGGCCAATGGATTGCGGTAGTAGCTCGACAACACCACCAAGCGCAATGCATCAGCAGGGTGCTCGGTCAAAAAGTCGCGAATCGTCACCACGTTGCCAAGCGACTTCGACATCTTCTCGAGTTTGTAGGTACCGTCAGCCAGCTTGGTTTGAATCTGGAGCATTCCGTTGTGGACCCAGTGCCGGGCAAATGTCTTACCGGTCAGGCTTTCGCTTTGGGCGATTTCGTTCTCGTGATGTGGGAACACCAGGTCGTTCCCGCCGCCATGAATATCAATCTCTTCGCCCAAATGGTCGAGGCTCATGGTCGAGCACTCGATGTGCCAGCCCGGGCGCCCGGGCCCCCATGGGCTCGGCCAGGCTGGCTCGCCCGGCTTGGCGCCCTTCCACAAGGCAAAGTCACCTGGGTGCTCTTTGCGCGCATCAACATCAAACCGCGTACCCGACACCATGTCGCTCAAGCTCCGGCCTGACAAGCGGCCGTAATCGGCGTCTTTGGCCACGCGAAAGTAGACGTCGCCGTCGGCGGCGTAGGCATATCCTTTGGCAATCAACTGCTCGATGAACGCGATAATTTGTGGCATCGACTCGGTCACGCGCGGGTAGACCGTGGCCGGCAAAATGTTGAGTGAGATGAGATCTTCGCGGAACTCGTTGACGTAGCTCGAGGCCAATTCCACCGGATCACGGCCTAAGTCATTGGCACGGTTGATGATTTTGTCGTCAACATCCGTAAAGTTGACCACATGCATCACCTGCAATTGACGGAACTCGAGATAGCGCCGGATGACGTCAAACACCATCGCAGACATGGCATGCCCGATGTGCGCCCGGTCGTATACCGTCACACCACACACATACATGCGAATCAGCCCAGGCGTAATTGGGCGCAACTCATCGGTGGCCCGTGTCATCGTGTTATAAAGACGAATCGTCATATGACTTGTCCCTTCGTTGTTGTTCTGTCAATGAATCAAGGTGTGCAGCGTCTGCATCAAGTTGTTGCCAAATCGACGAATGAAGTTGTTCGTTGTGCATCTGCACATGGTGATGGTGGTGATTGACCGTGTGTACCTCGAGTTGCTCAATACGATCCTCGAGCTCCAAAATGACATCGCGCAATTGCCGGAGCATGTCACCCTCGGGGTCTGGTAATTGCTCAACACGTCGACTCTCGCCCGTTACGGGGTCACGCGTGGCCACAATACGCGCCGGCACACCAATTGCGGTGCTATAGGGGGGCACGTCTTTGACGACCACTGCACCACCGCCAATGCGTGCACCTTGCGAAATGGTAATAGCACCAAGCACGCTCGCACCGACACCAACAATCACATCATCCTCAAGTGTGGGGTGGCGTTTGCCCGATTGCTTGCCCGTCCCACCGAGCGTCACACCTTGATAAAGCATGACCCGGTCGCCAATCTCAGCCGTCTCACCAATCACCGTGCCCATGCCGTGATCAATAAAAAAGCCTTGGCCGATGGTCGCACCAGGGTGAATCTCGATACCCGTCAAAAAGCGCGAAAACTGCGAAATAAATCGCGGCACAAATGGGATACGCCAACGCCACAACCGATTGGCAACGCGATGCAACACAATTGCATGCAGCCCAGGATAAAGCAAGACCTCAGCAATATTTGAGGCTGCTGGGTCATTGCGAAAGATGGCATCGATGTCAGCCCGCACCAAGCGGAAAAAGTTAGCCATACCTAGGCATCCGAACTACTTGCAGAGCTTGGCGCACTCGTTGTAGGTGCGGGTGCCGCCGGTGCAGTCGCCGTACTCTCGCTTGGTGTAGTCGTTGGCGACTCGCTACTACTACTTGCACTCGCTGACGTAGTACTACTGTTGCTTCCCTTGTAGTCGGTGATATGCCATCCACTGCCCTTGAATACAATGCCAGCAGGCTGGAGCACACGACGCACCGCACTTTGACAGCTTGGACACTCGCGCAATGGTTCATCGTGGAAAGATTGAAACTTTTCGAATTGCACTTGACATGTGTCACACGCATAGACGTACGTTGGCATAACTCCCGCCTCCAAAATCATTGATTCCAAAGTCTGCAAAATCAGACAACAAAAATACGCATGCTCTACATCAGCGTATGTGGCTATTGTAATTGATTCAGGTGCGTGGGGCAACCACGTCAGCATAGCCGAATGTATGAATTTCATCAGAAATCATGCGCACCACAACCTCAGGCGTACCATGCCATGCCGCACAGTCACGAATCGCCGCCAGAATCTCTGCATGCATCTGGGAATCTGGCGCTACTCCTGGCTCAAAATGCAACGAAATCACCTCAAATATGCCTTTACTCCGATGAGCTTTGCAATCCGCTCGTCCCACTATGCGATCGTGATACAACACCGGCAACGTAAAGTAACCATACTGCCGCTTGGGAGCCGGCGTGTAGCACTCAATACGATACTCAAAATCAAAGAGCTCTGCAGCACGTTGGCGATGCCACACAATCGGATCAAATGGCGACAACAATGTCGTGTGATGCGTGGGCAACTCGGTATTCAATAAGTGCAGTTGATCAACGTGCACATAGGCTGGGCCAGGCAATTCGGCGATTTCGATAGGCATCAACACACCTCGATCAACCAACTCAGCAAACAAGCTACGTTTTGATTTGAACTCGGATGAATACTTGCCACCCATTCGGTAATAATCACTAATCCAACGTTCGTGGGCCACCCCCAATGCCCGCACTGCATTGGCGATTTGGAGCAGTTGGGCCTCGTGGTATGTGGGGGCAAGCGTATCGTCCCAGTCGGGCCGGTAATGAGTAGTCGGCATGTAGACGCGCTGAAACTTTTCACGGTGCGAAATAGCCACATCACCCAACACAAACAACGACTCGAGAATGCGCTTGGCTGGCGACCAGTCCCACCAGGTGCCGCGCGTCGTGCGTGGCTCATTGAAATCAGCCGGGCGCGCCGTCCCACGCACATCAAGCATTGTGCGAATGTGTTGCGTCAACTCGGGATGCGCATCGATGGTTCGCTGCGCCCAGCGTCGCGTATGCGGGCGATCGGGAGCATTGATGAGGGCACGTTGGGCAGGCCACCACGACCGCGGCATAAAACTCGCTTCATGCACCCATGCCTCAAAAATATCGCGCTGGCGGAGCGCGTCGTCGAGCCATACGGTTGGATAAGCACCGAGGCGACTCCACAGCACAAAATACGGGCTACGATTCACTACAGCGATGGTGTCGATTTGGAGGATACCCATGCGTTCGATACATTGCACTACTTGTGCAGGTGTCGCAATCGTCATCGTGGTCGCAAGACCTTGCGCAGTAATAAGCATACGACGTGCAGTCGCTTTTGAAATTACGTCTGACATAACAGTCCTTGTGGTCGGTGACGATGTATCGCCAGTGATGTATTGCATCATCGTATATGTGTACCGTAACATTCGATGACATTCTAAGCAAACTCTCTATTTCTGCATATATCACCATACTATAATATGATGTGATATGAATCCGATAATTTATATGGTAAGGATTTGGTTCGATGAGCAATCAGAAATCGCGCGGGCGTGCAGTAGCCGCCAATCCCCAGAAATCACAATCTCGCATGTACTACATCATCCTTGCGGTTGTCGTATTGATCGGTATCGGTGCGGCCGTATATACGTCATTTGGCGGCAACAGTGCATCGACAGTAAGCGGCGTTGATGGGATTGTCCCACTCCCACGTGATGCAAGTATCCCTGTCGGCAAAACCGAGGATGGTCGATACTTCTATGGCAATGAAGGCGCACCTGTGACGGTGGTCGAGTACGCCGATTTCCAATGCCCTGGATGCGCCTACTATGCAACATCAGTATCAAGTGGGTTCCAGCGTGATTATGTCATCAATGGCAAAGTCCGCGTTATCTTCCAAGACTTTCCACTTGGCAGTCATGCAAACGCCATTCCTGCGGCTATCGCTGCACGCTGTGCAGGCGAGCAGGGTGACAAATCATTTTGGCAGATGCACGACATGATTTATACGAACCAACGTCAATGGTCAGGGTTAACAAAAGACAAAGCAAACGGGCAATTCACTACCTATGCCAAACAAATAAACCTCGACATTGAAGCGTTTACCCAGTGCATTGCGGTACCCGAAGTAGAACGAAAAGTACGTGAGCACCAGAAGAACTCATTAGGATTGAATCTTCCTGGTACGCCATCATTTGCAGTCAATGGTACCGTGCTTGACATGAGCAAAGCTCAGTCCATCGAAGAGATGGATGTAATTGTGCGTAACTACATCGACGCATTACAGCCATAACACCTTCACCTGTAGTTGTATACGCACGACCACTCAGCCGAGTGGTCGTGCGTATATGTAAGTACACACCCTCACACAATCCTGTCATCCCGCAAGTCCACACAATTGACACGACGCACGTGTAAGCGATATAATTACCCATTAGTACGTTGTTCTCAGAACAAAATGTCACCTACTCAACACGGAGGCAAACACATCGTGCGTAACCGCGAAACGGTACCTTTTATTTTCATCATTTTGGTGACCGCGCTCAGCGCCTGGATTTCATTTGCCCCAGGCGGGCAGTGGTTAGGGCGCGATGTTAGCGTCCGTCTCGGCTTGGACCTCCAAGGGGGTACGCAAGTATTGATGAAAGCAGATGGCGTTGTTGACAGTGAGCTCATGCAAACTGCTGCAACAGTCATCGAGCGCCGCGTAAATGGCTTAGGCGTCAGCGAAGCTGTCGTGCAGTTGTCAGGCGAAGACCGCATCATCGTTGAACTGCCAGGCGTTAGCAACCCAGAACAAGCAATTGAAACATTGCGCGGTACTGGTCGCCTAGAATTCATCGACACCAAAGGTGCGTTTTTGCAGGAAGGGAGCGTCGTACGAACGACCGGCAACCCCAATCCAGCCATTCCAGGTGTAGACCCGAACGCAGCACCAGATCCCGAGAATCCGGCACCTACTATCCCTGACGAAGTCTATCAGAGCATTACTGATGGCCGTGACCTCGACACGCGTCAGGTTTCGTTGCGTGTGGCAACCGACAGTGTGTCAGCTCGCCCAGCAGTAACTTTTGCATTCTTAGGGCAATCTGCTAGCAGTTTGGCCACCTTCTCAGCAGCCAATATTCAGCGCCCCATGTGTATCGTCCTTGACAACGTGGTATTTAGTTGTCCTGTCATCGAAGCAGCGTTGGTTGGCGGCAGTGGTGAGATTACCACCAACACCCAAGAGGATGCTGAGCGCATTTTGAACCAACTGAAGTATGGTTCTTTGCCCATCACGTTAAATGTTGAGTCAAGCCGCACCGTATCGGCCACCCTCGGCGCAAACTCGGTACAGGCAAGTGTTATTGCCGGTCTCGTTGGATTGGTCATTGTTGGCTTATTCATGATTGTGTACTATCGTATGCCGGGTTTCTTAGCGACGCTGGCTCTCATTATCTACTCCATCATCATTTTTGCCGTCCACAAATTCATCCCAATTACATTGACACTCTCAGGCATTGCCGGTTTTATCTTGTCGATTGGTCTTGCTGTCGACGCAAACGTGTTGATCTTTGCGCGTCTCAAAGAAGAACTCCGAGCCGGTCGTTCACTTGGACGAGCAATCGAGTCAGGCTTTGAGGATGCATGGCCAGCCATCCGTGACTCAAGCGCATCCACGTTGATTACTAGCACGATTCTGTTCGTCTTCGGCAACAGCTTCGGCGTAAGTATCATCAAGGGCTTTGCGTTAACGCTGGCACTCGGTATGTTGCTTAACTTGTTTACCGCCGTGGTCGTGACCCGCACCTTCTTGCGCATCACATCACGCTTTGCATTTGCACAAGCTCCTTGGTTGTACGAAGCTGGTAGCGCCGTCGAGTCTGACGCCCGCAATCAGCGTACCGCCTAAATGATGAGGATAACGAACGTATGAAGAACATTGTCGGTCTACGCTATGTGTGGTTTCTCATTTCGGTTGTCATCATCATCCCTGGATCAATCTTCTATGCGTTGTTCGGGCTGCGCACCGGCATCGACTTTGCTGGTGGTGCATTGTGGGATATTCACTTTCCCGGCAAACAGCTCAGTGACCTCAATTCGGATGCAATTAGCAGTGTATTTGCAGCAAATGGATTCGAAGGCGCACAAGTACAGCTCAGTACCGTTACCATTGATGGCCAACCCATGGCTTCGGCTGTTATCCGTACCAAAGAGCTCAGTGCGACCGATCCAGAGCAACAACAACTTGCTGTGATTGATGCATTGAACAAGGAGTTTGGTGAAGCTCGTCGTGAGTCACTGCAAAGCGTCGGTCCCACCGTGAGTGCCGAGGCAACCCAAAGTGCCATGATTGCTGTCGCAGGTGCAAGTTTGGCCATCTTGTTCTACTTGACGGCTGCCTTCCGTCGCGCACCGAATCCGTTTCGCTACGGCGTTTGTGCCGTAATGGCTATGCTCCACGACGTTTTGGTTGTGTTGAGTGTGGCAGCGATTTTGGGCTACTTTATTGGTCTAGAAGTCGATGCTTACTTCTTGACAGCCTTGCTCACGATTATTAGCTTTTCAGTACACGACACAATTGTGGTATTCGACCGCATCCGCGAGAACTTAATTCACCGGCGTGCAGGCGAAAGCTTCGAAGATGTCGTCAACCACAGTATCGTACAAACGTTGCCGCGCTCGATCAATACCCAGTTGACCAGCATGTTCACCATGCTTGCGTTGTTGTTGTTCGGTGGCGCAAGCATCCAAAACTTGGTTATTATTATGCTGGTTGGTCTCTTAAGCGGTACATACTCATCGATTTTCAATGCAGCCCAGTTACTCGTTGTATGGGAGAATCGCGAGTGGCGCACGTGGTTCCGCCGGTCAGCTGAAGCCTAAGTGCACCTCAGCAACGTTTGCCTATTGCACGACGCTCCTGACCACATGGCTCAGGGGCGTCTGTGTTTTTATTGACTAGAAAGGTCCCTCTCATGTGGCAAAAAATCAAACAACTGTGGCAATCAACACCGAATCCAGATGCCGAACAATCAACTAACGAGCCAGCTGAACCGGTCATTCTCATGGTTTGTAGCGGCCCTGTCGAGGCGTCAATGTATGTCTCACAACTCATCGATGCGGGCATCCCTGCAACCACCATGGGCGCAGATAGCGCATCAGTCTTTGGGATGCAAAGCGGT
>CAYXXK010000027.1:22298-36452 GCA_964469045.1 uncultured Klebsiella sp.
CGCCGATGTACGCATCGTGGTCCCCGCTGAATTCGCCGAGGCTGCCCGAGAGCTCCTCGAACTCGAAGATGTCACTGACGACGATTTTGATGACGAGTTCGACGCAGAATCAGATGGTCAAAAACCACGTTAAGTGGTAAAATCGGTGTTCGGATGCTCGTTTGTCACACGCGTATGTCGTTTTGCGTCATCACGGTGACTTGGTAGTATGGGATGATTGCAAATGACAACGTTTGTGGTGGCTGCGCTGATTGGCGCATTTGTGGGACTCTCACTTGGGTTACTTGGTGGCGGCGGTGCCGTGCTCATCGTGCCAAGCATGGTATACCTGCTCGGCGTTGACGAACACACAGCACTGGCCACCGCCTTGATTATCGTCGGCATCAATGCGCTCGTCGGTGGTGTCATGGCGTGGCGCGATGGGCGTACGCAAATCAAAACCGCCATCCTCTTTGGTGCATCTGGCATGCTCACCGCCTATGTTGGCGCATTGTTCTCACGCAATATCGACGGGCGCATTTTGTTGACCGTTTTTAGCATCATGCTCTTGATCATCGCCGTCTTGATGTATCGCGGCAACAAGAACCTCAAACAAAGCGATGCATCGCGCCCACTCTGGCTCATCATGTTGGTCGGTGCCGGCGTCGGCCTGATTACCGGCACTCTCGGTGTCGGCGGTGGATTCGTCATTGTGCCGTCACTCGTGTTACTCGTAGGCCTGCCGATGCGCGTCGCCGTTGGTACGTCATTGCTCGTCATCGCTATGAACAGCAGTGCCAGTCTGCTTGGTCATCTTGACACTGCATTCGATTGGTCGCTCATCGTCGCCTTATTGACCGGTGCACTGCCCGCGATGGCAGTCAGTGGCACTATCGGCAAAAAAATCGACCAAGATAAATTACGCCAATCATTCGCCGTGTTTATCGCAATCGTTGCACTATTTATGTTAGGTGAAAATATTCTACACTTTGTGTAATCGTCACACCCAAATGGCCCACACTCATGCTCAGCGTGAGTGTGGGTCATCCTTATACAAACGCCAAGTTCGCATCAACCGTCATCGTCAAATCACCCACTTGTGGACGCCAATATGCACATGTTGCAATCATCGCAGCATTGTCAGTGCACAAGTCAATGGGTGGCACATAGACCGGCACACCAGCCCGACGCACCAACACCTCACGCAAACGTGTATTAGCAGCAACGCCACCCGCAAGTATCACTGCATTGGCACCAGTTTGTTTGACTGTATCGCGTGTTTTGCGCGTCAAAATATCAACAACCGACTCCTGAAACAGATACGCAAGTTCACGTTGGCGCTGCAGGAGCATCTCTGCATCCCCATTGGATTCAACACGCGCTGCCTGCATCTCATGCAGTACGGCGGTTTTGAGTCCACTAAACGAAAAATCATACGTCCCATGCAGCCACGCCCGTGGCAAACGCTGATTCGCGTCTGCCGGTGCAACCGCAGCCCGCTGAATCGCTGGCCCTCCAGGAAATCCCAGTTCGAGCAGACGCGCCACCTTGTCGAATGCCTCGCCTGCCGCATCGTCGAGGGTTCCTCCAAGTCGCTCAGCATCACCATGATTGCGCAATAATACCAGGAGCGTATGTCCACCTGAAACGATCAATGCAACACATGGGAACGGTGGCGGCTCACGCTCGGTTAGCCACGCACCATATATATGCGCCTCGACATGGTTCACTCCAAGCAACGGCAGTCCGCGTGCCCAAGCAATCGCTTTGGCGGTATTCAACCCGGTGAGTAACGCCCCTGATAAACCCGGCCCGTATGTGGCCGCCACTGCATCAATATCATGCCAACCATTGGGTAACGCCTGTATCGCTTCACGAACGACCTGCTCAATACTCAATATGTGTTGACGTGAGGCTACTTCAGGAACAACACCACCATAACGGCGATGAATGTCGATTTGTGAGGCAACCACGTTGCTGAGTATCGTACGGCCATGTGCCACCACGGCTGCCGCCGTCTCGTCACACGATGTTTCAATTGCAAGTATGCGCTCGTAGCGTGTCATAACCCCTCTTTGTCATATTCACCCTATTATAAACAGCTCGCATGATGTCTGTCACCTTGTGGTTCCGATACATATCATCCATCATCATACGCAATATCTCACAGGCTTTTCATGTATGCAAATACGAATGAATGGTAAAATACGTGTATCTGTAGTACACACAACAGCACCACATTGCATGTATGTGGCATACAAGGGGATACACATGCGTTGGACAGCATGCATCATCATCTGCATCGTGTTGCTACACATCATAGACATCCCGCATGCAACAGCGTCTTCTGAAGTTTCGTCCGGGCTCGAAGAGCACCATCTTGTCCTCGTTGATGAGGGCGCCACTCCAGATCTCGTCGACACACAAAGCCGTACCCTTAATCAGATAATACCAGCGACTCCTTTTGATGCAATCATCTTCAACTGGATTGTTGTAGGCGATGCCAACGACATTCAACTCCGTGCCCGCTATGCACAAGGCACCACGTGGAGTGAATGGGAATTGCTCGTGCATAACCAAGAATTCGCTCCCGAAAACGCTCCCCGAGGTCAATACACAAGCACCTTATTTGCACTCCCAACATTACATGATGCATGGCAAATTGATATTATTATCGCCCCTGATTCACAAAGCTACCTCAAAGAAATTCACACGGTTACCATGAATAACCAAGGGGCTAATGCACAACGTGCACCGATGTTAAGTGCAGCAACCATACTCCCACGCGGAAGTAAACCGCCAATTGTTAGTCGTAACACGTGGGGAGATGCTACGCTTGCCAATTGGGACACAAATGCTGCACCATGGAGTGGCTACTGCAACAGCTCCTCGAATAAGCATACATGGCTTCCTGATCCAGCTGAAATCGCACCGGCAAGTCATGTCATCATCCATCATACGGCGGGTAGCAATTATGCTGACCCATCAACAAATAACTGGCCTGCTAGTGTGTTGGGCATCTGGCGCTATCATGCAATGACACTTGGGTGGTGCGATATTGGCTACCACTATCTCATCGATCCAAATGGTGTCATCTATGAAGGGCGTTATACCGGTGTCCGTGACGACGGCAACGTCATCGATGGCGCACACGCGCTCGGTCATAACCGCGCAACCATTGGCATTTCGTTGATGGGCAACTTTGAAACCGTAGAACCGAGCGCCGCTGCACTGATGGCACTCGATAACCTATTGAGTTGGATTGGAAGTAGCAAAAACATTTCATTTAATACCGAACAATATTATGCCTACAAAAACAAAACACTCAACACAATCATCGGCCATCGTGATGTAGGATCGACGTCTTGCCCTGGGAATTTTTTGTATGCAAAACTACCTCAAATTAGGCTCCGCGCCGCACAAAACGTCACCATACAACCCGATGATAAATGGATTCAAGCAGTAAGTGTCGACAAAACGTCACTTGTCGCAGGCGATGTCGTCACACTCCGAATGACCATCAAAAACATCTACCAAAGCATTCCCATCAGTGGCTCTGCATTTTCATTTGGGAGCGCCGATGCAGGATTTACCTTTACGCAACAACAGTGTTGGGCGCTCAAAGATAGTAGCGATCAACCACGCTTTCCGCGACCTGGTAACATCACAAGTGAGTCAAATAATCGCTTCCGTGTGATTGCAGGATATAGTGGCTGGGATCGTACTTACGCCAATACAGTTACTCATTGCCCGGTAGCGAGCACCGTAGATCATCCTTGGCGCTGGAGTATTGGCACCAATAGCCTAGCACCAGGTGCAATTCGCACAATTACCGGACGGATTCGATTCACACAGCCTGGGACGTATGCTGTGTACGTTGGCATCATCAAAGATTGGGTCGGTTACCCAGACAAACCATGCGATCGCACAATCAACCAAGGAGCATGTCAACTCCGACCAATTACGATTCGTGTGGTACGACCGACTGCTACCTACCCGCCATATGCACAAACCCAAGTCAGCATTAGCACTGCAACCCACGCCCGCATACAAACGCAAGTGGCGCTCAATAAAACCCAATCGGTAGCCGATCGTAATCGCTCCACCCAAGAAGTATTGCGTGGATCGCCGAGTCGCACGCGTACCCGTACGAACATCATCAATGCAACACCGACTCCTTTAGCGGCAATCCAGACCATCTATGCACTACAAACCGCGACTCGCGACACACTGATTGGCCGTACGCGTACAGCGCAGATTGTACGTACGAATCAGGCGCTTGCAGCACAACTCACCCAAACAAGTATGGTTAACACTCAAGTGGCGGATAATTTGACGGCTACCGCCGAAACCACAACTCGTACAACAACCGTCACACCATCTCCCACATACACACCCAGCAGAACACACACAACCACTGCAACTGCAACACGCACCCGAACAAATCAACCAACCCTGCCCCCCACACGAGTCCCACCTCCGGTACGGTTATTCGATGTTAGCGGGATTCAGTCTACAGCACTTCCAGTTGCACTCAATCAACTGCAGAGTGATAATCGACGTATATGGGCACTTTCACAAACAAACCCACCAATGCTTTATGCATTTGACCTGACAACGCTCGCACAACTCTATCGCACCACACTCCAAGGAACGTCTGCTACTATAGTCAGCATTAATCCACAAAATCCCGACGAACTTTTTGTCGTTGGTCGCTATGCGTGGGATTTGCTTGCAATTCAGCGCTTACGCATCCAAAGTGGTACCCCTATACAAACAGGCGTTTGGCTGTACAAAACCATGGGTACACCTAGTACATTGGTGAGCACAGGTCGTTATGTCTATATGACAATCAATCATGCAGCAGTCGGCACCAAACCTGCATACGCCGAACTCATCACGCTGAGTAACGCATCACCGTTCACTGAAGCATTCGCACGGCAACAACTCCCAGGGAGTATTACGGCGATGAGCAATATCGATTCGGGTGACTTTGTGTTGCTTATTGCGGGTCAATACACGAACAACACAGGGTATGTAGTACCGGTGACTGCAGGACAATCCATCAATCTTTCACAAGCAATTGCTCTCACAAAACCACTCCGTTCGCTCTCTTCTCATATTCAAACCACTGGATTAGTACCCGCTATGATAATCATTGGCAGCGATGGCACGACCTGGACTCGACTCCAATACACCATTACTAATCGTCAGTTACGGCGTATCACAACGCTCAGTAACAATACATTGACACCACAGATCGTCCCTGGTCTGCCGTTTTCTATGGTATCAATAACCAACAATCGTTTAGGGTTTTCGCTTTTCTCGATCATACAAAACGCATTCGTGTACCGTGCATTTGGCGCCACAAACAGCATCAGTACCGCACAAATAACGCGTTTTAGTCTCACATCCAATCAGCTGTATTGGCACGATGGGAGCAATCTCTATCGCATTGTCATCACATTGCCATAGCCGTATCAGTGTTAAATATCAAAAAAACGTGTATGATGTAGACGATATGTGTTTAGAGGATGCGATATGCAACGTTTACTCGTTACTGGTGGCGCCGGGTTTATCGGCAGTAATTTTGTGCACTACATGCTTGAGCGCTACGACTATCAGATTGTCGTATATGATGCCCTGACCTATGCAGGTCGCATCGAGAATCTCGCTGCTGCCCAAAACAACCCCAAATTTTCGTTTGTCAAAGGCGATATTTGCGACCTAGACGCGATTAAATCGGCTGTTACACAACACAACATCGACACAATTATTAATTTTGCGGCTGAAACACACGTTGATCGCTCGATCATGCAACCAGATGCAGTGATTCGCACCAATGTCAACGGCACTTGGGCACTGCTTGAAGCGGCCCGTGAGCTAGGGCTCAAACGGTTCCATCAAATCAGCACTGATGAAGTCTACGGCCAAATTGCAGAACCAAATCGCTCACGCGAAAACGACGTGTTCGAACCTCGTAGCCCATACTCAGCGAGCAAAGCTGGAGCCGAACATATTGTGTATGCCTATCACATCACCTACGGGCTGCATACGACAATTACACGCGGCTCGAACAATATTGGTCCGTTCCACTATCCCGAAAAAGCCGTCCCACTCTTCACTACCAATGCTATGGACGATTTACCAATCCCTATTTATGGCGATGGCAAACAAATGCGTGACTACCAATATGTCACCGACCACTGCGAAGGCATCGATGTCGTACTTCATCGTGGCGTCGCTGGTGAAGCCTACAACGTCGGCACCGGTGTTGAGACACGCAACATCGATATGGCGCACAAGATACTCGATTTGGTTGGCAAACCCCATTCGCTCATCGAATATGTCAAAGATCGCGCCGGTCACGACCGTCGCTATGCACTTGATACGAGCAAGTTGCGTGCTTTGGGGTGGCAGAGCCGCCATACATTCGATCAAGCCCTTGAGAAGACCGTCAAGTGGTACATCGATAACCCAGGCTGGTGGCGCCCAATCAAGAGTGGAGAATACCGCGATTACTACCGCAAACAATACGCCGAACGACAGTCCTAATCGAGGTTCGATCCAGTTCGTCTGCCAAACGCCCGAGCGGTTAATCGACGCAGTGGCCCGACTTCTTGAGAGTCGCGCCACTGCACTCGCGTTAATCAATCGTGGGGGCGCTTGGATTGCGCGCGAGCGAGTACGAGTGCCCGAGGCAATGCTGTTACCTGGCATGCATGTCTCAATCCATACCCCACCCGATCATGCCACGCCCTGTGTATTACAACCCGAACACATCATCTACCAAGACCGCTGGTTGATTGCTATCAACAAACCTACCGGCACCTATGTCGACGCTACTCCGTGGGACGCCGATAATCACTTGCGCCAAGCGTTAATTACGCTATGGCAATCACAATACAACGAAACAATAACACTCCATCCAGCTCATCGCCTTGACCGCGATACCACCGGAGTGTTGTTGTTTACTCGCCACGCCCACGCAAATCCTGCTATTCAACGCATTTTTGTGACACACCAAGCACACAAGCGCTATATCTGCCATGTCCACGGCATACCAGAATGGCAAGAACAGACGATTACCACCGGTCACGGGCGCACTGAGAATGGACGCTTTCGTGCGTATCCGTCTGAAAATATCGGTCAAAAGCTCTTGAACGGCGACGTCGTCAAAGAAATGATGACCACGTTTCGTGTCATAGCACACCGTCCAGATAACACTTCATGGCTGATGGCGATTCCTCACACTGGGCGCACTCACCAAATTCGCCTCCATGCAACCGCACTTGGATTGCCAATCATCGGCGATGCTAGCCACGGACGGCCCACTGATACACCACCACCTCGCCTCCATGCCTGGCAGTTGACACTCCCACACCCCATCCACGAGGAGTCACTCACCCTCGCTGCACCACTCCCTGCATGGGCACCGAGTCATTTGGAATTAGCGTCTGTATCTGCTACTATGAACGGTGAGTAATTCGTATACACGCGTTGTTACGACGCTTTCGATAGAGTCAACATCAATGATCTGGACCATCTCAGACCTGCATCTGTCATTTGCCCAACCCAAACCGATGGACATCTTCGGAACACGTTGGCGCAACCACCCCGAACGTATCGCTACACAATGGCATCGGCTCGTCAAACCCGAGGACGTTGTCCTCATTGCCGGCGATATTTCATGGGCCATGCACCTCAACGATGCTCTGGTTGACCTGCGTTGGATCGACCAGCTCCCTGGTACCAAATACTGCATCAAAGGCAATCACGATTATTGGTGGGATCGCGCCCGGCCCATCCGCCCCCAAATGCCACCATCAATCAAACTCATCGAAGCTGATGCCCTTGATATCGGACCAGTTGTGGTATGCGGCAGTCGCGGATGGGTGGCCCCTGATATGCCTGGATTCGACCCCAAAACCGACCAACGCATCTATGCACGCGAGTTGTTACGGATGGAGCGCAGCTTGCAAGATGCACGCAAACTCACTTCTGCCAAACCCATCATCTGTATGATCCACTTCCCACCATTTATCGACAAAAAACCAACCGAATTCGTTCGGCTCTTTGAGAAATACCAGATTTCGTCTTGCCTCTATGGTCACCTCCATCGCCCCGACGACTGGCATAACGCAACGCAAGGTAGTGTAAATGGAATTATTTACCAATTAAGCGCTTGCGATGCAATTGATTTCACACCTATCCCCGTTCTTGGGGTATAATACAAGCGTGTAGAATAATTTGTTTTGGCGCACTATCGTGCGTCAAAATATTCACTAGTGACAAATTATTCGTTTTGTGATATACTATATGTAATCAAATTGTAATCTTTTACACTTTTATTAGGAGATGCCGATGGACGCTGGAGTAATTCAGAACCGAAACATCACTGATGAGATGCGTACAGCGTACCTCGATTACGCCATGAGCGTCATCGTGTCGCGTGCGTTACCGGATATTCGTGACGGGCTCAAGCCAGTACAAACCCGCATTTTGTACGGCATGTGGGACATGGGCATGCGTGCGAACACGGCCTACAAAAAGAGCGCGCGTATTGTGGGCGACGTGCTGGGCAAAATGCACCCACATGGTGACAGCTCAGTGTATGATGCACTCGCGCGCATGGCACAGCCGTGGAATATGCGTTATCCGTTAATTGATGGCCAAGGCAACTTCGGCAGTATTGACGGGGACCCACCGGCTGCCATGCGTTATACCGAGGCGCGGTTGTCAGCCATTGCTGAAGAGATGTTGTTCGACATCGAGCGAAATACCGTTGACTTTCGTGACAACTTCGACGGCACCTACCGCGAGCCCACAGTCCTCCCTGCGCGATTACCGAATTTGTTGTTGAACGGTGCTAACGGCATCGCCGTGGGTATGGCAACCAATATTCCTCCACATAACCTCGGCGAGATTTGTCGGGCAATTGCATTCTTGATCGACAACGAAGAAGCCAGTGTCGAAGATTTGGTCAAAATCGTACCCGGCCCTGACTTCCCAACCGGCGGGTTGATTTTGGGCAACGAAGGTATTAACGCAGCCTATAGCACAGGACGCGGCCAAGTCACGATTCGCGCCAAGGCACACGTCGAAGAAGGTGCGCGCAATAGCCACCAAATCATCGTGACCGAGTTGCCGTTCCAAGTCAACAAAGCACGCTTGCAGGAGCGTATTGCAGAGCTTGTTCGTGAGAAAAAAATCGAAGGCATCCGTGACATCCGCGATGAATCAGATCGCACTGGCATGCGAGTTGTCATTATGCTTAAACAAGATGCTCAACCACGCAAAGTGCTCAACGCACTCTACAAACACACGCAAATGCAAACATCGTTCGGCATCAACATGTTGGCGCTCGGCGAACGCGGTCGTCAACCGCGCCTGATGACGCTCAAGCGTATGCTCCAAGAGTACATCGAACACCGCCGTGAGATTATCCGACGCCGCACCGAATTTGATCTCGACAAAGCGCGTGCGCGTGCCCACATTTTGGATGGTCTCAAACGCGCGATTGATATCCTTGATGAGGTTATTCAGACCATTCGTGACTCACGTACGCGCGATTCAGCTCGCAACAACTTGATGCGCGATTATAGCTTCAGCGAGGCCCAAGCCAACGCGATTCTTGACATGCAACTCGGCCGCTTGGCAGCCCTTGAGCGCAAACGTATCGAGGACGAATTGGCCGAAATTCGCAAGACAATTGCTGAACTCGAAGAGATCCTAGCCAATCCGGCCAAACTCAACAGCCTCATCAAGGCCGATATGAAGTATCTCGAAGAAAAGTACGGCGATGCCCGTCGCACCCAAATCGTCTACGGCGTCAATGGCGAAGTCAATGACGAAGACCTCATCCCAGATGTCAAAGTGCTCATCACCTTGTCAGACCGCGGCTATATCAAGAGCCAATCACCGGAGGTCTTCCGCACCCAACGTCGTGGTGGTCGCGGCATCAAAGGTGCAGCTATGCGTGAAGAAGATGTAATGAATCACATCCTCACCTGCAACACCATGCATGACTTGCTCTTCTTCACCAACACTGGGCGCGTCTACCGCCTCAAGGCCCACGAAGTACCAGACGCTAGCCGCACCGCCAAGGGGCTACCACTCGTCAACTTAATCGACCTGCAACCAAACGAGCACGTCACATCAGTCTTGTCAGTGCCTGACTACGACCATGCCAAGTACCTACTCATGGCAACGCGTCGCGGTAAAGTCAAGCGCACGCTGCTTGAAGAGTACAGCATGGTTCGCTCAAATGGTCTGATCGCCATTGGTCTCGAAGACGGCGATGAGCTCGGCTGGGTCACTACCACGGCTGGCGATGAGGATGTAGTCTTAACGACTCGCCTTGCCAAAACACTGCGTTTCAAACAAGCACAAGTACGCTCGATGGGACGCCCTGCCAGTGGTGTACGTGGCATTGCCTTGCGCGAACATGACGAAGTCATCAGCATGGACATTATCTCGCCAGCCCTTGCAGCGAACTCTCAACTGGTCACCATCGCCAAAAACGGCAAAGGCAAACGTACCCCAATCAATCTCTATCGCCCCAAGGGTCGCGGCACACAAGGCATGCAGACAATGGGAATCAGCGAAGGCGATACTATTGCGATTGCACGTGTCATCGATGCTGATATGCTATTGACGTTTATTACTAGTAACGGCATCGTGCTCAAAACACAAGCGAGCCAAATTCGAGCGTGTGGGCGTGCGGCTCAAGGTGTGCGCGTCTTATCACTCGACGACAACGACTCAGTGGTCGCGATGGCGGCCGATGAGCCCGAGGACGACACCCAAAAGCAAAAGCGCATCCTTGATCTCGGCGATATGGTTGGTGTTGACATGTTTGAAAGTGACGATGAGAGTAGCGACGAAGGCGATGAGCCTGCAGGCGACGAATAACAGCAGTCACATGACATACGCAGTTACCTCGCAAGTGACCCCGTAGCGCACACACATTAATCCCCCACCGAGTTTGCCTCGGTGGGGGATTGTACCATCAAAGTACGTCTAACTTGTCGCGGCAGCTTCATCAGTTGCATATGCATTGAGCGGTTCTGTGATTGGTTCATTCACCGCTGGCAATGGCTCTACCGCAGCGAGGTCTGACATCTTGTACCCAACACCTCGCACAGTTAAGATGCGCCGTGGTTTAGATGGCTCAGCCTCGATTTTCTCACGCAACCGACGCACACATACATCTACTACAGTTGTTTCGCCAACGTAATCGTAGCCCCACACCTCTTGGAACAATGTCTCTCGATCAAATACCTCGCCGACATTGGCAGCCAAGAAATAGAGCAATTCGAATTCCATCGGCGTCAAATTAATCTCTTCACCACCGAGTGTTACACGGTGACGCGGCGCATCAATCTCGATGTCACCGACACGTACTATCGTTGGCGCTTGACGGTTTTTCATGCCCTCAACACGGCGCAAAATCGCTTCAATACGCGCAATCAGCTCCACAGTCTTGAATGGCTTCGTAATATAATCATCACTCCCCAGTTCAAACCCTTGCAGCACATCATCTGTGCCGTCGCGCGCAGTCAACATGATGATTGGCACATCGGATTGCTCACGGATTCGCTTGCATGCCTCAAATCCGTCGACGTATGGCATCATCACATCAAGCAACACAATATCAAATGCCCCGTTACTGAATGTCTTGAGTGCCTCTAGCCCGTTTTTGACCACTACTACATCATACCGTGGCCCACTCAGCGTCACCTGAATCAATGTTGCAATTGACGGATCGTCATCAGCAAACAATACTCGTCGTTGCGTAATTTGATCGCCTCGATCTGATACTCTGCGCGTCAACTTCATGGTAGTACCACCTTTTGTAGTAATATTACGTTCTAAAAAAGTAACGCTCAGTGAGCGTCACAATTTGTGAGGGTACCAATGACAGAGCATCATAACTCACGGGCTACGCATATGCGTTCGAAGAAATGCTCTGTTATACGACCACGTGTAGTACATTATACACCCAAAATGATACATTTGTGAATAGCCAATTTAGCTCGCATCAGAAATACGATCGACGGCCACATCATTCCGAAAAACAAGCAATGGCGACGCACGCTTTTCTATAACATCTGCGGTAATCACACAGCGCTCAAGGCCGTCTTGAGATGGTGCATCAAACATGACATCCAGCAACACCGACTCGAGAATGCTACGCAACGCACGTGCACCCGTACCAGACTTCAGCGCTGCGCTAGCCACGGCATCAATTGCATCATCCGTCAACTCAAGACGAACATTATCCATCGCCAACAGTTGCTGATACTGCTTTACCACCGCATTCTTCGGCTCCACCAGAATACGTCGCATTGCCTCAAGATCAAGTGGGCGCAGTGGAGCCACCACTGGAATACGACCAATAAACTCAGGAATGAACCCATATTTGAGCAAATCATCTGGTGTAATCAGATCGAGTAAGTGCTCAGGCAACGTCGTAGGTGCAGGCTGACTACCAGCCGCAAAACCGATGGCACGTTGTTGACCAACTCGACCGGCGATCAACTTATCAATCCCCTCGAATGCTCCACCACATATAAACAGCACTTGGGTAGTATCGAAGGCGATATATTCTTGCTGTGGATGCTTGCGCCCAGGTACAGGAGGCACATGCGCCACTGAGCCTTCGAGAATCTTGAGCAATGCTTGTTGAACACCTTCACCCGACACATCGCGCGTAATTGACGGATTATCCGCTTTGCGTCCAATTTTGTCGATTTCGTCGATATACAAAATGCCTGTTTTTGCACGCTCTATATCGCCATCTGCTGCTTGAATCAAGCGTAACAAGATGGTCTCAACATCTTCACCGACATAGCCTGCTTCGGTCAACGCCGTTGCATCGGCAATAGCGAATGGCACATCGAGTGCTTTGGCAAGCGTTTGTGCCAACAGCGTCTTACCACTCCCAGTTGGGCCAATCAACAGGATATTGCTTTTCCCAATCTCAACACTATTGTCTTGTTGGCGCGCACGAATACGCTTGTAGTGGTTATATACCGCAACCGCAAGCATAACCTTTGCGCGATCTTGGCCAATCACATAGGTATCAAGGTGTTGACGAATCTCTCTGGGGACAGGCAACGTCGCATTCTGGTCGACGGCAGTAGGAGCTGGTTGCGCACGTTGACGCTCCTCTGCAATCACTTGATTACAGATACCAACACATTCATCACAAATAAAAATCGGTGGTGGACCTGCAATGAGACGCTGCACCTCATCTTGGCTCCGTCCACAAAACGAACAATGATACACACCTCGGCCATTGGTTGCCATGTCACACCTCATCTGGCAAAAAAACAGAATTGCTCGCTGATACACCCTCTTCTTGGTGCATCAGCGAGCCACGAGCGAGGGAGACTACAGTGATTGCTGTTGCAATGACTCGCGGGTCAGTACTTGGTCAATAATTCCGTACTCTTTGGCTTGTTCTGGACTCATGAACAAGTCACGATCGAAGTCGCTTGCAATTCGATCGATTGTCTGCCCGGTATCAGCGGCCATCAACTCGCGGATGATTTGTTGCTCGCGCAACAATTCGCGCGCCATGATTTCGACGTCGGGCGCATATCCACGGGCACCACCACCTGCAGGATGCATGTGAATGGTTGAGTTCGGCAAACTATAGCGCTTACCCTTCGTACCACCAGCCAACAAAATTGTGGCCATACTTCCTGCCATGCCGAGACACACAGTAGCCACATCAGGGCGAATCATACGCATCGTGTCATAAATGGCTAAACCCGCCGTAATCGAACCACCTGGGCTATTGATATACAACATGATGTCACGCTCAGGATTCTCATGCTCCAAAAAGAGCAACTGCGCAACAATCAAATTAGCTACCTGATCCTCAAGTGGTGTGCTCAACATGACAATGCGCTCTTTGAGCAATCGCGAGTAAATATCCGAACGATATTCGCCACGCCCAGTGGTCTCCACAACGGTTGGAATCAGTTGTTCGACCAATGGCGCCATGCCAACCACGTTATACGATGATTTTGACGACATAGTTATACCTCCACGAGCGCCCGACGGTGACTACTCAGCCTTCTTGGAGCTCTTCTTCTTAGGTGTCTCAGCAGCTGGCGCTTCTTCGTCAGCAGCCTTCTTCGTGCTCTTCTTCTTGGGAGTCTC
>CAYXXK010000028.1:0-35044 GCA_964469045.1 uncultured Klebsiella sp.
CTACGACAGCATGACCTATCTGAGCAACGGGTATGTACTGGCCAACGAGGGCATGCTCCGGTATGTGCTCGACGTCGATCATAGTGGGCCACCATTGGCCCCGATTCCCACGATGAGCGTCATGATTGCCTTCGGCATCGGGCTCTACAGCCACGGGCGCTCATGGTGGTTGTTGACAGGTGCTTTGGCGATGTTTATGGCAGCGGCCATGCAACTCGGCATCATCGCCAATATCGGCGAAATCCTGCTGATGATTAGTGTGTTATTGACAGCCCGCGCATTCCCCAAGTTGCGCTACGCCGACTACCAAGCCGCAATTGCCGCTATCCCGGCTGATGAGCGCAATCAATTGGCTGAGGCCCAACGCGGGCGCAAACGCAAAATGGCCATTGGCAATCGCGCCCTGGCCTGGGTCATCTTCGTCAGTTTGGCAATTGACACCGTGGCCTACTACCAAGAGGCACTCGGGTTGCAAATTGACAGCTGGGTGCACTTGACCTTCAGCAACATCTATATCATGCTGTTCTTCATTCATGCCGTGGCCAGCTTGTACTTCTATGGGATTCCCAAATTACGCAGTCATATTCGGGTGGTGCATGTCTACATCGGCTACGGCGTGTTTGTCTTCACCATGGTCAGTCAGTCACTGATTGGCATGGAGCCAATTCACATGATTACCTACCTGATTAACTGGGGCTTTATCATCGCACATATCGCCTTGAGTATCCGATTCATGCTCCAGCGTGTGCGTCGTCAGCAACTAGATCCGATGCTTGAGTTGACGGTCAGCCCCCATCTGCGTGAGACGAAAGCGTAACGCTCGGCAAAGATCTGCCCCCTGTGGATGCACCACAGGGGGCAAGCCATGGCATAATAGCACTATATCGCTCACACTCAAAGGAATGCCATGGTTGATGTACATGCGCAGTTGCGTGACAGCCAAATTGCTGCCCAACGCATCGCCCCCTATGCACTCAAAACAACAAGTCAACGCCATACCCGCCTCAGTCAGCAGTGTCATGCTGATATTTGGATTAAACAAGAATACCTGCAGCACACCGGGTCATTTAAGTTACGCGGCGCCCTCAACGCCGTGTTTGCGCTTACACCCGCACAGCGCCGTCATGGCGTTGTGGCAGCCTCGTCAGGCAATCACGGTGCGGCGGTGGCGTATGCCAGTCAGCTCGCCAGCTGCAAAGCGACGATTTTTGTGCCGGAGCACGCCGCCCCCGTCAAGGTTGCCGCCATGCGCGATTTGGGTGCCGATGTGCGCCTCATCGGCAACGACAGTGTGATTAGCGAGGCGGCGGCCCGTGAATATGCCGTTGCCCATAATTTGCCCTATTTGTCACCCTACAACGACCCAATCATTATGGCCGGCCAAGGCACAATTGCACTCGAGATGATTCAACAAATCCCGATGCTCGACAGCGTTGTCATCGCTGTCGGTGGAGGTGGGTTGATTGGGGGCATGGCCGCAGTACTCAAAGCACTCCGCCCCAACCTGTTGATTATCGGCGCCCAGCCAATCAATTCGGCCGTCATGGTGGAGTCAGTGCGGGCCGGCGAGATTGTTGATATCCCTAGCGACGACACGCTCTCTGATGGGACCGCCGGCGGTATTGAGGCAGACAGCGTCACCTTTGCCAACTACCGATCACTCGTCGATATGACGGTACTCGTCAGCGAGGCCGAGATTGCCAGTGCAATGCGCGACTACATCAACAGCCACCATCACCTCATCGAGGGAGCTGCCGGCGTGGCCTTGGCGGCCACCAGCAAATTAGGCGGGTTCTTGCGCGGCCGCGTCGCCGGTGTCGTCGCCTGTGGTGCTGGGATTGGCTTAGCGCGCCTGCGTGACGCAGGGGTTGCCTAATGGCTGCCATCATACGCGTCACCATGTTGTGCACACAAAAACACCCGCTTGCCTGGAATCCAGGCAAGCGGGTGTTGACAATCAACACTACAGATCGACCTTGACCTCACGGCCTTCGCGCTGGCTGCGGTAGATGCCGTCCAGAATCGACATCACGTAGAGTGACTGCTCGGCAGGCACTGGTGATGGTAAGTCGTTGGCCACGGCCTTGGCGAACTCGACACACTCTTGGGCATGTGGCTCGAGTTGATCGCGAGTGACCTTGAGCTGGCGATTGTAGAGCTGGCGGGTGTCGTAGTTCGATGACAAGAACTCAGCCTTGGGCCAGTTCGCGCCACCGTCTTGACCGTACAACCAGACTTGCATGTCCTCGCCCATGGTGTCATGATGCAAGGCCCAGCTAACCTCGATGACGAGGGTGGCGCCGTTTTCGAAGCGCACAAAGCCTGAGGCGAAGTCTTCGACATCCATGTCGGCTGGCACTGAACCGGGGTGCCATACTGAGAAGGCACCGGGCTTCTTCATCAGCTCGTTGCGGGCAACGCCAGTGACCGAGACTGGCTTGGGGTGGCCCATCAACCAGAGCGTCAAGTCGAGCACGTGCACGCCGATGTCAACACATGGGCCACCACCGCTGAGCTCCTTCTTGACGAAGCCAGGGGTTGGGATAAACGCATTGCGGCGCAACATCCAGCTACGGGCATGATAGATTTCACCAAGGGAACCGCCCTCGATTTCTTTCTTCATGGCTTGTGAGACGCCGGCAAAGCGGAAGTGCTGGGCCGTCATCAACTTCTTGCCTGACTTGTCACGCGCAGCAATCATCTGGCGAATTTCGCTGGGGGTGGGAGCAAGAGGCTTCTCACAAATGACATGCTTGCCGGCTTCGAGTGCGGCAATGGCAATCGGGGCGTGGTGCATGTTTGGGGTACAAATGTCGATGATATCGATGTCAGGATTGGCCAACAACTCTTTGTAGTCGGTAGTAGTGTGGCTGACGCCGTACTTCTGGCCCCAGGCCTCAAGCGCCTTGGCGCTAATATCTGCACCAGCAACAACTTCTGCATCGGGCGAGGCTTGCCAACCGGGCATATGCGTATGCGCAATCCCACCAACGCCGACAACGGCAACTTTCAACGGTGCCATGTGACACTCCTGTGTGATAGAAGGAATCTTCACTCCGCGCCAATTGTACCATAACCCGGATTGCTCCCCAAACAACGACGATTTGCATGATACACAGTTAGTATAATTATCTATATAACAACACACGTGAGGCCGCCATGATTCGCATTTTGCCACCGGCCATTGCCGCCCAAATCGCTGCCGGCGAGGTCGTCGAACGCCCTGCATCGGTCATCAAAGAACTCGTTGAGAACTCCATAGACGCCGGTGCACAGACGATCTCCGTTGAGATTAGTGGCGGCGGCGTCAAAGAGATGATAATCCGCGATGACGGCCATGGCATCCCAGTCGACCAAATCGAGACAGCGTTTGCCCGTCACGCCACCTCAAAACTCAGCGCGGCCGAGGATTTGTTTGCCATCCGCACCCTCGGGTTTCGTGGCGAAGCCCTGCCATCAATTGCCGCTGTGGCCCAAGTCAGTTGCACGAGCCGTACCCGCGACGCCCAAAGCGCAGTTGAGTTGCGTATCGCTGGCAGCGAAATCCAGGATAAGCGAATGGTCGGCGCACCGGTTGGCACGACCTTCGTGATCCGCAACTTGTTCTACAATTTGCCGGTGCGGCGAGAGTTTTTGCGCACCCCAGGCGTCGAGAGTACCGCCGTCAACGCTGTGATGACCCACTATGCCCTCGCCTATCCGCATATTCGGTTTATGCTGACGGTAGATGGCAAGTCGCGCATCCAAACCAGCGGTAATGGCGATTTGCGCGATGTACTCTTGGCCGTCTACGGCATGGACGTCGTCAAAAACCTCGTACCGGTGCAGATGTCCCAAGGTGATGGCTTGTACCACATCAGCATCAACGGCTATATCTCGAACCCAACGATTAGTCGTAGCAACCGCGAAGGTATGCACATCAGCGTCAACGGCCGCGCAGTAGCGCCACGCAATCAAATCGCCGGCGTCTTTGATGACACCTACCACACCTTGCTGATGAAAGGGCGATTCCCCTATGTAGTCGTGGCCATCCACGTCGACCCGGGAGCGGTTGACGTCAATATTCACCCGACCAAGAGCGAAGTCAAGTTCCGCGACCCCGAGTATGTCCGCCACAACTTGGTCAACGCCATGCGCCCGCTCATCCAAGGCACGGCCGTCGTGCCCGAGTGGAATCTGCCCGAGCCCGCAATTGCCCCACCGCCGGCGAGCACCTCACCCGAGCGCAGTGCCAGCGAGCGCCGGCTCGACTACTTGAGCAACCTCGATCGCCGTGGCAGTACACAACCCGCGAGTGAACGACCACGTCAATCAGCCGAACAACCCCGACAACCGGCACGTGAACGCACCTACGAACGCGAGCTCTTTCCACCGCCGGCGCCACCTGCCCCAACCCAACCGCGATTGCCTAGCATGGCCAACGAATCGGCGCAGGTGGCGGGAGCCGCAGTCGCGGCGACACTTTCACAACAGCGTGCCCAACACCACGGCCCGCTGCCAGCGATGCGCATCATCGGCCAACTCGCCGGGCTATATATTTTGGCAGAAGACGATGCACATGACCTTTATGTCATCGATCAACATGCAGCCCACGAGCGGATCAACTACGAGCGCCTGATGAATCAACGGCAACGTGGCAAAATCGAGACGCAACCGATGCTGATCCCGCAACAGTGCGACTTCAGCCAAAACGACATCATCATCCTTGCGGCACACATCGATGATCTCAAAGCGTGGGGATTTGTGATAAGTGAGCACGAGCAGTCTATCGTCGTGCACACCATCCCGGCCACAGTACACCCAAGTCGCGTCGAGAGTGCGTTGTTGCAAATCGCCGGCTACCTGCGCGACGGCAACGGCAGTACGCCGACCGATTGGCAAGAGAAGATGCTGGTTACGCTTTCGTGTCACACCTCGATTCGTGCCGGTCAAACGCTCTCGCTCGCCGAGCAACAAGCGTTACTCGAGCAACTCGCCCAATGTGAAGGACCACGCACATGCCCGCACGGGCGACCAACGGTGATTAGCATGCGCCTCGACCAGTTCGCCCGCCAATTCGGACGGATTGTCT
Organism: uncultured Klebsiella sp.; assembly: GCA_964469045.1. Taxonomy (GTDB): domain Bacteria; phylum Chloroflexota; class Chloroflexia; order Chloroflexales; family Roseiflexaceae; genus UBA965. Next base: position 5,072 of record CAYXXK010000028.1, read on the forward strand.
AGGAGCACAGCATGGCGCAACAACCAATTATCATCATCGGCGCCGGCATCGGTGGGCTTGTGACCGCACTCAGTCTGCATGCAGCCGGCTACACATGTGACATCTATGAGTCAGTCAGCGACATCAAAGCGCTCGGCGTCGGGATTAACCTGTTGCCCCACGCCGCCCGTGAACTCGATGAGTTGGGGGTACTCGAACGCCTGATTGATGTGTCGATCCAACCGACCACGTTGCGCTACTTCACCCGGCGCGGCCAACAAATCTGGAGCGAAGCGCGTGGGCAGGCAGCCGGCTATCGCTGGCCCCAACTCTCGATTCATCGAGGGGTGTTGCAGCAGACCCTACTTGATATCACGCGCGAGCGCATCGGCGCCGCACATATTCACACCGGCTATCACCTGAGCAACCTGACGAGTGACGATACCGGCGCCACTGCAGAATTTCGTGCCGGGCGGCGTGGCCCACATCTTGCCACTGTGCCCGGGAGCATGGTGATTGCTGCCGACGGCATCCACTCGGTGGCGCGGGCCTTGCGCTACCCCGACGAGGGTATGCCCCGTTGGAACGGTGCTTTGCTCTGGCGCGGCACCGCCGAGATTGACCCGCTGTTCGACGGGCGCACCATGATTTGGGCGGGGCACCCCGATCACAAATTCGTCGGCTACCCGATTCGTGATTTGCCAAGCGGCAAACAGCTCTTCAACTTCATCGCCGAGTTCCGCACAAATAACCACCAGTTGGCCGAACGCGAGGATTGGAATCAGCCAGGCGTGCTCAGCGATTTCATTGACCGCTTCGAGGATTGGCGCTTTGATTGGCTCGATGTGCCGGCGCTCATCAGATCAGCATCAGGCACCTACCGATTCCCCATGGTCGATCGCGACCCATTACCGCGATGGACCTTCGGGCGCACCACGCTGCTCGGTGACGCCGCCCACCCGATGTACCCCATTGGATCAAACGGCGCCTCACAGGCCATCCTCGATGCACGCGTGTTAGTCGGGTGTCTGCAGTCATACCCAGGCGATGTGGCACAAGCGCTCGCCCGCTACGACGAAGTGCGTCGCCCGGCCACAGCCAAGATTGTGCTAGCGAATCGCGGCTTTGGGCCCGAGATGCCGATGAAATTGGTCGAAGAGCGGGCGCCAAATGGATTTATGTCAATTGAAGATGTCATAAGTGTCGATGAAATCCTGCAGGTGACAGAGGGCTACCGCGCGACCGCTGGATTTGCGCTGACGGCACTCAACGAGGGTGTCTCGTTGGCCACACCGCGGTACTGAATCGGTATAATACAAGTGGATTTAACTTTCCCACAGTTGTGAAAGGAACAGGACTCATGTCACAGGCCGCACTTTCATACGCCGAGAGCAAACGCGACGCCCATCTCGAAGATCTCAAGGCGCTCATCCGCATCCCGAGCATCAGTGGCATGTCGGATTATCACCCCGAGGTTCGCCGTGCCGCCGAGTGGTTGGCAGCCCACATCCACACCACCATCGGCATCGCCAATGCCCGGGTCGTCGAAGGTGTTGCCTTGCCCCTCGTCTATGCCGAGCGCATCATCGACAGTAGCAAACCGACCGTCCTAGTCTATGGCCACTTCGATGTGCAACCCATTGACCCGGTCGAACTCTGGAAAACGCCGCCCTTCGAGCCCACGCTCGTCGGCGATAATCTGTACGCCCGTGGTGCCGTCGACGACAAAGGCCCGACCCTGGCCGCCCTCAAGGCCGTTGAGTCGTTGCTAGCCACCAACAATTTGGCCGTCAATGTCAAAATCTTGCTCGAAGGCGAAGAAGAATCGGGCAGCGAGTCAATCAGCGCCTATGTCGCCGAGAAGGCTGCCGAGTTGGCCTGTGACTACGTGTTGATTCTCGACACCGGCATGATCGACAAAGATATCCCGACCATCACCCACTCGTTGCGCGGCATGACCTACACCGAGATCACCGCCAAGGGCGCCAAAGGTGACCTGCACTCGGGTGGCTACGGCGGCATCGCCCCCAATCCGATTCAGGCACTGGCGTGGGTGCTCAGCGACCTCAAGGGGCGCGATGGCCACATCAACTTGCCTGGTTTGTACGAGATGTTGCGTCCGCTCAGCGACGAAGACCGGGCGATTTTGCAACGCCAGTCTGACGAGCGTGGCCCAGCGATGATGGCCGCTGCAGGACTCAAGAGCTTCCCCGGTGAGAAGCAGTACAGCCCGATGGAGCGCATGACATCGCGACCGACCCTCGAGGTGCACGGCATCGTCGGTGGATTCATCGGCGAGGGCGGCCAGACCGTCATCCCCGCTGAGGCCAAGGCCAAAGTCAGTTTGCGCCTCGCCCCCGGTCAAGACTCGATGAAGGTCTACGAACTACTCAAGGATCGTGTCAAAGAATTGGCCCCCGAGGGTGTCGAGATGGACGTGGTTTTGCTCAACGGCGGCGAGCCGCTGTTGTTGCCACTTGACGCACCAGTACTCAAGATTGCCGCCGAGGCCTACGGCGTCGAGTTCAGCCACCCGGTCGAGTACGTGCGTGGCGGCGGGTCAATCCCGGTGGCAGCATTGTTCGACAAACACCTCAAGGCACCGTGTGTCATGTTGGGCTTCGGCTTGCCCGATGACAATGTGCATGCGCCCAACGAGAAGTTCCACCTGCCGTATTACTTTGCGGCAATCCGCTCGTGCATTCGCTTCCTCGACCGACTAGGAGCGTAATTGATGGATAACCGCAAAAAGCGCATCTATCTCAACATTGGCGGTCTCGTGTGTGTAGCCGGATCAATGCTGGTACAGTCAACCCAAGGGGTTGGCCCGATGGCATGGGGGCTGTTAGTACTCGCGCTCGTATTTATGCTCGCAAGTCGCTACTTGCGGCAGCAAGACGAGAAAGACCGCGACAAAAAGTAACTCTTCATGACAAACGCCCCAGAGTCAGCAGACTCCGGGGCGTTTCTTTTGGTGCAAGTAGATTATGGCCCGGTCTCAAGCCTGATGAACTGGTCCGGCGCCCCACCAAAAACATACAGAGTATCTTGACCTTCGATTTGGATAATCATGGCCCCATTACTAAACCGCACCACCGTGGCTGGTGCAGTGGCCGCCGCACTCAATGCATCGCCGAGTTGATCGCGCATGCCCCACGTTTGCATGATGGCCTTGCCGATTTGTTTGGTAATTTGGATGGCGCCGTCAATGTACACCTCAATCTCCGACCAGCTCCACGTATCAACAATCCGTTTAAACGTGCTAGCCGAGGTGTAGATGACCTCTTGGATGTTAGGCAAGTAGAATGCCACGCCATTGCGGAAGTATTGATACGTCAGCGTGATTTTTTCGACAGTCGTGGCACACCCCAAGGCAAACGGAACAATCCGATCAATCCCCTGCATGTGTGACGGCAACGCCTGACAGGTCACCGGTGCGCCGTCCATGGTAACAGCCCCGAGGCGCCCTAACAAGACTTCGTAGGGCGTGGCAGCGTTTTCTTTGTGCCACTCGAGCCGGCGGCGCTCAAAATACTGCACCTCGCCACTCCAGCCCTCGTGCGCCTCGACGATGCGTGGCGTAATCGGGTAACCAAAGCGCGCGAGGCCGCCGTTTTTGCGCCAATACGACAAAAACGGCTCGCAGACACGATACCCAGTCACCGCAAAATACTCACACCCATCGGCAGCTGAGTCGCTCCCTTGTTGCCAGTGTCGCCCTTGATTTGCGAGCACGAGCGCCCCGAGACGCCCAGCTAATACCCCTTCGGCCCCATGATCCTCGAGGCGGTCACGCTCGAACCATTGCGTCGGACCAGTCCAGGTGCCCTCGATGGTTTCGGTGCGCAATGGGCTGATGGGGTAGCCGAATACGGCCAGGCCGCCGTTGTTCTCCCAATAGGTCAAAATCGGGTCACTGACGCAGTGCCCGGTCATCTCAAAACATTTGGTGCGTTGCGCCTGTGCCGGCGTTGCCCCCTGCAAAAACACCAGAATTCCCGCAACAAGAATCAACCAGCGCCACATAGATTTTTCGTCACTCCTCAATACAATCCCACTGCGTATTTTACATGATATGCTAGAGAAATTCCGTTTGTGCACCAAGGACACACCCATGCAGACACCTGCGTTTGACTTTGATCGAACGATTGACGCAACCAATCTCAACCGGATGAAGTGGGAGTACGAACTCGAGCGCAGTGGCAACCCAGATTTGCTCTGTTTCGGCACGGCTGACATGGACTTCGTATCGGCCCCGGCCATCGTCGATGCGCTAGTCAATACTGCCAAGCGCGGACATTACGGCTACCCGCATCGCCCAGCCGCCTATTACGACGCCATCATCGGTTACTACCAGCGACATTTCGGCTGGCACATCGAGCGTAGTTGGATCCAGCCCAACGCCGGCGTCTATGCATCTATGGCCGGGGTCATCGAGGAGTTGACCGACAAAGGTGACGAAATCATCTACCAAACGCCGGTGCACCACGTGTTCAAAGAGCTAATCGAGCTCAATCACCGCGTCCCCGTGGCCAATCCGCTCATCAACACCAACGGCCACTACACGATGGATTTTGCGCATCTCGAATCGATTATCACGCCGCGCACCAAACTACTACTCTTGTGTAGCCCTCACAACCCGGTCGGGCGCGTCTGGAGTGCTGATGAGTTGCGTCAGCTGGTTGACATCTGCGTAGCCCACAGGATTGTCATTTTGGCCGACGAGGTCTACTGTGGCTTACTCTTTGCCGGCGTGTCATTTACCCCCGTGGCCACCGTCTCAGCGGCAGCAGCACAACAAGTGATTACCTTCATGTCGGCGTCCAAGTCGTTCAACCTGACCGGGCTCAAACACTCGTTCACTATTACCCCAAGCGCCACACACACAGCCACCTGTCAAATGGCAGCGCGGCGCGTGGCATTGGGCTACGGATTGAGTCAATTCGGTGTGGTGGCCAGCGAGATCGCGTTCCGCGAGTGCGACGACTGGAGCGTCGCCGTGATGGCATACATCGCCGCCAATTACCGGTTCGTGGCCGACTATTGTGCTACGCATCTGCCTGACGTGTGCATCACCCCGACCCAATCAACGTTCATGCTCTGGCTCGACTTCAGGGCGCTGCCACTCCCACACGCCACGCTCCATACGTTCTTCGAGGAGCAAGCCAACATTCTTGTCGTCAACGGCGCAGCACTCGGCCAAGATGGTACCGGATTCATTCGCCTCAACATCGGTGTGCCACGGAGTGTCATCGCCCAAGGGCTGGCGCGGATTGTGACTGCATGCGCATCGGCAGGCTATCGCGTCGACGCATAAACAGCCTACATATGCGTGCCGCTTACCCCTGTGCGGCACGCATGTACAAACTATGACGCCATATTTTGATAGATCGAAATCCAGTTCCCATCCGGGTCAGCACAATACCCATACCAATTGCCGGCCGCACTACTGGTTGGCTCTTTGATGATTGTCACACCAGCAGCGCGCAACGCCGCAAACACCGCTGCGATGTCGTCGGTTTTGAGGCCAATCTCACACGGGTGCCCGGCACTTGCGGGCGGCATACCGTGCGCAATCAACCCTGCTGGTGAGCTAATCGCAATCGTTGTGCTCCCCACATCGTATTCAATATGCTCAGCATCACCAGTATTGGGGTAGCGATAACTCTCCGTCAACCCAAGAATTTCGCCATAAAAACATGCTGATTGCGTGATGTCGTGCGCATACACCGTCACTAATGCTTTGAGAAACTGTGCCATCACTCCTCCTTATGTCCTTACCGCCCCGGCAAATACCCGGCCACATCGGTGCGGTCCGGGCCAAACGCATACACAATTCGGTCGCTCTGCAATAAGATAATCTGCGCCCCACTACTGTAGCGCTGTACCAGCGCCAACTGGCCTAGCTCGGGGCTCAGCGCCGGGGTGAGCTGAATCGGCCCACGCCGGAAGAAACGGAACCAAATCTTGCCGAACCCACGCGTAATCGGATACATATACGGCACTACCTGCATGTTACCCTCGGCATATACCTCAGGATCAACACCAGCCTGCCAATCATCGACGTAATTGGCGTAGACTATTGGTTGCCCCGGCTCAACCGACGATGTATACGACACAATGATGCGGTCGCTCGGCTCACCAACCGACTTCGTGTTTAGCCAAATCATGCGCCCATTCGCAAAGGTCTGCACCGCCGCCTGCACCAATATTGAGTCAGTCGGGCAACCCAAACGCTCGCGGAACGGCACGTCAGTCGCCATCTTTGCGATATCTGCATCACTCGTCATATTCGGTGTGCACAACACCGGCGGCGTCATCGCATATACGTCGGCCGCCAGACGCCCTAACAACACTTCGTAGCGCGTACCCGCCAACTCGGTATGATGCTCCATGCGCCGACGCTCAAAATACTGCACTGTACCCGTCCACGTGCCAATCGTCTCGGTCAGCTCGGTCGTAATCGGGTAACCAAAGCGCTCGAGGCCGCCGTTTTGCTCCCAATAACGCAAAAAGACGCCGCACGCCGTATACCCGGTCTCGGCAAAATAGCGACAATCGGCGTTGCCCGGCCAACCTGGACCATACTGCCACGGTCGCCATTGGCGCTCAAGCATCAAGGCCCCCATGCGACCTGCCATCACCCCGAGCGCCCCATGATCCTCAAGCCGATCGCGCTCGAACCACTGCGTCGTGCCGACCCACGTGCCCTCGACGACCTCGTTGGGGATAGCGGCACCAATCGGGTACCCAAAGACCGCCAGGCCGCCGTTGCGCTCCCAGTACGCCAAAATCGGGTCACTGACACAGTACCCCGTCTCAACGAAACAACGCGTCCGTGGCGATGCCCCTTGCACTGGCATCACCCCACCCAGCACCACCACACTCATCAAGACAACCACCAACCACCGTCGTACCATAACCATTCACCTTTGCATCCAACACTGCTGTCTGCAAGACGTTGCCACTCGTCATTTTGTGCCATGCTGCCAACACTGCGTGCGAGCGTTACGTTTTCAGTAAAAAAACGGGCTACGCGACGAGACGCAACCCGTACACAATTAGTAGCGCCACCAAATTCTCCACAATGCACACATCTATCACGACATCACCGATGCATATCAATACCGCGTGCGAGCGTTACGCTTTCAATAAAAAAACGGGCTACGCGACGAGACGCAACCCGTACACAATTGGTACCGTCACCAACGGCCACTCCAACGCACACTCCTACCGCGACACCACACACGACTGCCCAGATGCAAGCTGGTACTGACTCACACCTCCGGCCACCGTAATCTGCCACGGCGCAGTACCTGCGAGATATTCAACCCGTACCGCAGTTGGGGTCACCGTGATGGCAAAGCGGGCATCACCACACGCCACATCGCGAAGCGACATCTGTGGCCATTCGGCAGGCAATTGCGGGTCGAGTGCGAGATGGCGCGTAGTGGCGTCGGGGGCCAGTCCAAACAAGCCCTGGGTGATGCCTTGAGCAAACAAGCCGGTTGACCACAGTTGCACAAAGCAAATACCCTGCGGGATAAGTTCTTTGAGGAGCCCGAGTGAGCCGTGCTCACTCGTCACGCCGATATTGCGCAGGAGAGTAAGTCCGGTCGCCGCATCACCTTGCGCAAAGGCTTCGAGCGCCAACAGCCCTGTCGGCAGCGTCCAGACCAGCTCTTCACTTCCACGCGTATGCACGAGCCCCCATTGGTTGACAAACTCGCGTTTGATACGCTCGTAGGCGCGTTGACGCCGTGTTGGGTCAGCCAGCCCAGTATGCCCGGGCACAATTGCTGTCCAATGGCCATCAAGTTGCGGGGTGCCGTCGCGCTGGAGCGAATCGGCGTACAACGACTCAGAATCAATCCACCAGGCTTGTTCAAAGCGAGTAGCAAGTTGAGCGGCGGCATCGCGCCAGCGGATTCGATCAGCATCCGCACCGAGCGCGTCAGCCATGACCATCAAGGCCTGGAGGGCATGATAGAGATAGGCGACGCTATCGAGTTTGAACGGTCCCATGCCGTGGCGTTCGACCATACCGTCACCGTACGGCCAATGGTGACCTTTGAGGACACCTTCGAAATGCGCCATACCCTCGACACACAACGGATAGAGTTGGCGAATCGTCTCGACATCGCCGCTCCAGGCCAGATAATCGGCACAGGCTACGGCAAATTGAGGCGTCTCTTGGGCATTACCCGGGTGGAACACCCGTCCATTTGTGGTAATTTCGTGGGGCACTCGCCCGCAGGCTCGCTGGGCGTACTCAGCCAACGCCAACAACGCGCTACGACTCATGGCGTGGTAGCCGGCCCCCATCAAGCCAGGGATGGAGTAGGTTGTATCGCAACCGAATAATTGTGGGTACTCGGGGATGCCAGCCAAGAAGTACGGCTGAATGTCAGGGTAGTCGGCCACTAGTAATTGCATGTTATGTCGTGCTATCTGCCAGTAGGCGTTGAGTTGCGCATCGGGTGTATACAAGACCGGGTGTGCAACTGCATCAAGGTCGACGAACTGCCTCGTCGTCGCGCGCTGATGCTGTACCTGCACGCGACAACCATACTCGCCAGCAGTTAATACGCCCACGAGTCGCAACTGGTCGCCATCACGCTGCCACTGCCAGGCGCCACGGGCTGTCAACGCAATTGTGGCAGCGAGGTCAGGATTGCGTGGCGCAAGAGACACCGTCACACCCTCAAGAAGCCCATCTGCACCGGCATCAGCCACGCCGCCGAACCAACACCCGCGCACATCGACAGCAATATTGAGGGCAAAAGCCTGCATTGATGTCGTACCAACCACAGACACCGTTATCTCTAGCCCAGGCGCATCAGCACACATCTGCTCGCGCGTGGTAATGGTGGCCCCATCAACTTGATAGATGCGCTCAACTGCCTCAGCATAGACATGACATGCGGTCGCCGTCAGTGGCTGTTGCTGAACCGTCAATTGCCAGCCGTGCATGACACGCACCGGGTGCAGCCACAGCCCGCCCATGCGGCCAATCAAGTGCTCATCTCCGTAGGGGTGGATGTGGCCGTCGATGCCAGCCACCAAATAGCCGTACCGGTTACTCAAAAAGATCGGTGTATTGCCGGGGCGTTCGGCCTGCCAGTGAATATCGTTGAGATGAAAATAGTGTATCGTCATCGTTTTTCTGCTCCTATATCGATGTTTCATTATAAACTGCACTGATGGTGTCATAATGACATTCAACACGTCACAAACACGAAAGCACGTATTACAATATGTCCCACAGATTACACATTATTGACCCACACCGATTAATACGGTATATTTTTGGTTAATTCCTGTTCAAGATTTGGTTAAGACAAAGGTTCATACATGCGGCTTTATTTTGCCACCGACATCCATGGGTCAGACGTATGTTGGAAGAAGTTCCTCAATGCGGCGAAGTTCTATGATGTCACCCATCTCATCCTTGGTGGCGACATGACCGGCAAAGCGCTCGTCCCCATTTCACAACGCCCAGATGGCACATTCCAGGCCACACTTCTACAACAAGAGTTTATTCTTGACGACGAAGCCGCCGTACGCGACATGGAGCGCAAAGTGTCGAGCCGCGGGTATTATCCGTTTCGCGTCACTACCCAGCAACTCGAGGATTTCCGGAACGATCCAACTCTCGTTGATCGCATGTTCCATCAACAAATGCTCGCCTCACTCGAACAATGGTTGACCATCGCCAACGAAAAGCTCGCAGGGAGTGGTGTGCAGTGTTATGTTTCACCGGGCAACGATGATCCATTTATCATCGACGACCTGCTCCAAGCCTCACCGCATGTCACATTAGCCGAGGGGCGCTGTCTCGACTTAGGCGAGGGTTTCTCGCTCATTTCATCAGGGTGGGCCAATGTCACGCCGTGGCGTACCGACCGCGAATTACCCGAGGATCGATTGTACGAGTACCTTGCCAAGATGATTCCGACTGGGCATGACTGCGACCGTACGATTTTTAACTTCCATTGCCCACCGCATGCATCAAATCTCGACGATGTGGCCGAGCTCGATGCTGACCTCAACCTCGTCAACGCCGGCAACTCACTCGTCCCTGCGGGGAGCACTGCGGTGCGCCGCTTGATTGAAGAGCATCAGCCACTTATGTCGCTCCATGGGCACATCCACGAGGGCAAGGGCACTGCCCGCATTGGCCGCACGCTCTCAATTAATCCGGGCAGTCTCTATGAGCAAGGGGTCTTACAAGGGGTCTTGATTGAACTCGACGCCGCTCCCAAAAAAGGCTGGTTTGGTGGCAGCAAGAGCCTAATCAAGAGTTATACGTTGACCGCCGGATAACAGCGGTATGCCATGATACGCATGCATGGATTCTGGATGAACGAGACAGGCAATTCTGTCGATACGCTATCGGCATGGTCATAGAGTAAGTTCGTTTCATTACAGGGAGAAGTATTCAATGAAGAGTAGTCCACAACAGAATGGCGACGCCGCTTTGTTTTTACGCAAAGCCACGGGGTTGGTTCGTTCATGGTCCGTGTTTGATGCATTCATCTATGCGTTTTTCTCCATCAACTTGGTCACTTTAGGACTCTACTCAATCAGTCAAATGTACTTTTTTGAAGGTGGCATGCTCAATGGCCTGCTTACTTTCGGTGTGTTGATTTTGGCCGTTATTGCGGTCTATGCCGGTTTGATTGCGGTCATGCCGCGCGCAGGTGGCGACTACGTCTGGCAAAGTCGCATTTTGGGTGGTGGTATTGGCTTCTTGTTGGCAGTTACTGGGTGGTGGTTCATTCTTTGGTTGTGGACTCCACTCTACGGCGACATGTTGCGCAAAATGATTGTCGTACCCATATTAGCGCTACTCGGTCAACGCGATACAGCGCTCTGGATTAACGGCGACAGCACTGCATTCTTTATTGCATCGCTTGCGACACTCGCCTTTGTGACTGCCATCATCATAGTCGGCATGAAGCGCTATGCAACCTTTCAAAAGTGGTCATTCTGGATCGGCAATGCTGGATTATTGCTTGTCGTCATCCTGCTCTTCTCAGGCAATCACGAGAGCTTCAAAGTGGCATTTGAGAGTCAAAGCGCCGCTCTATTCGGCACCGAAGCCGGCATCTACGATGCTACTGTTACTGCCGGCACCGAAGCCGGCGCGGTCAATCCGCTCAGCGGCGGCGACTGGGGGAGTATCTCATTGCTCTTGCCATATATCGCCTTCTTCTTGCTCTATCCCAATTGGGGTGCCACGCTGTACGGTGAGGTCAAAGGTGCCGATGACTTCAAGCGCAACTTTGCTGGCATGGCAGCAGCGGTAGGTGTTACGGTTGCTCTGCTCGTGTTGCTCTTTTTTGCCATCGACCATGCCATTACCTGGGAGTTCTACATGCAAGCCAATGGTGCCTACTGGAATGCGGCGTGGGGGTACACTGATGTTGCGCCACCATTCCCGATTTGGCCATATCCGGCGTTGTTAGCTGCGTTCATGAGCAATAACATCATTGTGCAACTCCTAGTGATTGTGGCCATGAGTATGTGGTTCTTCGGTTGGGCTGGCACTATGTTTTTGTCATCAACCCGCGTCATCTTTGCGGCGGCATTCGATCGCCTGTTGCCCGAGGCAGTCGCAAGCGTCGACGAAAAGACGCGCACCCCGGTTTGGGCGCTTGCACTCATGGTCATCCCTGGTGCCATCGTGTCATACCTCTACTGCTACAATCTCATCGGATTCCAGTCACTAACATTGGCAGCTACATTGGTTATTGGCATGACATTCTTCGGCACAACCATCGCCGCCACCATCTTGCCATTCACCAAAAAAGAGCTATACGAGGCATCACCAATTGCCAAATTCAACATCGCCGGCATACCGTTGATTACCGTGTGTGGGGCAATTGGCACAGCTTTCTTGGGCTTTTTGCTGTACCAGTGGATTTTCGACCCAGCGGCGAAGTTCGGCATCGGCTATAGCATCAACCCAGACGGTGTCAAGAACACAACCTCGCTCTACTTCATGGGGGCGCTGTACGGCGTGGCGTTGCTCATCTATCTTGGCATGCGCATCTACCGCAAGCAAAAAGAGGGCATCAACCTCGACGTGCTCTACCGCGAAATTCCGGCAGAATAAGGGAGTTACTCGTTCATGAGCATCATTCAATCGGCAATTGACCTCATCGACGCCGGTACCGCCAAAGGCCTCCGCATGCGCGTACTGGGTGGCATTGCCGTGGCCATTCATTGCCCCGCAAGTCGCAACCCAGGGCGCAGTTATCGTGATATTGACTTGGCTATCCCCGCCAAAAGTCAATCAGCGTTGACTGAATTGCTACAGACACACGGTTACCAAGCTGATCGAGAGTTCAATCTGTTGAATGGTGACAGTCGCATGCTCTTTCGCTGTGACGACTACCAAATCGACGTCTTTGTGGGTGAATTCGCCATGTGCCACCGCCTGCCGTTGTCGTTCGACGCACACCCATATACGGTGGCGGTGGCCGAACTGTTGTTGACCAAGCTCCAGATTATCGAGCTCAACCCCAAAGACGCCTACGATGGCTGTGCCCTACTCAGCGAGCTCCAACTAGGCACAAGTCCCCAGCATCAGGGCACACGCCAGCGCATCGCGCAAATCTGCGGAAACGATTGGGGCATGTGGCGCACATTCACACTCAATCTCGAGCGATGTGTGACCTATGCGCGCACGCACGACGAGCCGTTGGCGACATCTGTTGCCCAACAAGTCGCAGCGCTCACGGCATTCCTCGATCAGACTCCCAAAACGCTGGCCTTTAAGATGCGGGCAGCCGTTGGTGATCGCATGCGTTGGTACGAGACGCCCGAGGAGGTCGAACGGTGATGTGGTATACTTTTGGGCAGACGGATGTGTAAAGACAGAGGCCTATGTTCAACAAGATACTAATCGCCAACCGTGGGGAAATCGCCGTACGCATCGTGCGTGCCTGTCACGAACTTGGCATCCGGGCTGTCGTGGCATATAGCGAAGCCGACCGTTATTCACTGGCTGTGCGCATGGCCGATGAGGCAGTCTGCATTGGCCCGGCCCCATCACCACGCTCCTACCTCAATCAATCTGCGCTGATTAGCGCCGCCCGTATTACAGGTTGTGACGCCATTCACCCCGGTTACGGCTTTTTGTCCGAAAACGCCTACTTCGCCGAGATTTGCGCCCAATACGGCATCAAGTTCATCGGCCCCACCCCCGAGGCCATCCGCCTGATGGGCGACAAAGCCGAAGGCCGCAACACCATGCGCGCCGCCGGCGTGCCAATTGTGCCAGGATCAGAGGGTGAGCTCCGCTCACTCGAAGAGGCCGTTGAGTTGGCGCGCGGCATCGGCTACCCCATCCTGCTCAAACCAGCCGGTGGCGGCGGTGGTCGCGGTATGCGCGTCGCCAACGACGAGGCTGAGCTCATTCGCTCATTTGCGACCGCCAAAAGCGAAGCCGAGTCGGCGTTCGGCAATGGCGCATTGCTCCTCGAAAAATACCTGCCCAAGGTGCGCCACGTCGAGATCCAAGTACTCGCTGACGAACACGGCCACGCCATCCACTTGGGAGAGCGCGACTGCTCGTCACAACGGCGCCACCAAAAGATTATCGAAGAGGCTCCATCACCAGCCGTGAGCCCCGAGTTGCGCGCCCGCATGGGCGAAGCCGCTCTCAAGGGCGTGCGCGCCATCGGCTACCACAACGCCGGCACGATGGAGTTCTTGCTCGATCCCGATGGTAACTTCTATTTCATCGAGATGAACACCCGCATCCAAGTCGAGCACCCGGTCACCGAGTTGGTCACGGGTGTCGATCTCGTCCGCTGGCAGTTGCGCATCGCCTCAGGCGAACACCTGACATTGCAGCAGAGTGACATCCAACTCACTGGGCATGCAATTCAATGCCGGCTCAATGCCGAGGATCCCGAGCGTGACTTTATGCCATCGGTCGGCGAGATTCGCCACTACCTGCCCTCAGGTGGCCCTGGCGTGCGCGTCGATTCACACCTCTACCCTGGCTACATGGTGCCCGGCAATTACGACTCATTGTTGGCCAAGTTGTTGGTACATGCCCCCAATCGCGACGAGGCCATTGTGCGCATGAAGCGGGCACTCAATGAGACCGTAATTGAGGGTGTCAAGACCACCATGCCGTTCCAACTTGGGCTCCTCGATGATGACACTTTCCAGCACGGCTTCATGCATACCCGCTATGTAGCGGAGTTCATGCCCAGCTGGCTCGAGACCCGCAAAAAGTAAACACCCTAGTTGGTGGTGGCCCGTGCAGTCGTGCGACTGCACGGTTTTTTCTTGCACAAAAATAACAATCTGCACACAAAAGTGCGGTATGATAGGGACGCAAGCGATACATTACACGATTAGCATGCGCCTGCACCGATGCGGTACGATCGGATTCCCACCAGAAAGGGCAATGCCATGAACGTCAATCAGAAAGTCATCGTCGTGACCGGGGCCGGCAACGGCATGGGCCGCGAGACAACCCTCGAGTTGTTGCGCCGTGGCGCCACCGTTGCGGCTGTTGACATCAGCCAGAGTGCCCTAAACGAAACTGTGGCTCTCGCAAATGCTAGCGCAAATCGCATCAGCACACACATTGTAGATATCACCAATCTTGACCAGGTTAAGGCACTCCCAGCAGCCGTCATTGCTGCCCATGGTAGTGTCGATGGACTCATCAACGTGGCCGGTATCATCCACAAGTTCCGCAAAGTCAACGACTTGAGTTATGACGAGATTCACCGCGTCATGAACGTCAACTACTTCGGCACGGTCCACATGGTCAAAGAGTTCTTGCCCCACTTGTTACAGCGTCCTGCCGCACAGATCCTCAACATCGCTAGCATGGGTGGGTACTTACCAGTACCTGGACAGACCATCTACTGCTCGTCCAAAGCAGCGGTCAAACTCTTCACTGAAGGATTGCGTGCAGAATTAACCGGCACGAACGTCGGCGTAAATGTGCTCTTCCCAGGCGCTATCGCCACCAATATCTCAGTCAACTCAGGGGCGGCGACAGTAGCCGAGGTCGAGGCCATGCAAAAACAGAGTACGAGCACTATCAAAACGACGCCCGCTGATGTGGCCGGCAAACTCATCGTTGGAGCGTTTGAGGGAAATCCATTCCACGCATTCGTCGGCTCCGATGCCAAACTCATGTACTGGCTCTCACGACTGATGCCCGAAGGGGCTGCCAACCTCATTCAAAAGCAGATGGCAAGCCTACTCAAGTAAGTATTACCGCACCAAATAGTATTATCTTGCAAGGCGAGCGCATATGCGCTCGCCTTTTGACTACATCCAGATATCCACCTTTTGCGTATGGATTGCATACCGGTGGTATTGAAAGGAAACAGATCGTGGCCAAGATGATTTCGCCAGGTGTTGAGTGGAATGGGCTGTTGGCGCAGGCCAAGGCACTCGTACCAGAGGCGTTCAGCAGTGATGGGCGCGTGCTTAACTTGATCGAAGGTGAATGGGGTCATCCCGGTAACGGCAAGACCTATATCTCCGCTGTTGACGGCACCAACATGGGCAGTTTGCCAATGCTCGGCCTCGATGATGCCAAGCGCGCCGTGCGTTTTTGTGCCCAAGAGTTCCAAACCTGGTCCAAAGTTTCACTCGACCAACGCAAGCAACGCGTCGTCGATGCGCTTGCACTCCTCAAACAACATCGTGAACTTATTGGTCGCTTGCTCATTTGGGAAATTGGTAAGCCCTATGCCACTGCCATGACCGACGTTGATCGTGCAATTAGCGGCGTCGAGTGGTATGTCGACCAAATCGATAACATGATGGCAGGTCGCACACCGCTCGGCGTTATCTCAAATATTGCCTCTTGGAATTACCCACTCTCCGTGTTGGTACACTCCATGCTCGTGCAAGTCCTTGCAGGCAACGCAGTAATCGCCAAGACCCCCACCGATGGCGGTCTCTATGCGCTCACCGTCTCAATGGCACTCGCACGCCGCTGTGGGTTACCCGTCTCACTCGTCAGCGGTTCTGGCGGACAACTCAGCGAAGCGCTGGTGCGTAACGCAGATGTCGACTGTTTGGCATTTGTCGGCGGCAAAAGCAACGGGCGCGATATTGCAGCCAGTTTGTACGACCGCGACAAGCGCTACATGCTCGAGATGGAGGGTGTCAACGTCTACGGCATCTGGGAGTTCTCAGATTGGGGCAACTTAGCCCAGCAAATCAAGAAGGGCTTCGACTATGGCAAACAGCGCTGTACGGCCTACGTCCGCTTTGCAGTCCAGCGTCAGCTCTTCCCCAAGTTCCTTGATATGTACATCCCGGTGCTTAAATCACTGAAATACGGCAACCCCACACTCGTTGACAATCCAAGTGACCCATTGCCAAGCCTCGACTTCGGGCCGCTCATCAACAGCCGCAAAGTCGAAGAGCTCCGCGTCATGCAAACCGAGGCCGTCTCACTCGGCGCCATCGGCTTATACGAGGGCGGGTTTGATGAGTCGCTCTTCTTGCCTGGTCAAGACATGTCAGCCTACTACGCGCCAACCTCGGTGCTCAACGTACCACGCAACGCCCGCTTGCACCACAACGAGCCATTCGGACCACTTGATACGGTTGTCATCGTTGACCGCGTCGAAGAGCTCGTCGCCGAGATGAACATCTCCAACGGATCGCTGATTTCGTCACTGGCCTGTGACGACGATCAACTCAGTCGCGAGATTTCAAGCGATTTGCGGTCGTTTAAGGTCGGCGTCAACAAAGTGCGATCACGTGGCGATCGTGACGAGTCATTCGGTGGTATCGGTCAATCGTGGAAAGGATGCTTCGTTGGTGGCAAGTATCTCGTGTACTCCGTCACCGTTGGCCAACCCGGCGAACGTCTCTACGGCAACTTCCCCGATTACACCTTGTTGCCCGAAGTACGCTAATTACACACCGCACGATTCCAACACACCGCCGAGTGGTACGCTTGTACCACTCGGCTTTTTGCCTTTCGGCTACAATACGCTAAGCACATATTTACCACAGAAAGGACATCACGTCATGCCACACGCACTCGTCATGCAACGTACTGATCCAAGTACGCATCCTACCTTGACACTGAGCAACGACATTCCCATAGGTGATGGTGATGTCACGATTGACGTACACTACTCAGCCATCAACTACAAAGATGCACTTGCCATCACCAACAGCGCCCCGGTGTTACGCACATTCCCGATTGTGCCCGGCATCGACCTCGCCGGAATCGTCAGCGCGTCAACGAATCCACACTGGCAGGTCGGCGATCAGGTTGTCGTCGCAGGACGTGGCCTTGGCGAACGACGCTCAGGCGGCTACGCCAGCATCAGTCGCCAACCCGGCGACATCCTAACACGCTTGCCCGATGGCTTGACACTCCATGACGCTATGGCTATTGGCACCGCAGGTGTCACGGCTGCACTAAGCGTCAACGCATTACGTCAACACAACATTGCACCTGGCACACTGCCCGTGCTAGTAACTGGCGCCACCGGTGGCGTCGGTATGCATGCCATTAACATGTTGAGTCAACACGGCTTTCGCGTCACGGCCGTCACTGGGCGCCCACACCTCGCCGATATGCTCAAAGCCTGTGGCGCAAGCGAGGTCATCGGACGAGATGCAGTGGCCGGACCCAAGCCGCTCGAACGTGAGCAATGGGCTGGGGTCATTGACACCGTCGGTGGAGCCATCCTAAGCGCAGCAGTCCGAAGCACAGCCTATGGCGGAGTCATCGCTATGTGTGGTAATGCAGCCGGCGCCACTCTTGATTTGACCGTCTATCCATTTATTTTGCGGGGCATTAGCCTGATTGGCATCGACTCTGTTAACGCCACGCAATCTGTCGTTGACCACGCATGGAACGACGCAGCGGCAGCCTGGCGCAGCTGCCGCCTCGATCATATGCTCACCACAATTCCACTCGCAGAGGTTACCACCTGTGCGCATACACTAATGACTGGCGCACATCACGGTCGTACCATCGTCTCACTTAGTTGAGTAGCTCAATCTCGCGAATGTGAATATAGACATTGACATCGCTCGGCACATCGACTTCGGTAATCGTCACTTGCATGGCGGTTATCGTGGTCGATTCTGGCAAGTCTATCGTCACCTTCGGGTCTGGCTCTGAATCTGGAAAATCCTGTGTCAGCACCACTTGATCATCCGGCGTCGTAATTTCCACATCCACACGAAAGTTACGCATCCCCGCAAGTTCAAGAACTAATTGCGACGCCACTACTGGTTGTGTCATCGTTAATGAGACTACCATCGGATTCTGGTTGGCGCCACGTATCAATGAATTGTAGTTCCCATCAAATAAATCACCGATAGACCCTGTATCAATCGCTGATACCAACACCTCAGTCGTCGATCCTGCAATCACAACAACGTCCCCAATTGGATCAAGTATTGGGCGACCTACCGTCGGGACTGGTACTTCAACCGGTTGTTCATCGCTATTCCCATCATCAGCCACATTTGCATCTGCTTGCGTCAGTATCAACGCAGATGGGGTTTCATATCCAGTCAATGCCGAACTATAAAACAATGGCACGCCATCACGATTCGTATGGAGCACCGGTCTAAACTCTTCAGCACATGCCTCAACCTGTTGATTTGGCAGCGCATCGTCGACCGACCAAATCAACACTGCGGGTCGTTCGATACTTTTTAGCGCCGTACACGTCAACGTATCAGCTGGATCAAAGCGACGAAGTCGATTGCGATCTTGCATCTGTATTTGTGAAAAAAACGGCTCAGGTGTACCATCACGCCAGCAACATCCCACAACATATATCAGTGTTTTGGGAGACAGCATCTCAGCGTATCGTACGATTTCACGACCAATTGGGACATCCCCATACGGCAACCCTGCAACATATCGCACAAAATAACGATCGATGTTTTGTTGCACTGATACACCGAGAAGCACAACCAACATCACCGCAGCCACAACTTGTCGCCGCTGTGCTAACCATTGATATGTCGCATATAACCCGTATGCAATAAAAATATACGCATACGGTGCAGCCCCAATACTCCGTGACGCAGACGGCACTTGCTCTGGATAGCGCAACACCAATAATGACGGCACATGTAACAACAAAAACGGCACAATTAATAAGGGTGACCATGGGCGCAATTGTGGATTACGCACCCATACAATCAGGCCAATCACCAAAAAGACGCTCCCCACCATATCAACATGTGGAATACCCGTTGGGTTATTACGAAATACAATATCACCCATCGTAAAATACGCTAAAACCCCGCGTGTCACGACTTCAAACAGACGTCCCACTATATTGTCGACATCTTCAATCTTCTCGGTTACATAGCTACCTGCGGCAAGTGCCGGATTATCGATATACATCCACACAAACGGCAAAGCACATACCACAATTGCAGTTGCATAAATCCACAAATCACTGCGATGCTTGACCACCCCTGTTCGCCATAACACAACCAGCGTAAACCACATCACCGGCGCCACCACAAACGACTGTGGATACGAATACAGGCCCATTGCTGCAATAATGGCTGACGCATAGAGCCAGCCTATACGCTGTGTCTGCAAATAATACAGCATGGCCAAGAGTGAGCCAACAGTCACCAAAGGCACAAATATTTGTGAATTACCAAGGCGGCTAAATAATAACAACCACGATCCCGTACCTGCAACCATCAAGGTAATCATGGCCAATTCACGACCACCAAGTCGACGTGCCACCACATAGGTCAATCCCAAAATCATCACGCTTACCAAAATCGATGCGACTTTGATTTGGTCATATCCAGTGCCCAGCCACATTAATATCGGCGCAATCAAGTAATGGTACAAGGGGCCCGAACTCAAATTAAAGTACCACGGCCAATTTCCATCAATGACATTAATGACATATGTCTGGACAATTTCGATGTCGCCATACATTTCACTTTGGATTGAGTCAATCCGAAAGAAACGCATCACCAACGCCAATACGACGCTTAGCCAAAACCCAACTGTCCACCAGTCAATGACGACTGGATACGCCAATCCCAACCTCGTAGTTACGTGCGCTAGGTTCGTCGCTAACGGAGTCGGCACTGGATCAGCTACAACCGCCGGCTCATGCATAGGTTGGTCAAGCGTCAAAGCAAGCTGTGTCTTCGGCACCGTCGGTTTGGGATCGCTATCGCGTTGAATCAATGACGTATCACCAAATGTGGGGCGACGGCGTGTACGCATCAGTGAGCGCACGAGTGACCGTAAACGGGCAATTAAGCGTGTATCATGATTGGCATCAGGCTGACCAGCCATGTTCCCTCCTGAATATGTCATTAATTCTCAGTCAAAAACCATCGATTACCGACGCGCAACACAGGGAAGACATTTTCGTTGCTGCCAATCATGTACCCAAGCGACTCCGTCTGCTTCCATATCGTCACATTACCACGATTGGAATTACGGCTAATCAACATCGAAATCATCGCATTCGGCACTTCAATAAATACCACCTCATCACGCTCGCGTACACGTCTTGCCGGCTCAAACTGAATATCAAACGAAACTGTTTCGTCCGAATTAAGTTGTGCTACCCCGGTCACAAGTTTGTCAAGCGACGTACGAATTGCCACACGTTGCGTGGTACGTTCAATCGGTGCAAAATAGTTCGACAACTCATCAGCCCATTCGGCACGTATATCAGCACGATTCAGATTGGGATCTTTGAGGGCGTTATTGAGTGCACTTAAGAAGTTTTCTACGGTAACTTCAGGGCTAGGACCGCCACCATTCGTAGCGTCCTCATTAATAATCAAGACACTTTCGCTTGAATCGCCACATCCAAGCAAAAGCATTGCCGTCACACATACAATTATGATGCGCAGTACAACATTCATACGATTATCTTACCATGTAAACACGTCCACAATGGTACAATAATAGCGGATTACCAAGCATTCTGTCGAGATATTTACCACAAGACGAGATACGTTATTTATGACATATTTTACCCACCCTTCCACATATGACGTCGCAGTTATTGGTGCCGGCCACGCAGGATGCGAAGCGGCAGCCGCTGCTGCACGCATGGGGAGCCGTACGATTCTCTTCACCATCGATCTCGACAAAATCGGGCACCTCTCGTGTAACCCGTCTATCGGCGGTCCTGCCAAAGGACATCTCGTCCGTGAAATCGATGCCCTTGGAGGGCTCATTGGTCGCATCACCGATCGTACCTTTATTCAGATGCGCCTCCTCAATGAAAGCAAGGGACCAGCCGTGCAGGCGACCCGCGCCCAAGCCGACAAACGGCTCTATGCGCAAGTCATCAAAGAATACCTTGAGGCCCAACCAAACCTCGACCTCCGGCAAGCCATGATCGAACGCATCGTGGCACTTGTACCAACGACAGACCCACATAGGCCCCGCTTTCATATCTACACTCATACCGGCAGTCTCATCGCCGCTCGCGCCGTTGTGCTCACTAGCGGCACCTTTTTGCGTGGACGCGCCATCACTGGCGAGGCCATCTGGCAAGCAGGGCGCGCCGGCGAAGCCCCGTCGCTTGCCCTCGCCGACGACTTGGCTGCGCTCGGTTTCCCTACCATTCGCCTCAAAACCGGCACGCCACCGCGCATTGATGCACGTAGCATCAACTTCGCTACCACCGACCCACAACATGGCAGTCTGACACCCGTCTGGTTTGGTCACTACTACCAAGACCAATCTGGGTGGTTACCCGATGATGATGGGCATCTGCCGGCCCCACATCCCGAGGCACACCGCTGGATTCATGGGCGGCCAGCACCAATCTACCCAGACATCACACCAAGCACCTGGCGCCCGCAGCTACCGTGCTACCAAATCCATACCACGCCCGAGTTCCATCAAATCATCCGCGATAATCTCGACCGTGCACCAATGTTTAGTGGCGTCATCGAGGGCACTGGGCCGCGCTACTGCCCATCAATCGAGGACAAAATCGTCCGCTTTGCCGACAAAGAGCGCCATCAACTCTACCTCGAGCCTGAAGGCTGGCAAAGCAATGAGATGTACCTACAAGGATGCAACACGTCACTCCCTGAGGACGTACAGTGGCACATGATTCGTAGCATCCCTGCGCTCGCGAACGCTGAGTTGATGCGCATTGGTTACGCCATCGAGTACGACGCAGTGGCAAGTGGCGAGATTCGTGCCACGCTCGAAACCAAACGACTTCCAGGTCTCTTTTTGGCCGGTCAAATCAACGGCACCACCGGATACGAAGAGGCAGCCGCTCAGGGAATCATGGCCGGCATCAATGCCGCCTGTGCCGTCCAAGGGCGCCCGCCACTCATCCTCCAACGTGATCAAGCCTATATCGGCGTGCTCATCGACGATTTGGTCACGCGCGATATCAAAGAACCTTACCGTATGTTTACCTCGCGGGCCGAACACCGCCTGCTCCTACGTGGCGACAACGCCGACTTGCGTCTCACACCGATAGCCGCCACACTCAATCTTGTACCATTGCGACGCGCCGATGCGGTAACCACACGCCAATCATTGATTGCACATCATGCGGATTTTCTACGCGGACGTCGCGTCTTTCCATCGGCAGCCACCAATCAGGCTCTCACACATGCTGGCATGCAACCGCTATCGCGCGAAATCACGGCAGCCGAGTTGCTCGCTCGCCCCGAAGCACGTTATGGTCAGCTCCAACAAGCGCTTAATCTCGACACACTCCCCGACGACGTCATCGAGACACTTGAAATCGAAATGAAGTATGGTGGCTACCTCGTCAAACAACAACGCCAAGTCGATCGCACGGCTCGAATGGAACGTCATCTTATCCCAACGACTCTTGACGTTCTTGCGATTAGTGGACTGCGCAATGAAGCCAAACACGTACTCTCGCATTATAAACCTGCTACCATTGGCCAGGCATCACGCCTCGCTGGAATGACGCCGGCCGATATATCGGTGTTAATTTTGGCCATCGAAAAGCAAAAGCAATCAGCCGAATGAATCAGATTCATTCGGCTGAAAATCGAGACTATTAGCTTTCGTTATGATTACTTGTTGTGCGACGTCCCAGTCGTACGCACCAGATTTTGAACTGTCTCGTAGCGAAGTCGATTATAGAACGACTGTGTAGGCGCAACCCACACCTCACCAGTACCTGTAAAGGTTTGGAGCAATCCGTCGCCACTTATCGCACTTCCCAACAATGACTTGTTTGATTTCTCAACCCGATACTCAATCTTGCCCTTGCGCAACAACGCAATCGTGCCGTCAACACTCAACTTCTCGTTGTGCAGGGTATACCGAATGACTTCGCTGGCTGGAACAGGAACATTCATCACAGCCCAACCACGCCCCGAGATCCGCGTCTGAAAGAACCCTTCGCCTCCGAGCATCATCGACGAAAGGTTGTTTTGCATTGCAACACCAACATCGACCGATCCCTCGCTTGCATAAAACAACCCTTTGTCGAGCACGGCCTCTTCGTTATCGAGCGCAATCAGCATAAAATGCCCGAACGTCGGCTCACAGTAGATTTCGCCAGTACCACGATAGCGTGGCCTGAAGGTCGCCTCTTGCGTCAACGCATTCGTCAACATCTTCTTGGCAAGCCCACCAAGTCCACCAACCGTTGTGTCGGCTTCGATATTGCCTTTCATAAATTGCATCACACCCGACTCCAGTTGTGCCGTACCATTCTGGAGCACAACGCGCACTTGCTTCAGCCGCATACCGACTTGGTTTGCGAAAAAAAGCTTCGTGGCAACGTCTAGATCATCGCTGCCAGCAATTTGCGTGTATTCGATAATTTCTACTGAACTTTGGGCACCCTGCATACGTTCTGACACCGCACGAGCATCTAGTGTGGGGGTATGAGCAAGCGTCATCTTCTCTCTCCTTTTTCATATCATTAACAGTTATTATTTATACCACAGTAACGTTAAAAAGAAAAACCCACATTAAAGAGCAGGTACAAATGAATTGATTAAGATATCTTAGCGATTAACTTCGTCACAGTAGTGAGAATGTGTTGCATTGCGACCGGTAACGGCATTTCTTGCCATCGCAGACACTGTTGGCGTGCAGCTTCACAGGCGACCGCATCAAACTGCGCGGTCAGCTGGGCTAATACCTGCATGCTACTCGGTCGATATACTGCATGCATTGATGGGTGCTGCGCCACAAATTCAAGTAATGCAGCGGCGGTATTACTATGACCAAGCGCCATACACAACATTGCGCTGACATCAGTAAACAAGAGCTGTTGAATCGGATTGCCGTGGTGAATAATTCGCTGTTGTGCACTATCGAGTAAGCGCATTGCAGGTGCAAACTGCTCACATGCAATATGTGCATAGATTAATAGATGCAGTACTTCGAGTTCACATACCCAATCACTTATATCGCGCAGATGTTGCAATCCTGCTTCGATTTTGGCGATATGTGCCGGTGATTTATCGCCAAAAAAGACATGCACATTCCCCACATGCCCTAACAACAACCCAATGACCCGGCGATCGCCGGTACGTTGGACCATATCAAGTGTACGTTCTAACAATTCTATGGTTTTTTGCGGTTCACCTGCAAAAACCCATTGATACGCCAGCCAAATATGACAATTAGCCACTCCCGCCACGTCATCAATATGTCGATACGCAACAAACGCCCGCTCCATAAAGAGATTCACGTCGTCACTGCGATCCTGTTGAGTAAAAATAAGCGCTTCACCCATCCGTATGTAAACATCTGCCAACACTTCGTGGTTATCGTCAGCAATATTGGGCAACACTGCATTCAATCGTTGGAGTGCCTGTTCACCTTGCCCCATACTCGACTCAACAATACTTATCAACGACGTTGCGAGTGCTTCTTCTGCCAGATAAGCTCCATTTGATTGTATAATCGCCTGCAATGCAACCTCGTGCATCCGTTGATAATCTCCCAAACGATGACGCAACCGTCCCTCCCACAAGGCAAGCTGCACAAACACATACCCTGTTGTCTCTTGGTGCGACAGCAACACCTCTGCGGTCTCACGCAATAAATCAGCAACCTCAGGTACACGTCCTGTACAGATTGCCAGCACATGCAACGGTCGTGCCCCCGAAGCAATCAGATCGTGTTGTTGCGTCATACATGCATGACGCCATGCCACATAGATGTTGTCAATATCATTAGCCAGCTGTTCTACCACTATCATCGTGTCTGTACGCACATAATTCAGCGCAGGATGGCTCATGCTTCGCATGTAATAACACATATGTGCATCAGCAACGACATCATCATATATATGCATCCGTTCGAGCACGTATTGGCGCAAAATAGGATGTATCGAATACCGCATCTGCTGAAATCGAAGCAGTCCCAGATCATGGAGCTGACGAAGTGCCACATCAATCACGATATCATTCGTCATCTCTGTAGTCGGAGCAATAACCGCTTGCAATGCGGCATCATCAAATCCCCCCTGAAAGACCATCAGCTGACGCATCACCGCACGCTGAGTATCAGACAATTTATGCCACATCTCATCGAATACCACTGTCAATTGTCGATGGCGTATCGGCGTATCCTGTGTATCAGTCATCAATACATCGAGTCGTTGACGAATCAACTGCACAACACGCGCACACGACATCGATCGACTTAACCCTGCAGCAAGTTCAATCGCGAGCGGCAGTCCATCCAGCATGCGACATATCGACACAATATGTGCATGTTCTTGATACCAATCACGCTGGCTATCGTGCATCTGCGCACGTGCCACAAACAACTGCACGGCAGCACTCTCATGAATTGTTGTGACATGCGGTGGTGGGTATGACAAACCTGACAACATCAGACGATATTCATACGACACTTGAAACGGCACACGTGATGTCACCAAAAAGACCAATCGTGGGCAGGCATCAAGCAACTGCGTCACACAAGACACAAATCGCACGAGTTGCTCACAATTATCAAGCACCACTAATGCATCAGCATGCGTTAGCGCTTCAATTACCTGAGTTAATAATGACTGTCCTGGATTGAGTTGCACATGAAATGCACGTGCAATTGCATATAGCATCTCGTGTTCATCATTTATGTGCTCGAGCGCCACAAAATACGCACCCTGCGCAAATCCTGTATGACTCATATGGGCCACATGATACGCCAACAATGTCTTACCCGACCCACCTGGTCCAATAATCGAAATCAACTGATAGCGCGTTTCACTCAACATACGCTGAAGGAGCTGCAACTCCGCTTCGCGTCCAAAAAACGGCGTACGCGGGACAGTCACAGTTAGCATGTGTAATCGATAATAACTCTAAGCTTTTGTTGCAAGTCTCGTGGATTACCAAGCGCGACCAGCGTAATTTCTTCACGATGTGGGGCATCAACTTCGATACCAAAGCGTCAAATCAAGTTGCAGCCTATGGATTCCCTGCAGCGGCCAAGCTCTATTACTACTTTCCATACGACAGCACTGGTAAGTCTTTTTGGACCACAGATGCCGTAGGGACACTCCCGGTCGATTCAACCACCCGCACAGTTCCACGTGTGCCACTTAACTACACGATTACCCCAAACGACACTCGCGATGCCACTTACGGCACGTCAATGACACTGATGGCATATGTCGGTGCGAGCGGCACGGTCAATTTCAAAGCAAACGGTATCACCATCCCTGGTTGTGGTGCAGTTGCCACCACCACTCGCACGGTAGACCAACCCATAGACAGTAGCATCAAAGATGTGGTGGCAACATGTGAATGGACGCCACGTACCACCGGAACGGTAGTATTGAGCAACACCCTCAATAATTCTACTGCTGGTGGCCTTGATGCTACATCACCAACCGTCACAATCATCGTGCCTCCGCTCGATGCTCCTGCTGCACCAAGTGCACCAACTGCGGTCACCGCAAGTGCCGGCAATGCACAGGCCACCATTAGTTGGACACCATCCACAGATGATGGCGGCAGTCCAATTAGCGCATATACGGTTACTTCGAGTCCACAAGGCTTAACCTGTAGCACCGAAACAAACAGTTGTACAATCACTGGTCTCACAAACAATACAGCGTATACATTTACTGTTGTCGCCACAAACGATGCTGGTGACAGTGAGCCTTCAACACCCTCAGTTGCCATCACACCCAAGGGACTTCCTGGCGCACCACGATCTGTGAATGGCACTGTTGGAAATGGATTCGTGAACCTGCGCTGGACTCCACCTACAAATGATGGTGGTAGTCGCATCACCGATTACATTGTGCAGTTCTCAAGCAATGGCGGATCGGCATGGAGTACATTCAATGATGGAGTATCAGCCACAACTAGCACTAAAGTTACCGGACTAAAAAACGGCACAAGCTATATCTTAGGGTTAGTGCCAAGAACTCCGGTGGCACAGGAGTAACATCAACAAACTCTACGGCGCTCACACCAATCACATTTGCAACCACACCACGCATTACATCAATTGCGCCTGGGCCGCGTCAGCTTACTGTGCGTTTTAGCGCACCAACGAATAACGGCGGGAGCACAATTTCTAAATATCAATACTCACTCAACAACGGCGCATGGAAAGACATCAAACTAACAAATCCAACCACCATCATACTCACCGGGTTACCAGCTGGTAAAGCGGTTTCTGTAGCTATTCGCGCTGTCAACGCTGCAGGCAATAGTCCTACAAGTAACAAAATGACTGGCACACCACGACGATAGTCAGTCGAAGCTCACAGCGGCGCACGTATACGTGTGCTGCTGTGAGCAATGCAAAATATCGCAATGAACCGTATGCCCAAGATTTTATACGCCCGCTGTAGACACATACCCTAATATTACGCCGGCTGCACCAAATATATCACTGGGTGCATGCCGCCTACCTCAACTTGCATCTCATCAACTATCTGCAATCCATCATGTGCGTTCAGTGTCTGGTACAACAATCGAATCTCGTGACTAATCAACACCATCCGTCCGCGTGATGACAGCACCCGTTGAGCCTCGTGGATGACAGCCGGGTATAGCTGTGTATTACTATTATGCGTCCCAATTAGTTGTCCAAACGGCAAATCTGCCACAATCAAATCGATTGACGCATCCTTTATTGGCAGGTGTGTCGCATCCCACTCGTGTATCTCAATTCGATCGTTGAGTTGCGCTGCCGCAATATTCTGTTGCGCGCAGGCACGTGCCTCTGCTGATACATCACAACCAACCAGCGTCGCTGCTTGTCCCATCAATGCCCGCTCGATGAGCAGCGTCGCAGACCCAGCGCCTACATTCAAAATCCGATCATCATCGTATAAACCAGCCCAACGCATCATTGCCGCTGCCACAACCGCATTGAGCGCACCTGGCATATTACATACACGCCACGATCGTGCACCGAGTGGTCGTGGTGTCAACCGCAACAAGACCTGCCAACCATGTGCAGATGGACGAATCCGCACCACAAATTCACCTTCGGTTGGTACAACTTTCACATTCAAGCGTTGTGCTAATTCAGTCATAATCCGTTGCATCACCGTCGAATCCGACCCAGCCGCATCGAGCTGGAGCGTCGTAAACGTGTGTTCACGCATAATTGTTTGCGCTGTCCGGATTATTTCATCAAAATATTGCTGTCCAAGGAGTGCCTTTGGGCGTGGTACCGCAAAATCAAGCACCACAAACGCCGATTGCGCACAACGAATATCCACACGCAACGGCCATAGTGCTCGTTGTTCAATCATTACCGCATGACGCACACGATCGACGGTATATGACAATCGTATTGCTTCAATTTCATCTATTAACGCTGGCAGCAGACCGGGCCAGGTTGTTAATTCTATTCTGTACATCGCTGTCCTATCATATTGCATCTCTCTATCATTCTACACGCCAAGCAGTATGCATGTATGAATTCACTCAGTCTGCCTATACTCTATTTCACCATTTGATCCCAACGAGTTCTATCTCTTCAACATACATCCGCACTGAAGACATACCTTAATCTATTCAATACCAGACACATCACATTCAATTGTTTCAGTTTATGCATGTACGTAGGTGTCCGCTCGTGATTTTGTTTGTCCTTCATACGCAGCACTGCACACTACGATATCGAGTAGTACTGTGTATCGATCAATATGAGCATACAACAAAAACACCCCCAAAGCGATTGGTATGGCATCCTATATATGGATCCAAGATGCATTCTCCCAGCACAGCAGTCATCCCTTCAGAACCTTCAGCCTTAGCATGTTTCATAATCCGACTCAGGATATGAATGGCCAGATCCACTCCGCTTCTTACATGCCAATGCTTCAGGGTGGATTATCATCGTCTAGCACTACAATTGAGACTTGGTCGTGCATGGCCCAGATCTTCTATCAGAGATGTCCTCAGCCATGCGCACCAGTCACATCGGAATATGTCGGAGTACGGCATGCACTAGCGCGCTCACAATCGCAGGATATTTGCTGATTAAGTCTACTTCTCGATTTCAGCCAACCGCACGGCTATCACTCGTTCGAGTAACGTGCGTGGGAGTGGTGTATCCACTGCAAATTGAAAAGAAGCTTTCGAGACTATAAATCCTGCCAACTCATCTGTACACTGGCTCAATACAGTACTACTTTGCGGGGCATATACAAGATGTTTCTTAAATGCCGCAATACCTGCAAACTTTTTGCCTTTGAATACAAACATTGGCACCCCATGGCTCATAACTTCTGTCGCCTCTGGCACAATCTCATGAATCATGTTTCGCACTAACATCAAGGTAGAACGCTTTGGTTCTGGTTCTGCTGTTATATATTCGTCTACTTCCGCTATACGCATAATTATCCTCACTTCACATTTATTCTTCCATAGTGTAATGCCAATTTGTCATGCATCATCACAAAGCACCATGCACTACGTATGCTGCCCTAAACGCATTCAAACGACATCACACAACAAAACACCACACCCCATGCAATTGCATGGGGTGTGGTGTTCAAT